>JBBROS010000001.1:0-233002 GCA_038229135.1 Acetobacterales bacterium
CTGGGGCCGACCGTACTGCGCCGTGCGGCCCCGGGATCGCCACGCTTCGCTCGCGATGACGATAGAAGGCATGTGCGAGGCTCCTCCCAAACCCCCGCGATCGGACCCCTGACCATGTGGGACCTCCCCCGCCAACAAGCCAACTTCGCCGCCCTCAGCCCGATCAGCCTCGTCCGCCGCACCGCGGACGTGTTCCCGCACCGCACCGCCATCCTCCACGGCGACCTCCGCCAGAGCTGGGGCGATACCCACACGCGCTGCCGCCGCCTGGCCTCCGCCCTCGAGCGCGCGGGCGTCCGCCGCGGCGGCGTGGTCGCCATTATCGCCCCCAACACCCCCGCCATGGTCGAGGCGCATTACGGCGTCCCCATGCTCGGCGCCGTGCTCAACGCCCTCAACACACGGCTCGACCCGGCCACCATCGCCTTCACCCTCACCCATGGCGAGGCGCGTGTGCTGCTCGTGGACCGCGAGTTCGCCGCCACCGTCCGGGACGCGCTGGCTCTCCTGGACAGCAAGCCGCCGCTCGTCATCGACATCGAGGACAAGCTCGCCCCGCCCGGCATCCCGGTCGGCAGCATCGGCTACGAAGCCTTCCTCGCCAGCGGCGACCCCGAATACGACGCCCAGCTTCCGCCCGACGAATGGGACGCGCTGGCGCTCAACTACACCTCCGGCACCACCGGCAACCCCAAGGGCGTCGTCTACCACCACCGCGGCGCCTACCTGAACGCCGTCGGCAACGCCCTCACCTGGGGCATGGCGCAGCACCCCGTCTATCTTTGGACGCTGCCCATGTTCCACTGCAACGGCTGGTGCTTCCCCTGGACCGTCGCCGCGATGGCCGGCACGCATGTGTGCCTGCGCCGGGTGGAGGCGGGTGCCATCCTCGGTGCCATCGCCACCCACGGCGTAACCCACATGTGCGGCGCACCCATCGTGCTCGGCATGGTGCTCAACCACCCCGGCGTACAGCCGCTCGCCGCACCCGTACGCGTCATGACCGCCGGCGCGGCACCCCCCGCAGCCATCCTCGAGGGCATGGAGCGCCTCGGCTTCGACGTGACCCACGTCTACGGCCTCACCGAAGTTTATGGCCCGGTCCTGGTCTGCGCCTGGGACGATGCGTGGGACAGCTTGCCGGACGCAGAACGCGCCACCATCCGCGCGCGCCAGGGCGTCCGCTACGCCGTGCAGGAGGGCATGATGGTGGCCGACCCGGTGAGCCTCGCCCCGGTGCCGCAGGACGGCGCGACCATGGGCGAGATCATGCTGCGCGGGAACATCACCATGAAGGGCTACCTCAAGAACCCGGCCGCCACCGCCGAGGCCTTCGAGGGCGGCTGGTTCCACACCGGGGACCTCGCCGTGTGGCACGCCCAGGGCTACGCCGAGATCAAGGACCGCTCGAAGGACATCATCATCAGCGGCGGCGAGAACATCTCGACAATCGAGGTGGAAGGCGTGCTCTACCGCCACCCCGCAGTGCTCGAGGCCGCCGTGGTCGCCCGCCCGGACACAGTCTGGGGCGAGACCCCGTGCGCCTTCGTAACCCTCAAGGACGGCTCGGACGCAACCGAGGCCGACATCATAGCCTTCTGCCGCGAGCGCCTCGCCCGGTTCAAGATCCCCCGCACCGTGGTGTTCGGCCCGCTGCCCAAGACGAGCACGGGCAAGATGCAGAAATTCATCCTCCGCGACCAAGCAAAGGCGCTCTGATGCCCCAGCCCAGCCACGTAACCGCCCTCGCCCCCGCCGACGAGAGCACGCTCCCCGAAGACCTCCGGCCCTATTTCCAGAAATGCCGCGACAAGCTCGGCTTCGTGCCAAACGTGCTGCAGGCCTGGCTGCTGCGCCCCGAGAAGCTCCGCAACTTCATCCGCCTCTACGACGAGCTGATGCTCGGCCCCTCCGGCCTCAGCAAGCTCGAGCGCGAGATGGTCGCCGTCGCCGTGAGCAGCCAGAACCGCTGCTACTACTGTCTCGTCGCCCACGGCGCGGCCGTGCGCAAGCTGTCGGGCGACCCGCAACTCGGTGAGATGCTCGCCTTCAACCACCGTGTGGCCGAGCTGCCGCCCCGAAGCCGCGCCATGCTGGACTACGCGGTGAAGCTCACCGAGGCCCCGCACCAGGTCGGCGCCCCGGACCGCGCGGCCCTGCGCGACGCCGGGCTGACGGACGCGGACGTGTTCGACCTGACCGAGGTCGCCGCCTTCTTCAACTACACCAACCGCGTCGCCCACGGCGTGGACATGATGCCGAACGCTGAATATCACGGGCTGGCCCGCTAGGCCGAGGAGCGGCGCATGGACGGGCACGACGATCCGTTGATCGGCGGCGCGTTCACACTCAGCCGCCGGCGGCGGCTCGGTAGCTCGCCTCCACCTCGGCCTCCAGCAGAGCGGGGTTCGGCAGGTGGAAGCCGCCGCGCTTCACCACCACCAGCCCGTCGCGCTGCAAGGCGCTGAGGGTGCGGGAGACGACCTCGCGCCTGGTGCCGATGCGCGCCGCCAGCTCGTGATGTGGCCGTGGCGGTGACACCACGCGCTCGCCCCCGCGTTGCACACGGGCCAGGCGCAGTAGCAGCGAGACCAGCCGGGGACGAACGGGCAGGATCGTCAACTCCAGCAGGCGGTCATTCTGCTCGCGGATGATCGCCGTCAGCTTGCGCATGACTTCGCGCGAAACGTTTGGCGCGGACAGGGCGAAGCGCATGAACGGTTCGGCCGCGATGACGCAGAGACGCGCCCGCGTTAGCGCCACCACGGTGGTGGAGCGCCCCCCGCCATCGATCGCCGCGATCTCGCCAAAGAGTTGCCCGGCGCCCATCTCGTTGAGAATGATCTCGTAACCGCTGCTGCTGCGGGTCAGCACCCGCAGTTCGCCCTCGGCAATGAAATAGACGTCCGACGCAGGGTCGCCGGCCTCGAGCACGACTTGACCGGCATCGACATCGCGCCAGCGTCCGGCCGCGGCCAAGCCCGCCAGCGCCAAGTCGGAGAATGGGCGAAAGAAGGCGAAACGGCGGAGGTCATCCATGCCGTGAAACTTGCTGGGTGGCCCTATCGCGTCAAGCAGGATGAGATAGAAACGACCCGCGACTTCCTACTACACAAATTCGGACGAGTTGACCCGCCGCAGTATACCTCCGATCCGTCTTTGGGCGTCACTCGACCGCCGGGGCTGGTCGGCATCGGACCGCGCGTGCGCGATGTGACCTGGAGCACAGCAGGATATCTCAGGGCTGGCCTATCCCGGATGGCGCCAGCTGCCGCTGGCGTCGGCCAGAAAGGATATCGCCCCCATGCAAGCGCTCCTGAACCACCTGTCGATCCGTCGTATCGAGAGTAAGTTCGCGCCTCTGACTGGGCTGGTCGCCCTGTATCGGACGTGGCGCAAGCGCGCCACCGAACGCGAATACCTTGTGCAAAGCGACCATCGTCTTCGGATTGATCTGTTAGCTACCAGGCAGGAGATCGAGAGCGAAGTCTCGA
Organism: Acetobacterales bacterium; assembly: GCA_038229135.1. Taxonomy (GTDB): domain Bacteria; phylum Pseudomonadota; class Alphaproteobacteria; order Acetobacterales; family Acetobacteraceae; genus JBBROS01. The sequence continues at coordinate 3,495 of JBBROS010000001.1, forward strand.
AGCCATTCTGGCAGTCATGAACAGACGATTTGAATCCAGTTCCTGCTTCCGACGGCTGCGTTCTTCCTGGCCCTCGGCTCGTTCGTGTCTACCGGGCTGCCGAAACCCGAGGCGACGGGGGTTGGCCGAACGCGTCGAGCGCGCTCAGCCCTCCACCGCCGGCTCCGGCATCGCGCTCACCTTCGCCACCCGCCGCCCGTCCATCTCCGTCACCTCGAACCGCCAGCCGCCGAACACGATCCTGTCCCCCTCCCGCGGCACCCGCCGCAGCAGCGCCAGCAGCAATCCGCCCAGCGTGTGGTAGCTGCCCTCGCTCGGTAGGTCCGGCAGCTCCAGCCGCGCCTTGATCTCATCGACGGGCATGGCCCCCTCCAGCACCATCGGCCCCTGCGGCGCGTCGGTCGCCAGCCGGTCCACCTGCGGCGACGCCTCCGCCCCCACGATCGCCTCCAGCACGTCGCCCGCCGTCACCACGCCCTCGAAGCTGCCATACTCGTCCATCACCAGCGCGAGCCCGATGTCGTCGCTCCGCAGCCGCTCCAGCGCATCCAGCGCCGTCGCCGTGTCCGGGATCACCATCGGCCGTTGCAGCGCCGACCCGATCGACAGCGCGCCGCCTCCAAGCACCTGGTCCAGCAGCAGCTTCGCCTGCACAACGCCCACCACGTTGTCGATCGCGCCATCGCCCACCACGAAGCGGCTGTGCGGGCTCTCCCGCAGCGTGGTCACGATGTCCGCCTCCGGGTCCGTCCTGTCGATCCAGGCCAGCTCGTTCCGCGGCGTCATGATGGCGCGCACCGGCTTGTCCGCCATCCGCAGCAGCCGCTCGATCATCGTGCGCTCCTCGTGCTCCAGCACGCCCTCCTGCGCACCCTCGGCCAGCACCGCCCGCAGCTCCTCTTCCGTCAGCCCCTGCCGCTCGTCCGAATGCTGGCCGAACAGCCGCAACACCAGGCTCGACGACCGCCCCAGCACCCACACCATCGGCGCCCCCAGCCGCGCGAGGAACGTGAGCGGCCCGGCGATCGCCGCCGACACACGCTCCGGCTGCCGCAGCGCCAACTGCTTCGGCACCAGCTCCCCCACCACCAGTGTCAGGTAGGTCGTGATCACCACCACGATCGCCAGGCTCAGCGTCTCCGCCCAGGGCGCCAACAGCGGGAACGTCTCGAGCCACGCGCTGAGCCGCGCCGAAAGCCGCGCACCACCGAACACGCCCGCCAGCACGCTCACCAGCGTGATCCCGATCTGCACCGCCGGCAGGAACCGGTCCGGGTCCTCCGACAGCTCCCGCGCCAGGGCCGCACCCGGCACCCCCTGCCGCTCGAGCACCACCAGCCGCGCCCGGCGAACGCTCACGAGCGCGAGCTCGCTCAGCGCAAACAGCCCATTGAGCAGGATGAGAACGAGGACGGTGAACAGTTCGAAGCCGAGACCCATGCCGCTCCATACCGCAAATCCGCCGGAAGTTGCAGCGAAGGCAAGTTGCACCCACCCGAGCCCGGCGCTACTCGTGCCCCATGCACGGCTTGCCCCCCTTCGCCCTCCTGCTCGGCTTGGCCGGGCTGATCCCGTTCGTGGGCGGCAGCCTGTTCGCGCTGTCGGCCGACGAGGATTGGCGCCGCATCGGCCTGCTGGCGCTCGGCAGCTACGGCGCCGTCATCCTTGCCTTCCTCGGCGGCGTGCACTGGGGGTTCGGCCTCGATGCGGCCGACACGCAGACGTCCCGGGTCGAGCGGGCGCGCTTCGGCCTTGGCGTCGTGCCGTCTCTGATCGGCTGGGCGGGGCTGCTCGTCACCTATGTCGGCCTGCCCAAGACCGGTCTGCTGGTCATCGCGGCCGGCTTCGTGGCCACCACCATCGCGGAGGCCCGCGCCGCCCGCACCGGGCTCGTGCCGCCGGGCTACATGCTGCTGCGCTGGGTGCTGTCCGTCGTGGTGGTCGTGTGCCTGGTTTCGGTCTGCCTCGTGCTCGCGCTGGGCGGGCGTCTGGCCCTGTGATGGCGCCCGTCACGCCCGGGCGCCTCGCAGCCGCCCGGGTCGTGCCGGTCGTGCGCACCGCCACGGCCGCGCTGGCCGAGACGGCAGTGCGCTGGCTGCACGATGCCGGGTTCCGCGTGTTCGAGATCACCATGACAGTGCCGGACGCGCCCGCGCTGATCCGCACGCTCGCAGCCGACCCCTCGGTCATCGTCGGTGCAGGCACCGTGCCGGACCGCGGCACCGCCGAAGCCTGCCTCGAGGCCGGGGCACAGTTCATCGTCGCCCCCTGGGTCGACCCCTCGCTCGCCGCAGTCTGCCGCGGTCGCGCGCTGCTGATGCTGGGCGCCATGACCCCGACCGAGGTCCGCGCCGCCCTCGCCGCAGGGGCCGACGTGGTCAAGATCTTCCCCGCCAGCTCCGCAGGCGGCGCCGGGCACGTCAAGGCGCTCGCCAGTGTCTTCCCCGGCGTCGCCTTCTGTCCCACGGGCGGCATCGCGCCGCACGAGGTCCGCACCTACCTCGCCGCCGGCGCCTGCTTCGTCGGCCTCGGCGGCGCCCTCGTCGACCCGGCCCGCATCGCGGCCAACGACCGCCCCGCCATCGAGGCCGCCGCCGCAGCAGCCCTCGCCTGATGGCCATGCTCGTCTGTATCGGCGAGCCCATGCTCGAGCTGAACGCGCAGCCGCCGGGGCCGGACGGCCGCACCCTCTTCCTCGAGGGCCCGGGCGGAGACGTGTCCAACGCCGCCATCGCCGCGGCCCGCCAGGGCGCCAGCGTCGCCATGCTGACCGCCTTGGGCAACGACCCGGCCGGCGACGCCTTCATGGCGCTGTGGTCCGAGGAAGGCATCGACACGGGTGGGGTCGTGCGGGATCCGGACGCGCCCACCGCGACCTACATCGTCCGCCACGGCCCCCAGGCTGACGGCGCCCAGGCTGAATGCGCCCAGGCTGAACGCGCCCAGGCTGAACGCGCCCAGGGCCACAGCTTCCAGTATTATCGCGCCAACTCCGCCGCGAGCCGTTTTGGCCCGGCCCAGCTCGACCAGGGCCGCATCGGAGCCGGACGCATCCTCTACGCCTCCGGCATCAGCCAGGCCATTTCGACCAGCGCTGCCGACGCCGTGTTCCAGGCCATCGCCCTGGCCCGCGCATCGGGCGTCGCAGTCGCCTACGACACCAACTACCGCCCCCGCCTCTGGCCCGCCTTGCGCGCAGCCGCCATCATCCACGCCGCCATCGCGCAATCCCACATCGCGCTGCCGGGCCTCGAGGACGCCGCGGCGCTCACCGGCCTCACGGACCCGGATGCCGTGCTCGACTTCTACCTGCGCCTCGGGCCCCGCCTCGTCGTGCTCAAGATGGGGGCGGCCGGCGCCATCCTCGCCTCGCCCGAGGACCGTGTCCGCATCCCGGCCTTCCCCTGCACCCCGGTCGACGCCACGGGCGCCGGGGACACGTTTTGTGGCGCCTTCCTCGCCCGCATCCTGGCCGACGACGCTCCCCTTGCCGCCGCCACCTACGCCGCCTGCGCCGCCGCCCTCTCCACCTCGGGCTACGGCGCCGTGGCCCCGATCCCGCGTGCGGAGGCCGTCTGGGCCACACTCGGAGCGCGATCGCCTCGAGCGGCTTCGCCGGAGGCGTGAACCGCCTCCATCAAGCAACCCCCGGCCGCACTTGGCCGGCTTCGTCGGCGCCGGACGCGGTCTAGGGCCGCAGCGCCGCGAGCAGCACGGACAGGGTGATGATGGAAAGCGCCGTGCTCACCACCACGGTCCCAGCGCTCGAGGCGGCGGCCACCTGGGTGCGGCGTGCGAGGAAAAAAGCGTTGGCCCCCGTCGGCGCCCCCGCAGTCAGCACGATCACCGCCGTCGGCACCGGCCCTAGCCCGGCCGCATGCGCCAGCGCCCAGACCAGCAGCGGCTGCACCACGAGCTTCAGGACGGCCGCCACTCCGGTCTCCCGCACGTTCCCCTGCGCCGCGAAGTCCGGCAGGCTCGCGCCCAGCCCGAACAGCGCCAGCGCCGGGGCGCCGGCCCCCAGCATGGCCAAAAGCCGGTGCAGCACGACAGGCTCCGGCACGGAGAACGCCCGCCACAGCATCGCCGCCGCGAGCGACAGGATGATCGGGTTCCGCACCACGCTCGGCAGCGTCGCCGCCAGCATGCGGACCGGGTTCCGCGTCCCGGCCCCATCCGCCTCGATCAGCACCGTCGCCATCGGCAGCAGCAGCATCGAGTGCAGCGCAATCACGGGCAGCATGATCCCGAGGCCCTCGGCCCCGAACGCCGCCGTCACCAGCGGCACGCCCAGCATGACGGTGTTGCCGTAGCACGCGTTCAGCCCCGCCACCCCGGCCTGCGCGAGCGTCGCCCCCATGACCCGCCGCGCCACCAGCACGCCCAGCACGAACACGACCAGGCACGCGACGAAATACAGCACCGACACGTCCAGCACCCGAAAGCTCGGTGCCTCGATCACGGATGCGAACAGCAGCGCCGGGATGCCGACGTAGTAGGTGAGGTCGTTCAACCCCCGCAGCCCGGCTGCATCCAGCAGCCGGAACTGCCGCGCCGCGGCGCCCAGCAGGATGACCGCGAACACCGGCAGGACGATGGAAGCGACCTCGGTCAGCACCGTCTTCCTCCCTCCCCTTGCGGGAGGGGCCGGGAGAGGGGTATCGGCACGGCCTAACCTCCACGACCAAGGCGCACCCGCGACAACCCGTCATCGCGGGCGAAGTGCCAGGAGCCACGGGCCAATGCTCTGCCCTCGACGGCCCCTGGACTGCCCCGCCTTCCGCCCGCGATGACGAAGCTCTTCAGAACACCGGCAGCTCCGGCATCTTGTCCTTGAACCACTTCTCCCAAAGCGCTGCCAACTCGCCGTTGTTCTTGGTGAAGTACACGAACGTGTTCACCCAGCGGTGCAGGTTGTATTGGTCCGCCCGCATCGTGATGCCGTTCGGCTGCCGCAGCAGCACGAACTTCTTTTCGATCGGGGCCCCCGGGTTCGCCTTCATCACCGCATCGAACGTGATCCCGGTTTCCGCCATGGCGTCCACCTGGCCCGTGAGCAGCGCCTGGTAGGTGCTCGGCGTGTCATCGAACCGCAGCATCCGCACCGCGCTGCCCAAGGATCCGGTCAGAATCACATCCTGCACCGTCCCACGCGGCACGCCCACGCGCAGCCCCTTCAGGTCGTCGATCTTCGTGATCTCCTTGCCCTTCGGCCCGTACACCGTGTTCTCGATGGCGCTGTAGGGAATGCTGAACAGCACCGTCTTGGCCCGCTCGGGCGTGATGCCGAATGTCGCCACGATCAGGTCCACCTTGCCCGTGACGAGGAAGGGGATCCGGTTCGAGGCCGTCACCTGCACCAGGTTCGGCTTCACGCCCAGATACTTGGCCAGCAGCTTGGCCACCTCGATGTCGTACCCGTCCGGCTCCTGCTGCGCATTCAGCAGTCCGTAGGGCGGCAAGTCGATCAGCACGCCGATGTTGATCGTGCCGCGCTTGATGATCTCGTCGACCGTCTGCGCATGCACCGCACGCCCCATCAGCGCGCCCGCAGCCAGCGCGGCCAAACCTAGCAGCAGGTATCGCAACCCACGAAGCACCATCGGTTCCACTCCCCTATCTCTGGTAGGCCGACCCAAGTCTCCGCTCGAGCCGCCGGCTCAACGCCGTTAGCGGATAGCAAAGCAGGAAGTAGAGGAGGGCGACAGCCCCGAAGATGGTGAATGGCTGAAACGTCGCGTTGTTCAGCAACTGCCCGGCCCGCGTCAGCTCCACGAACCCGATCACAGCTGTCAGCGACGTGCTTTTCACGAGGTTGACCAGGAAACCCACCGTCGGCGCCGTCGCCAGCCGCAGCGCCTGGGGTGCGACCACCCGCAGCATCCGCGCGCCATACCCGAGCCCCAGCGCCCGCGCCGCCTCCACCTGGCCCGGCGCCACCGCCTGGATCGAGCCACGCCAGATCTCGCCCAGGAACGCCCCCGCATTCAGGCTCAGCCCCAGCACGGCGCTGAACAGCGCACCCAACCCCAGCCCCAGCATGTCGCTGCCGAAGAACACGAGGAACAGCTGCAGCAGCAGCGGCGTGCCCTGGAACACCCGGATGTATCCGATGGCGAACCACCGCGCCCCCCGGTTCTCCGACACGCGCAGCATCGCGATCAGCAGCCCGATCAGCCCGCCGCCCAGGAACGCCAGCAACGAGAGCCCGACCGTCCAACGCGCGGCATACGGCAGAAACACGAAGTCGCCCCAGTTGAGCGACCTCACCGCCCCACCTTCCGCCCGAACGCGGCCCGCTCCACCCCGGAGAACACCGCCCCGAACAGCGTGCTCAGCGCAAAGTAGATCGCCATCGCGATGATGTACGCCTCGAAGCTGCGGAACGTCCGGCTCTGGATGTCCTGCGCCATCGCCGTCAGCTCCTCGACCGAGATGACGGACACGATCGACGAGTTCAGCATCAGCAGGATGAACTGGCTCCCCAGCGGCGGCACCACCGCCCGTAGCGCCTGCGGCAGCACCACCAGGCGGAAGCTTTGCAGCGGCCGTAACCCGAGCGCCCGCGCCGCCTCCGTCTGCCCGTGCCCGATGCTCTCGATCCCGGCCCGGATGATCTCGATCGTGTAGGCGCTGCCGTTCAGCACCATCGCGATCACGGCGCACAGCACCTCGTCGAGCCGGAGCCCGAGCGCCGGCAGGCCGAAGAAGATCATGAAGACCTGCACCAGGAACGGCGTGTTCCGTACCGCCTCGACGTATCCCGCCACGACGGCCCGCAGCCACGCCGGGCCGCTGGTCCGTGCCAGCGCGCCCAACACGGCCAAGACCAGGCTGAGCACCATCGCCACGGCCGAGATCTCGAGGGTCATTATGGTGCCGGCCAGCAACTGCTCGCGCGCGTCCCAGATCACCTCGAAGCGGAACGTGTAGCCCACGCTTTTCTCCCTTGGGTCCGGAAGCAATCATGCCAAACCTTTGGGAGGTTATTGAGGAGTCGCCACGTTGTCACCACGAACTTAGGACACAGCGGTCCTACCAACAACCTTACCTAACAAAAACGATTCCTATGTTAAATGACAAAGAGAGAAAGAAGAGCGTGTATTTAGCGCCCAACTGGATTTCATCAATGAGACTCTGGATCATGTTTTGTCTGCCACTCGGTGGTTGCGCGGGCACTATCCCAGTGAAGCAGGCTGAATTTGGTGCCTATCCAGTAGACTACAAAGAGAAGGTGATGAGATTCATCGGATACTTCCTCAAGGATGAAGATACCGCGCGTTTTAACTTCGAGTCTCCGGTCAAAATTGTTCAGCAGCGAGGTCCTATCTATGGCGGTGGAGTTGAGTTTATCGGCTACGTTGTTCCTGTCTCCGTAAACGCTAAAAATGACTATGGCGGCTATACAGGCTATAAGACTTGGATGTGCCTTATCAAGAACCAGAAGATTGAAAAATGCATGCAAAGAGATTATGAGAACGATCGATTTATCACAGCATTCAAGTAAGTACTTCCACTGAGACGAAGTGAAAGAGTTTAACGTGGCTTCTGCTGCGGGTTGACGTAGGTTAAAGACCGACAAATAAGTCTCAGCTTGTCTCGGTGCCGGTCAAAGCGGAAACGAAGGCCGGCAGCCCCGGCAGCCGCGCCCGCGCCGTCCGCGCCGCATGCAGCACCGCGCGCACCTCTGCCACCGCCTGGTCCAGCGAGTCGTTCACCACCACGTGGTCGAACTCCGCCCAGTGGCTGATCTCGGCCCGCGCCGCGTCCATGCGACGCCCGATCTCGTCCGCCGTGTCCCCGGCGCGGCGCTGGAGCCGCCGCTCAAGCACGGCCAATGAGGGCGGCAGCAGGAACACGCCCACCGTGTCCTCCGGCAGCGCCGCGCGGACCTGGCGGTGGCCTTGCCAGTCGATGTCGAACGCGATGTCCCGCCCCGCCTCGAGCGCCGCCTGCACGGGCGCGCGGGGCGTGCCGTAGGAGCGTCCGAACACCGTCGCCCACTCCAGCATCTCGCCGCGCGCAACCAGGCCCTCGAACCCGGCCTGGTCCGTGAAATGGTAATCCACCCCGTCCCGCTCGCCCGGACGCGGCGCGCGCGTGGTGGCGCTCACGCTGAGCGACAGCTCCGCCTCGTCCTCCAACAGCCGCCGCAGAACCGTGCTTTTGCCCGCACCCGACGGCGCCGAGAGCACCAGGCACACGCCGCGCCGCCCGATCGCCGCACGGGGCGGATCACTCGACATTCTGCACCTGCTCGCGCACCTGCTCGAGCACCGCCTTCAGGGCGAGCCCCGTAGCCGTCAGCGCCACCGAGGCGGACTTGCTGCACAGCGTGTTCACCTCGCGCCCGAATTCCTGCACCAGGAAGTCGAACCGCCGCCCCACGCCCACGCCCTCGGCCAGCAGCGCCCGCGCGGCCGCCACGTGAGCATCGAGCCGGTCCAGCTCCTCCCGCACGTCCGACCGCGCCGCGAGCAGCGCCACCTCCTGCGCCACCCGCTCTGCCGACAGGCCGTTCATGTCGGCCAGCAGCCCCGCCACCGCATCCATCATCCGCGCCTGCTGCAGCCGCGGCTGGTCCGCCGCCTGCACCCGCGCCTCCGCACACAGCGCGGCCACATGGTCGATCTGCGCCACCAGCACCGCCCCGAGCCGGGCCCCCTCCCCCGCCCGCGCCGCCGCGAGCGAGGCCAGCGCCGCCGTGAACCCCGTCCGCACCGCCGCCACCGCCGCCTCCGGCAGCCCGGCCTCCTCCACGGGCGCCGCCTTCAGCGCGCCCGGCAACGCCAGCAGCAGCTCCGCCCGGGGCACCGGCGCACCCGGTATCCGCGCAGCGAGCTCGAGGGCGAGCCGCACGTAGTCGTCCAGCACCGCCGGGTCCGGCGCCGAGCGCACCCGGTCCTCGCGCTTGAGGCTCAGCGTGCCACCCACGTTGCCCCGCCGCAGCGTGTGCCCGGCCTCCTCGCGCAACCCGGGCTCCAGGGCCTCCAGCCCCGGCGAAAGCTTCAGCTTGAGGTCGAGCCCCCGCCCGTTCACGCTCCGCAGCTCCCAAACCCAGGCACAGCCGGCTACTTGCCCCTCGGCGCGGCCGAAACCGGTCATGCTCGAGAGGCTCATGGCCTCGCTCCGGCCGGGGCGGGAGCCAAGGGGGGCGCCACGGGCGGCCCCTGCTGCATCCGGGCGCGCTGCCGCTCCATCTCGCGCCACCGCACCACGTTGCGTGCATGCTCCGGCTCGGTCCGGGCAAAGCTGTGCCCGCCCTGCCCATCCGCCACGAAGAACAGCTCGTCGCTCGGCCACGGCTGCGTCACCGCCTTCAGCGCCGCAAGCCCCGGGTTGCTGATCGGCCCCGGCGGCAGCCCGGCGATCCGATAAGTGTTGTACGGGTCGTCCCGGTCCAGCTCGGCCCGCGTGATCCCGTGGTCCAGCACCCCCAACCCTCCGCTCGCGCCATAGACCACCGTCGGATCCGATTGCAGCTTCATGCCCCGCCGCAGCCGGTTGAGGAACACCTGCGCCACCCGCGCCCGCTCCTCAGGCCGGCTCGTCTCCCGCTCCACGATGCTCGCCAGCACCAGCGCGTCCTGCGGCCCCGCGAGCGGCGACACATCCCCGGTGCGCCCCGCCCAGGCCCGCTCCAGCGCCCGGTCCATCGCCGCCTTGGCCCGCTCCACCACGCTCGCCCGCGTCGCCCCGCGCTCGAAGGCGTACGTGTCCGGCAGCAGCGAGCCCTCGTCCGGGATCGGCACCGGCCCATCGAGCGCCGGGGCCTTGTCGATCAGCGCCACGACCTGCGCCACCGTCAGCCCCTCCGGGATCGTCAGGCGATGCTGCACCGGCTTGCCGAACCGCAACACCAGCAGCACCTGGCGCAGGCTCGCCCGTGGCGGGAAGGCCAGCTCGCCCGCCCGGATCGGTCCCTGCCCACGCGTCAGCAGCGTGGCCAGCCGCATCGACGTGGGGTTGGACACCACGCCCTCGTCCGCGAGCAGCTGTGCCACCTGGTCGCCCGAGTTGCGCGGCACCATCACCGCGACCGTGTCGCGGAGCGGCCCCGGCTGGTCATAGACCCGCAGCCCCAGCCAGGCGCCTCCACCCAGCAGCACGATGAGGATCAGCACGACGGCACCCAGTCGGATCACGTCCGCACCCTACAGACCGGCCCCGCCCTGGACCAAGACAGCCTTGGTCAGGCTGCTCGCCGGAACAGGATGCTCGCATTCGTGCCGCCGAACCCGAAGCTGTTCGACAGCGCGATGTCCACCCGGCGCTCCTGTGCGGCGAGCGGCACGCGGTCGATCACGCTCTCCCGGCTCGGATGCTCGAGGTTGAGCGTGGGCGGCACCACCCCGTCCCGGATGGCGAGCAGCGAGAAGATCGACTCCACCGCGCCCGCAGCCCCCAGCAGGTGCCCGGTCGCCGACTTCGTGCTCGACATCGCGACGGTCTTCGCATCATCCCCGAAGAACCTCTCCACCGCTTGCAGCTCGAGATCGTCGCCCAACGGCGTGCTGGTGCCGTGCGCGTTGATGTACTGCACGTCCGAAGGCTGCAGCCCGCCATTCTTGAACGCGGCCTTCATGGCGCGATAGGCGCCCTCGTGCCCCTCGGCCGGTGCGGTAATGTGGTGCGCGTCCCCGGACATGCCGTAGCCGCACACCTCGCCGTAGATCTTGGCCCCGCGCGCCTTCGCGTGCTCGAGCTCCTCCAGCACGACCACGCCCGCGCCCTCGCCCATCACGAACCCGTCCCGGTCCTTGTCCCAGGGCCGCGAGCCAGCGGTCGGGGTGTCGTTGAAGGCCGTGCTCAGCGCCCGGCTCGCGCAGAAGCCGGCCATGCCGAGTTCGTTCACGGCCCCCTCTGCGCCCCCGGCCACCATCACGTCCGCGTCGCCCCACATGATGAGCCGCGCCGCGTCCCCGATGGCATGCACGCCCGTGGCGCAGGCCGTGACCGCCGAGTGGTTCGGCCCCTTGAAGCCGAACCGGATCGAAACGTGCCCGGATGCTAGGTTGATCAGCGCCGACGGGATGAAGAACGGGCTCAGCCGCCGCGCACGGCCCTGGAAGACCATGACGGACGCCTCGTAGATGGTGCCCAGCCCGCCGATGCCGGAGCCGATCATGACGCCCGTGGCGCACTTGTCGTCCTCGGTATGCGGCACCCAGCCGCTATCCTCCACAGCCTCCGCCGCGGCCACCACGGCCAGGTGGATGAAGCGGTCCATCTTCTTCATGTCCTTGACCGCGACCCACTCGGCCATGTCGAGCCCGCCCTCGGCGCGGGTCCCGGGAGGCACCTGGCCCGCGATCTTGGACGTCAGCTCGCTGGTGTCGAAGGACTGGATGGCCGCGATCCCGCTCTCGCCGGCGATCAGCCGCTTCCACACGTGCTCCACGCCCACGCCCAGGGGGCAGGCGATCCCCATCCCGGTCACGACGACTCGGCGCATCCCCAACCCTCCGGCGTTCGCGCGTGGGCCTTATTCGGCCTTCTGCTTCTCGATGAAGTCGATCGCGTCCTTCACGGTGCTGATCTTCTCGGCCGCATCCTCGGGGATCTCGACGCTGAACGCCTCCTCGAACGCCATCACCAGCTCGACCGTGTCGAGGCTGTCGGCGCCCAGGTCGTCGATGAACGACGCCTCCGGGGTCACCTTGCTCTCCTCGACGCCCAGGTGCTCGACCACGATCTTCTTAACCTTGTCGGCGACTTCGCTCATCTTGTCCTCGATTGCCTAGTTGGTCCGCGACCCTGCGGACGGGGGTGCCGCTGGACGGAAGCGGGGCGCATACCATGATTGAAGCGGGCTCGCCAACCGGCACGCCGGCCATGCCTGGTTCACGGCATCGCCATGCCGCCATTCACGTGCAACGTGGTGCCCGTCACCCAGCCCGCCTCGTCGGATGCGAGCCACGCGACAGCACTCGCCACGTCATCCGGCTGCCCCATCCGCCCGAGCGGGATCGCGCCCACCAGCCGCGCCCGCTGCTCGTCGTTCAGCGCGTCCGTCATCGCCGTCTCGATGAACCCCGGCGCCACCACGTTCACCGTGATCCCGCGGCTGCCCACCTCGGCCGCCAGCGCCTTGCTCATGCCCACGAGCCCCGCCTTCGCGGCCGCATAGTTCGCCTGCCCCGGGTTGCCCGTTGTGCCCACCACGCTGCCGATGCCGATGATCCGCCCGGCCCGGCGCCGCAGCATGCCCCGCAGCGCTGCCCGCGCGAGGCGGAACGGCGCGGACAGGTCAACGTCCAGCACCGTCGCCCAATCCTCGTCCTTCATCCGCAGCGCCAGCCCATCCCGCGTCAGCCCGGCGTTGTTCACCAGCACGTGCAGCGGGCCCGCCGCCGCCTCGGCCGCGGCGATCAGCGCGTCCGCCGCCCCCGCCTCGCGCAGGTCGGCCGCCGCCACATGCGCCCGCTCGCCCAACTCGGCCCGCAGCGCCTCCAGCGCGTCCACGCGGGTGCCGCTCAGCACCACGGCGGCCCCCTGCGCGTGGAGCGCCGCCGCGATGGCCCGCCCGATGCCGCCCGACGCGCCCGTGACCAGCGCCGCCTTGCCCTCAAGCCTGAACATCGCCCTACAACCCCTTCAGCACCGTCTCGATCTCGGAAGGCGTCGCCGCAGCCATGGCCTGCGCATCCGGCACGATCCGCCGCACCAGCCCGCTCAGCACCTTGCCCGAGCCCAACTCCACGAAGCTGTCCACGCCCATCGCAACGGCCGTGAGCACGCATTCACGCCACCGCACCGTGCCGGTCACCTGGCGCACCAGCAGTTCCCGGATCTCGTCCGGCTCGCTCGCCCGCTCGGCGCTCACGTTGGCCACCACGGGCACGGTCGGCGACCGCAGATCGGCCTCGCCCAGCGCGTCCCGCATCGCATCCGCCGCCGGCGCCATCAGCGCGCAATGGAAGGGTGCTGACACGGGTAGCAGCATCGCCCGCCGCACGCCGCGCTCCTTGGCCAGCGCCACCGCCCGCTCCACGGCCTCCCGCGCACCGCTGATCACCACCTGGCCGCCGCCATTGTCGTTGGCGGCTTCCACCACCTGGTGCTCTTCCCGTCCATCCTCGTGGCGCAGCACCGCTGCATCGGCGCAGATGGCCCGCGCCAGCTCCAGCTCCACGCCCAGCAGCGCCGCCATGGCCCCCTCGCCCGCCGGGACCGCCTTCTGCATGGCGGCCCCCCGCAGCCGCAGCAGCCGCGCGGCCTCGGACAGGCTGAGCGCGCCCGCCGCCGCCAACGCGCTGTATTCGCCCAGGCTATGCCCGGCCACCAGCACCGCCTTGTCCTCGAGCTTGAACCCGCCCTCGCTTTCCAACACCCGCAACACGGCCAACGACATCGCCATCAGCGCCGGTTGCGTGTTCTCCGTCAGCGTCAGCTCCTCGCCCGGCCCCTCGAACATCAGCTTGCTCAGCTTCTGCTTGAGCACCTCGTCCACCTCGCCGAACACCTCGCGCGCCGGGGCGAACGCGGCAGCCAGGTCCCGCCCCATGCCGACCGATTGGCTGCCCTGGCCGGGGAAGATGAATGCGTGCACGGGCATGAAGGCGGCTGTCCTGGTCTGTCGCGCCAGGGGTGGCGCGTGCGGCGCGCTAATGGCGCCCGGCTGCCCCAGGTGTCAATCATGCGCCGCAGTGACGACTTTCCTTGTCCGGACACTGCGCCGGCTGTAACACCTGCGTCATATCGACCTTCGAGGTGCCAGCCGATGTGCCGCTTTCTGGCCTATCAGGGCGAGCCGATCCTGCTCGAGACGCTCGTCACGGCCCCGTGCCACAGCCTAATCCACCAGTCGCTGCACGCCGAGGAGGGCAAGACCGAGACCAACGGGGATGGCTTCGGCCTCGGCTGGTATGGCGAGCGGGACGTCCCGGGCCTGTATCGGGAGGTCCGCCCGGCCTGGTCCGACGAGAACCTCCGCAGCATCGCCGCCCAGGTTCGCAGCCGCACCTTCTTCGCCCATGTCCGCGCCGCAACCGGCACCGCCACCAGCCGCGCGAACTGCCACCCCTTCGCCCATGGCCGCCACCTCTTCATGCACAACGGCCAGATCGGGGGCTGGCAGAAGGTCCGCCGCCGGGTCGAGGCCATGATCCCCGATGCGCTCTACCCCGCCCGGTCCGGCACCACGGACAGCGAAGCCCTGTTCCTCGCCGCCATGGCCCGCGGCCTCGAGCACGACCCGGTCGCCGCCTTCCGCGCCACGCTGGCCGACGTGAAACAGTCCATGCGCGACGCCGGGGTGGCCGAGCCGCTCCGCTTCACCGCGACGCTGACCGACGGCGAGACCCTCTGGGGCTTCCGCTGGTCCTGCGACGCGAAGCCGCCCACGCTCTACTACAAGCAGGACACCGCCGGCCTGCGCCTGGTCAGCGAACCGATCGACGGCCAGAAGGAGGGCTGGGTCCCCATCCCCCGCGGCGCCACCCTCGTTGCCCGCGCCGGCGCCGCCGTGGAGCTGGCCGAGCCCGTGCCGCTCGCCGCCTAGCCCCAAGGCTGGCCCCACGAGCTGGCTTCCGTTGTCATCACCGTCCGTTCGTTAATCTTTCCCGTACGAAATTCGCTACGCTCTGCTATCGTTCCGTCACCCGGCGCCACGTTCGGGAAAACAGGGAGGAATGGCAATGGATCGAAGGAGCTTCGTGTCCGGGGCAGGCGCGCTCGCGTCGACGCTCGTCAGCGCCGCTGCGTTTGCAGAAAGCCTGCCCCTGGGAGACCTGCCGGGTACGCGCTATCCGGACCCGCGCCTCGAGTCGCTGGACAAGCGGTTCGGCGCCAAGGTCGGCAACGCCGCCATCGAACGGATCGCAACCGGGTTCCGCTGGGCCGAGGGTCCCGTCTATTTCCGCGACGGCGGCTACCTGCTGTGGAGCGATATCCCGAACAACCGCATCATGCGCTGGCTCGAGGAGGACGGGCACGTCAGCGTCTTCCGCAACCCATCCAACTTCTCGAACGGCAACACGCGCGACCGCCAGGGGCGCCTGCTCACCTGCGAGCACGACACGCGCCGGGTCACCCGCACCGAGCCGGATGGCAGCATCTCCGTCCTCGTGGACAGCTACAACGGCAAGAAGCTGAACGCGCCCAACGACGTCGTGGTCGCGTCCGACGGCGCCGTCTGGTTCACCGACCCCGGCTACGGCATCCTGGGCAACTATGAGGGCCACAAGGACACCGCGGAGCTGCCGCCCAGCGTCTATCGGCTCGACCCGCAGACGGGTAAGGCGAAGATGGTCACGGACGGCTTCGACAAGCCGAACGGTCTCGCGTTGTCTCCTGACGAAAAGAAGCTCTACGTCGTGGACAGCGGCATCACCCATGGAGGCCGGTCCAACATCCGCTCGTTCGACGTGAACGGGGACACGCTGAGCAACGACAAGCTGTTCGCAGAAGGATTCGCCCCAGGCTTCAGCGACGGCGTCCGCGTGGACACGGACGGCAACGTCTGGTGCAGCATGGGCTGGGCCGACCCGAAGGAAGACGGCGTCCGCTGCTACGCGCCCGACGGCACCCTCATCGGCAAGATCCACCTGCCCGAGACCTGCGCCAACCTCTGCTTCGGCGGCAAGCGCCGCAACCGGCTGTTCATGACGGCAAGCACCTCGGTGTATGCGGTGTACGTCGAAACACAGGGCGCGATGATGCCCTGACCTCCGCTCGTGCCGGCTGGCTGCTGTTCACGAACGGCAGCAACCGGTCTGCTGCGGCAGCCAGACCGGCATCGAGAGTGACCAATTCCGCACCGAGGGACTGGGCGCGCCAGAGATGGCTTGCGTCGCAGGCATATAGCTGGAGGCGGCTGGTGAGCGCCTAAGGCAGCCTCGGCGCGGATCCTACCCCGCCAAGGCCCCCAGCAACCTCGCATGCGACCGTATCCCATGCACGAAGCACCGCCACTCGAACTTCTCATTCGGCGAATGCACCTGGTCGTCGTCCAGCCCGAAGCCCATCAAGAGGCTCTCCACGCCCAGCATCCGGTGCAGGCTCTCCACCACGGGGATGCTGCCGCCGCTGCCGATCAGCACCGCCGGTCGCCCATACTCGTCGGCCAGGGCGCCCCGGGCCGCCTGCACGAAGCGGCTCTGCGCCGGGATCAGGACGCCCGGCGACGCGCTGAGGACGGCCACCTCCGCCCGGACGCCGGGTCCAACGTGTTCCGCCACGAACGCCCGGAACCCATCCGCCACGAGCGCCGGGTCCTGTCCCGGCACGAGCCTGAACGACACCTTCGCTCCCGCCTCCGCCGCGATCACCGTCTTGGACCCTGGGCCCTGGTAGCCGCCCCACACGCCGTTGATCTCCGCCGTCGGCCGCGCCCAGAGCCGCTCGAGCGCGCCACGCCCCCGCTCCCCCGCCGGCACGCTCCGCCCCACGCCCCCCAGGAACGCCGCCTCGTCGAACCCGAGGCCCGCCCACTCCGCCGCCTGCGCCGCGTCCACCTCCGCCACCCCGTCGTAGAAGCCCGGCACCTGCACCCGCCCCTCCCCATCGTGCAGCGCCGCAAGCAGCCGGGCCAGCGCCTGGATGGGGTTCTGTGCCGAACCGCCGAAGATGCCCGAGTGCAGGTCCTTGTCCGCCGCCCGCACCGTGACCTGCGTGTAGACGAGGCCCCGCAGGCGCGTCGTCAGCGCCGGGGTGTCGATGTCCCACATGCCCGTGTCGCTGATGATGGCGACATCCGCCTGCAGCCGCTCCTTCTGCGCCGCGAGGAACGGCTCGAGGTTCGGGCTGCCGATCTCCTCCTCGCCCTCCACCAGCACCGTGGCGCGGATCGGCAGGGTGCCATGCACCGCGATCCAGGCCCGCATCGCCTCGAGCCAGAGCATCACCTGGCCCTTGTCGTCCACCGCACCACGCGCGACCACGCGCTTGCCGTGCGGCCCCTCCGTCAGCTTCGGGTCGAACGGCGCCGCTTGCCAAAGCTCAACGGGCTCGGCCGGCTGCACGTCGTAATGCCCGTAGAACAACACATGCGGCGCACCCGGCCCGGCCCGGCCGTCATGCGCGAGCACCGCCGGCTGGCCCGCCGTTTCATGAACGCCCGCTTCGAACCCGAGCCCCACGAGCTGCTCCCGCACCCACGCCGCCGCCGCCCGGCAATCGCCCGCATGCGCCGGCTGCGCGGACACGCTCGGGATCCGCAGCAGCTCGAACCAGCGCTCCCGCGCCGCATCCAGGGTGGAATCGATGTGGGAGAGCACGGGCGAGATCATACGCAACAGTGTGGCGCAGCCCGAACCGCGTTGCTAGGCTCGCCCGATGATCACACGCCGTACCGCCCTCGCCCTGCCCCTCGCCGGCCTTCCGCGCCCCGCGATCGCGCAAGCCCCCTCGGTGCTGCGCTTCGTGCCCCAGGGCAACCTCGCCAATCCGGACCCGGTCTGGACCACCACCACGCTCGCCCGCAACCACGGCCTGATGATCTGGGACACGCTCTACGCCGTCACCACCGGCCTCGAGCCGAAGCCGCAGATGGTCGAGCGCCACGAAATAGGCAATGGCGGCCGCACCTGGCGCTTCACGCTCCGCGAGGGACTGCGCTTCCACGATGGCGAGCCCGTCCGCAGCACCGACTGCATCCCCAGCATCCAACGCTGGGCCAAGCGCCGCGGCCTCGGCCAGCGCCTGCTCGCGCAGACGGACAGCATGGACGCCATCAGCGACCGCGTGTTCGAGATCAAGATGACCCGGCCGTATGCGCTCATGGAAACAGCGCTGGCCGACTGGTGCTTCATCATGCCGGCACGGGTCGCGAAGACGAGCCCGTTCGAGCAGATCAACGACTACACCGGGAGCGGCCCGTTCCGCTTCGTCCGCGACGAGTGGGTCAGCGGCAGCCGCGCCGTCTATGCGCGCAACCCGGATTACGTGCCCCGGCAGGAGCCGCCCGACGGCGCCTCGGGCGGCAAGATGGTCCATTTCGACCGTGTCGAGTGGCGCATCGTGCCGGACCAGGCCACCGCCGCCGCCGCAATCCAGGCCAACGAGGTCGACTGGATCGAGCAGCCTCTGCTCGACCTGCTGCCGACGCTCCGCAAGGCGCGCGGTGTTCGCGTGCTCCGCAACGACAAGGTCGGCGCCATCGCCATGGTGGCGGTCAACCACCTGCACCCCCCCTTCGACAACCCGAAGCTCCGCCGCGCCCTGCTACCCGCCATCGACCAGCAGACCTTCATGGAGGCCGCCTATGGCGAGGAGCGGGACCTCTATCGCACCGGCGTCGGCATCTTCACCCCCGGCCTGCCCATGGCCAACACCGCCGGGCTCGAGGCGCTGACCAGCCCCCGCGACCCCGCGTTGGCCAGGAAGCTCGTGGCCGAAAGCGGTTACAAGGGCGAAAAGGTCGTGCTGATGTCGCCGTCCGACTACCCGGACCAGGCCGCCTTCAGCCAGGTGATCCGCGACGTCATGGTGAAGGCCGGGATCAACGTCGAGTACGTCAGCACCGACTGGGGCACCCTCGTGCAGCGCCGGGCCAGCAAGGAGCCGCCGGAAAAGGGCGGCTGGTCCATGTTCTGCACCACCTACGAGGGCATGACCGTCGCGAACCCGGCCAGCCACCTTCCCCTCCGCGGCAACGGCCTCGATGGCTGGTTCGGCTGGCCCACCGACACCACCATGGAGACGCTCCGCGACCGCTGGTTCGACGCCGCGGACGAGGGTGAGCAGAAGCGCATCTGCCAGACCATGCAGGAGCGGGCGATGACGACCGTCCCGTTCTACCCGGTCGGACAGCGCTTCCTGCCCACAGCCGTCCGCGACAGCCTCCAGGACATCGTGGCCGCATCCTACCCGGTGTTCTGGGGCGTCCGCCGCGTCTGATCGTGCAACCGTGAAGGGCGCCGCCCGTTGCAGGCGCGAACACGCTTGCACGGGGCCGCTGACATGTTTGCCACCATCTGGACGACGCTGAAGGAAACGCTCGCGGACTACATGGAGGATAACTGCCTCAGCAAGGGGGCGGCGATCGCCTACTACACCATCCTGTCCATCGGCCCCGTCCTGGTCATCTGCATCGCGATCGCCGGGCTCGTCTTCGGGCAGGAAGCAGCCCAGGGCGCCATGGTGGGCCAGCTCCAGGGCATGATGGGCGAGCAGGCGGCCGAAGCCATCCAGACCATGATCAAGAGCGCCTCCAACAAATCCTCGGGCATCCTTGCCACCATCCTCGGCCTCGGCACGCTGCTGATCACCGCCAGCGGCGTGTTCGGGGAGATGCAGTCCTCGCTGAACCTGATCTGGAAGGCCGAGCCGAAGGGCGGCATGAGCGCCATCCTCAAGGCGCGCGCCGCCAGCCTCGGCCTGGTCGCCACCATGGGGTTTTTACTGCTCGTCTCGTTGGTTGCGGGCGCCGGGCTCAAGGCTTTCGGAAGCTACATCAACCAGTTCCTGCCCGGCGGCGAGTTCATCCTGCAGATCGTCAACCTGCTCATATCGTTCGCCATCGTCACGGCGCTCTTTGCTGCCGTCTACAAGATCCTGCCGGATAGGAAGCTCAGCTACCGCGACGTCATCGTCGGCGCAGTCGGCACCGCCTTCCTGTTCACGGTCGGCAAGACGCTGATCGGCCTTTACATCGGCAGCTCCGCGGTCGCGAGCAGCTACGGCGCGGCCGGCGCGTTCGTCATCGTGCTGCTGTGGATCTACTACTCGTCGCAGATCTTCCTGCTCGGCGCCGAGTTCACGAAGGTCTGGGCCGCGCACCACGGCAGTGCCGAGGCGTTCAAGGCGCGCAACCCGGAGCCCGAACACCCGAAGGCGCTCAGCACGCCGGTGCAGAAGATCGTCGCCCATAGCACGGTGCATCGCCGCTTTGGCCTGTTCGAGGCGGCGGCCCTCGGCAGCCTGTTCATGATGTTCCGCCACCGCCGCTAGCGTTCACGACCCGGGGCTGCCATACGGGGGAGATGCTTCCGCCCGCTGCAGCTCCGGCCCGCCCCGTCTTCGCGCGGCATGCGGCCAGCCTCCTGCTGCTTCGTGACGGCCCGCACGGCCCCGAGGTGTTGATGGGCATCCGGGGCGCCGGGCACCGATTCATGCCGAACCGCCTCGTCTTCCCGGGGGGCGCCGTGGACCCCGAGGACCGGACCGCACCCGTCGCCGCGGAGCCGAACCCGGACGCGCTCGCCCACCTTGCCCGGGCTGCAAAGCCGCCTCTCGCCCGGGCCCTGGCCCACGCCGCCGCGCGCGAGCTGCACGAGGAAACCGGCCTGCACCTCGGCATCCCCCCGCGGCTGGACACGCTGCATTACCTCTGCCGCGCCATCACGCCCCCGGCCCAGCCCATCCGCTTCAATGCCCGCTTCTTCGTGGCCGCGGCCAGCGCCGCCCAGGGGACGCTGGCCGACACGCATGAGCTGCACGAGCTCCGCTGGCACGGTGTGTCCGACATGCTGACCCAGGGACTCATGCTCGTCACCCAACATGTGCTGCAACAGCTCGCCCGCTGGCTCGAGCTGCCCGAGGCGGCGCGCGCCAGCCGGGCGCCGGAGGTGTTCCGCAACCGGAGCTGGAGCACCGACCGCCAGCCTTCCTTGCCAGAACCAACACAGCCCGCGATCATCGCGGCAAAGCGGGAGTCCCAATGAAGATCTGCATCTACGGCGCCGGCGCCATCGGCGGCTACATGGGCGTCCAGCTCGCGCTCGCCGGCATCGACGTCAGCCTCGTCGCCCGCGGCCCCCACCTCGCCGCCATGCAGGCCAACGGGCTCAAGCTCCAGATCGGCGGCGAGGAACGCACCGCCCGCGTGACCGCCACCGACGACCCGGCCACCCTCGGCCCGCAGGACTTCGTGGTCATCGCGCTCAAGGCCCATTCCATCCCTGGCGTGGTGGACCGGATGGCGCCGCTGCTCGGACCCGACACCGCCATCGTCACCGCCGTAAACGGCATCCCCTACTGGTATTTCCACCACCACGGCGGCGCGCTCCAAGGCAGCACCGTAGACAGCGTGGACCCCGGCGGCGCCCAGTGGCGCGCCTTCGGCCCCGAGCGCGCCATCGGCTGCATCGTCTATCCCGCGACCGAAGTCGTCGCACCCGGCATCATCGCGCACCAATACGGCGACAAGTTCCCAATCGGCGAGCCCGACGGCACCACGACGCCCCGCATCACCGCGCTGAGCGAGGCCATGAACGCCGCCGGGCTGCGCGCCCCCATCCAGGACCGCATCCGCGACGAGCTCTGGCTGAAGCTTTGGGGCAACCTCTCCTTCAACCCCATCAGCGCCCTCACCGGCGCCACGCTCGAGGTCATCACCCAGGACCCGGGCACCCGCGCCGTGTCCAAGGCCATGATGCTCGAGGGCCAGGCCATCGCCGAAGCCCTCGGGGTCAAGTTCCGCGTCGATGTGGAGCGCCGGATCAACGGCGCAGGCGCGGTCGGCGCCCACAAGACCTCCATGCTGCAAGACCTGGAGCGCGGCCGCGCCATGGAGATCGATCCGCTGGTCACCGTGGTCCAGGAGCTCGGCCGCAAGCTCGGCATGCCGACGCCGACGATCGACACGGTCCTCGCCCTCGTCCAGCAACGCGGCAGGACAGCCGGCACCTACTAGCGCAGGCCTGCCCCTCCTCCCCTTGCGGGAGGAGGCTGGGAGGAGTTTGACCCCCTGGCGCGAACCCGAGAGTCGCAACACCATCATGAACCCGCCTGTCGAGCTGCACGTTGTTCCCGTGATGCGTCCCCTCCTCCTCGCTCTCCTCCTGGCCGCCTGCGCCCAGCGGCCCCCCACCGCCTCCGCCCCGCCCCCACCGCCGCCGGACATCCAGGTGCCCGACTACGCGCGCCGCCCGTTCGAGCCGTTCGGTCACACCAACGCCGTCGCAATCGCCCTCCGCGAGTGGCGCGCGTTCGGCAGCCTGGTCGATGACAACCCGCCAGGCGTCTTCCCGCCCCCCGGCATCCGCCCCGACCAACAGCCCGGCCTATGGCAGCGCGTTGGCGACTACTGGTGGGGCGGGCAGGA
Source organism: Acetobacterales bacterium (assembly GCA_038229135.1). Classification (GTDB taxonomy): domain Bacteria; phylum Pseudomonadota; class Alphaproteobacteria; order Acetobacterales; family Acetobacteraceae; genus JBBROS01. The sequence continues at coordinate 25,483 of JBBROS010000001.1, forward strand.
CTACGCTGCTCCGGAGAGCGGCTGGACCGCGCGCTACGACGGCTACGGCAACGCCTACGAGTCCGATGCCCCCGCCTGGTCGGCCGCCTTCATCAGCTACGTCATGCGGAGCGCAGGCGCCCGGCGCCGCTTCACCTACTCGCCGCTGCACGCCGACTACATCAACGCCGCCGCCCGCCAGGAGGGCGCGCTGGCCGCCGAGCGCCCCGAAACCTACCCGCCCCAACAGGGTGACCTCATCTGCCTCGGCCGCGGCAACGCCCGCGCGCTCCGCTTCGAGGATCTTCCCGGCCCCCGCTTCCTCGCCCATTGCGACCTCGTCACCGCCGCCCGCCCGGGCCTGCTCGACGTCGTCGGCGGCAACGTCGGTGCGAGCGTCACCCTCAAGCACGTCCCCACCACCCAGGCCGGCACCCTCGCCACCGCGGACGGCACCGTCCTCGACCGCCGCTGGCCCTGGTTCGTGGTGCTCCGGGTCAATTACGACGCGCCCTGACCCACTCCCTCTCGCCCCGGGAAGAAGGCCGGGGCGAGAGGCTCCGGGCACCGGCCCCTAAGGCTCGAACACCACCTCGACCCGGCTCCCCGGATACCGCGCGAGCCCGAACTCCACGATGCGCCCCACCAGGTCCACGTTCACGTTCTCGCATACGATCAACGGCCGCGACCGCCCCACCTGCAGCAGCCCGGCCTCCCCCACCGTCGGCATCCGCGCCGACACGCGCGTGGAGCGCCGCTGATAATCCGCCACCCCCACGGCCAGCAGCGCCTCCGTGATGGTCGGCTGCCCCCGCAGCGCCTCGAGGATCCCCGGCAGCCCGGCCTCGTGAAAGAAGTGGCTCGCCAGCGACACCGGCACCCCATCCGCCAGCCCCAGCCGGTCGAACTGCACCACGCCCTCCCCGGCCCCGACCCCGAGCCCCGCCGCCACCTCGGCACTCGCCCCGATCTGGCGCAGGAGCAAGGTCTGCCCGCTCGGCTCCCGGTTGTGGCGCCGGATCCATTCGTTGAACCGCGTCCGCCCCGTGATCCGATACGGGATCACGTCGTCGGCCACGAACGCACCCCGCCCCTGCTCCACCCGCACGAGCCCGGTTCGCGCAAGCTGCTCCATCGCGCGGCGGACCGTGTGCCGGTTCACCTCGAACCGCGCGCTGAGCTGCGCCTCCGTCGGCAGCCGGGCGCCCGGCAGTAGGCCACCAGGCCCGATCTCGCCGGCCAGCGTCGCCGCGATCTGCCGCCAGATCGGCTGCCGACCTTTGTCCCCGTTCATGCAACTGTCATCCAATGCCGGTTGACGCTACCAGCCCCCGACGCTACTTGTCTAGACAACACTGGCCGGGACCGACATGCCCACCCTCCTTCCCAGCTCGCCCCAGAGCGCGCGCCAACGCTGGATGGCCACCCTCGCCCGCGCAAGCGCCGACGAGCTGACGGCACGCGCCGAAGGCCTTCTCCCGACCTACACCCGCCTCCGCGGTCCCGAACTCGGCCTCGTCATGCTGCAGGGCCGCGCGGGCGGCACCGGCCAACCCTTCAACCTGGGTGAGGCGACCGTCAGCCGCTGCACCATCCGCACCGAGGCCGGGCTGCTGGGCCACGCCTATTGCCTGGGCCGGGACCTCCGCCGCGCCGAGCTCGCCGCAGCGCTGGACGCCGCCTTGCAGGACCCGGCCGCCCACGACGCCGTGCAGCGGGCCGTGATCGCCCCCCTCGCAGCCACGCAGGCCGAGGCCGCCGCCACCACGGCCCGCCGCGCCGCCGCCACGCAGGTCCAGTTCTTCACCATGGCCACCATGCGCTCATGACGAACCTCGCCCATCCAGGCTTCGTCGACCCCGTGCACGACGCCCAGGCCGGGTTCCGCGCCGTGCTCGAGGCCATGGCACGGCCAGGCTGCGTCCACGTGGTCGCGGGTCCGCCCGAGCCCCCGCCCCCCCTCGACCGGGCCACGGCTTGCGTGCTGCTCACCCTGGTCGACATCGACACGCCGCTTTGGCTCGACGACGCGGCGGAGGCCGCCCGCCCTTGGGGCACCTTCCACACCGGCGCCCCCGCGGCCGTGCTCGGGCACGCCGCCTTCGCCCTGGCACTCTCGCCCATCAAGCTGGCCACCCTCGATGCCGGCACCGACGAGGGCCCGGAGGATAGCGCCACCCTCATCCTCCAGGTCGCCGCCCTCGGCACCGGCCGCCTCCTCCGCCTCGAAGGTCCTGGCCTCGCGGCCCCCACGACCCTCGCCGTCGACGGCCTCGCGCCGGATTTCGTCGCGCAATGGGCCGCGAACCACGCCCGCTATCCTCGCGGCATCGACCTCATCCTCTGCGCCGGCGACCGGCTCGCGGCCCTGCCGCGCACCGTGTCCATCAAGGAGGGCTGACATGGCCTACGTCGCCGTAAAAGGCGGTGAGCGCGCCATCGACGCCTCGCATGCGTGGCTCGCGAGCGCCCGCCGCGGGGACCCGGCGCTCCCCGCCATCGACGCCGCACAGGTCCAGGCCCAGCTCGGCCGCGCCGTGGACCGCGTGATGGCCGAGGGCGCCTGCTACGACCGAGAGCTCGCCGCCCGCGCCATCCTGCAGGCCCAGGGAGACCTCATCGAGGCCGCGTTCCTGCTCCGCGCCTTCCGCACCACCCTGCCCCGCTTCGGCCACAGCCGCCCAGTGGACACGGCCGCGATGCGCCTGCAGCGCCGGGTCAGCGCCATCTTCAAGGACATGCCCGGCGGCCAGCTCCTCGGCCCGACCTACGACTACACGCACCGCCTGCTCGACCCCACGCTCTCCGAGGCGCCGCCTGCGCCCCCGGAGGCGGACGCCGCGCCGGGCGACACGCCCCCGGTCTTCGCCATCCTGAACCATGAAGGCCTCGTCGAGCCCGATCCGGCCCCCAGCGCCGCGGCGCCGGCCGATCTCACCCGCGAGCCCCTCGCCTTCCCCGCCGGCCGCGACACCCGCCTCCAGGCGCTGGCCCGCGGCGACGAGGGCTTCCTGCTCGCCCTCGGCTACTCCACCCAGCGCGGCTGGGGCGGCACCCACCCCTTCGTCGGCGAGCTCCGCGTGGGCGAGGCGGCCGTATGGCTCGAGCCGCCCGAGCTCGGCTTCCCGATCGACATCGGCGACCTGGTGCTGACCGAGTGCCAGATGGTCAACCAGTTCGCAGGCTCCAAGACGGCGCCCCCCCAGTTCACCCGCGGCTACGGCCTCTGCTTCGGCCATGGCGAACGCAAGGCGATGGGCATGGCCCTCGTCGACCGTGCCCTCCGCGCCGAGGAGCTGGGCGAGGCCACCGGCGCGCCCGCGCAGGATATCGAGTTCGTCCTGTACCATTCCGACAACGTCGAGGCGACCGGCTTCGTCGAGCACCTCAAGCTGCCGCACTACGTGGACTTCCAGAGCGAGCTCGAAACCATCCGCCGCATGCGCGCAGACGTGGAGGCGGCCCCGCTTCAGGAGGCCGCAGAATGACCGAAGACACCATGACCGACGACACCATGACCGAAGACACCATGACCGACGACACAATGACCGACTACACCTTCGCCTACCTGGACGAGCAGACGAAGCGCATGATCCGCCGCGCCCTGCTCAAGGCCGTCGCCATCCCGGGCCACCAAGTCCCGTTCGGCTCGCGCGAGATGCCGCTGCCCTACGGCTGGGGCACGGGCGGCATCCAGGTGACGGCCAGCATCCTGGGCCGCGACGACGTGCTGAAGGTCATCGACCAGGGCGCCGACGACACCACCAACGCCGTCAGCATCCGCCGCTTCTTCGCCCGCACCGCCGGCGTCGCCACCACCACCCACACGGCCGACGCCACCATCATCCAGACACGCCACCGCATCCCCGAGCACCCGCTGCACGAGGGCCAGATCCTCGTCTTCCAGGTGCCCATGCCCGAGCCGATGAGCAAGCTGCAGCCCAGCCGCGCCGAGACCCGGCGCATGCACGCCATGGCCGAATACGGCCTGATGCACGTGAAGCTCTACGAGGACATCACCCGCTACGGCCACATCGCCACCAGCTACGACTATCCGGTGATGGTCCATGGCCGCTACCTGATGTCCCCCTCGCCCATCCCGGCCTTCGACAACCCGAAGCTGCACCGCTCGGCCGCGCTCCAGCTGTTCGGCGCCGGACGGGAGAAGCGGATCTACGCCATCCCGCCCCACACGGACGTGGTCAGCCTCGACTTCGACGACCACCCGTTCCGCGCCATCCGCGCGCCGCACGCCTGCGCGCTCTGCAACGACGCCACGACCTACCTCGACGAGGTGGTGACCGACGACCGCGGCACCCGGATGTATGTCTGCTCGGACACCGACCACTGCACCACCCGCGTGGCCGCCCAGGAAGCTGCATGATGGAAGACGGCGCCCTTCTCGCGGCACGCGGCCTCGAGCTGCACTTCGGCGCCATCCCGGCGCTCGACGGTGTCGACGCCGACCTCTGGCCCGGCGAGGTCCTCGCCATCGTCGGCGAATCCGGCTCGGGCAAGACGACCCTGCTCGACGTCCTTTCCGGCCGCATGCGCCCCGACGCCGGGCACGTCCAGGTAAGGAGCGCCGACGGCGGCGTGTCCGACCTCGGCACCATGCCGGCCCCCGCACTCCGCGCCCTCCACCGCTCGGACTGGGGCTTCATCCACCAGAACCCGCGAGACGCGCTCCGCATGCGGGTGTCGGCCGGCGGCAACGTCGGCGAGCGCATGATGGCCCAGGGCAGCCGCCACTACGGCAGCATCCGCGCCGCCGCCATCGACTGGCTGCAACAGGTCGAGATCGACCCGTCCCGCATCGACGACATGCCCGGCACCTTCTCCGGCGGCATGCTCCAGCGCCTGCAGATCGCCCGGACCCTCGTGACCCACCCTCGCCTCGTGTTCATGGACGAGCCCACCGGTGGCCTCGACGTCAGCGTCCAGGCGCGCCTCCTGGACCTCATCCGCACCCTGGTCGCACGCCTGGGCATCGCCGTCGTGCTCGTGACCCACGACATTGCCGTGGCCCGCCTGCTCGCCGGCCGCATCATGGTCATGCAGCGCGGCCGCGTGGTGGAGACCGGGCTGACCGACCAGGTGCTGGACGACCCGCAGCACGGATACACGCAGCTCCTCGTCAGCTCGGTGCTGAGCGCATGAGGCATCTTCGGGGCACGACGGCGCATGCGGCACCAATTCGTCATCGCGAGTGCAGCGTGGCGATCCAGGAGCCATTGGGTGCCGCGCTTTCGTCCCCTGGATCGCCACGCCTTCGGCTCGCGATGACGGAGTGCTTCAAGTGATCGATGCGTCCGAAAGCGAAGCATCCGCCACCCGCCCCATGCTCCGCGCCGAAGCCGTCGGCAAGACATTCACCCTGCATCTCCAGGGCGGCCTTCAGCTCCCGGTGCTCGGGGGCGTGGCCCTCGAGGTCGCCGCCGGCCAGTGCCTCGGCCTCGTCGGCCCCTCGGGCGCCGGCAAGTCCACCCTCATGCGCAGCCTCCATGGCAACTACCGCATCGACCAGGGCCGCATCCTCGTCTGGCACGGCGGTGCCTGGGTCGACATCGCCGCGAGCCCGCCCCGCACCGTGCTCGAGGTCCGCCGCCGCACGCTCGGCTACGTCAGCCAGTTCCTCCGCACCATCCCTCGCGTGCCGACGCTCGAGATCGTGGCCGAAGCCGCCATGGCCCGCGGCACCGGGCAGGCCGAAGCCCGCGCCCGCGCCGAGACCCTGCTCACCCGGCTCAACATCCCGGCCCGCCTCCACGCCCTGCCGCCCGCAACCTTCTCCGGCGGCGAGCAGCAGCGCGTGAACCTGGCCCGTGGCTTCATCGCCGGCCACCCGGTCCTCCTGCTCGACGAGCCCACGGCCAGCCTCGACGCCGAGAACGTCGCCGTCGTGGTCGGCATGATCCACGAGGCCAAGGCCCGAGGGGCGGCCATCGTCGGCATCTTCCACGACGTGGCGGTCCGCGCCGCCGTGTGCGACACCACGCTCCCCGTGCTTCCCATGGCCGTATTGCCGAACCGCATCCCGCACCAGGACGCCGCATGATCCTCACCAACGCCCGCCTCGTCCTGCCCGACAGCCTCGTCCACGGCACCATCGTCCTCGAGGGCACCCACATCCTCGAGATCCAGCCCGGCACCAGCCACGCGCCAGGCGCCATCGACTGCGAGGGCGACACGATCATGCCGGGCGTGGTGGACGTGCACACCGACAACCTCGAGCGCCAGGTCCAGCCCCGCACCAACGCCCGCTGGCCGTCCCGCTCCGCCATGATCACGCACGACGCCCAGTGCGCCGCCAGCGGCGTCACCACCGTGCTCGATGCGCTCTGCCTGGGCGACCTCGGCTTCGACAAGGGCCGCACGCAAACTTTCCAGGAAGGCGTGGCCGACCTCGATGCGCTGGCCGACACCGGGCTGTTCAAGGCCGAACACTTCCTGCACCTGCGTTGCGAACTCCCCGCCCTCGACATGCTGAGCCTGCTGGAACCCGTGGCCGACCACGCGCGCGTCCGCATGGTCAGCCTCATGGACCACTCGCCCGGCGTGGGCCAATACGCCAACATGGACCGGTATCGCGCCATGCGCCGCCGCGAGGGACACACGGCGGAGTGGGTGGAGCAGCGCATCGCCGAGCTGCAGGCCCAGCGCGAGCGCCTGCGCAACCCGAACCGCACCGCCCTCCTGGCCCGCATGCGCGGCCACCTTGCCGTCCTGGCCAGCCACGACGACCGCACGGAGCAAGAGGTGGAGGAGAACCACCAGGACGGCATCCGCGTCGCCGAGTTCCCCGTGAGCCTCGAGGCCGCCCGGGCCGCGAAGGCGCGCGCCATGCAGGTGATCGCAGGCGCCCCCAACATCGTCCGCGGCGGCAGCCATTCGGGCAACGTGTCGGCCGCCGACCTGGTGCGGGAAGGCGCCGTGGACGCGCTCGCCAGCGACTACGTGCCGGCCGCCCTCGTGGAGGCCGCCTTCGCCTGCGTGCGGGAGGCCGGCATCAGCCTGCCGCAGGGCGTGGCCATGGTCACCGCCAACGCCGCCGCCATGGCGGGCCTGAACGACCGTGGGCGTCTGGCCCCCGGGCTGCGCGCCGATCTCGTGCGCCTGCGCGAGCACGAGCGGCTGCCCGTTGTCCGCCAGGTGTGGCGCGCAGGCGAACGGGTCATCTAGCTTGGTCCGGGTCGCCGTGTATTGGGCGCCGGAGCCCTCCGACCCGCTTTGGCGCGCCGCCAGCGCCTGGTTGGGGCGGAATGCCGAGACGGGCGCCGCCGTGCAGCAGCCGCCCGTGCCGGGCCTGGCGGAGCTCACGGCCGACGCCCGCCGCTATGGCTTCCACGCGACCCTCAAACCCCCCTTCAAGCTGGCAACGCCCTATCATGACCTGCTCGAGGACCTGCACGCCCTGGCGCGCCGTCTCCAGCCTTTCGAGTTGCCGCCGCTCGAGCTCGCCACGCTCGGCGGGTTCCTTGCCCTTCGCGAAACCGCTCCGTGCCCGGCGCTCCACGCGCTCGCCGACGCCTGCGTGGTCGAGCTCGACCGGCACCGCGCCCCGCCTTCGGAGCACGAACTTGCCCGGCGCCGGGCTGGCGGGTTGGGGGCGGCCCAGGAGGCGATGCTCACGGCGTGGGGATATCCCTATGTCCTCTCCACGTGGTTCTTCCACATGACGCTGACGCGACGGCTGTCGGCATCCGAGCACGCGGCGGTGCACCCTGCAGCGCAAAGCGTGTTTCCCGCCGCCCTCTTGCACTCACGTACAGTTAACGGCTTTGCACTGTTCACGCAGGCAGGTTCGGATGCACCGTTCCTCCTCGCTGAACGAGTGATGTTCCGCTAGCCAGGGCTCGGTCGCCGACGTTCTTATCGCCGCGCACTCATCAATTGATGGGAGAATAACGAGAATTGTTTGGCTGGCCAGTTTGACGTTGCAATGGTTTCCCTCCTGCGTTTTAACGATCCCAGACGGTCCATCGAGGCCAGGGCAGGAGAGATCATGAAGAACATTTTTATCGCGGGGCTCTTGGCCTCTGCAGCGTTTGTAAGCCAGGCGCAGGCTGCGCTGATCTCGGGCGTGACGGCTAGCGCTTCCAGCACGGTCGGCGTAGGCTATTTCGACCGCGGTGCCTCGCACACGGTGGATAGCTCCGGGCTTGCCGGCGGTTTCCACTCGGCGTCCCCGGATGGGACGATGTGGGAGAGCAATGGCGGTGGCATTGAGGCCTATTTCGGCGGCGAAGCTGACCCGAACCCGTTGATCACCTTCAACCTTGGCGCCACCTACAATATCGCAAAGATGCGTGTGTGGAACGCCAACGAGACGGGCCAAACAGCGGTTGGCGTTGCCCGCGCAACGCTGAGCACGTCCACGGACGGCACGACGTTCACCAGCCTCGGCACTATCAACCTTTCTCAGGCGCCCGGGTCCAGCACAATCGACTTCTCCCAGATCGTCCCGGTCGGCGCCACTGGTCAGTATGTCCGACTGTCGGACCTGCTGAGCTTCAACGGGAATGGGTTCGTCGGCCTGAGCGAGGTGCAGTTCGACTCGGCCGAACTTGCGGCCGTCCCGGTTCCCGAGCCGGCCAGCCTGGCCCTGCTCGGCCTCGGCGCGGTCAGCCTGATCGTGGCGCGCCGCCGCGCCAACTGACGGTCACGACCAAACCTGCCCGGTTGGGGGCCCGGACCGAAAGGTCTGGGCCCCTTCGGCTTTCAGACATACCCTTTGGGATGTGCAACCCGCCAACGCGCGGCCGTCTCGACCATCGCATCCAATCCTGAATGACGCGGCTGCCAACCCGTCTGCGTCCTTAGCCGATCCGACGAAGCCACCAAGGCCGCCGGGTCCCCCGGGCGTCGCGCCCCGATCCGGTGCGGAACGGGACGCCCCAATACCCGCCCGACGGAGGCGATCACCTCCGAGACGCTGTGCCCGGCCCCGTTGCCGAGATTGAACGTGCCGCTCCGCTGCTCCAGCAACGGTAGCACTGCCAGATGCGCCTCAGCCAAGTCCGCAACGTGCACGTAGTCCCGAACGCACGTGCCGTCCGGAGTCGGATAATCGTCGCCGAACACCACCAGAGGCGGCCGACGCTCCAGCGCCGCATCGATCGCAAGCGGGATCAGGTGCGTCTCCGGCGTGTGGTCCTCCCCCGCACGGCCGTCCGGGTCCGCCCCTGCCGCGTTGAAATACCGCAGCACCGCACTCCGAAGTCCGTGCACCTGGTCCGCCCAATACAGCGCCCGCTCCAGCATCAGCTTGCTCTCACCGTAGGGCGATTGCGGCGCCGTCCGTGACTCCTCCACGAGCGGCAGCGCTTCCGGCTCCCCGAACACCGCCGCCGTCGAGCTCAGCACGAAACGCCGCACCCCGTGCCGGATGCACGAGTCGATCAGCCCGAAACCTGACGCCCCGTTCTCGATCAGGTACCTCATCGGCTGCCGCATGCTCTCGCCCACCAGGGATGCCGCCGCGAAGTGCAGCACCGCATCCCATGGCCCATCGGCCAGCACCGCATCCACCGCCGCATGGTCGGCAAGGTCCGTCTCGACCAGCCTCACCCCAGCCGGCACCGCCTCCCGGTGCCCCAACACCAGGTTGTCGAGCACGACCACCTCGGCACCCCTGTCGCCGAGAGCCAGCGCAACATGGCTGCCCACGAACCCAGCGCCGCCCGTCACCAGAACCCGCATCGCGCTCCCCAACCCGTCCGACCCCGGGCGAAGCGCGCGAGCGGCCTCGGCGGCGCCCGGCCCGCAACGCGGTCGGGTTTAGCCGAACTGCATCCCCCTTGGAAGCAGCCCACCCCAGCAGGCCCCAACTGTTCCCAACGATCACTTCAGCCAGAGACCATGCTATGAGAATGGCGATGGACGGCATCCCGCCCGTTTGGACCGAAGCTTTGCGCGACCTCTGGCGCCGCATCGATGCGCATGACTTCGCGCCGCCAACACCCTTCAACTTCACCGCCCGCCTCGCCCGCGACCACGGCTGGCCCATCGGCCTCGCCCAGGCCGCCATCGCCGAATATCGCCGCTTCGCCTTCCTCTGCGTCGCCCGGCCCACCCCGTCCACCCCCAGCGAGGAAGTGGACGAGGTCTGGCACCTCCACCTCGCCTACACGCGCGACTACTGGGACCGATGGTGCGGCCAGGCGCTGCAGACGCCCCTCCACCACGACCCCACCCCCGGCGGCCCAGCGGCCACCACCACCTACCGCGCCCAATACGCCGCCACCCTCGCTGCCTACGAGACCTGGTTCGGCCCCGCGCCCGAGGCGCTCTGGCCCGCCACCCACCGACGGTTCGCCGCCCGCCCCCGCTACCGCACCATCGACGCCGCGCGCACCCTCGCCATAACGCTCCCGTGGAGACGCTGATGCCGACCAACCCGCTCGACTGGCCCGGCCCCCCGTTCCTCGCGCTCTAAGCCGGGCTGCTGATCGCCGCCATCCTGCTCATCACCGCCCGCAAGCACACGATCGGCCCCAAGCCCACGATCAACGATCGCCAGGGCCTCGGCCCGGTCGAGATCGCCTGGCTGACCGGGGGCCGGGACCGCGCGCTCGACACCATCATCCTCGCCCTGCTGGCCTCGGGCGCCGCCCGGATGGACAAACGCGGCCGCGTCCTCGAGCGCGATGCGGCCGTCCAGCCGCCGCCAAACCTGCGCTCCTTCGCCCACGCGCTCTCCGGCGTCGCCACGGTCGCCAACGTCCGCTCCGCCCTGACCCGCCAGGCCGAGGGCATCGGCGACGGGCTCGCCTGGGCCGGCCTGGCCCCGAACGACGCCCAGCGCACACGGTGGCACCGCGAGCTCGCCCTCTGCTTCGGGGCGCTATTCCTGCTCGGCCTCACGAAGATCATGGTCGGCCTCTCTCGAGATCGCCCGATCGGCATCCTCGTCGTGCTGGTCTTCGTCACGGTCCTGATCGCGCTGGTGCTCAGCCGCCACCCGCCGCTCTCCACCCGCACCGGCAAGGCAGCCCTCGATGCCGAACGCGGCGCCAACCGCCGTGCCGCCCGCGCCCCGCTCGACGACGAGCTCCCCTTCGCCTTCGCCCTCGGCGGCGGCGCACTCCTCGCCGGCACCCCCTACGCCGCCCTGGCCCGGCACCGCACCGAGAGCGGTTCCTCCGGCGGCGGCACCACCGGGTGTGGCACGACCGGCGGGGATGGCGGCAGCGGCAGCGGCGGCGACAGCGGCGGCGGGGGTGGCTGCGGCGGCTGCAGCGACTAGCCCGGCACCATCCACGGCCGCGCCGCCGCATCCCGGGCCGCCCAGTCCTCCAGCGCCGCCGCATGCAGCAAAGTCAGCCCGATATCGTCCAATCCCTCCACCAGCAGCCGCTTGCGGAATGGCTCGATCGCGAACTCCAACCGCACTGCCCCCGCCGTGACCGTCTGGCCGGGCAGGTCCACCGCTACGTCGCCACCGCCCGCCACCGCCGCCCGCAGCGCCGCCGTGGCGTCCTCGTCCAATGCCAACGTCAGCAGCCCGTTCTTCCCGGCATTTCCGGCGAAGATGTCCCCGAACGACGGCGCCACCACGCATCGCACCCCCGCATCCGCCAGCGCATAGACTGCCCCCTCCCTCGAAGACCCGCAGCCGAAATTCGCCCCCGCGAACAGCACGACCGCCCCCGCCGCCGCCGCGAGCAGCTCCGGCTCGTCATGGAACAGGTAGGGCCCATATCCCGTCCCGCGCGGCCGCCGCAGGAAGCGCGCCGGGATGACCTGGTCCGTGTCGACGTTCGCCCGGTCGAGCACCGCGCCCCGGCCCCGAACCACCCCGAACGGCCTCACGCCCCAGCCTTCATGCGAGCCGCCGCACGTCCACGATGCGCCCCTCCACCGCCGCCGCAGCCGCCATGGCCGGCGACATCAGATGGGTCCGGCTTCCCGGCCCCTGCCGCCCGGGGAAGTTCCGGTTGCTCGTGCTCGCACAGCGCTCACGAGGCGGCACCAGGTCGCCGTTCATGCCGACGCACATGCTGCACCCCGCCTCGCCCCACGCCAGCCCGGCCTCGGTGAACACCCGGTCCAGCCCCTCCGCCTCCGCAGCCCGCTTCACCGGCGTGCTCCCCGCCACCACCAGCCCCGGCACGCTCGCCCGGCGGCCGCGCAGCACGGCGGCCGCGGCGCGGAGATCCTCGAGCCGCCCGTTCGTGCAGCTGCCGATGAAAACGCGGTCGACCGGAGTCCCCTCCAGCGCCGCCCCTGGCACCAGGCCCATGTAGCGCAGCTGCTCCTCCATCGTGCGCCGCCGCACCGGGTCCGGCTCCGCCGCCGGGTCCGGGATGCGCGCGCCGATCGGCAGCGCCGTCTCCGGGCTCGTCCCCCACGTCACGCTCGGCGCCACCGCCGCCCCGTCCAGCGACACTTCCCCGTCGAACGCCGCATCATCCTCCGTCGGCAACCCGCGCCAGCCGGCCACCGCCGCATGCCACGCAGCCTCCCGTGGCGCCATCGGCCGCCCCTCGAGCCACGCGAACGTCACCTCGTCCGGCCCCACCAGCCCGGCCCGCCCCCCGGCCTCGATGCTCATGTTGCAGAGCGTCATCCGCCCCTCCATCGACAGTGCCCGCACCGCCGTCCCGGCATACTCGATCACGTGCCCCACCGCGCCCGCCGCCCCGATCCGCGCGATGATGGCCAGCACCAGGTCCTTCGCCGCCACATGCGCCCCGAGCCGCCCCTCCACGCTGATCCGCAGGCTCCGCGGCCGCGCCTGCCAGATCGCCTGGGTCGCCAGCACATGGCTGACCTCGCTTGCCCCGATCCCGAACCCCAGCGCCCCGAACGCCCCGTGCGTGCTCGTATGGCTGTCCCCGCACACCACCGTCAGCCCCGGCAAGGTCAGCCCCTGCTCCGGCATCGCCACATGCACGATGCCCTGCCGCGCATCCTCGAGGTCGAGCAGCGCCACCCCGTGCCGGGCCGCGTTGCCCCGCAGCTGCACCATCATGCCCGCCACGTCCGCCGCCATGGGCGGGTTCGGCCGCGCCGCACTCGGCGCGTAATGGTCGGCCACCGCGAACGTCAGCTCCGGCCGCCGCACCGCCCGCCCGGCATGCTCGAGCATCCCGAACGCATGGAAGCTGCCCTCGTGCACGTAGTGCCGGTCGACCGCGAGCAGGTCCTGCCCATCCTCCCGCGTCGCGACCACATGCGCCGACCAAATCTTGTCCAGGAGCGTCCGTGCCATCCGAATACCGTCGTCGCGTGGCCCCGCGTTGACAACCCCCCGCCCCCACCGCCTCATGCCGCGATGAGCCTCGCCGACCGCCTTCGCGCCAACACGCCCCTGCTCGCACCCGGCGTCTACGACGCCCTCACCGCCGCCATGGTCGAGGCCGCCGGGTTCGAGGCCGCCTACCTCTCCGGCGCCTCCGTCGCCTACACCAAGCTCGGCCGCCCCGACATCGGCCTGACCTCGCTTACGGAAGTGGCCGAAGTCATGGCCCACATCGCCGAGCGCACCTCCATCCCCACCATCGTCGACGCCGACACCGGCTGGGGCAACGCGCTCAACGTGCAACGCACCGTGCGCGTGCTGGAGCGTGCCGGCGCCGCCGCCCTGCAGCTCGAGGACCAGGCCTTCCCCAAGCGCTGCGGCCACCTGCAGGACAAGCGCCTCATCCCCGCGCCCGAGATGGTCGGCAAGATCAAGGCCGCCCTCGACGCGCGGGACCACGCCCTCGTCATCGCCCGCACCGACGCCATCGCCGTGGAGGGGTTCTCCCAGGCCATCGACCGCGCCGAAGCCTACCTCGAGGCCGGCGCCGACATCCTGTTCATCGAGGCGCCTGAGAGCACCGAGCAGCTCCAGGCCATCGCCACCCGCTTCGCCCCCCGCGTGCCGCTGCTGGCCAACATGGTCGAAGGGGGCCGCACCCCCATCGCCAGCACTGCAAGCCTCGGCGCCATCGGCTTCCGCCTCGTCATCTTCCCCGGCGGCACCGTCCGGGCCCTCACCCACGCGCTCCAGCACTACTTCGCCACCCTCAGGCAGGACGGCACCACGGCAGCCCTCCGGGACCGCATGTTCGACTTCCAGGGCCTGAACGGGCTGCTCGGCACCGACGCCATCCTGCAAGCCGGCGCCAAATACGAATGACACTCGACCCCGTCACCCTCGCCGTCCTCCGCGGCCGCCTCGAGGCGATCGCCGACGAGATGGACGCCACGCTCTTCCGCCGCGCCTTCAACCCCACCATCGCCGAAGCGCACGACGCCTGCCACGGCCTATACGACGCCACCTCCGGCGCTACCCTCGTCCAGGGCCGCTCGGGCCTGCCCATCTTCGTCGGCGTCATGGCCTTCGCCGCCCGCGCCGTGATCGACAAGTTCCCGGACGCCGCACCCGGAGACGTATTCGCCTTCAACGACCCCTACCTCGGCGGCACCCACCTCAACGACATGCGCCTGGTGCGCCCCCATTTCCGCGAAGGCCGCCTCGTCTGCTGGCTCGGCTCCGTCGGCCACTGGCACGACCTCGGCGGCCCCGTCCCCGGCAACTACAACCCGGCCGCCACCGAATACTTCCAGGAGGCCGTTCTCATCCCCCCGGTGCGCCTCTACGCGGCAGGCGACATCCGGCAGGACATCGTGGACATCATCCTGGCCGCCTCCCGTCTGCCCACCACCGCCTGGGGGGACCTGCAGGCCCAGCTCGGCGCGCTCGACCTCGGCGCCGCCCGGCTCGACGCCCTGCTCGACGAATACGGCGCCGACACCGTGCTCGAGGCCTTCGCCCAGCTCCGCAGCCGCGCCGCCGCCGGGCTCCGCGCCGAGCTTGCCGCCCTGCCCGACGGCACCTGGTCCCAGGAGGACTGGCTCGACAACGATGGCCGCACGGACACGCCGCTCCGCATCGCCGCCACCCTCACTATCGCGAACGATCACCTCACCATCGACTTCGGCGGCACCGCCCCCGCCACCGCCGGCCCGGTCAACATCAGCCGTGCCACCACGGTCGCAAGCGTCTATGTGGCGCTCAAGCACCTCTTCCCCGACATCGCCGCCAACACCGGCGTCCTGGACCCGGTGGACATCCGCATTCCCGAGGGCTCGCTGCTGGACGCGCAGCGCCCCGCGCCCACGGGCGGCTACACGGAAACCGCGCTCCGCATCGTCGACGTCCTGTTCAGCGCCTTCGCCCGCATCCGCCCGGACCGTGCGCTGGCCAACGCCTACGGCACCATCAACGCCCTCTCGGTCGCCGGGCACCGCACGGACGGCTCCCGCTTCGTGCTGTTCCAGTTCTTCGGCGGCGGCCATGGCGGCACCCATGCCGGCCCCGGCCTCAGCCACGGCAACCCGCCCATCGCCACCGCCATCATCCCGCCCGTCGAGATCCTCGAGGCCGCCTACCCCGTCCGCTACACCCGGTGGTCGCTCCGCCCCGGCTCCGGCGGCGTGGGCCAACACCCGGGCGGCCAGGGCGCCATCTACGAGATCGAGCTGCTGGCCCCCACGGCCGAGGCCTTCGTGTTCGCCGAGCGCGCGCGCCACCCGCCCCAAGGCGTGCTGGGCGGCGGCCCGGGCGCCTGCAACGTCGTCTCGTTCAGGCAATCCGGCACTTGGTCGCAACCCCCGCTCGGCGCGAAGGCGGTCGGGGTCAAGCTCGCCCAGGGCGACCGCATCCGCCTCGAAACCCCGGGCGGCGGCGGCTGGGGCAGCCCATGACGCGCCCCAGCCCGCCCCGGATCGTCATCGGCGTGGACGTCGGCGGCACCTACACGGACCTGTTCGTGTTCGACGAAGCCACCGGCCAGGCCCGCGTGGGGAAGGTCCCCAGCACCCGCGGCAACGAGGCCGTGGGCTTCCGCCGCGGCATCGAGGGCCTGGCCGACCTCCCCGCCATCGCCGCCATCGTCCACGGCACCACCGTCGGCACCAACGCGCTGCTCGAGCGCAAGGGCGGCCGCGCCGGGCTGATCACCACGGCCGGCTTCGGCGACATTCTCGCCATGCGCCGCCGCGACCGGCGCGCCACCTGGGGCCTGCTCGGCAGCTTCGACCCGCCCATCCCCGCCGACCGCCGCATCGAGGTCTGCGAACGCACGCTCGCCGACGGCACCATCCTCGAGCCGATCGACCCTGCCGAGATCGAGGCTGCCTGCCGCACCCTGCTCGAGCGCGGCGCCGAAAGCCTCGCCATCGTCTTCCTCCACAGCTACCGCAACCCGGCCAACGAGCAGGCTGCCCTCGAGGCCGCACGCCGCGTCTGGCCCAACGCGCACCTCGCCGCCAGCGCCGACATCCTGCCCGAGATCCGTGAGTTCGAGCGCACCAGCACGGCCGCGCTCAACGCCATCCTGCAGCCCACCGTCGGCCCCTACTTGGACAAGCTCGACACCGGCCTCCGCGCAGGCGGCTTCCACGGCGAGTTCCTGATCGTCCAGTCCAACGGCGGCGTCATGTCCGTGGACACCGCCCGCCGCCTGCCCATCCGCACCGCCCTCTCCGGCCCGGCCGCCGGCGTCATCGCCGCCGCCCACATCGCGCGCACCGCCGGCTACAAGGACATCATCACCGGCGACGTGGGCGGCACCAGCTTCGACGTCAGCCTCGTCGTGGGCGGCGAGCCGTCGCTGGCCGCCCAGACCACCATCGATTTCGGCCTCGTCATCCGCACGCCGATGATCGAGATCGCCACGATCGGCGCCGGCGGCGGCAGCATCGCGCGGATCGACGGCGCCGGGCTGCTGCAGGTGGGGCCGGAAAGCGCCGGCTCCGTCCCAGGCCCCGTCTGCTTCGCCCAGGGTGGCACCCAGGCCACGCTGACGGACGCGAACGTGGTTCTCGGCCGCATCGACGCCGAACGCCCCATCGGCGGCACCCTGGTCCGCCTGGATACGGAAGCCGCCGGCCGCGCCATCGAGGCCCAGGTCGGCCGCCCCCTCGGCCTCGACCGCCTGCAAGCCGCCGAAGCCATCCTCCGCGTCGCCAACGCCCGCATGGCCAGCGCTCTCCGCCTCGTCAGCATCGAGCGCGGCCACGACCCCCAACGCTTTTCCCTCATGCCCTTCGGCGGCGGCGGCGGCCTCCACGCCGGCGCCCTCATCCGCGAGGTCGGCCTCGCCCGCGCCCTCATCCCCCGCTACCCCGGCGTCACCAGCGCCCTCGGCTGCGTCATCGCCGACATGCGCCACGACCGCGTGCAGACGCTCGACACGACGCTCGCCACCCTCGACCCAGCCACACTCCGCATCACCATGGACCGCGTGGCAGCCGACCTCACCGCCCTGCTCGACCGCGCCGGCGTGGCCTTCACCGCCCGCCAGGTCCGCCACGAACTCGACATGAGCTACGCCGGCCAGACCCACACCGTGGCGGTCCCACTCCCCCTCGAGCACGACGGCTCCGGCCCCCTCACCCGCGCCATCGTCCAAGCCGCCTTCGAACGCTCCTACGGCGGCGCCTACGGCCGCGTCATGGACGCCCCCATCCGCGTCCTGAACCTCCGAACCGCCGCCATCGGCCGCCGCCCCCAGATCGACCTCGCCACCCTCGCCCCCGGCCCCGAAGCCACCCTCGAGGCCGCACGCTGCCCCCCACGCCAAATCCACCTCGGCAACTGGGTCCAAGCCACCGTCTGGGACCGCCTCACCCTCCCCGTCGGCACCACCATCGACGGCCCCGCCATCCTCCAGCAACCCGACACCACCATCCTCGTCCTGCAAGGCCAACGCGCCACCGTCGACCCCCTCGGCAGCCTCATCCTCGCCGAGCACTCTTCCCCCCTCCCCTTGCGGGAGGGGACGGGGGAGGGGTGACGACAAGCACGGCCCCCAGCCCGCCCCTAACGAGCCGCCTACACCCCCCGCGCCGCCACCTCCGCCGGAGACGTCCGGACCAGCGCGTCATAATCCCGCTTCAGCGTCTCCGTGATCGCCCCGGGCGTGTAGTGCCGCCCGTCGATCTCCCGCACCGGCGTCACCTCCGCCGCCGTACCGGCCAGCAGAACCTCCGTCGCTCGGTCCAAATCCTCGAACGGGATCGCCCGCTCCACCACCTGCATCTGGTGCGTCTTCGCAAGCGCCATCACCGTCCGCCGCGTGATGCCATCGAGGAAGCAGTCCGGCACCGGGGTGTGCAGCGCGCCGTCGATCACGAGGAAGATGTTGGCGCCCGTCGCCTCCGACACCTGGCCCCGCCAGTCCAGCATCAGCGCGTCGTCGAACCCGGCCGACTCCGCCGCGTGCTTGCTCAGAGTCCCGATCATGTACAGCCCGGCTGCCTTGCTCGCCGTCGGCGCCGTCTCCGGGTGCGGCCGCTTCCACGGCGCCATGCCGAGCCGCACGCCCTTCATCCGGTCCGCCCCGAACAGGTTCGGCCATGCCCAGGTCGCGATCGCCAGGTGGATCTTGGTCTGCTGCGCGCTCACGCTCAGCTGCTCCGTCCCGCGCCAGGCGATCGGCCGCACATACCCGTCCGTCAGGTTGTTGGCCGCCAGCACCGCCACGCACGCCGCGTCGATCTCCTCCACGCTCCACGGGATGTCGAACCCCAGGATCTTCCCCGAGGCGATCAGCCGCAGCGAGTGCTCCCGCAGCTTGAAGATGTTGCCCGCATAGGCCCGCTCGCCTTCGAACACGCCGCTGGCATAGTGCAGCCCATGCGACAGGACATGGAGTTTCGCGTCGCGCCAGGGCACCATCGCCCCGTCCATCCAGATCGTGCCGTCGCGGTCATCGAAAGGAACCAGTGCCACAGCCGTGCCTCCACGCATTTATGTTGCTTCAACAGGCCCGACCGTAATATGACCTGCTCAAACAAGTCAACAACGCTGCCCTATGCAGCCGGAAACCCAGCCATGCAGAACCGTGCGGCCACGCTCCCGAGCCCAAGGCCCGACCCCCGCGCCGGGACCGACCACCTCTTCCTCCGCGAGGAGCAGATGCGCCAGGCACAGGACATGCTGTTCTTCGCCTACCGGGACTTCACGGCCGCCGCCGACGCCATGCTGGACGAGCTCGGCCTCGGCCGCGCCCACCATCGCGCCCTCCACTTCATCGGCCGCCAACCCGGCATCACCGTCGGCGACCTCCTGTTAATCCTGCGCATCACCAAGCAGAGCCTGGCCCGGGTGCTGAACACCCTCGTCGAGCAGGGCCTGGTGCAGAACACGCCTGGCCGCACGGACCGCCGCCAGCGCCTGCTCGCGCTGACCGACGCCGGCCGCACCCTCGAGCGCCGCCTGTTCGAACGCCAGCGCGATCGCCTCGCGGCCGCCTATCGCGAGGCCGGCGGCCCGGCCGTCGACGGCTTCCGCCGGGTCATGCGCGGCATCATGGACGAGCACGCCCGCGCCGTCCTCGACGGCGCCCCATGACGGACACGGCGCACGTGCTGGTGGTGGATGACGATGCGCGGCTCCGCGCCCTCCTCTCGCGCTACCTCGCCGAGCAGGGTTTCCGCGTCACCACCGCGGCCGACGCGCAGGAGGCCCGCAGCCAGCTCCGCGCCATCGCGCCAGACCTCATGGTGCTCGACGTCATGATGCCCGGCGAGACCGGCCTCGAGCTCACCGCCGCCCTCCGCCAGGACCACGCCACAGTCCCCGTCCTGCTGCTCACCGCGCGCGGCGCGCCGGAGGACCGGATCGCCGGCTTCGAATCCGGCGCCGACGACTACCTGGGAAAGCCCTTCGAACCCTATGAGCTGGTGCTCCGCCTCCGCGCCATGCTCCGCAGGGCCGCACCGCCCAAGCCCACCGCATCCACCGCCCCGCTTCGCCTTGGCAGCCTCCGCTTCGACGCTGCCCGGGGCACACTGGACGACGAGGCGGGGGACCCCGTCCACCTCACCGGCGGCGAGGCCGCCCTGCTCCAGGCGCTGGCCGCCCACCCGGGCGAGGTTCTTTCCCGCGAAGCCATCGTGGATGCGCTGCAGATGGACGACGCGACCGAGCGCGCCGTGGATGTCCAGGTGACGCGTCTGCGCCGCAAGATCGAGCCGGACCCGCGCGAGCCCCGCTTCCTCCACACAGTCCGCGGCCGCGGCTACGTGCTGAAGCCGGGGGCGTAGTGGATCCCCTCGCCCGCACCATCAAGCGCATGCTGCCTCGGGGCCTGCTCGGCCGCTCGCTGCTCATCGTGCTCGTGCCGCTGGTGCTGCTCCAGGCCGTGGCCTTCACCTTCTTCTACGGCAACCACCTCGACGTCATTTCCCGCCGCCTCGCAGGCGCCGTGGCAGGCGAGATCGCTCACACCATCGAGCTGCTGGAACGCTACCCCTCCGACCAGCTCGGCACGCTGCGCAGCGCCTGGCTGCAGTTCGAGATCCCCATGCGCGTCGTGCCGGGCCAGCTGCCGGCCGACACGCACGTGAACCAGCTCGGCCCCATGGACGACGACCTTGCCGCAGCCCTCGCCGCCAAGGTGGGCCGCCCCTTCACCATGGATTGGGCGTCGGACCCGCGCGCCGTGCTGGTGCGTGTACAGGTCGCTGGCGGCGTGCTGGAGGCGGAGGCGCCGCGGAAGCGCTTATACGCCACCACCATCTACGTCTTCGTCCTCTGGGTCGTCGGCACCGCTCTCGTGCTGTTCGCCATCGCCGCCTTGTTCCTCCGCAACCAGGTCCGCGCCATCCGCCGCCTGGCCGACGCCGCCGAGGCCTTCGGCATGGGCCGGGACCCGGGGCCCATCAAGCCCGAGGGCGCCACCGAGGTCCGCCAAGCCGCCGCAGCCTTCAACCGCATGCAGGCCCGCATCGTGCGCTTCCTGCAGCAGCGCACCGAAATGCTGGCGGGCGTCAGCCACGACCTGCGGACACCGCTCACCCGCCTTCGCCTGGCCCTAGCCGTCCTCCCCCCCACCCCGGCACTCGCCGACGACGTGGCCGAGATGACGGCCGACGTCGCCGAGATGGACCGGATGATCGGCGGCTACCTCGCCTTTGCCCGTGGCGAGGGCGCCGAACAGGCCCAGCCCGTGGACATCCGGGCCCTGCTGGAAGACGTGGCCAACAACGCCCGCCGCGCCGGTGCCGACGTGCAAGCCGAGCCCGCCCCCGAGCTGGTGGCCAATCTCCGCCCGGACGCCGCCCGCCGCGCGCTCACAAACCTCGTCGACAACGCCCGCCGCCACGCAACGCGTATCCGCCTCAGCGCCGCGCAGTCCGGCCGCATGGTCCAACTCTGCGTCGACGACGACGGCCCGGGCATCCCCCCCGACCGGCGCGAAAGCGTGTTCCGCGCCTTCGAAAGCGGGGCTGACGGCACCGGGCTCGGCCTCACCATCACCCGCGACATCGCCCGCGCCC
Source organism: Acetobacterales bacterium (assembly GCA_038229135.1). Taxonomy (GTDB): domain Bacteria; phylum Pseudomonadota; class Alphaproteobacteria; order Acetobacterales; family Acetobacteraceae; genus JBBROS01. Next base: position 46,744 of record JBBROS010000001.1, read on the forward strand.
ATGGCGGCGAGATCATGCTGGAGCAGAGCCCCCTAGGCGGCCTGCGAGCCCGGTTGCGGCTGCCTGTCTAGGACGTTCTTGACTTGCCGGTCCCGCCCGAGAGCCGACCAAAGTCACCCTCGAGCGGTTCTCCAGCGTGTAAAGCGCGCCGCTCATGCCCGAGCTGGCGTCAAGGCATAGGCGATGCGCCGGTCGGTTACCTGCCGCGGCTCGCCAGCGCCGTCTTCAGCTCCCGCGCTGCCATGTCCTGCGCCTTCGCCGCATCGGCGACCACCGCGTCCATGCCGAAGAACTCATGCGTCACGCCCTTATACAGCTCGCGCTTCACCTTTACGCCCGCCGCCCGCAGCTTATCGGCCAGGATCTGGCCGTCGGATGCCAACGGGTCGATATCCGCGTTGATGATCGTCGCGGGGGGCAACCCGCGGAGGTTGGCCTTGCCATAAACGTCCAGCCGCGAATCCTGCAGGTCCGCCGGGCTGCGGACGGTGTTCTTCACGAACCACTCGATGGCAGGCTTGCTCAGCGGCACCGCATTCTCGTTCTGCTTGTAGGAGGGTGTGGCGAGGTTGGTGCCCGCCACCGGATAGACCAGAAGCATGTGCCGCGGCATCTGCAGCTTCTCGTCCCGCGCGCGGATGGCCAGGTCGATCGCCATGTTGCCACCGGCGGACTCGCCCGCGACCGCGACACGGCTCGCGTCCCCGCCGAAGCTCCCCGCGTTCGCCAGCACCCACTGGTAGGCCGCGAAGGTATCCTCATGCGCCGAGGGAAACTTGTTCTCGGGCGCGTGCCGGTATTCGACGCTCGCCACGATCGCACCGGTCTTCTTGGCCAGGGCGAGGGCGGAGCTTTCGTAGGTGTCGAGGTCCGCGATCACCCAGCCTCCGCCGTGGATGAACAGGATCACCGGCAGCGGCCCGGTGCCGCCTATCGGGCTCGTGGGCGTGTAGATGCGGATGGCCTGGGCACCGCCCCCGGTTGGGTAGCTCATGTCCTGCTTCTTCACGCCCAACGCCGCCATCAGCGCCACCGGGTCCTTGCCCTGGTCACGCAGGACCGCCTTGACGGCATCGGCCGGGGACGGCCCCTTCCGCGTCTCCTCCACGCCAAGCGTCCCGATGGGCTTGGCGCCGAGCTGCACCAGCTTCTCGAGCACCCGCCGCATCTCCGGGCTCGCCCGCCGCATCGTTCCGCTGTCCTGTGCAGCGGCCTGGGCACCGGCCTGTGCAGCAGCCTGGGCACCGGCCTGAGCACTTTGGGCCGCCGCCCCATGCCCCGGGGCGCCGAGCGCAAGGAACACGCTGCACGAGACGCAGGCCAGCAAAGTCGACTTCGAATTCATTAAGGGTCGTCCTTGAAATGGGGTCCAAGGCGGGATCTCCTCCTCGGACCCGATCGGAACGGCGCTGTCGGGTGCGGGGTGCCATCCCAAACGCGTGAGCCCGGGGCCTTCAGGCCGCCAGCTTGCCACCCGTCCACCCGGATGACAGGGTTGACGCCCTCATCGCCCGGAGCTGCCCCGTTGAACCTCGCCCAATTCCCCCGCGTCAAACTCTGCACCGCGCCCACCCCACTCGAGCGCCTGCCGAACCTCACGCGGGCGCTCGGCGGCCCCGACATCTGGATGAAGCGGGACGACCTGACCGGCATGGGCGGCGGCGGCAACAAGGTCCGCAAGCTCGAATACCTGGCCGGCGCGGCCCTGGCCGAGGGGGCTGACCACCTCGTCACTCAAGGCGCCGTCCAGTCCAACCACGTGCGCCAGACCGCCGCCGTCGCGGCCAAGCTCGGCCTGCGGTGCACCGCCGTGCTGGAGCACCGCATCGACACCAACGACGCCGAATACCTCAACTCCGGCAACGTCCTGCTCGACCGCCTGATGGGCATCGAGATCGAACACCGCCCCGGCGGCACGGACATGCAGGCCGCCATCGAGGAGGTCGGCGCCCGCCTCGAGCGCGACGGCGCCAAGCCCTACCTCATCCCAGGTGGCGGCTCCAACGCGGTCGGCGCCGTGGGCTACGCAGCCGTGGCCGCCGAGATGGTGGCGCAAGCCAACGAGCAGGGCGTGGTGTTCGACCGCCTGGTGCACGCCACGGGCAGCGCCGGCACGCAGGCCGGACTCGTGGCCGGGCTGCACGCCATGAACCACCCGCTCCGGGTGCTCGGCATCGGCGTTCGCCAACCCAAGGACCGCCAGGAAGCCAACGTCCGCCGCCTCGCGGAGGCCACCCTGGCCCACATGGGCATCACCACCCCTCTCCCACCCGGCGCCGTCGAGGCGAATTGCGACTACGTCGGCGCCGGCTACGGCCAACCCACGCCCGGCATGGTCGAGGCCGTTCGGATGCTCGCCCGCACCGAAGGCATCTTCCTAGACCCGGTCTACTCCGGCAAAGGCATGGCCGGCCTCATCGACCTCATCCGCCAGGGCCACTTCACCCGCGGCCAGACCATCGTCTTCCTCCACACCGGCGGCAGTACCGGCCTTTTCGGCTACCGCGAGGCGTTCGAGGCGGCGTAGAAACCCGTCGTCGCGAGCCGGAGGCGTGGCGATCCAGAGGCCACCAAGCGCCGGCTCATTGGCCCCTGGATCGCCGCGCTTCGCTCGCGATGACGAACGCTCTGTGAGCTACCGGCCGATGTCCCGCCGACAGAACCCCCCAGGCCACCGCACCCGGTCCACCGCCGCATAAGCCGCCGCCCGCGCCGCCGCCGCATCCGCACCGGTGCCGACGATCGTCAGCACCCGCCCCCCCTCCGCCAGCAGCCGCTCCCCCTCCACCCGCGTCCCGGCCTGGAATACGAGCGCGCCGGGCACGGCGGCCGCAGCCTCCAACCCGTCGATCACGCTCCCGCCCACGGGCGACGCCGGATATCCTTCGGCGGCCAGCACCACCGCCGCCGACGCGCCCTCGCGCCAACGCAGGTCGTATCGTCCCAGCTCCCCGTCACACGCCGCGACCAGCGCGGGCAGCAGGTCGCTCCGCAGCAGCGGCAACAGCGCCTGGCACTCCGGGTCCCCGAAGCGCACGTTGTATTCGATCAGCCGTGGCCCCGCCTCCGTCAGCATCAGCCCGGCGAACAGCACTCCCCGAAACGGCGTGCCCCGCGCGCCCATCGCCGCGAGCGTGGGCCGCACGAACACATCCATCAGCGCCGCGCCATCCAGGCCCGGCACGGGCGCCACGGCCCCCATGCCGCCCGTGTTCGGCCCCCTGTCCCCATCGCCCACCCGCTTGTGGTCCCGCGCCGTGCCCAGGAGCACGGCATCCACCCCGTCGCACAGCGCGAACAGGCTCGCCTCCGGACCCACCAGGCACTCCTCGATCACCACCGGACCATCGTCCATCAGCGCAAGCACCGCTGCCTCCGCCTCGGCGTCGGTGCTCGCCACCACCACGCCCTTGCCGCCCGCCAGGCCATCCGCCTTCACCACGATGGGCGCCCCCCGCCGCCGCACGAACTCGAGCGCCGCCTGGCGGTCCTCGAACCGCTCCCAAAGGGCGGTCGGGATACCCGCCTCGTCGCACAACGCCTTCGTGAACGCCTTGCTCCCCTCCAGCCGCGCGGCCGCCGCCGTGGGGCCGAAGCAGCGCACGCCCCCCGCCGCCATCGCGTCCGCCAGCCCGGCCACCAGCGGCGCCTCGGGGCCCACCACCACCAGGTCGATGTCCTCCTCCTGCGCCACCTGCACCAGCCGCTCGATGTGCATGACGCCCACGGCAAGGTTCACGGTCCGCGGCAGCGCCGCCGTCCCCGGGTTGCCGGGCGCCACGAACAGCTTGTCCAGCAACGGCGACGCCGAGATCGCCCAGGCCAGCGCATGCTCGCGCCCGCCCGACCCCACCAGCAACACGCGCATCGGCCTACTCCTTCAGCTACGCGCCGCTCTAGCATAGGGTGCTCCCATGGACACGGCCCCAACCCCCACCACGAACGTTCCAGAATACACCCCCAGCGAGATCAGCGGTGCCGTGAAGCGCACGCTGGAGGGCGCGTTCGGCCGCGTCCGCATCCGGGGCGAGATCACCGAGTGCAAGAAATACCCCTCGGGCCACATCTACTTTGCGCTCAAGGACGAAGGCGGGAAGATCAAAGCCATCGCCTGGAAGACGCAGGTGCCCCGCCTTGGCCTCGCCCCCGAGAACGGCCTCGAGGTGGTCGCCACCGGCCGCGTGACCGCGTACGGGGACCGCAGCGAATACCAGCTCATCGTCGAGCGCCTCGAATATGCCGGCGCCGGTGCCATCCTCGCCCGCATCGAGCGCCTCCGCCTGAAGCTGGCCGAGGAAGGCCTGTTCGGGGATGACCGGAAGCGCCGCCTGCCGCTGCTGCCCGAGACGGTCGGCGTCGTCACCTCCGAAGCCGGGGCCGTGCTGCACGACATCCACACCACCATCATGCGCCGCTTCCCGCGCCCCATCACGCTCTGGCCCGTGCCGGTGCAGGGCGAGGCCGCCGCCCCGCGGATCGCAGCCGCCATCGCCGGGTTCGACGCCCTGGTGGCGGGCGGCGTCATCCCCCGGCCTTGCGTGCTGATCATCGCCCGCGGCGGCGGCAGCCTCGAGGACCTGATGGCCTTCAACGACGAGGCCGTGCTCCGCGCCGCCGCCGCCTGCCGCATCCCGCTCATCAGCGCCGTGGGCCACGAGACGGACCACACGCTCATCGACCTCGTCAGCGACCGCCGCGCCCCGACGCCCACCGCAGCCGCCGAGCTTGCCGTCCCCTCCCGCACCGAGCTGGTCGCGACCGTGGCGCAGAACACGGCCCGCCTGGCCGCCGGGCTGCACCGGATGACGCAGGAGCGCCGCCTCGCGCTGGGCCGCGCCGAACGGGGCCTGCCGGACCTGCCCTCCCTGCTCGGCAACGCCCGGCACCGGCTGGACGACCGTGCGCTCCGCCTCCAGCTCGCGCTGCCCAACCTGCTTCTGGCGCGCCGCAGCGCCCTGGCCCAGGCCGAGCGCCGCATCCCGGACCTCCCCGGCCTCATCGCCGCCGCCCGGCAGCACGCACGAGGCGCCGCCACCCGCCTGCTGCTCGCCGCCCCCAACCTGGTCGCCATACGCCGCGCCCGCGCCGCCGCGGCCCGCCTGCCCGGCGCCTCCGCCCTGCTCGCCGCGCCACGCACCCGCACGAGCCTGCTCGCCCCCGCCCTCACCCACGCGCTCGGCGCCGCCATGGCCCACGCTCGCGCCGCCGAGGCCCGCACCTTCTCCCGCCTCTCCCCGGCCCCCCTCCAGAGCCGCCTGCGCGAACGCCGAACCCGGCTCGAAGCCGCCGCCGCCCGGCTCGAAACCGTCTCCCACCACGCCGTCCTCGCCCGAGGTTACGCCGCCGTGCTCGACCGCGCCGGCCACCCCGTCACCCGCGCTGCCGCGATCGCGCCAGGGGACCGGTTGCGCCTGCTGTTCCAGGATGGCGAGGCAGGCGTCACCGCCACTCCAGACCAGCACAGCAAGCGAGCGAGCCCACCATCGCAGCCGCGGCTCGCGCTTTGACCGCGGCTTGGCCGAGGCTGATCCGGCCATACCCCGCCTTGCCCTCCACCCCCGCACCCCCGATGATGCATCCAACAGCACCCGAGCCCCCGCCCCCATGGACCATCCCACCCGCATCCTCGCCACCCTCGCCCAAGACCTGGTGCGGATCGACAGCCGTAGCTTCGTCAGCAACCTGCCCATCGCCGACCGCCTCGCCCGCGAGCTGACCGGCTTCGAGCTCGAGCGCCTGCCCTACACGGACGATGCCGGCATCGAGAAGACCGTCCTCGTCGCCACCCGCGGCCGCGGCGGCATCGCGCTGTCCGCCCACATGGACACCGTGCCCGACACCGGTTGGCTCACCGACCCCTGGTCCGGCACCATCGACGACGACGCGCTGCTCGGCCTGGGCGCCTGCGACATGAAGGGCCCGCTCGCTGCCATCGTCGTGGCGGCCCAGAGCCTGCCGGGCCGCATCCCGGTCGCCCTCCTCATCACCACCGACGAGGAGACCACCAAGCAGGGCGCCCAGGTCATCCTGGGCAGCGAGCTCGCCCGGCGCTACGAGCCGAACGCCATCATCGTCGCCGAGCCCACCCAGCTCGTTCCCGTCCGCGGCCATCGCAGCCACATCGAGTTCACGGCCACCGCCATCGGCAGCCAGGCCCACAGCGCCACCGGCCGCGGCCGCAACGCGAACTGGGACCTGGCCGGGTTCATGATGGCCATGCGGACCATCTACGAGCGCCTCCGCTCGGACCCGGACCTGCAGGACCACGCCTACGACCCGCCGTTCAGCGACTTCAACCCCGTCATCGACAACCACGGAGCCGCCGTGAACGTCACGGTCCCCCGCGCCACCGTCCGCATCAAGTTCCGCCGCTCCGCCCGCATCGACCCGGCGCCCGTGCTGGAGGCCGTCCGCGCCGCCGCCGCCGCTGCCGGCATGCAGCTCGTGGAACGCCGTGAAGGCGAGCCCCCGGAGCTCCCGCTCGAGCACCGCATCGTCCACACCGCCGTCGAGCTCACGGGCAAGCCCGCCCGCACTGCCCCCTACGGCACGGACGCCTCGGTGCTTCAGGCCATGGCCCCATGCCTCGTGCTCGGCCCGGGTGACATCGCGGTGGCGCACACGCCGCACGAGCAGGCGAGCATCGCCGGGCTGGCCGCGTCGGTGCCGCTGTTCCAGCGCCTCGCCGAAACGCTCGCCCGGGCCTGACCACAAGGGGGGGCGTGAACCCCCAGTCACTACCTCGCCAGCAGCGCCCGCGCATCCTCCGCCGCCATCGGCCGCCCCGTAAGGTAGCCCTGCACGAACGGGCAGCCCAGGCGCCGCAGCAGCCCGAGCTCCTCCTCCGTCTCGACACCCTCCGCCACCACCGACACCTCCAGCCGCCGGCTCAGGCTCAGCACCGCCTGCACGATCGCGAGCGTGCTGTCGTCCGCCACCATGCCCTGCACGAACGAACGGTCGATCTTGATCCGGTCGAACGGGAACCGCCGCAGATAGCTTAGGCTCGCATAGGCCGTCCCGAAATCATCCAGCGTGATGTGCACTCCCTGCTCCTGCAGCTCGTGCATCGTCCGCAGCACCTGGCCGGAATCGTCCAGCAGCAGGCCCTCCGTCACCTCCAGGTCCAGGCGCGCCGCCGCAAGCCCGGTGCGCGACAGCACCTGCGCGATCTGCCGCGAAAGGTCCGGCTGCCGGAACTGCAGCGGCGAGAAGTTCACCGACAGGTTCGGCCCGCCATGGCCCGTCCCGCTCGCCCAGCCCGCCGCCTCGAGGCACGCCGTCTCCAGCGCCCATTGCCCGAGCCCCAGGATCAGGCCGCTCGTCTCGGCCAGCGGCACGAACTCCGACGGTGCGATCACGCCCCGTTCGGCATGCGTCCAGCGCAGCAGCGCCTCGAGCCCGAACACCTCGAGCGAATCTGCGCGCCGGATCGGCTGGTAGGCCAACCAGAACGCCCGCTGCCCGATCGCCGCCTTCAGGTCCTGCTGCAGCAGCGTCCGCGCCTGGTGCTGCACATCCATCGACGGCTCGTACCGCCTCCAGGTGTTCCGCCCGGCCGCCTTGGCCGTGTAGAGCGCCGTGTCCGCATTCCGCTGCAGCATGTCCGGCGTCGTCCCGTCGGACGGATGCACCGCAATGCCCACCGACACACCCACGGTCATATGGTCCGACCCGAGCTCGAACGGCGCCGCCATCGTCCGCAGCAGCCGCGCGGCCAGCGTCGTCGCCGCACCGGGCTGCCCGCTCAGCCGCTGCACCACCGCGAACTCGTCCCCCCCGATCCGCGCAACGAGATCGCTCTCCCGCATCGCATCGCGCAGCCGCCGCGCCACGGCCGCGAGCAACCGGTCTCCCGCCTCGTGCCCCCGCGTGTCGTTCACCTGCTTGAACCCGTCGAGGTCCAGATACAGCAGCGCCAGCCCGTCCGAGCTGCCCCCCGCCTCCGCCACCGCCTGGTGCAGCCGCGCATTGAACATCGAGCGGTTGCTCAGCCCCGTCAGGTCGTCGTGGTGCGCCATGTGACGGATGCTCTCTTCCGCCACCTTGCGGAACAGGGCCGGGCGGATGGTGTTGGCCAGCAGCGCGATGTCGGCGGTGATGGCGTCGAGGTCCGAGCGCTCCTTGGTGAACGCGAGCGACAGGCCGAACCGGTGACTGTCCACCCAGATCGGGAAGCTGATCTGGCACTTGAACCCGGCGTTGATCGCCGCCTCCAGCAGCACGTAGCGCTCCGGCCGCTCGATCTGCGAATACATCGTCACCAACGGCTCGTTCCGCTGGATCGCGAGCGCCGTCATGGAGTTGTGGGACGAGACCGGCTCGGCCGGCTCCTGACTGTAATACAGGCTCTGCTCGGGCTCGTCGGACTTGTAGCGACTGACCTCCTGCATCAGGCCGCTCGCCGAGAGCTGCCAGATCCGCCCGGCCAGCGCGTCGTAATGGCTGCACAGCTCCCTCAGCACGCTTGTCAGCGCATCCGCACAGGTCGCCGCGTCGGACACCAGCCGCAGCATCGCATCCGCCCGGCTCACCCGCGCCGTGATCCGGGCCATAGCCCCATCCCGCCGCGTCCGCTCCAGCTCGGCCGCCACCAGGCCCGCCACGTCCTGCAGCGCCGCCACCTGGTCGGCCGAAAGCCGCTCGCCCGCCTCGCGGCCCAGCACCATCACCCAGCCAAGCCCGGCCCCGAAGGTCGCATACGCCGCCGTATGGGCGCCATCGGTCTCCCGATGTGCGTCGCCGAACTCGTCCGTCACATCCTCGCACCGCGTCACCTCGCGCGCGCGCATGGCCGCCAGCAGCCGCCCCGCCGCCAGCCCGGCATGGTGCGTCAGCCCGTGCATCGCCACAGGCACTGCCTCTCCAGCGAGCACGACGATCGAGGCAGGACGGCCGCACGAATGCGCCGCAAGCCGGGCCAACAGCTGCACCGTGCCGGCCGTGTCCCACGACGGTGTGTCTGCCGAAGCCATGGCGAGAAGGCTGGGATTTGGAAAACTGGGCTGAAGCACGTCCATGGCCCAACTTGATCCGTCGGTTACAACGGCGTCATCCTACACTAATTTGTGAACACAAGGATACCAACACGCCACCAAGGCAAAACCTGACACGGGCTCAGAACCCCAGGATCGCCTTCGCCACGATGTTCCGCTGGATCTCGTTCGAGCCCCCGTAGATCGAGATCTTGCGCCAGTTGAAGTAGGTCGGCGCCGCTTCGGCCGCGAACTCCGGCCCGACAGGCGGCTGGTTGCTCCCCTCCTCATGGTCGTCGTACGGCAGCACGTACGGCCCCACCACGTCCATCAGCAGCTCGGTGGTCGCCTGCTGCAATTCGCTGCCCTTCAGCTTCAGGATGGAGCTCGCCGGGTTCGGCCGGCCCTGCACCTGGTGCCGCTCGTCCGACACGATCCGCAACTGCGTCATCTCGAGCGCCTTCAGCTCGATCTCGACCTGCGTCAGCTTCTCCCGGAAGTGCTGGTCTTCGAGCAGCGGCCGGTCGCCCACCCGCTCCAGCGCCGCAAGCTGCTTGATCCGCCGCACCCGCGCCTTGCTCACGCCGACCCGCGCTATGCCCGTCCGTTCGTTGCCCAGCAGGAACTTGGCGTAGTCCCAACCCTTGTTCTCCTCGCCCACCAGGTTCTCGAGCGGCACCCGCACCTCGTCGAACCACACCTCGTTCACCTCAACCCCGCCATCGATCGTCTGGATCGGGCGCACGGTGATGCCTGGCGTCTTCATGTCGATCAGCAGGAAGCTGATACCCATCTGCTTCTTGGCGCCCATGTCGGTCCGCGCCAGGCAGAAGATCCAGTCGGCATACTGTGCCAGCGTCGTCCACGTCTTCTGGCCGTTGACCACATACTCGTCGCCGTCCCGCACCGCCGTCGTCCGCAGGCTGGCGAGGTCCGAGCCAGCACCAGGCTCGCTGAACCCCTGGCACCACCAGATGTCGAGGTTCGCCGTCGCGGGCAGGAATCGCTTCTTCTGCGCCTCGCTGCCGAACTGCGCGATCACCGGGCCCACCATGTTCGTGTTGAACCCGAGCGGCGGCGGCGCGCAGGCCTGCTGCATCTCGTCCTGGTAGATGTAGAGCTGCACGGCACTCCAGTCCTGCCCGCCCCAGGCCGCCGGCCAATGCGGCACGGCCAAGCCATGCGCGTTCATGATCCGCTGCGCCTCAACCTGCGCATCGCGGCTCACATGCTCGCCACTTTCCACCTGGTGCCGGATCGAGGCCGGGATTTCGGTGTGGAAGAACGCCCGCATCCGGTCACGGAACGCGAGCTCGTCGGGGGAGAAATTGAGGTCCATGCCGCGCGCTCCTTATACGATCTCGAACAGCCCGGCTGCACCCTGGCCGCCGCCGATGCACATGGTGACCACAACGCGCTTGGCACCCCGCCGCTTGCCCTCGATCAGCGCATGGCCGGTCATCCTCGCCCCGCTCATGCCGTAAGGATGCCCGATCGAGATTGCGCCCCCATCGACGTTCAGCCGGTCGTGCGGGATGCCGAGCCGGTCCGCGCAATACAGCACCTGGCTCGCGAAGGCTTCGTTCAGCTCCCACAGGTCGATGTCGTCCACCGTCAGCCCGTGCCGCTCCAACAGCCGCGGCACGGCGTACACCGGCCCGATCCCCATCTCGTCCGGCTCGCACCCAGCCACGGCCAGGCCGCGGAACACCGCCATGGGCACGATGCCCCGCGCCGCCGCATCCGTGGCTCGCATCACCACGCACGCGCTCGCCCCGTCGCTGAGCTGGCTCGCATTGCCCGCGGTGATGAACGCGTCGTCGCCCCGCACCGGCTTCAGCTTCGCCAGGCCGTCCAGCGTGGTCTCCGGCCGGTTCCCCTCGTCCTGCCGCAGCGTCACGGTTTCGTGCCGCACCTCGTCCGAGCCCTTGTCCACGACGCCCTTCACCGTCTCCATCGGCACGATCTCGGCATCGAACCGCCCCGCCTGCTGCCCCGCCGCCGTGCGCCGCTGGCTCTCCAGCGCATACGCGTCCTGCCGCTCGCGCGAGATGCCATACCGCCCCGCCACCACGTCCGCCGTCTCGATCATCGGCATGTAGACGTCGGGCAGGTGCGCCGACAGCCACTCGTCCCTGTAGTGGTTCCGGTTCAGCGTCGTCTGCACCAGGCTGATGCTCTCGAGCCCGCCCGCGACGGCTACGCGTACCCCGTCGCACACCACCCTGTTCGCCGCGATCGCGATGGCCTGCAGCCCCGAGCTGCAAAACCGGTTGACCGTCATCGCCGCCGCGCTCGCCGGCAGCCCGGCGCGGAACGCCGCCTGCCGTGCGATGTTGCCGCCTGTCGCCCCCTCCGGATTCGCGCAGCCCATCACCACTTCCTCCACCTCGCCGGGCTCGACGCCCGCCCGCTCCACCGCATGGCGGATCACGTGCCCCCCCATCGCGGCCCCATGCGTGAGGTTGAACGCCCCCCGCATCGCCCGCCCGATCGGCGTCCGCGCGGTCGATACGATCACGGCTTCGCTCATCCCTTGGTCTCCATCAGTTCGCGTTTCGCGATCTTCCCCACCGGCGTATGCGGCAACGCGTCCCGCACCTCCAGCGCCGAAGGCAACTCGTGCCGGCCCAGCCGCTCGGCGAGGAACGCCCTCAAGCCCTCCAGCGTCATCTCCGCCGCACCCGGCCGCAGGCACACATAGGCCTTTGCCGCCTGGCCCCGATACGCGTCAGCAACGCCCACCACCGCCGCCTCCGCCACGTCCGGATGCTCGTGGATCGCCTCCTCGATCGCCCGCGGATACACGTTGAACCCGCCGCTGATGATCATGTCCTTCTTCCGGTCCACGATCGTGAAGCGCCCGTCCGGCTCCATCCGCGCCACGTCTCCGGTCAGGAACCATCCGTCCACGAACGCCGCCGCATTCTCCTCCGGCCGCTGCCAGTAGCCCCGGGTCACGTTCGGCCCCCGCACCGCCAGTTCGCCGGCCTCGCCCGGCGGCAGCGCGCGCGTCGGGTCCTCCAGCGCCACGACGCGGATGTCCACGCCCGGCAGCGGCACCCCGATCTCGCCAGGCGCCGCCGCCCGCCCGGGCAGCAGGTTCGTCCCGGCCGGAGACGTCTCCGTCATGCCCCAGCCGCCGCCCATGTGCAGCCCCGTCAGCGCGAAGAACCGTGTCCCCACCTCGTGCGGCAGCCCCGCCCCGCCGCTGCTGACCACCCGCAGGCTCCGCAGATTCCGCCGCTCCACGCCGGGCGCGTTCACCATCGCGATCCACATCGTCGGCACGCCGTTCATGTGCGTCACCCCGGCCTCGATCGCCGCCAGCACCGCCTCCACCGCGAAACGCTCGTGCAGCACCATCTCCACGCCGGTGGCCAGGCACCGCAGCAGCACCGCCGTCAGCGCATAGATGTGGAACAGCGGCAGCACGCACAGCACGCGGTCGTTCGGCCGGATCTCGCGCCCCGTGCCGGCACCCCAGGCCTCGTAGATGGCCACCGCACTTGTCAGGTTCGCATGGCTCAGCACCGCCGCCCGCGGGTGCCCCGTGGTGCCGCCCGTGTATTGCAGCAGCGCCGGGTCGTCCGGCGACGCCTCGGGCCAGGCGATCTCCGGCCCATCGAGCGCCAGCATCTCCAGCGCACCCGGCGGCAAGGGCAGCGTGGCCCCGCCTGGCCCCCAAGCCGCGTCGTCCGCCACCACGAGCCGCGCGGCCCCGGCCTCCACCGCCTGCGGCAGCACGCTCGGTAGGTTCGTCGTGATCAGCGTAGCGGCCCCGCTATCCTCGAGCTTGCGGCGGACCGCCCGCACCGGGTCGAGCGGGGTGAGGTGCACCACGACGGCCCCCACACGCAGCGCCGCAAAGAACGCGATGGGGTGCGCCGGGCTGTTGCCCAGCAGCAGCGCCACCGACTCCCCGGGCCGCACGCCCGCCGCCCACAGCCCGCGTGCCAGCCGCTCCACCTGCACGCCAAGCTCGGTGAAGCTCATCGCCCGGCCTCGGAACGTCAACGCCACCCGCTCGGCGAACCGCGCCACGGCCCGGTCCAGCAGCGCCGGCAACGTGGTCGTCGGCACCACCAGGTCCCAAGCAAGACCGGGCGGATACACCGCGTCCCAAGGCCGGCTCTGCGTCATGCAGCCTTCGCCCCGGCCCCGCCCTTGGAGGTCCAGCCCGCGAAGCCCGCCCCCTCGGCCGCCAGCCGCGCCAACAGCGGTGCCGGCCGCAGGGCCGCATCTCCCGTCGCTGCCGCGAACGCCTCCAGCCGCGCCACGATCTTCGGCAGCCCGACCAGGTCCGCATGGAACATCGGCCCCCCGCGCCAGGCCGGCCAGTTGTAGCCGTGCAGCCAGATCGTATCGATGTCCCCCGGCCGCTCCGCCACCCCTTCCTCGAGGATGCGCGCGCCCTCGTTGATCATCGGATAGACCAGCCGCTCGATGATCTCCTCCGCCCCGATCGTCCGCCGCGTGATCTCGAGCCGCGCGCTCTCGGCCGCGATGATGGCGTCCACCGCCGGGTCCGGCGTGGCCTGGCGCCCCTCGTAGAGGTAATACCCCGCCCCCGTCTTCTGCCCGAACCGCCCCGCGTCGCACAGCGCATCCGCCACCGCCGCCCGCTTGCCGAACGCGCGCCGGATGCGCATCCCGATGTCGAGCCCGGCCAGGTCGCTCATCGCGAACGGCCCCATGCGGAACCCGAACGCCACCAGCGCCGCATCCACCTCGGATGGGCTGGCCCCGTCAAGCAGCAGCCGCTCCGCCGCCTCCGTCCGCCGCGCGAGCATGCGGTTGCCCACGAAGCCGAAGCAGTTGCCCACCACCACGCCCACCTTGCCCAACGCCCGCCCAACGGCCGCCGCCGTCGCGATGGCGTCCGGCGAGGTGTTCTTGCCCCGCACCGTCTCCAGCAGCTTCATCACGTTGGCCGGGCTGAAGAAGTGCATGCCGAGCACGTCGCCAGGCCGCGAGGTGGCCGCCGCGATCTGGTCGATGTCGAGGTAGCTCGTGTTCGTCGCCAACACCGCCCCAGGCTTGGCCACCCGGTCGAGCGTGCGGAACACCTCCTCCTTGACCCCCATCTCCTCGAATACCGCCTCCACCACGATGTCCGCGCCCTCGATCCCCTCGTAGCCCACCTGGCCGGTAATCCGGGACTGCCGGACGTCCGCCTCCGCGGGCGTGATGCTCCCCCGCTTGGCGCTGGTGGCATACAGCTCCGCAATCCGCGCCAGCCCCCGGTCGAGCGCCGCGCGCTCCGTCTCCACCACCACCACGGGGATGCCTGCATTGGCAAAGCACATCGCGATGCCGCCCCCCATGGTCCCGGCCCCGATCACCGCCGCCCGGGCCACGGTGCGCTGCGTCGTGCCCTCCGGCAGTCGGGCCTTCTGCGCCTCCCGCTCGGCAAAGAACGCATGCCGCTGCGCCCGGCTCTCGTCGCCGCGCACCAGGTCCTCGAACAGCGCGCGCTCCGCCCGGCCGCCCTCGTCGAACGGCATCGCCACCGCATTCCGTATCGACTGCACGCACGCCTTGGGCGCCGCCGCCCCGGATGCCTTCAGCAGCGGCGCCGCCACCCGGTCGATCAGGCCAGGGTCCGTCCGCGCCGACTCCAGCGCATCCTCCCGGTCCCGCACCAGCCGCAGCTCCGCATGCTCCCGCGCCCACGCCACCGCCGCGCCCACATCGCCCTCGAGCAGCGCATCCACCAGCCCCATCCCGGCCGCCTCCTCGGCGCCCACCGGGTTGCCGCTCACGATCATGGCGAGCGCCTTCTCCACCCCCACCACCCGCGGCAGCCGCTGCGTCCCGCCGCCGCCCGGCAGCAGCCCGAGCTTCACCTCCGGCAACCCCAGCCGCGCGCCCTTCCACGCCACCCGCCCATGGCACCCCAGCGCCAGCTCGAGCCCGCCCCCCAGCGCCACGCCCTGGATGGCGGCCACCACCGGCACGCTCATCGCCTCGATCGCCGCGATCACCTGGCGCAGATTCGGCTCCGCAAGCGGCTTGCCGAACTCCGTGATGTCCGCACCCCCGCTGAACGCCCGCGCCGTCCCGTGCAGCACCACCGCCCGCGCCGTGGCCGGCACCTGGCCAAGCGCCTCCATGATCCCCTGCCGTAGCGCGATGCCCAGCGCGTTCACAGGCGGACTGTCCATGCCCATCACCGCCACGTCGCCATCCATTCGGAACGAGACAACACCCATCGCCTAGACCTCCAACCAATCCCGCCGCACGCCGGCATCCGCGGCCAGCGAGGCGGGCGTCCCTTCGAACACGATCTGCCCGTGCCCCATCACATACAGCCGCTGGCTGATGGCGAGCGCGATGTCGAGCTTCTGCTCGACCAACAAGATCGTGACCCCGCGCGCCGCCACCTGCTCCAGCAGCGTCCGCACCGTCTGCACCATCATGGGCGCCAAGCCCTCCGTCGGCTCGTCCACCATCAGCAGCGCCGGGCGGCCCATCAACGTACGGCAGATGGCGAGCATCTGCTGCTCCCCCCCGCTCAGCGCCCCCGCCGGCGCCTCAGCCCGCTCCTCCAGGCGCGGGAACAAGGCGTAGGCGTCTGCCAGCGCGAACGCCCCGCCCGGCCCGGCCTTCTCGCCCAGCACCAAATTCTGCTTCGTCGTCAGGTCCGGGAAGATCGCCCGGTGCTCGTCCACATACCCAAGGCCCGCACGCGCCACCTGATGCGGCGCCATGCCCCCCAGCTCCCGCCCGCCGAACTTCACGCTTCCGGTGCGCGTCACGGCCCCCATGATCGCCTTCAGCGTCGTGCTCCGCCCGGCCCCGTTGCGCCCCAGCAGCGCCACGATCTCGCCGCGCCCCACATGCAGGTCCACCCCCCGCAGCACCTGGCTTTTGCCATACCACGCTTCGAGCCCGCTCACCTCGAGCATGCGCTCTCCCTCTCCAGGTCCCCCTGGGCGAGCGGCGGGCACGCCCTCAACCATGCAGCGCCTCCGCGGCCGCGCCCAGATACGCCGTCCGCACGGCCGGGTTCGCCCGTACCGCATCCGGCACCCCGGTCGCGATTACCCGCCCCTCCGCCAGCACCGAGATCCGGTCCGCCAACTCGAACACCACGCCCAGATCGTGCTCGATCATCACCAGCGTACGCCCCACGCTCACGGCCCGGATCAGCTGCACCGCCCGCTCCGTCTCCGCCCGGCTCATCCCAGCCGTAGGCTCGTCGAGCAGGATGCAGCTGGCGCCCCCCGCGATCGTCACCCCGATCTCGAGCGCCCGCTGCTCCGCATAGGCCAGGTTGCCCGCCAGCACGTCCCGCCGGCGCTCCAGCCCCACCTGGTGCAACACGTCCTCCGCCCGCGCCCGCAGGGGGCCATACCCGTCCAGCGCGCGCCAGAACGCATGCCCGCACCCGTGCCCCCGCATGGCCCCCGCGCGCAGGTTCTCGAACACCGAGAGCTTCGGGAACAGGCTCGTCACCTGGAAGCTCCGCGCGAGCCCCCGGTTGAAGATCGCGTGCGGCGGCAGCCCCGTGATGTCCTCGCCACCCAGGCTCACCCGCCCGGCATCCAGCGACAACCGCCCGCTCACCAGGTGGAACAGCGTGCTCTTGCCCGCACCATTGGGCCCGATGACCGCATGCCGCTCGCCCGGCAGCACCTCGAGGTCGACCCCCTGGATGATCCGCGTCGGCCCGAACGCCTTGTGCAGCCCGGCCAGCACCAGCCCCGGAGCAGCACCCGTTGCAGCGGCCGGGGCAGCTCCCGGGGCAGTCCCCGCCCCGCTCACGACTGCACCGCCGCCTGCCACGCGGCCCGCGCCCGCGGGGCGGCCCACCGCAGCCACAGCGCCCCAGCCACGAACAGCGCGACAGCCAGTGCCCACGGCCCCCACGCCAGCGGATCCGCCACGAACCCGAACACCGGCCGCGGCTGCGCGCCATTCCGCACCGCCTGCAGCCGGAACGCGAGCTCCGCCAACCCGACCACGCCCAGCACCGCCAGTGCCAGACCCGGCGCCGCCACCGCATAGCTCGGCACCAGCCGTCCCACGCGCCCTGCCCGCAGCACCGGCCCATGCGCGGACAATACCCCCGCAATCCCGCCCGGCGCCCACACCACCACCGCCACGAACAGCAGCCCCGAATAAAGCTGCCACGCATCCGTGACCGTCCCGAGCGCCACGCTCAACAGCGTGATCAGCACCGCTCCTACCACCGGGCCCCAGAACAGCCCGATCCCCCCGATGAACGTCATCAGCAACACCGCACCCGAAGCCTCCGGCCCCATGTTGCTGCTGGTCGCAATCTCATCGTTCAGCGCCGCGAGCCCCCCCGCCAGCCCGGCGAACAACCCGCTCAGCGCGAACACCCGGAACCGGATGCGCGCCGGGTCGTAGCCGAGGAAGCTCACACGCTCCGGGTTGTCCCGCACCGCATTGGCCAGCCGCCCGAGCGGCGTGCGCGTGTATACCCACATCAGCAGCGCCGCTGCCCAGGCCCAGGCCGCGATCACGGCATAGGCCTGGCTCTGCGACCCGAAATCATAACCGAGCAGCGCCGGCCCGGCCGAGCGGTCCGCACTCACCCCCTCTTCGCCCCCGAACACGCCCGGGAACAACAGCACCCCCGCGACAGCGAGCTCCGCGACGCCGAGCGTGATCATCGCGAATGCAGTCCCTGCACGCTTCGTGGCCACCCACCCCGCCAGCAGCGCCGCCGCCAATCCGCCCAGCGCGCCCACCACAGGCAGCAGCGGCGCCGGCAGCCACACCCCGGCATCGGCGAACTTCATCGCATGTAGCGCCGCGAACCCGCCGAAGCCCAGGAACACCGCATGCCCGAAATCCAGCATGCCCCCCTGGCCCAGCAGCATGTTGAAGCTGAGCGCGAACACGATCGCGATCGCCATGCGGCACAGCAACGAGAGCGCGAATCCGCTGGTCAGCACGTAAGGCAGCGCCACCGCCAGCAGCCCCGCCAGCATCCATGGCACGGCCGCCCGCCACACGAGCCCCGGCGTCGGCCGCACGGTCAAGACGACCTCGCTAGGCACTCCGCGTCCCCATCAAACCACGGGGCCGCAGCGCCAGCACGAGGATCAGCAGCGCATACGGCACCACCGGCGCCACCCGCGCGATGCTCACCTTCCACAGGTCGGACAGCCAATCGAGCGGCACCGCGACCCCCACCCGCGCCAGCGCCGCCCCCAGCGGCAGGTCGAGCGCAATGGAGGCCGTCTGCACGAACCCGATCAGCAGGCTCGCCACGAGCGCCCCCCATAGGCTGCCCAGGCCGCCCATCACCACCACCGCGAACACGATCGCGCCGAGCGCCCGCGCCATGCCGGGCTCGGTGGTGAACGCGTTTCCTGCAATCACGCCCGCCAGCCCCGCCAAAGCGCACCCGGCCCCGAACACGAGCGTGAAAACCCGCGGCACGTCGTGCCCCAGCATGCCCACCATATCCGGATGCGTCAGCGCCGCCCGCACCACCAGGCCCAGCCGCGTCCGCGCAAGCGTCGCGAACAGCGCCACGAACATCGCCAGCGCCACCGCCATCATGAACAGCCGGTAGGCGGGGTAGGCGTTGCCCGCAATCTGGAACAACGGCCAGTCCAGCGAGGATGGCACCTTGTACGGCACCGGCGTCCGCCCCCACACCAATGGCACCACCTCGCCGATGATGAACGCGAGGCCGAAGGTGAACAGCAGCTCCGCCACGTGCCCGTGCTTGTGCACCGCCCGCAGCCCCCAGCGCTCCACCAGCGCGCCCAGCACACCCACGAGCAACGGCGCCACCACCAGCGCCGGCCAGAACCCGATGCGGACACTGATGGTGTACGCCAGGAACGCGCCCAGCATGTAGAAGCTCGCATGCGCCAGGTTCAGCACGCCCATCATCCCGTAGATGAGCGTGAGCCCGGACGACAGCATGAACAGCAGCAGCCCGTAGACGGCGCCGTTCAACAGTATGAGAAGAAATTGCTCCAACTTGCCTCTACCTCGTCATCGCGAGCCGAAGGCGTGACGATCCGGGGACCACACGGAGCAGGCCCGCTCGGTTCCTGGATCGCCACGGCCCAAGCAGGCCTCGCGATGACGAACACACGGCACGGCGCCTACGACGGTGCCGCGAACTTGCAGGTGGTCGGCAGCCGCTGCACCTCGGCCTCGATGCGTTTGACGGTCTTGAAGCCCATCTTGATGTCCGGGAACGTGTACTGCATCCCGGGCTCGAGCGTGCTGACATACATCGGCTGCAGCAGCTGGTGGTTGTCCTCCCGCATCGTCACCTCGCCCAGCGGCCCGGTCCACTTCATCGTGGCCAGCACCTGGCCCACCTTGGCCGGGTCGGAGCTGTCGGCCTGTTTCATCGCCGCTGCCCACATTTCCACCAGCGTCACCACGCGCCAGTAGAAGAACTTCTGGTTGTACTTGGCCTCGAATGCCGCCGCCATGTCCTCGAGGTCCTTGTTGGCCAAATTCGCATGATATTCGCTGATCTGCGCATACCCCTTGCTGTTGGGCCCCACGCCCGCGATCACGTCGGAACTGCCGAGGTAGTAGGTGAAGAATGTGCCTTTGAACCCGCTATCGTTCGCCGCCTTGGCCAGCAGTGAAAGGTCCGCACCCCACGCCCCGGTCACCACCGCATCCGCACCCGCCGCCTGCATCTTCTGGATGTAAGGGGTGAAATCCTTCACTTTACCCAAGGGCACGCGCTCCACGCCCACGACCTCGAGGTCCGGACGCCGGTTGGCGAGCATCTCGCGCGCCGCCTTCTCCACCGACTGGCCGAACGAGTAGTCCGGGTTGAACACATAAACCTTCTTCACCGTAGGCTGGCTCACGAGGTAGTCGCTCAGCGCCCGCATCTTCATGTCCACGTCCGCGTCGAAGCGGAAATGCCACCAGGTGCACTTCTCGTTCGTGAGCCCCGGATCCACCGCCGCGTAGTTCAGGAACATCACGGACTTCCCCGGCTCCCGCCGGTTGCCCTTCGTGATGGCATCCGACAGTGCGAACGCGACCGAGCTGCCGTTGCCCTGGGTGATGTAGCGGATGCCGTCATCCACGGCCTTGCGAAGCAGCGTCAGCGACTTGTCCGGGCTCACCTCGTTGTCCATCGGCACGAGCTCGAGCTTGCGCCCCTTGCCCGCCGCCTCCCGCGCGTTCACCCGGTCGATCGCGAAGCGAAAATGCTGTTCGCCCAACTGTCCCGTGGCGGCCAGCGAGCCGCTCAGCGGGTCGATGTAGGCCAGCCGGACCGTCTCGTCCGCCCGGGCGTCGTTGAGTAGGGCGGTTCCGCCCAGCATTGCCATCAAAGCGACCACAGGGGCCGCAGCGTGTCGGATCATCGTCGCCTCCCATGCGCCTGTCCCGGCGCTCACACCGCACCATCCCGTGCAAGCCCGTCCGCCGTCAATGCAAGTGTCGACACGATGTCGAGCGTTGACGTGACCGCCCGTCCTGCCACAGTCCGGCGGCCATGCCCTTGCCCCCCGTCCTCGCCCGCCTCCGCCTGCCGGTCATTGCGGCCCCCCTCTTCATCATCTCGAATCCCGCGCTCGTCATCGCTCAATGCAAGGCCGGCATCGTCGGCAGCTTCCCGGCGCTGAACGCTCGCCCGGCGGACCAGCTCGGCGTCTGGATCCGCCAGATCCAGGACGCGCTCGCCGACCATGACGCCCGACACCCGGACCGTCCCGCCGCCCCCTTCGCGGTCAACCAGATCGTCCACCGCAGCAACGCCCGGCTCGAGGCGGACCTGCAGGTCATGGTCGATCACAAGGCCCCGCTCTGCATCACCTCCCTCGGTGCCCGGCCCGAGCTCAACGCTGCCGTCCACGCCTATGGCGGCCTCGTGTTCCACGACGTCATCGACGACCGGTTTGCCCGCAAGGCCATCGAGAAGGGCGCCGATGGCCTGGTTGCCGTCGCAGCCGGCGCAGGCGGCCACGCGGGCACCATCAGCCCCTTCGCCCTCATCCAGGAAATCCGCGCCTGGTTCGCGGGGCCGGTCGCCCTCTCCGGCAGCATCGCCACCGGCGGCGCCATCCTCGCGGCCCAGGCCATGGGCGCCGACCTCGCCTATGTCGGCTCCGCCTTCATCGCGACCGAGGAGGCCAACGCCGCCTCCGCCTATAAGCAGGCCATCGTGGAGGGCACCGCGTCCGACATCGTCTACACCAGCGCCGTCACGGGCGTGCACGGCAACTACCTGCGGCCGAGCCTCGTTGCCGCCGGGCTGGACCCCGACAACCTGCCCGCGGCCCCCTCGATGGATTTCGGTGGGGAAAAACCGCGTGCCTGGAAGGACATCTGGGGCTCGGGCCAGGGCATCGGCGCCATCGACGCCGTGCGCTCCGCATCCGACTTGATCGACCGCCTCGCCGACGAGTATGCCTCCGCCCGGGCGCGCATCGAGGCCCTGCCCGGATCGTGAACACACCTCAGATTGTATCGGTTGTTGCGCTGCACCATCCTATGGCGCGAAACCGAATTGGTGACCCGTGCCAGGCCTTGCCGAAACCCTCCTCAGCCTCCGTAGCCTGCGAAACCGTGTGGACGATGCCACGGCGAACCTGGCCGAACCATTGCGGCTGAGCCTCGTCGCCCCCCGGGGCAGCAATCCCGGGGACCTCCGGATGCTCACATATGTGCCGCCCGGCCTCCCGCCTGGTGCGCCGCTCGTGGTCGTCCTGCACGGCTGCACGCAGAACGCCGCCGCCTACGACCACGGAGCAGGCTGGTCAGCCCTCGCCGAACGCCACGGCTTCGCCCTCCTCTTACCCGAGCAGCAGCGCGCCAACAACAGCCATCTCTGCTTCAACTGGTTCCAGCCCGACGACGTGACGGCCGGTCGGGGCGAGGCCGGGTCCATCCGGCAGATGACGGAGCAGATGCTCGAGACCCATCGGCTCGACCGCCGTCGCGTCTTCGTCACCGGCCTATCCGCAGGGGGCGCCATGACGGCCGCGATGCTCGCCACCGCACCGGACCTCTTCACTGCGGGCGCCATCATCGCCGGCCTCCCCTACGGTGCCGCGAGCTCCGTCCAGGAGGCGTTCTCGGCCATGAACCAGAGCCGCCACCGCACTGCGCGCGAATGGGGAGACCGCGTGCGGGCCGCCGCGCCCGCCGGCAAGCCCTGGAACGGCCCCTGGCCGACCGTGCAGATCTGGCAGGGCCTCGCCGACCATACCGTGAAGCCCGCGAATGCCGACGAACTGGCCCTGCAATGGGCCAACGTCCATGGCCAGCCCGAACGCCCGACAGCCTCCGAGATCGTCGACGGCGCGAGCCACGACCGCTGGGATGTGAACGGCCGCCCCGTCGTCGAACGCTGGCTCGTCCCCGGCCTCGCACACGGCACCCCGATCGTCCCCAACGACGCCGATGCCGACCACGCCGTCGGCATCCCCGGTCCGCACATGCTGAAGAGCATCATCTCGAGCACCTGGCATATCGCCGCATCGTGGGGCCTGCTCACGCAAGCCGCGCGCCCCAACACTGCCGGGCTCAACGCTGCCGGGCCCAACACTCCGAGGCTCGGCGCAGCCCGGCCCACCGCCACCCGCCCGAGCGCCACCCCGACGCCCGGCGCTGCCACCGAGCCGCATGGCACTCTGGTCGAACGCACGCTGAAGGCTGCCGGCCTGATCCGCTAGCCTCTCGATCCTCTACCCCTTGGAGAGGGTCGAGCCGGAAGCCCGGCCACACGGACCGTCATCCGCCAACCCCCGGCGTCACGCTTCGTAACGCGCGTTTACCAGCCGAGGATGGTATCCAATCGGCCATGGACACGCATGTCGCCCACGCCCTCATCCGCTTCGGACTTGGTCGCCGTGGTCAGGAAGCGACCCCCTCGGACCCGGTCGCCTGGCTTCGCGCCCAGGTCCGCGGCCCCGACACGGCCCGCTTCGACCCGAGCCTCCCCACCGCCGCCGAGGGCCTGACGCAGCTCCGCGAACAGAACCGCATGAAGATCCAAGGCCTCGTCCAACCCCTTTTCGAGGCCCATGCCCGCGCCCAGACGGAGCTGCTGCTCACCACCGGCCAGCCCTTCCGCGAGCGCCTGGTACAGTTCTGGGCCAACCACTTCACCGTCAGCCTCCGTCAGGGCGGCACCCGCGCCACCGTCGGCCCCTTCGTGAAGGATGCCATTCGCCCCCATGTCACGGGCCCGTTCTTCGCCATGCTGCTCGAAGTCATGCGCCACCCGGCCATGATCATGTATCTGGATAACCAGGCCTCCTTCGGCCCCACCAGCGTGCGCGGCCTCCGCGACAACAAGGGCCTGAACGAGAACCTCGCCCGCGAATGCCTCGAGCTACACACCGTCAGCCCCGCCTCCGGCTACACCCAGGCCGACGTGACGTCGTTCGCGAAGGTGCTCACCGGCTGGTCCGTGGACCTCCAGCGGCTCGAGCCCGGGTATCAATTCCGCCCCTTCGTCCACGAGCCCGGCGACAAGACCGTCCTCGGCCGCCGCTTCCCCGAGGGTGAGGCCGGCGGCATCGCGGCCTTGCAATACCTGGCGCATCACCCCGCGACCTACCGCCACCTCGCCACCAAGCTGGTCGGCCACTTCGTCAGCGACACGCCGCCCCCCGACGCCGTCCGCACCATCGAGGGCGTGCTGCGGGACACGGGCGGCGATCTTGGCGAGGCCACCCTCGCCCTCATCGACCTCCGCCAGGCCTGGACGCCGCTGGCCAAGCTCCGCACGCCACAGGACTTCGCCGTCGCCACCCTGCGCGCCCTCGACCTTCCGCCCGACAAGATGCCGCCGCTGCAGGGCGCCTTCGCCAACCTCGGCCAACCGCTGTGGAACGCGAAGCTGCCGGACGGCTACAAGGACACGGCCGAGGAGTGGGTGGCGCCCGAAGCTCTCGTGCGCCGGATCGACTGGACCCACGGCGTGGCCGGCCGCGCCGACCGGGACGCCGCCGAAGTGGCCCAGTCCGCCCTCGGCCCCCTGCTCCGCCCGAGCACCGCCGCAGCACTCCGCACCGCCGGCTCCCGCCGGGACGCGCTGACGCTCCTGCTCACCTCCCCCGAGTTCATGAGGCGCTGATGCCCCCCTTTCACCAACCGATCCTCGGCCGCCGCGGCGCCCTGCTCGGCCTCGCCAGCGCCTTCACCATCGGCCGTGCCTCCGTGGCCCTGGCCGACGCAGCGACCGAGAAGCGCCTGGTCGTGGTGCTCCTCCGCGGGGCGCTCGACGGCCTTGCCGCCGTCGTGCCGTATGGCGACGCCAATCTCGCCCGCCTACGCCCCGGCCTCGTCCCGCCAGAGCCCGGCCGCGAGAACGGCCTGCTCGACATGGGCGGCTTCTACGGCCTGAACCCGGCGCTTCCCAACCTGCACAAGCTGTTCACCGGTGGCGAGCTGCTCGCCGTGCACGCCGTGGCCGGGCCCTACCGCACCCGCAGCCATTTCGACGCGCAGGACTACCTGGAGTCCGGCGCCAGCGAGCGCATGACCAGCGGCTGGCTCAACCGCGCCGTGATGGCACTGCCGCCGAAGCGCGCGAACCCGCTCGCCGTCGGCATCACCGTGCCGCTCATGCTCCGCGGCAGCGCCGCCGTTGCGACCTACGCGCCGCCGCAAACCCAGGGCGTCTCTCCCGAGCTCTACGCCCGCATCGCGGCGCTGAGCAACGAGGACCGTCTGCTCGGCCCCGCCCTGGCCGAAGGCCTGCGCGACCGAGGCTTCCTCGCCAACGCCATGGCGGGCGAAACCGAGCCTGCCAACCGCTACGCCCTGCCCGCGATCGTGGCCGCCACCGGCAAGCTCCTCGCCGCACCCGGCGGCCCCCGCATCGCCGTCATCGAAGGCGGCGGCTGGGACACGCACGCCAACCAGGCGACGCGCCTCACGAACCCGCTCCACCAGCTCGACGACGGCATCGCCGCCCTCCGCAGCGCCCTCGGCCCGGCCTGGGCCAACACCGCCGTGCTCGTCATGACGGAGTTCGGCCGCACCGTCCGCGTGAACGGCTCCGGCGGCACGGATCACGGCACCGCGGGCGCCGCTTTCATCGCCGGCGGCGCCATCGCCGGCGGCCGCGTCCTCGGCACCTGGCCCGGCCTCGCCAACTCGCAGCTGTTCGAAAACCGGGACCTGGCCCCAACCACGGACCTGCGCTCGCTCGCCATGGCGCTTCTCATAGGCCATCTCGGCCTGCCCTACGGCGCAATGGCTGCCGTCTTCCCAGGCAGCGCCGGGCTCCAGCCCCAGGGTGGGCTGCTGCGGGCCTGAGCGTCACTCGCCGTAGCTGCCCACAGCAAGGCCGGCCCAGCGCGTGACGACACTTGCCCGGGAGCGAAAGCTACGAGCTTAAGCGATCACCGGACGCAGACTTAACAGCCAGCCGGAGTCTGCATCTCCGCCTGGATCGCCTGGTCCAAATCCTGCGTGCGGAATGGCTTCTGCAAGAATCGCCGCTTGACCGGCGGCTGCACGAAATAGCCCGACATCAGAATGATCTTGAGCGTCTGCCCCCGCCGCGCGCGGGCCTGCTCGGCCAGTTCCAACCCGGACATTCCCGGCATCCGGATGTCCGTCACCAGCACGTCCAATTCGGGCCGCTCGCTGAGAATAGACAGCGCCTGAAACCCATTCGAAGCCTGGATGACCGTGTAACCGAGCTCTTCCAGCATGTCGGCCGAGGTTTCACGCACGTCCTCGTCGTCGTCCACAAGCAAGATCAATTCCACACGTTCAACCAGCCGGCCCTCCTTCTCCCACCCCGCAGCGGGCCATTAGTCACCTAGGGCCGCAGCAATACGACAGCGGCTTCGGGACCGCGCCATAACAAGTCCGTGCGCTGGACAGGCCGCCGATCCGGGTGTGCAATCTCCTCAACGGGCTCGCGTACGCCCGAACGGGAGCACGCCCATGGCCATGAAAACGTCACGCCGCACCGTCCTCACGCTCTGCACCGCGTTGGCCGCGACGCCGGGCTGGGCCGCCACCACCGACGTGCTGATCGGCCTCGACAGCAAGATCGTCTGGAACGACCGCGGCCAGACAAACGTCGAGCCCGGCGAGGACCTCGTGCTCGTCATGGACACATCGAACCCGGCCCGCCCCCGCATCCGGGCCAGCATCAAGCTCACCAACTCCGTCGCCGGGCCACCGACCAACCTGCAGGTCACGCCCGACGGCCGCCTCGGCCTCGTCGCCAACTCCGTCCTCTCGGTCAAGGAAGGCGCCAAGGACAACGAGACCTGGAAACTGGTGCCCGACGACAAGCTCTACGTGCTGAACCTCGAGGCGAGCCCGCCCGCCCTCACCGACACGCTCGTCGTCGGCAAGCAGCCCTCCGGCCTCGCCATCACCAAGGCGGGCGACCTCGCCCTCGTGGCCAACCGCGCCGGCAAGAGCGTCTCGGTGCTGAGCATCAGCGGCACCACCGTGAAAGCCATCGCCGAAATCCCGATCGGCCAGGAGGCCGCTGGCATTGCCATCGCGCCCGACGGCAAGCGCGCCTTCGCCGTGCTGAACCTCGTCAACAAGGTGGCCGTCCTCAGCATCGATGGCCAAGCGGTCGCCTACGACAAGACGCTGGACGTCCCCGCCGCTTTCAACCCCTACAACATCGAGCCAATCCCCAACACGCCCTACGTGGTCGCCAGCAGCACCGGCGCCGGCGGCAACAATGCCGACGCGCTCACCACCATCGACACGCGCGGCCCCCACCCCCGCGTGGTCGCCCTCGTCGCCCCGGGCACGGGCGCCGAAGGCCTCGCCTTCTCGCCCAACGGCAAGTGGGCCGTCACCCCACTCCTGCTCGGCACCGCCCTGAAACCGTCCGAGTGGGCCTACACCCGCACGGGAGAAGCCGCCCTCCTCTCCGTCACGCCCAGCGGCACGCTCACCCCGGTCAACCGCGTGAAGGTCGGCGCCCTCCCCGAAGGAGTCGTGTTCAGCGCCACCGGCGACTACGTCTATGTCGGCAACTACACCGACAAGACCGTCCAGGTCCTGCGCGTGGCCGGCGGAAAGCTGGTCGACACCGGCGTGGTCGTGAAGCTTCCCGGCCAACCCGCCTCCATGCGCGGGGTGCCGCGATGAAACCTTGCAGGATATGGCAGAGCCCTTGCCCACCCCTGGAAGACCACTCGATCAGGTTGGCACGGACATGCCTGACCAGGCACTGAACCCCTAATGGCCTTACTGACGTCGGCGACAAGGATTTGGCGGAGGGGATGAGATTCGAACTCACGGTAGGGCTTGACACCCTACGCCGGTTTAGCAAACCGGTGCCTTCAGCCACTCGGCCACCCCTCCGCATGGGGATCGCACACACACACACACACCGTTTGCACGAGTGTCTTACGCGGGGTGGCCGCTCCGGTCAAACGCGGATCAGCCCAGCTTCACCTCGAACCCGCGCTGCACGCCGGGCCGGGCCATGAGCTGGTCATACCAGCGCTTCACGTGGGCGAACTCGTCGAGCGGGCCCAGGTGCCGCTCGTGCCGCCATGCCCAGCCCAATATCGCGAAGTCGGCGACCGACAAAGCTCCCGCTACGAACTCCACCGTCGCCAGCCGGCGATCCAGCACGCCGTAGAGCCTGCGCGTCTCCTTCTGGTATCGCGCGAGCCCATACGCCCGGTCTGCCTCGTTCACGGTCAGGAAATGGTGCACCTGGCCGGGCATCGGCCCAAACCCGCCCATCTGCCACATCAGCCATTCCAGCACCGGCACCCGCTCGCGCAGGTCCGTGGGCAGGAACTGACCGGTTTTCTCACCCAGGTAAAGCAGGATCGCCCCGCTCTCGAATACGCTGAGCGGCGCCCCACCCGGCCCGTCCGGGTCCACGATCGCCGGGATGCGGTTGTTCGGGCTGATCGCGAGGAACGCCGGGCGGAACTGCTCGTCCTTCGTGATGTCCACCGTCTTGACCGAGTATGGCAGCCCCATCTCCTCCAGGGCCACGCTGATCTTGCGGCCGTTGGGCGTGTTCCAGGTATGCAGCTCGATCATCGCAGGCGCTCCGGTTCTGAGGCGAACGGAACGGTAGGCGCGGTCCCCGTCCCGGGCAAATCCAGCTCTGGCATCACGTTTGCATCCCGATGCAACCAACTCCGGAGTCCGTGATGAGCGCCACCACCCTTTCGACCGACCGCCCCGACACCGCGACGAGATGGGTGCAGTTGCTGCTCGGCCTCGTTTGCATGATGGCCATCTCGAGCCCGCAATATGTCTGGACGCTCTTCACCAAGCCCTTCGCCGCCCAGCTCGGTGCCGGCGCGCCAGCCATCCAGGTCACGTTCAGCATCCTCATCGTGCTCCAGACTTTCTTCAGCCCGTTCCAGGGCTGGATGGTCGAGCGTTTCGGCCCACGCTGGCTCATCGCAGCCGGTGGCGCACTGACCGGGCTGAGCTGGGTATTGGCCGCCCAGGCCACCTCGCTCTACGGCCTCTATGCCACCTACGGCCTGCTTGGCGGGCTCGGCACCGGCATCGTCTACATCGGCGTCGTCGGCCAGGTCATGCGCTGGTTCCCGGACCGCCGGGGCTTCGCGGCCGGCGTGGTCGCGGCCGGTTACGGCATGGGAGCCATCGCCACCAGCTTCCCCATCGCCGACAGCATCGCCGCAAGCGGCCACCTGCCCACGCTCCAGCTGTTCGGCCTCATCTTCGGCGCCATCGGCGTGCTCGCCGCCCTCGGCCTCAAGGCCCCACCGGACTACGTGCAGGCAGACCTGGCACTCGCCACCACCGTCCGCGACGTCGAGACCCGCGACATGCTGCGAAACCCGATTTTCTATCTGATGTTCATCATGATGACGATGATGAGCACCACCGGGCTCATGGTCACGAGCCAGATCGGCACCTTCGCGGCCGATTTCGGCATCACCAAGGTCATGGTCTGGGGCTTCGCCGCCCTGCCGCTCGCGCTCACCATCGACCGCTTCTGCAACGGCCTCACGCGGCCGTTCTTCGGCTGGGTGTCGGACCGGATCGGGCGCGAGAACACCATGTTCATCGCCTTCGGCCTCGAGGGGCTGGCCATGACGGCATGGATGCTGACCATCGACATCCCGGTCGCCTTCGTCCTGCTCTCCGGCCTCGTGTTCTTCGGCTGGGGCGAGATATTCAGCCTGTTCCCGTCCACCCTCACCGACACGTTCGGCGCCAAGAACGCCACCAAGAACTATGGCTGCCTCTACATCGCCCAAGGCATCGGCGCCATCTTCGGCGGCCCGCTCGCCTCGGCCCTGCACGATGCCACGGGCACCTGGACACCGGTCTTCGCCATCGCCATCGGCGCCGACCTGCTCACCGCCGTGCTGGCCCTCGCGCTTCTGAAGCCGATGCGCACGCGCTTTCTGGCGCGGTGACCCTCACCTCTCCCGCCGCTTGTAGGAGGGAGCCGGGGGGGGAGGGGTCAGCGGCGCCAACCCCTCCCCCACCGCCATCTCACGCCCGCGGCAGCAGCTTCTGCACCTCGTCCGTCACGTCCCGCAGCACCTCCTGCGGCGTCGCCCGTTGCTCCACGATGCGCGCCAGGTTGTCGACGATCGTCTGCGTGATCCTGACCCCGTTGCTGCCCGGGAACGCGTACCAGGGCTGCATGATCGGGATCTGCTCCATTGCCGGGCGGAACAGCTTGTTCTCGCGATAGAACGCGCCGAGGTAGCGGTCATCCTCGAGCGTGAGCGTGTTGCTCGGAACATACCCCGTGCCGCGCACCATGATCGTCTGCCCCACTGGCCCAGCCGCGAACCGCATGAACTGCCACGCTGCCGCCTGCCGGGCCGGGTCCTTCGTCAGCATCACGACCGCATTCCCCCCCGTCGGCAGCTTGCCGCCAGGCGTGATCACCGGCATCCGCGTGGTCTGCAGATCAACCGTCGGCCCGGCCGAGCGCTGGAACTGCCCGATATAGGCCGTGGTGCCCATGATGATCCCGAGCTTGCCGGCATAGAACGCCTGGAACGCCGCATCCGTGGTCAGCGGCGGCATCTTGCCCTCCTTCACCATCCGGTCGAGCAGGGTGAGCGCTTTCAGCCCGGCATCCCCGAACGCCACCTGCTTTTCGTCCGCCGTCAGCATCTGGCCGCCATAGCCATAGAGCAGCGCCGAAAACATCCAGTCGTCGCCGGGCCAGCGGAAGTGCATCGAGCTGATGCCGTCGCCGAGCGCGGCGATCTTGCCGGCAAGCGCCAGCACCCCGTCCCAGTCCTTCGGGAAGTTCTCCGGGTCCCCCCCGGCACGCTTCACCAGGTTCGCGTTGAAGTAGCAGACCGGGTTCGACGCGCTGAACGTCAGTCCCACCTGCTTGCCGCCCACCTTTGCGAGCCCGAGGATCGACGGCGTCCAGCCCGAGGCCGCCGGATCCCGATCCTGCGCGAGGAACGGCCCGAGGTCGGCCAGGATGTTCCGCTCGGCCAGGAAGCGCAGCCGGTTCAGCCCCTGGAACGACACGTCTGGCAGTCCGCCGGCCGTCGCCTGCCGCAACACGAGCTGCAGCGCGTCCTCATACGTGGGCGACGGCGCCGGGAAGCGGACCGTCGTCTCCGGGTTGTCCCGCGTGAAGGCCTGGCCGACCTGGTCCATCACGTCCTTGAAGAAGGCCGGCATGGGGTAGTGCACCACAAGCTCCGTGGGGGCAGCCCGGGCGGGGCGGACGAACGGCGCCGCAAGCGCGGTGCCGAGGGCGAGGCGTCGAGTGATCATCGCGAAACTCCGTTCGTTGGAAGGATGGGAGGTTGGGTCAACCCTTGAGGCCCGCCGTGGCCACGCCCTGGATGAAGCGCCGCTGAGCCAGCAGGAACGCCGCCACCATGGGCAGCGTGGTGATCACGCTGGCCGCCATGAGCGCGCCGACGTCGTTGCCGCCCTCTTCCGCGCGGAAGAAAAGAACGCCCAGCGCCGGCGTTGCCATGCGCTCCGTCTGGATCACGATCAGCGGCCAGAACAGGTCGTTCCAATGCGCCACCACGCTGAAGGTCGCGAACGCCGTGGCAGTCGGCCAGGCGTTCGGCAGGATCACGCGCCACACGATCGCGCCCTCCCCCATGCCGTCCAGCCGGGCCGCCTGGATCAGCTCGTCCGGCAGTGCCTTGAAGGCCTGGCGGAACATGAAGACGGCGAACACCGACACCGCGAACGGCGCCGCCAGGGCCGTGTAGCCGTCCAGCAAGCCCAATTTCGCCAACGCCACATACAACGGCAGCGCCGGCACGTGCGCAGGGATCAGCAGCCCTAGCAGCACCAGCGCGAACACCGTGCCCCGCCCCGGCCACTCGAGCTTCGCCAGCGCATAGGCGCACGGCACCGCGAACAGCAATTGCAGCGCCAGGATGATGGCGCACACAGCCGCCCCGTTCAGCAGGAACCGAAGCAACGGCACCGCACCCAGCGCCTTCGAGTAGTTCTCCACACCGTAGAACCGCCTTGGCCACAGCTCGAGAGTCGCCTGGAAGATTTCTCCCCCCGGCTTCACCGAAGCCGACAGCATGAACACGTATGGCGCCAGGATCACCGCCGCCCCCAACGAAAGCAGCCCGAGGCGCGGCAGGTCGGATGCGAGCCCCTTCAAGAGTAATGCACCCGCCGCTCGAGCACCCGCGTCTGCAGCAGCACCAGCGCGAGCACCACCGCCAGGAACACCGTGGTGATCGCCGCCGAGTAGCCGATGCGGAAATAGGTGAACCCCTCCCGATACATCAGGTGGAGCAGCACCTCGCTCGCCTTGTTCGGCCCCCCCTTCGTCAGCGCCGCCACCGTGTCGAACACGCGCAGGCAGCGGATGGCCACGATCGTCACCACGAACAGCGTGGTCGGCCCGAGCATGGGCCAGGTCACGAGCCAGAACCGGTCCCACGCCCGCGCTGCGCCATCGGTCTCCGCCGCCGCTCGCAGCTCGGGCGGGATCGCCGTCAGCCCGGCCAGGAACAGCACCACCACGTAGCCGACATTCTCCCACACCCCGATGGCGCAGAGCGACGTCAGCACCCAATCGGACGAGCCGAGCCAGTTGACCGGCGCCACGCCCAGCAACCGGAGCACCGCGTTCACCGGGCCGATCGTCGGGTGCAGCAGATACTCCCAGGCCGTCGCCATCGCGACCAGCAGGGACACGACGGGCAGGAAATACACCGCCCGAAAGAAGGTTCGCCCCCGCACACCCCCCTCGATCAGCAGCGCCACCCCGAGCCCTAACCCCACGCTCAGCGGTAGCACGGCCGCCACGTACACCAGCGTGTTCCGCAGCGCCCCGCGAAATGCAGCATCCCGCAGCAGCTCCGCATAGTTGCCGAGCCCCACCCATTGCAGGGGCGGTCCGCCCATCTCGAGGTCCGTCAGGCTCACGAGCAGCAGCGCCGCCGTGGGAAGGAGCAGCAGCACCGCCAGCCCCAGCACCGCAGGCCCCGCCAGCAGCAGCCCGGCCATGGACTGCCGCACGTCACGCAAGCTCGGGCACCCGTGCCTCGAGCCGCCGCCCATCCGCCCCGAACAGCAGCGCCGCGCCCCAATCCGCCCCGAACCGCACCATCTCGCCCGGCCGCACGCCCTCGGACGCTGCCACAGGCACCCGCGCCACCAGCGCCGCCGCACCCAGCCGCGCATGCAGCAGCACCTCGCTGCCCAGATACTCCAGGTGCTCCGCCCGCGCTGCGAGCACGCCGCCGGGCGCCAGCCGCACCGCCTCCGCCCGCAGCCCCACCGTCACCGCCGCCACGGGTGCCGCTTCCGGATGCAGCGGCAGCAAAGCATCCCCCACCAATATCCCGCCCTCGCCCACCACGCCCTCCAGCGTGTTGATCCGCGGGCTGCCGAGGAACCGCGCCACCTCGAGGCTCTCCGGCCTGTCGTACACCTCCCGCGGCGTGCCCAACTGCAGGATCCGCCCGCCCAGCATCAGCGCCACGCGGTCGGACATCGTCATGGCCTCCACCTGGTCGTGGGTCACATACACCGTCGTCACCCCCGCCGCCCGGTGCAGCTCCACGATCTCCTTGCGCGTCCGCGCCCGCAGGTCCGCATCGAGGTTGCTCAGCGGCTCGTCCATCAGGAACGCCGCAGGCTTCCGCACCACCGCCCGCCCCAGCGCCACTCGCTGCCGCTGCCCCCCGCTCAGCTGCGCCGGGCGACGGTCCAGCAACGCCTCGATCCCCAGCGTCGCCGCCGCCCGCCGCACGTCCTCGGCAATGCCCCGCCGCACCGCCGCCTGCCCCGGCGCCAACCAGCGCAGCCCCGGCATCCGCCCGAGCACGCTCAGCCGCCGCATCGCCAGCGGCACCGCCATGTTCTGCGCCACGGTCAAATGCGGGTACAGCGCGTAGTTCTGGAACACCATCGCCACGTCCCGCTCCGCCGGCCGCAGTGCCGTCACCTCCCGCCCGCCGATCCACACCCGCCCGGCATCCGCCCGCTCGAGCCCGGCGATGATCCGCAGCAGCGTGGTCTTGCCGCAGCCGGACGGCCCGACCAGGCTGAGGAACTCACCCGGCTCGAGCTCCGCGCTGACCTCGTGCAGCACCGGCGTCGCACCGAAGCTCTTGTGCACGCCCTCGATGGCGATCCCGTCCATCAGGCCACCGGATAGGTCTGGTCGCGGATGTCGTCGATCCACGGCCGCTCCATGCCAGGCGGTGCCACCAGCACGGTCTCGACCGTATCCGCCCCGAACCGATGCAGCAGCGCCCCCGTCGGCCGCGTGCCGGGCAGGCCCTGCTGCAGCGCCTCGCCCACGATGAACGCCGCCGAGGGAGCCCATACGTAGCGCACGGCGCCCAGCATGAACTCGTGATGCAGGTGGAGGTGCCCGCTCGCCACCAGGCGCAGGTTCGGGTGCCCCACCAGCGCCCGCACCGTCCCGCGCGCCTGCGGCTGCACGGACCAGTAGTCGAACACCGTCTCGTTCGGGTCGTGCTTGAAGAATGGCTTATGGATGAACACGGCCAGCCGCCGCTCGCCCAGCGTCGCCAGCGCGTCCTCGATCATCGCCGCCTGGTCATGCTCGTCAGCGTGCGCACCCATCACCTGGCTGTTCAACCCCAGCAGGCGCCAGCCCTCCCGGTCCTCCACCCAGCGCGCCGGACCCATCGCCGCCGTGAAACGCGCCAGCCGCAGGTCGTTCACCGGCTGCTTCGGCGCGGCGCCGGGGTGGTCGCCCACGTCGTGGTTCCCGGGGATGAAGCGCACCGGGCCCGGCAGCGCCGCATACAGCCGGGCCGCCTCCGCCATGTCGGCGTCGCTGTCCGCGCCATCCAGCGTCTGGTCTCCCGTCGCCACCACGAAGTCCGGCCGCGCCTCGCCCAGCGCCGCCACCAGGCGGTGGAAGTTCGACCGGAACAGACCGGATCGCGCGCCGAGATGCGTGTCCGTGATTTGCGCTATCGTGAATGGCATGGCGCTGCGTAGGCCTTCGTCGTTACGTCCCCATGACAGCCCGGCGACGGTTCCGTGTCACCCCGTCGTATAGCGCCACACGCTCGCCGGCGGCACGTTCAGCGGTGTCCAGGCCACCCGCTTGGCCAACAGGCCATGCTTCCGCGAAGGCAGGGGCGAGGTGATGCAATACGAATAGTGCAGGAAACCCCGCCCAGGGGCCACGGCCGCCATGGCGTCGATGAAGCGCCGCTGCTCGAGGAGCGGCAGCAGCACGAGCGGGATGCCGCACACCACCGTGCCGACCCGCCCCGCCCTGGCCCGCGGCAACATCTCCGGCAGCGCCCGCGCATCGCCCTGCACCACGTCGACGCCGGGCAGCGTCTCGACCAGGTGCCGCGCCATGTCGGGCACGATCTCCACCACCGTCAGCCGCTCCGGCGGCACGCCCGCTGCCAGCAGCGCCCGGCTGACCACGCCCGTGCCGGCGCCCAGCTCCACCACGTGCTCGTCCGGCCCCCGCCGCACCTGCGCCACGACCCGGCGGCACAGCGCGGGCGAACTCGGCACCACGGAGCCCATCTGCAGCGGGTTCGCCATCCAGCGGCGTAGGAACAGCATCAGCTCGGATGACCCACCGGCCACCTCGGACCCCATCGGCCGTGTCGCCATGCAAGCGTCGCTCCCGTCCTGCCGCACTCCAGCCTGGAATACAGGCCCGGCCCGGCGCTGCCGAGACGGCCGATCGTGAACCTTCCGCGACACGGCGGTGCAAAACCGCTTCACGCCCTGGCCCGCATCATGCATCGTTGCCATCGTCGGCCGCCGGCCTCCGGCCAGCTGGCCACCCCCGCCGACCACGCCACGCCCCTTCAGAAAACGGAGCCGACGATGATCGACACCCCCCCGCCCTACCTCACCCGGCGCGGCCTCGCCGCCCTCGTCGCCGCCGGCGCCATCGCGCCCTCGGCCCTTCGCGCCCAGGGCGGAGCACCGCGCGCGCTGAATGTCGCCACAGGAGGCGCCTTCACCTCGATCGATCCGCACTACCACAACCTCACGCCCAACAACGTCATCGCGTTGCACCTCTTCGACACCCTCGTCAGCCTAGACGGCCAGTTCAAGCCCGTCCCCGGCCTCGCCGAAAGCTGGAAGTCCGTCGGCGACAAGGTGTGGGAGTTCAAGCTCCGCCAGGCCCAGTTCAGCGACGGCACGCCGTTTACGCCCGACGACGTGGTGTTCACCTTCGAGCGCATCCCCCTGGTGGTGAACAGCCCGGCCTCCTTCACCCAGGCCGTGAAGCCCGTCGAGCGCATCGAGATCGTCGACGACACCACCATCCGCCTGCACACAAAGCAGCCCGAGCCGCTGCTGCCGTACTTCCTCAGCCAGCCGCGCATCATCAGCCGCAAGTATGGGCAAGGCGCCAGCACGGCCGACTACAACTCGGGCAAGGCCGCCATCGGCACCGGCCCCTACGTGATGGACAGCGTGCTGCTGGGCGACAAGATCGTCTTCAAGCGCAACGAGAAGTATTGGGGCCCGAAGCCCTATTGGGACACGGTGAACTACCGCCTCATCGCAAACGGCGCCTCCCGCACGGCGGCCCTCCAGGCCGGCGACGTGGACATCATCGACCAGGTGAGCACGCGGGACGTGGGCGCGCTCCAGAAGGACCCGAAGCTCACCATCGTGGCCCCGCCCGGCCAGCGTCTGATCTATATCTACCTCGACACCGAACGCCCGACGACGCCGTTCGCGCTCGACAACGCGGGCAAGCCGCTTCCCACGAACCCGCTGAAGGACCTGCGGGTCCGCCAGGCCCTCTCGGCCGCCATCAACCGCCCGGGCATCAAGACGCAGATCATGGACGGGTTCGCCGCCCCGACGGGCCAGCTGCTGCCCGAGGGGGCGTTGGGCTACACGCCCGACATCCCCATCGACACCTACGACCAAGCCCGCGCCAAGAAGCTGCTGGCCGACGCCGGATACCCGCAGGGCTTCCAGATCACGCTGCACGGCCCCAACGACCGCTACGTGAACGATCGCCAGATCGTGGAATCCATCGCCCAGATGTGGACCCGGGTCGGCGTGAAAACGGCGGTCAACACCATGCCCGCCAGCATGTTCTTCGCCGAAGGCGCGCGGGACGTGTTCAGCTGCAACGTCACCGGCTGGGCCAGCGACACCGGGGAGGCGAGCTCGAGCCTCATCCAGATCGTGGCGTCCGTGAACCCGGAGAAGGGTCGCGGCGCACAGCCCAAGCCCAGCCACTTCGCCCGGCCCGAGATCGACGCCGTGGTCGAGCAGAGCCTCGCCACCTTCGAAGACAAGGCCCGCGAGGCGCTCTACATCAAGGCGCTCAAGATGGCGATGGCCGAACAGGCGTTCATCCCGCTCCACCACCAGGTGAACATCTGGGCCATGAAGAAGCGCTACGCCCTCCGCCCCCGCCAGCAGGAAGGCGTACGCAGCTACGAAGTGGACTACGCCGCCGACGCGTAGCAGCAAAGGCCGAACCCTCCTCCCCTAGCGGGAGGAGGCGTCCGTCTTGCCGCCTCCCTCGCGGGTGCCGCCAGGGAGGCGTGACGAACCCAACGGACACGAGCCACCCGGCATCGTCACCGCCGCCGCAGGTCCACCGCCGGCGCCCCGCGCACGTCCCGGTATGCCTGCCCGGTCCAGGCATAACGCTCCTTGCCGGTCACCAGGTCCGCCATCCCCCGGGTCCGCGTCGCCGCCACGCCGACCGGGCCCGAGACCCCGTCCAGCACCTGCACCCACTTGCCGCCGCGCCACAGCCACACCCCCGTGCTGCACCCCGCCGATCCGCATTCCCTGGCCGATTGCAGCTGCACGAACAGCGCCGGCCGGTCCGAGGCCGTGCCGAGCGGCGCCGACCCCACCAGCAGCAGCGGCTGCTCCCCGGCCCGACCCGCCTCGGCCATGTCCTTGCCCACCAGCGCCCGCGCAGCACGATCCAGCGGCGAGCCTGGTTGCGGAGAAAGTGCGACCTCGCGCGGCGCCGGAGCGGCAGCGCCCAGGCAAAGCACGAGCGGAACGACGGCCATCAATCGCTTCCAATCCCTCGATCGGAACGGCGTCGACCCCGATCGGAAATGGCCAGCGCTGGTTCCAGAAAACATTCTTCATCGCTCCGTCATGCAAGTGTCGTGGACTGCACCCCGCCCTTGTTGCACTCCCAATCCACGAACGCCGCACGCGGCCCGGGAGATGCAAACGATGGCGACGACCAACTATACCCTCCAGATCCTGCATGCCTCGGACCTGGAGGCCGCCAACACCGCCCTCTCCCGCATGCCCCAATTCGCCGCCATCATCGACAAGCTGGACGACCAGTACGCCAACACCCTGAAGCTGATCGCCGGCGACGCCTGGATCCCGGGTCCGTTCTACGCCGCCGAGGGCGACAGCACCCTCACCGCGCCACTCCGCGCCGCCCTCGCCTACGCCGGGGCGCCGGCCGCCACCACGGCCACCGCCGCCTCCACCCGCGTCTCGGTCGCCTTCATGGACCTCATCGGCGTCCAGGTCGCCTCCTTCGGCAACCACGAGTTCGACGGCGGCACCGGCCCCATCAACGACGCCCTCGGCGTCGCGAACTTCCCCTACCTGTCGGCCAACTACGACTTCACCGCCGACCCCAACCTCCGCACCCGCGTCACCGCGGACGGCCAGGAGGCATCCACCATCAAGGGCCGCATCGCCGGCTCGGCCGTCGTCACCATCAACGGCGAGCGCATCGGCGTCGTCGGCGACACCACGCAGCTCCTCGCCAGCATCTCCTCGCCCGGCGCCGTCACCAGCAAGACCGGTCCGGCAGTGGACGACATGCCAGCCCTCGCCCGCGTCCTGCAGCCCTACATCGACGCGCTCACGGCCCGCGGCATCGACAAGATCGTCCTCACCTCGCACCTCCAGCAGTATCAACTCGAGCAGGCCCTCGTGCCTCTGTTGAAGAACGTGGACATCGTCGTCAGCGCCGGCAGCCACGCCGTGTTCGCCGACAGCACCGACATCCTGCGCCCGGGCGACACCGCGCAGTCCGCCTACCCCACCGTGCTGCGGGACGCGCTCAACAACCCGGTGCTTCAGGTCAACACGCAGAACGAATACGGTTATGTCGGCCGCCTGGTCGCCACCTTCGACCCGGGCGGCGTCATCATCCCCTCCAGCGTCGACCCGAACGTCTCGGGCGCCTTCATCACCACCGATGCCGGGGTGGCGTCCCTCTACGGCAGCGCCGACCCCTACGCGGCCGGCAGCTACGGCGCCGCCGCCCGCGCGCTCCTCACCCCCATCGGCAACGTCATCGCCAGCAAGGACGGCAACATCCAGGGCTTCAGCCGCGTCTTCCTCGACGGCAACCGCGTGACCGTCCGTCAGCAGGAGAGCAACCTCGGAGACCTCAGCGCCGACGCGAACCTGTTCGTCGCCCGCCAGGTGGACCCCGCCACGGTGGTCAGCATCAAGAACGGCGGCGGCATCCGGGACGTCATCGGCAGCTACACGACGGATG
Source organism: Acetobacterales bacterium (assembly GCA_038229135.1). Taxonomy (GTDB): domain Bacteria; phylum Pseudomonadota; class Alphaproteobacteria; order Acetobacterales; family Acetobacteraceae; genus JBBROS01. The sequence goes on from JBBROS010000001.1 coordinate 85,600, forward strand.
CGCTGAGCCGCCCCATCCCCACCCAGGCAAACCCGGCCGCCAACAAGCCGGCCACGGCGGTCAGCCAGCTCGACATCGAGAATTCGCTCCGCTTCAACAACAACCTCAGCCTTGTCACCATCACCGCCCAGCAGCTCAAGCAGGTGATGGAGTTCGGCGCCACCCTCGTGCAGCCTGGCCTCACGCCCGGCGGCTTCGTCCAGGTGGGCGGCCTGAACGTCAGCTACGACACCACCCGCACCGCGCAGGTGCTGAACGTGACCGGCACACCAACCACCCAGGGTGACCGCGTCCGGAACCTCGCCGTCGTGAACGATGACGGCACGCTGCGCGACGTGATCGTGGCCAACGGCGTGGTCGTGGGAGACCCATCGCGCCCCATTCGCGTGGTCACGCTGGACTTCATCGCCAACAGCACCGGCGCACCCGGCACGCTCGGCGGCGACAGCAACCCCCTGGCCGCCTACGCCACCAACAAGGTCACGCTCACCAACAACCCGGCCCTCGGCGCGGGCCTCGCCACCTTCAGCGCCCCCGGCACCGAACAGGATGCCATGGCCGAGTATCTCAAGGCCCGCTTCTCGAGCGCCACGGCCGCCTACGGCCAGGCGGAAACCGACCCTTCGCTCGACCAGCGCATCCAGGTCCTCTCCGCCCGCCCGGACAACGTGATCCTGCAGGGCGGCGGCGCCGTGAGCGGCCTGTCGCTCGGCTACGGCGAGCGGGCTGGCAACGTCATCCGCTCCACCCTCGCTTACAATGGCTTCGTGCTCGATGCGCCGGACGCCGCCTCCCTCGGCAGCGGCGCGCCCAACCAGTCGAACGTCGCGCGCCTGTCCAATACCAGCGCGGCCACGCAGCGCCTGCCCACCGGCTTCAAGGCCGGCGTGCTCGCCAATAGCGGCACGCTCGTCGGCCAGGGCACGGACTACCTGCTCGTCGGCGCCCAGGCGGGCAGCACGCTGGTGGCCCAGACGGGCGGCAGCAACACCGTCGTCGGCGGCGCAGGCGGCGCCGTCATGTTCGGCGGCACCGGCTCCACCACCTTCGTGGGCGGCGACGGCAACGACACCGTGGTCGCGGGCTCCGGCAGCAGCGTGGTCTACACCGGCGGCGGAACCAACCTGGTCGGCCTCGATGGCGGCTCCGCCACCGTGGTCAGCGAGGGTGTGCAGGACGTGATCGTCGGCGGCTCCGGCAGCGCGCTGGTCGGAGTGGCCCGCAGCGCCATCGCCTACAACGGCGGCGGCGTCATGACGTTCGTGGGCGGTAGCGAACGCAGCACCGTGGTGGGCGGCAGCGGCAGCAACAGCGTGTTCGGCGGCGCCGGCGGCGGCCTGTTCACGGGCGGCACGGCCGGGCGCAACCTGCTCGTGGCCGGCGCGGGCCAGGCGGTGCTGATCGGCGGCGGCGACGGCGACGTGCTCTACGCCGGCGGCTCCGGCGGCACCTTGCTGACGGCCGCAGCCTCGGGCAACGCGACGCTCGCCGCTGGCTCCAGCACCGGCGCCAACACCTACTTCGCCGGCGGCGGCACCAACCTGCTCGCGGGCGGCATCGGCAACGAGGTGTTCTTCGCCGGCAGCGGCACGGCCACCATCATCGGCGGCCGCGGAGCCGACGTGTTCGCCGTCAGCAACGGCCGCGCAGGCGGCACCATCACGGTGGCGGACTTCACCGCCGCCGAAGGGGACCGCATCAGCCTGCAAGGCTACGGCCCCAACGCCGTCCAGCAAGCCGTCGCCACCGCCTCCGCCTCCGCCGCGGGCAGCACCATCACCCTCTCCGACGGCACGCGCGTCACCTTCCAGGGCGTCGGCAGCCTGCAGGCGAGCAACTTCGCCTGATCGCCGACCATGGGCGGCCAGGGGCGGAGCCTGTAGGCTCCGCCGATGCGCCTCATCGCCATCGGCCGCCAGCGGGCCGGCCCCGAAGCCGACCTGTTCCACCGGTATGCCACCCGCCTCCGCCCCGGCCTCGACCTCCTCGAGCTGCCCGACGGCACCGGCTCGCCTCCCGAGGTCAAGCGCCGTGAAGGCGCGGGCCTCCTCGCCGCCCTCCCCCCCAACGCCCTGGCCGTCGCCCTCGACCTCGGCGCACCCTGCCCCGGCTCCGACGGGCTCGCCCGCCTGCTCGCCCGCTGGCAGGAGGCGGCGCGCCCCATCTGCTTCCTGATCGGAGGCGCCGAAGGGCTCGACGCTGCCGTGCTTGCACGCGCCGGCCACACCCTCTCCCTCGGCCCCATGACGTGGCCCCACCTCCTCGTCCGCCCCATGCTCGCCGAGCAGCTCTACCGCGCCCAATCCATCAACGCGGGCCACCCCTACCATCGCGCCGGAAGACCCTAGAAGTCCTCTCCCTCCGGGAGTGATTGGGTGAGGGACCCACGTGAAGCCTCTCCCTCCGACAAAGGGTCGGGTGAGGGACTCGACGGCGCGCGCCCCGCTTGCCCAACCCCTCACACCAGACCATACCGGACCCCGCACACAGGAGCCGCCCCGCCATGCCCCCCTCGCCTCCCCGCCCCGTCATGCTCGTCATCCTCGACGGCTGGGGCTGGCGCGAGGATGCGGCGGACAACGCCGTGCGCCTGGCCCACACCCCCACCTTCGACGCCCTCATGCAGGGCCCGCACGCCTTCCTCCGCACCTCCGGCCTCGACGTCGGCCTGCCGCCCGGGCAGATGGGCAACTCCGAGGTCGGCCACCTCAACATCGGGGCCGGCCGCGTGGTCATGCAGGACCTGCCGCGCATCGGCCTCGCCATCCAGGACGGCAGCCTCGCCCGCAACCCGGCGCTCCTGGCCCTCATCGAGGCACTCCGGGCCAGCGGCGGCGCCTGCCATCTGATGGGCCTCGCCTCCCCGGGCGGGGTCCACGCCCACCAGGACCACGCCGCAGCCCTTGCCCGCATCCTCGCCGACGCACGCATCCCCACCCACGTCCACGCCTTCACCGACGGCCGCGACACCCCGCCCCGCTCCGCCGCCGACGACCTCGCCCGCCTCGCCGCCGCCCTGCCGCAAGGCACCAAGGTTGCCACCGTCAGCGGCCGCTACTACGCGCTCGACCGCGACCAGCGGTGGGAGCGGGTGGAGCGCGCCTACCGCGCCATCGCCGACGGGCAAGGCCCGAGCTTCGCGGATCTGCCCAGCGTCATGGACCACGCCTACGCAAGCGGCGTGACCGACGAATTCGTCATCCCCGCCGTCGTCGGCCCCTACGCCGGCATGAAGGACGGGGACGCCATCCTCTGCTTCAACTTCCGCGCCGACCGCATCCGCGAGCTGCTGGCCCCCTTTCTCGAGCCCTCCTTCGCCGCCTTCGCCCACCGCACCATCCACCTCGCCGCCGCCGCCGGCCTCACCCGCTACAGCGACGCGCTGGCCCCCTACATGGCCGCGCTGTTCCCGCCGCAGCCGCAGGACCGGATCCTGGGCGAGGTGGTGTCCGACGCCGGGCGCACGCAGCTGCGCATGGCCGAGACGGAGAAATACCCGCACGTCACCTACTTCCTGAATGGCGGCCGAGAGGTCAGCTTCCCCGGTGAGGACCGCATCGTGGTGCCCTCCCCCAAGGTCGCCACCTACGACCTGCAGCCCGAGATGTCCGCCCCCGAGCTCACCGACCGCGCCGTGGAGGCCATCGGCACCGGGCGCTACGACCTGATCGTGCTGAACTACGCCAACCCGGACATGGTGGGGCACACGGGCAGCCTTCCCGCCGCCATCCGCGCCGTGGAAACGGTCGATGCCGGCCTGGGGCGCATCCGCGCCGCCATCCGTGCCCAGGGCGGCGCCCTGCTGGTGACGGCCGACCACGGCAACGCCGAGCTGATGCGGGACCCGGCCACGGGCGGCCCGCACACGGCCCACACCACGAACCCGGTGCCCGTCATGCTCGACGCGCCCGCCGCACCCGCCTTGCACGATGGCCGCCTCGCCGACCTGGCGCCCACGCTGCTGGCGCTCATGGGCCTGCCCCAACCAGGGCAGATGACGGGACATCCGCTCACCAATCGTGAGCCGGGCGCTTAGCGCCCCTGGCGCATGTGGCGGGCGCTGAGCCTCTTGCTCCTGCTGGCCGGGGCCGCCCACGCCCAATCCCGCCCGGACCCGCGCCTGCTGGAGGCCGAACGGGCCCGCCAGCAGGCTGAGGCCGCCGCCCAGCGGGCCTCGGCCGACGCCCGCGCCGCTGCCACGGAAGCCCAGCGCCTCGCCGAGCGCCGCGTCCTCGCCGCAGCCGGGCTCCGCACCGTGGAGGCTGAAGTCGCGCGCCGGGCCGAGGAGGTCGCTACCCTCGAGGCCGCCCGCGCCGACTCCGCCGCCCGCCTGGCCGCCCGCGCCGCCGCGATCGCTCCGCTGCTCCCGCTGCTCCAGCGTCTCGCGGCCCGGCCGGCCGAGACGCTCCTGGCCGCACCCGGCCCGGCCGATGAGACGGTCCGCGCCCTGATCGTCCTGCGTGGCCTGACGCGCCGCCTGGGACGGGAGGCCGAGGCGCTCCGAACCGACCAGGCCGCGCTCGACGCCCGACTGGAGGCGCTGGCCGACGCCACCCCCCGCCTCCGCGCCGCCCTGGCCACCCAGGCGGCGGAGGCCGCCACGCTCGACACGATGCTCGCCCAGGCCCAATCCGCCCGGCAGCGCGCGGACGAGAGCGGCGCCGAGGCCCTGCGCCGCGTCGCCGCCGAAGCCGCCCGCGCCGACGGCCTTCGCGCCGCCCTCGCCGCGCTCGAGGCCGGCCGCGCCCGCGCCGAGGCCCAGGCGCGAGACGATGCCGCCCGGGCCGACCGCTCCCGCCAGGCCGACGCCGCCCAGGAGGCGCGCCGTCGCGAGGCCACCCTCGCCCGCCCCGCCGGCCCGGGACCCACGGCGCTCGTGCCCCCCGTATCGGGCACCGTCGCCCGCGCCTGGGGCGACAGCACCGACGCCGGGCCGGCAACCGGCATCACCTGGCGCCCGGGGCCGCAGGCCCGGGTCGTTGCCCCTTGCGCCGGCCGCGTTCGCTTCGCCGGGCCCTTCCGCAGCTTCGGCGCGCTCATCATCCTCGATTGCGGCGGCGGCTATGCCGTGGTGCTTGCCGGGCTCGAGAGGATCGACCTGCCCGCGGGGGCCGCCGTGCTGACGGGAGAGCCCGTCGGCATCATGCCCGCATGGCCCCCGGGCGGCGGCCCCCGCCCTGCCCTCTATGTCGAGCTGCGCCACGATGGCCAGGCCGTGAACCCGGCCCCCTTCCTTCGCGGCCGCCTATGACCATCTCCGTGCAGGCGCCGAAAGCTCGCAGGCCCATTCCGCTTGCAGCCAGGGGCCAGGGCTGGTTTGCTCGTATGAAGACCGCTGAACCACCCGGCAGCCAGTTCACCGGGTGACACGAGGGATACCACGCATGACGTTCCGCACCGGCCTGCTCCTGAGCGCTGCCTTCGCCGCCGGCCTCGCCATCGGCCCCGGCGCCCGGCTGATCGACCCCAACCACCCCGCCATCGGCCTCGACTGGCCCGTGGCCCACGCCCGCGCCCAGGGCGGCGGTAACGCCGAGACCTACCGCCTCCTCACCCTTTTTGGGGACGTGGTGGAGCGTATCCGGGCCGAATACGTGGAGCCGGTGAACGACCGCGAGCTGATCGAGAACGCCATCAACGGCATGCTCACGGGCCTCGACCCGCACAGCTCATACATGAACGCGAAGGCCTTCCGCGACATGCAGGTCAGCACCAAGGGCGAGTTCGGCGGCCTCGGCCTCGAGGTCCAGAGCGAGAACGGCCTGATCAAGGTCGTCTCCCCGATCGATGACACGCCCGCCTTCCGCGCCGGCATGAAGACCGGGGACCTCATCACCATGCTCGATGGGCAGACGGTGCAGGGCCTGACCTTGACCGAGGCCGTCGACAAGATGCGCGGCCCGCCGGGCAGCACCATCCGCCTCACGGTCAAGCGCGAAGGCGTCAACACGCCCGTCGAAGTCTCGATGCAGCGCGAGGTCATCAAGATCCAGGTCGTGAAGTCCCGCATGGAAGGCGACGTGGGCTACGTGCGGCTGACCACCTTCAACGAGAAGACCGAAGAGGGCCTGCGCCGCACCGTCACGGAAATGCGCCGCACGCCCGGCCTGAAGGGGTTCGTGTTGGACTTGCGCGGCAACCCGGGCGGCTTGCTGGACCAGGCGGTCAGCGTGAGCGACGACTTCCTCGAGCAAGGCGAGATCGTCAGCACCCGCGCCCGCCACGCCGAGGAAAGCCAGCGCTGGAACGCGAAGGCCGGTGACATCACGGGCGGCCTGCCGGTGGTGGTGCTGATCAACGGCGGCTCCGCCTCGGCCAGCGAGATCGTGGCCGGCGCACTGCAGGATCATCGCCGCGCCGTGGTGGTCGGCCAGCGCAGCTTCGGCAAGGGCAGCGTCCAGACCGTCATGCCGCTGCCGGGCAACGGGGCCATGCGCCTCACCACGGCGCGCTACTACACGCCGTCGGGCCGCTCCATCCAGGGCCTCGGCATCTCGCCCGACATCGAGGTGGCCGCCACGCGCACGGAGGTGCCGCGCTTTGGGCCCGAGCGGGAGGCGGACCTGAACCACAGCCTGCGCAACCAGGGCGGCACGCAAGCCCCGGTGGGCGCGGCACCGCGCACGGACCTGCCACCCATCGCGCGCGATATCCCCAAGCTGCCGCCTGAAGGCTGGCCCACGTTCGACAACGCCAAGCCCGAGACGGACTTCCAGCTCAAGCAGGCGTTGGCGGTTCTGCAATCCATGGCCGGCCAGCGCCGCGCATCGCGCTGAGCAGGTTGGCGCAGATGAGGGGCTGGCGCGCCCTCGGGCTGTTCTGGGTGACGCTACTCGCGCTGGTAGGCGGCGGTGCAGCCACTCTGCAGCGGCTCGGGCCCCTGCCGCACGCTGCGCCCGCGGTGGGGGAGCCGGTTGCGTTGGAACCGGCGCGGCACGGTGTGTCGCCTCCGGTTGCGGCGCTGCTCGAGCCATCGCGTTTCCCCCCGATGCAGCTCCCGAAGGTGGCAGCGGATGGGCGCAGGGCCGCCGCGGTGTATGCAGCGCCTGCCCCGGTGCTGCCTCCAGGCATGCCGCGAGTGGCCCTGCTCGTGGCCGGCTACGGCATGGCCGAACGGGAGAGCCGGGCCGTGATCGATGAACTGCCGGCGGCCGTGTCGGTCGCCGTGTCGGCCTACGCCAGCGCGTCGGCCCTCGCCGAGGCCGCACGTGCCGCCGGGCACGAGCTGTGGGCGAGCGTGCCGATGGAATCGACCAACTACCCCCTCATCGACGCAGGGCCACGCTCCTTGCTCACCGGCGCCTCACCCGAAGACAACCGGATCAACCTCGAATGGGCGCTCAGCCGCACGCCCGGGGCGGTGGGCGCCACGGCCGCGTCGGACTCCACCCGCGGCGAGCGCTTCTCCGACATGGCAGGCGCGTTCGGCCCGGTTCGCGACGAGATCGCCCGGCGAGGCCTGCTCTTCCTGGACGCCCGTGCCGGCCGCGGCAGCGCACGCGCCCCGTTCTCCCGCCAGGTCGACATCGTGCTCGACGACCCGCTCTCCCGCGCCGAGTTCGAGGCCAAGCTCGTGGCCATGGAGCGGATGGCGCGCGACCGCGGTGCGGCGCTGGGCCTCGTGGCCCCTCCTCGGCCGTTCACCACCGAGCGCCTTGCCGCCTGGATCAAGACCCTCCCCGACAAGGGCATCGCCCTGGTGCCGGTAAGCGCGCTGCCGGAACGGCCATGACCGATCTCCCCTATCGGCCAAACGTCGGCGCCGTCCTGTTCGACCGGCGCGGCAAGGTGTTCGTCGCCCGCCGCGCCGACCTGCCCAACGCCGAAGGCGCTCCGGGTGGCTGGCAGCTTCCCCAGGGCGGCATCGACGCGAACGAGGATCCGCGCTTGGCCGTGCTCCGCGAGCTCGAGGAGGAGATCGGCACCGCCCGCGCCCGCATCATCGGCGAGCACCCCGAGTGGCTGCGTTACGACCTGCCGCCGGAGCTGCTCGGCCGCGCCCTCGGCGGCAAGTGGCGGGGCCAGGCGCAGCGATGGTTCGCCCTCCGCTTCGAAGGCAAGGACGCCGACATCCGGCTCGACCTCGATCCGCACCCGGAGTTCGATGCGTGGCGCTGGGCCGACCTCGAAGACCTCCCCGGCCTCGCAGTTGGCTTCAAGCGCCCGATCTACGACGTGCTCGTACTGTCCTTTGCGGAATTTGCCTCACCGGGCTGATCGAGGCGCGCCTGGTCGAGCGTGCGCTCCGCCTTGATCGCGGTGGCCTCGGCCGCGACCCGCTCGGCCCGCGTGCGGCCATGCAGCGCACGCGCCTCCGACGCAGCCTGCGCCGCGCCCACCCGCGCCACCTGCCGTCGCACCCGGCGCAGGTTCACCAATTCAGCGGTCATCGGGGGGAATGTCCAGACAGCGTCCCCCAAGCAACCGCGCGTTGATCGGCGAAGCCAGGTGAACCTGGCTTCGGGCGACCGCCTCTGTCCCGCCCGTCGTCTCGGCTGGCTGCGACCCGTCAGACTCCCAGCGCAACGCCAGGCGCTCTTCCCCAACCAGGAACCCCTCGCCCGACATTGCCTGCTGCCTCGCGCTGCTCATGGTCCGGACGATACCAGCCCGCCCCGTCTCAGTGCTACCGCGCCAGCACGCGCCCGGCGACCGCGTCGAGCTTCGACAGCAGCGCCGGATCCCGCACGGCAGGCGCGGTGACCAGCGCGTGCTCCAGCGCCCGGTCACAACCTGCCCAACACAGCCCGCGCATGGCGCCCAGCATTGGAACTACAGCCTTCACCAGCGCCCGCGCCCGCTCGGCGTTTTCCTGCATTACCTTCACGACCGCATCCACCGTCACGGCGTCATGCGCCTCATGCCAGCAGTCGAAGTCGGTCACCATCGCAACCGTCGCATAGCAAAGCTCCGCCTCGCGCGCGAGCTTGGCCTCCGGCATGTTCGTCATGCCGATCACGCTGCAGCCCCAGCTCCGGTAGAGGTGGCTCTCAGCCCGCGTGGAGAATTGCGGCCCCTCCATCACCAGGTAGGTCCCCCCTCGGTGTATCGGCAGCCCGAGCCCCTTTCCGGCTGCCTCGAGAGCGTCCCCCAGCCTCGGGCAAACCGGGTCTGCCACCGACACATGCGCCACGCAGCCTGCCCCGAAAAACGACTTCTCGCGCGCGAAACTACGGTCGATGAACTGGTCCACGATCACGAAGTCGCCCGGCGGGCGGTCCTCCCGCAAGCTCCCGACTGCAGACAATGAAAGCACGTCCGTCACACCCGAGCGCTTCAGCGCATCGATGTTGGCCCGGTAGTTGAGGTCCGTTGGGCTAACCCGGTGGCCCCGCCCGTGCCTCGGCAGGAAAACACACTGAACACCTTCCAGCACGCCGAACAGCAACTCGTCCGACGCTTCGCCCCAAGGCGTTTGAACCCGGCGCCACTCGGCCGCCTCGAGCCCCGCGACATCATACACGCCGGACCCGCCGATGATCCCGATCACCGGCGTAATCCGGTCGTCCATGGTCAGTGCACGTCTTTCCAGATCTTCTTCTTCACCGCGTAGGTCAGCCCGGCCATGAGCGTTAGGAACAGCACGGCCTTCACCCCCATCCGCTTCCGCGCCTCCATCTCCGGATTGGCCGTCCAGGTCAGGAACGTCGTCACGTCGCGAGACATCTGCTCCACGGTCGCCTTCGTGCCGTCGGCATACGTCACCTGCCCTTCGTTGAGCGGCGGCGGCATGGCGAGCTGCTTCCCGGGGAAGTAGATGTTGTAGTATTGCCCCGCCGGCACGGTAACGCCTGCCGGCGGATCCTTATACCCGTTCAGCAGCGCATGAACGTAGTTGGACCCATCCTCCCGCGCCTTGATGATCAACGACTGGTCAGGCGGCAGCGCCCCACCATTCGCCGCCCGTGCCGCCTTCTCGTTGGCATGCGGCGATTTGAACTTGTCCGACGGCAACCCCGGACGGTCGATCGGCTGTCCGCTATCGTCCGTGCTCCCACCGATCTGCACGGCAGCGGCGATGGCCTTGACCTGCTCGGCGTTCAGCCCGATCCCCGAAAGATCGCGATACGACAACAGCCGCATCGAATGGCAGTTGGCGCAGACCTCCTTGTATACCTGGAAGCCACGCTGCGCCGACGCACGGTCGAACGTCCCAAACGGCCCGTCGAAGCTCCACTTCTCTTTGGGGATCTTGATGACGTCATGGGCCTGCGCAAACGCGGGGGCCGCAGCGGCGAGCACGAAGCACGCCGCCAGGATCAACGCACGCATCACGGCTTCTCCATCGGCTTGGCCGTGGCACCAGCCGGCAACGGCCCGCCGCCCCCGCCCGGTGGCCCGATCACACGCCGAACCACCGGGCTCGAGATGCTCTCAGGCAGCGGCAGAGGCTTCTCGAGCTTGCCCAGGATCGGCAGCAGCACCAGGAAGTGCAGGAAGTAGTAAGCGGTGGCCACACGCCCCAGCACGACCCAGATCCCTTCCGGCGGCTTCCCGCCCGCAAGCCCGAGCACGAACAACGACACCACCAGGAGCACCATCAACTGCCGGTAGATCGGGCGGAACCGCGAGCTCCGCACCGGCGATGTGTCGAGCCAGGGCAGCGCGAACAGCACCAGGATCGAGGAGAACATCAGCACGACGCCGCCAAGCTTGTTCGGCACCGAGCGCAGGATCGCGTAGAACGGAAGGAAATACCACTCCGGCACGATGTGCGCCGGCGTCACCAGCGGGTTGGCCGGAATGTAGTTGTCCGGGTGGTTCAGGAAGTTCGGCGCAAAGAACACCAGGGCCGCGAAAACGAGCAGGTAGACGCACACGCCCACGCTGTCCTTCACCGTGTAATACGGATGGAATGGCAGCGTGTCCTGCGGGGTCTTCACATCGATACCCAGCGGGTTGTTCGACCCAGTAATGTGCAGCGCCACGATGTGCAGGAACACGACGCCCGTGATCATGAACGGCATCAGGTAGTGGAGGCTGAAAAACCGGTTCAGTGTCGCATTGTCCACGCTGAAGCCGCCCCACAGCAGGGTCACGATGTAGTCGCCCACGACCGGGATGGCCGAGAACAGGTTGGTGATGACCGTCGCACCCCAATAGCTCATCTGGCCCCAGGGCAGCACGTAGCCCATGAACGCGGTCGCCATCATCAGGAGGAGGATGACCACGCCGAGCATGAACAGCAGCTCGCGAGGCTTCTTGTAACTTCCGTAGTAGAGCGCCCGGAAGATGTGGATATACACGACGATGAAGAACATCGACGCGCCGTTGGCGTGCACGTAGCGGAGCAGCCAGCCGTAGTTCACATCGCGCATGATCCGCTCGACGCTGTCGAAGGCGCCGGTCGTGCTCGCGTTGTAATTCATCGCCAGGAACACGCCGGTCGCGATCATGATCACGAGGTTGATCATCGCGAGCGCGCCGAAGTTCCAGAAATAGTTGAAGTTCTTTGGAGTCGGGAACGACCCGTACTCCTTCTGCATCATGGTGAACAGCGGCAACCGCGTGTCCACCCAGTTGATGACGGGGTTCGTGAATTCGCTTTTGTGCAGGCCGGCCATCGTCAGCTCCTCAGCCGATCTTGATCTTCGTGTCGCTCACGAACGCATAGGGTGGGATTGGAAGGTTGGCGGGCGCAGGCCCATGCCGCACCCGGCCCGAAACATCGTATTGGCTGCCATGGCAGGGGCAGAACCACCCGCCATACTCGCCCCGCGGCTCGGTGCTCTTGTTGCCCAGCGGCACGCAGCCCAGGTGGGTGCAGATGCCGATGGCAACCAGCCACTTCTCCTTGCCCACCTTCACCCGGTCCTTGTCGGCCTGCGGGTCGAGCAGCTCCCGCGGAGCCACAGCCTGCGCCGTCTTGATCTCCTCGTCGGTGCGGTTGCGCACGAAGATCGGCTTGCCGCGCCACACGACGGTAATCGCCTGTCCTGCCGCTACGGGCGCCAAATCCACGTCGATGCTGGATAGCGCCAACACGTCCTTGGCCGGGTTCATGCTGTCGACGAATGGCCACGCCAGGGCACCGGCACCGATCACCGCCGCACTGCCTGTCAACAACTTCAGGAAGTCTCGCTTCGTAGGCTCCGGATTGCCCACCGTCGTGATCGCCTCACGGACGTTCATCATGCTGGCGTCGGCCATCGATCCCTCTGCTCTCCCGCGGCCTGCGCCGCACACCCTGGATTCCGCGCCGACCTATAAGGGCACGACCTGCCCCCTGCAACGCCCGCACAACACCCTCTATGCTGCTCTGCCACATTGGAAGCATCCGAAATGCCGCAAGGCCCAGAAGCCGGCGTCCCCGTCCCACACGAAGCATTGAAGGCGCAGGCCCGCGCCTGGTTCGAGCACCTGCGCGACTCCCTCTGCGCCGCCTTCGAGGGCATCGAGCAGGAGAGCCACGGCCCCGGCGCCGCCGGCACCTTCGAACGCAAACCCTGGTCCCGCCCTACCGAAGATGGATCGGAGGGCGGCGGCGGCGTCATCAGCCTGATGCGCGGCCGCGTCTTCGAAAAGGTCGGGGTCAACGTCAGCACCGTCCAGGGCACCTTCAGCCCGGAGTTCCGCAAGCAGATACCCGGTGCCGAGGAGGACCCGCGCTTCTGGGCCAGCGGCATCAGCCTGGTCGCCCACATGCGCTCCCCCCGCGTGCCCGCGGCGCACATGAACACGCGCATGCTCGTCACCACCAAGGGCTGGTTCGGCGGCGGCGGGGACCTCACGCCCATGCCCATGAACGCCCCCGAATCGCTCGAGGACGCAGCAACCTTCCACGCCGCCTTCCAGTCCGCCTGCGAAGCCCACAGCCACGGCGGCGCCGGGCCGGGCGACTACCCGCGCTTCAAGAAATGGTGCGACCAATACTTCTGGCTGCCCCACCGCAACGAGCCCCGCGGCCTGGGCGGCATATTCTACGACCACCTCTTCTCCGGCGATGCGCAGGAGGATTTCGCCTTCACCCAGGATGTCGGCCGTGCCTTCCTCCAATCCTACACCGCCATCATCCGCCGCCGCATGGCCGAGCCCTGGACGGAGGCCGAGCGCGCCCACCAGCTGCTGCGCCGGGGCCGCTATGTGGAGTTCAACCTGCTGCATGACCGCGGAACATTATTCGGCCTCAAAACAGGGGGTAACGTCGACGCCATCCTGATGAGCCTGCCGCCCGAGGTGCACTGGGCGTAACGATCGTCCTACTCTGGAGGAGCACATGATGAAGACCCTGTTCCAAATCGCCGCCGCCCTGCTGCTCGCCCTGCCCGCCTACGCGCAGACGGCGGCGCCCGTGGCCCCCACCCGCCCGGTCGTCCCGCCGCCTGCCGCCCCCGCCAGCCCGGCCCCTGCCCCGAAGCCCGCGGCCGCCGCGCCCGCCGCAACCCCTGCCGCCGCCTCGGGCAGCAAGATCGATGTAAACTCCGCAACCGAGGCCCAGCTCGACGCCCTCTTCGGCATCGGCCCCGTCCGCGCCAAGGCCATCGTGAACGGCCGGCCTTACGAAGACCTGAACGACCTCGTGAAGAAGAAGGTCCTCACCCAGGCCATCTACGACAAGGCGAAGCCCAAGATGGCCCTCGCCAACATCAACACCTCGAGCGCCACGCAGCTCGAGAAGACCCTCCCGGGCATCGGAGACGTCCGCAGCAAGGCCATCGTCGCCGGCCGCCCGTACGCCAGCCCGCAGGACCTGGTCACCAAAGGCGTGCTGACCCAGGGCGTGCTCGACAAGTCGAAGGACGTGCTGGCCTGGTAAGGGCCGACGACCGGGGTGAGGGAAACCTCACCCCACCGTAAACCGCCATGGCACCGCGCCCCCCTCGTTGGGGTCCACCACCAGCCGGTGCTGCAGCGGCGGAAACGCCCGGCTCCGGCACTCCGCCCTCTCGCACAGCCGGCAGGACAGCCCGATCCCCACGCGCCGGGCGAGGTCCAGCCCGTCCGAATACACCACCTCGTCGGCCCGCCCGATGTCGCAGCCCAGCGCCACCACATGCCGGGGCGCCGGCTCCCCCCAGCGCCGCGCAGCCCCCACCACCACCCGCCCGAAGCACAGGAACGCCGCCCCGTCCGGCAGCTCGGCCGCCTGCACGCACATCCGGTCCGGCGTGCCGAACGCCGTGTGGATCAGCCAGCGCGGGCAACTCCCCCCGAACCGGGCGAAGGGGAACCCGGCTGCCGAGAACCGCTTGTCCACGTTGCCCGCCGGGTCCGTGCGGACGAAGAAGAACGGGATGCCGCGCGCCCCCTCCCGCTGCAACGTGGACAGCCGATGCGCCGCCTGCTCGAAGCTGACCCCGAACCGGGCCGCCAGCCCATCCACGTCGCATCGCATCGCCCGGGCCGAGGCCGCAACGGCCGCATAGGGCAGCAGCAGGGCCGCCCCGGCGTAGTTCAACAGCCCCACCCGCACGAGGTCCGCCGCCTCGGGCGAGCTGAGCCCCGCCACCTCCACGACCTCGTCGGCAGCCTCCCGCGCCTCGAGCAGCATCAGCTGGAACGCGAGCTGGAAGGCCCGCGTCTCCCGCCGCATCGTGTCCGACAGATGCAGCACGCGGCTCGCCGGATCGTAGCGGCGCCAGGCGTCGAGCGGCCCCACCACCACCCGCACCCCATGCCGGCCCGAGAGCCGCGCCGCGATCGCCCGGTCGAACCCGCCGATCTCCGCCCCGAGCTCCGCCCCCACCCGCTCCGCCACCGCCTCGAGCGCGGGGAAATGGTTCTGCCCGGCTTGGAAGAAGTCCCGCGCCTCCTCGTTCGGCAGCCTCACGCGACGCCCGCTCGGCAGGGCGATGCCCGTCGAGTCCTCCTGCGCCACGCGCCAGGAGCGATAGAGCGCGAGCATCGCCTGCGCCGCCGCCGGAGCACTTCCGGCCAGCGTCTGCAGCTCCGCCTCCGGCACGGGGGGTAGCCCCAGCATCGGGTCCGCCAGCACCTCCCGCAGCGCCGCCTCGGCCTGCCGCTCGGTGTTGCCGGAGAGCTCGGCCAGGTCGGCCCCCAGCACGGAGCCGAGCTTCATCAGCAGGCTCGCCGTCACGGCGCGCTGGTCGTGCTCGATCAGGTTCAGGTAGCTGCCCGAGATGCCCAGCCGCGCCGCGAGCGCCTGCTGGCTCAGCGCGCGCTCCGTCCGCAGCCGCTTGATGGTGCGCCCGATCTGCGGCCGGCTCATCGACAGACTTTTCCAGATCGCAGCATGGTCTGTAAAACTCGCAACAACATTGCTCGTCGAGACCACTTTCCAGTGTTTTCTTTCGTTCAGCAAGGGCGTTCACTCCAGGTGCCGCACATCGCGGGCACGGAGACCCTGATGACGCACCCCACCACCCCGCTGCGCAGCCCCGATGGCGGCACCGGCTCCTCCCCCAGCCCGGGCCCAGCCCCCGGCCGCTTCGACGGCATCGAGCGCGACTACACGCCGGCCGACGTCGAGCGCCTCGCCGGCTCCTTCCGCATCCGCCACACGCTGGCCGAGGTGGGCGCCAAGCGCCTCTGGCAGCTGCTGCGGTCAGAGCCCTTCGTGCCGACCCTCGGCGCACTGACGGGCAACCAGGCGCTGCAGCAGGTGAAGGCCGGGCTCAACGCCATCTATCTCTCAGGCTGGCAAGTGGCCGCCGACGCCAATACGGCGGGCGCGATGTACCCCGACCAGTCGCTCTACCCGGTCGACAGCGTCCCGGACGTGGTCCGCCGCATCAACAACGCGCTGCGCCGGGCGGACCAGGTGGCGCACATGGAGGGCGACACCTCGCATTACTGGATGGCCCCCATCGTGGCCGACGCGGAGGCCGGCTTCGGCGGCGCGCTCAACGCCTACGAGCTGATGCGCAACATGATCGCGGCCGGCGCGGCAGGCGTCCATTTCGAGGACCAGCTCGCCAGCGAGAAGAAGTGCGGGCATCTGGGCGGCAAGGTGCTCGTGCCGATCAGCCAGCACATCCGCACCCTCAACGCCGCCCGCCTGGCTGCCGACGTGGAGGGCGTGCCGACCGTTCTGCTCTGCCGCACGGACGCCGAAAGCGCCCAGCTGCTGACCAGCGACGTGGACGAGCGCGACCGCCCGTTCCTCTCCGGCGAGCGCACCCCGGAGGGCTTCTTCCGCATCCGCGAGGGCGCCGGCCGCGACTACGCGCTGGCCCGCAGCCTGGCCTACGCCCCCTACGCGGACCTGCTGTGGTGGGAGACGTCCGACCCCGACCTGGACGACGCCCGTGCCTTCGCCGAGGCCATGCACAAGCAGTTCCCCGGCAAGATGCTCGCCTACAACTGCTCGCCAAGCTTCAACTGGCGCCGCAAGATGAGCCTCGAGCAGGCCGAGGCCTTCCAGCGCGAGATCGGCGCCATGGGCTACAAGTTCCAGTTCATCACGCTGGCCGGGTTCCACAGCCTGAACCACTCGATGTTCGAGCTGGCCCGCGCCTACCGGGACCGCGGCATGGGCGCCTACTCGGAGCTGCAGCAGGCCGAGTTCGCCTCCGAGGTCCACGGCTACACCGCCACGCGCCACCAGCGCGAGGTCGGCGTCGGCTACTTCGACGCCATCGCTACGGCCGCCGCCGGGGGCCGCAGCAGCACCACGGCCTTGGCCCACAGCACCGAGGCCGCCCAGTTCCAACCCGCCCACTGAGGAGACGAACCATGCTCGAGCACGATCACGACGATGGCCTGGTCCACGGCCACGACTGGGCCCGCAGCGACTGCGCCGACCGCGACCACCCCACCGTGGCCGCCGCCTGGGAGGTCCCCACCGTCAGCAGCGCTCTCCACGACGACATGATGCACTGAACCCCGACCCAGGCCCTGCATGCTCCCTCTCCCCTTGCGGGAGAGGGCTGGGGTGAGGGGTGGCCCAAAGCGCGGACCTAATCCGCCGCCACCCAGGCCGTCTCCGCCATCACCGCCTGGGCCACCCGCTCCCCCACCCGCTCCATATACGCGCCCAGCGCCCGGGCGCGGGCCACGACCGCCGCCCCTGCCGACAGCCGCGCCGCCTCGTAGGCCGGCAACCCGCCACCCGATGCCAGCGCCACCGCCAGCGCCACCGCATCCTCGGCCGCCTTCGTGACCCCCATGCCCACGTGCGGCCGCGCCACGAACGCCGCGTCACCCAGCAGCGCCACCCGCCCCTCCACCAGGCGCGGCACCTCGAGGTCCATGATCGGCTGCACGAACGGCGCCGGGCAGCGCGCAACCATCTCGGCCAGCGGCGCACCCAGCAAACGCCCGGCGTCCGCCCGCATCGCCGCCACCAGCCCGGGCCGCAACCGCGGCGGCGGAATGCCCTCCGGCCAGTGCCGCCCTTCCACGTCCGTCTGCAGATCGCGCAAGACCTCGGTGTCCGCCGGCCGATACCAGACGAAGTTCCACCGTCGCCGCCCGGGCCGCGTGTCGTCGTCGTCGCCCGCGATCGGGTAGCCCAGGAACTGCTCGCCGTCCGGCAGCCCGAACGCAAAACGCTCGAACACGGCCCGGTGCGTGGCCGGGCTCAGTGCCGCCTCCTCCACCACGCCGCGCCACGCCACGTAGCCGGCATAACGCGCGGCCACCTCGGGCAGCATCTGCCGCCGCACCGTGGAGCGGATCCCGTCCGCCCCCACCAGCAAATCCCCCTCGGCCGGCGCCCCCTCGGCGAAATGCGCCGCCACGCGCCCGCCACCCTCCTCGAACCGCTCCACACACCGCCCGCGCCGCACCATGCCCTCCGGCGTCGCCTCACTCAGCAGCGCGTGCAGCCGGCTCCAGCTCGTCAGAACCTGGCGCCGTTCCATCCGGTGCGTCGCCACGCCATCCGCCCCGATCACCACCCGCCCGGGCACCTCGACCCCTAGCGCGCCCGTATCGGCCCCGGCCGCCGCGAGTGCCTCGATCAGCGCCGGATGCGTAACGATGCCGGCGCCGCGCCCGGCCAGCGGTGCGGTCACGCGCTCGAACACCTGCACCTCCCACCCCGCCCTGTGCAGGAGGTTCGCCGCGAACAGCCCGCCCAGCGACCCACCCGCGACGATCGCCCTCAACTGGCGGGCGCCTCCGCCACCACCGCGTCGACCGGCTCCACCTCGGCAGCGGAGAAGTTCAGCTCGAGCGTGATCCCGTTCGGATCCTCCACGAACACCTGGTGCAGCCCGAGGTTCGGCACCGTCCGCTCCCGATATTCGAGCCCCTGGGTCCGCAGCCGCGCGACCATGTCCGGGAGCCCCGTCATCTGCAACGCCACGTGGTCGATCACCCCCGTGCCGCCATCCACCACCGGCTTGTCGCCGAGGTAGCCCCGCAGCCCCTCGAGGTCGTTCGGGTCGTACCCCACGATGTGCACCATCGCGACCTCGCCGGCATACATCCAGGCGCCCGGGAACGGAAAGGGCGGCCGCGGCCCCTCGTGCATGTCGAACACCTGCGCGTAGAACCGCCGCGTCTCGTCCAGCCGCGGCGTGCGGATCGATATGTGGTCCAGCCGTTGCAGCCCCATGGCGCCCTCCCGTTTGGCCGCATCGTCCGAAGCCCCCGGCACGGCGTCAAGCCAATTGACGACTCGGCCCATGCCCCCCCACCGTCCATGCCTGGAGGAGACACCACGTGAAAGCACCGCCCTTCGCCTACGTCCGCGCGACGGGGCACGAGCACCTGTTCGCGCTGCTGGCCGAACACGGTGACGACGCCCGCATCCTCGCCGGCGGCCAGAGCCTCGTCGCAGCGCTCAACCTCCGCCTCAGCGAGCCGCGGCTCCTCGTCGACATCACCCGCCTGCAAGACCCCGGCGTGACCTTCGACGGCCACACCCTCACCATCGGGGCCCTGGTCCGCCACGCCGAGATCGCGCGCCACCCGCTCATCCGCGAACACGCCCCCCTGCTGCACCAGGCCGCGCAGCACGTGGCCCACCCCGCCATCCGCAACCGCGGCACCTTCGGCGGCAGCCTGGCGCTCAACGACCCGGCCGCCGAATATCCCGCCTGCATGGTCGCCCTCGGCGCCACCCTCCGCCTCCGCAGCGCCGGCGGGACGCGCCAGGTTCCCGCCGCCGCGTTCTTCCAGGGCGTCTACACGACCGTGCTCCGCCCCGGCGAAATCCTGGAAGCCGCCGAGATCCGAGCCGCGCCCGCCGCCCGCTCCGTCTTCCTCGAGCTCGCCCGGCGCCACGGCGACTATGCCATGGTCGGCCTCGCCGCCCACCGCACGCCCGAGGCCCTCCACCTCGTCTTCATGGCCGTGGGCGACGGTCCCACGGCCGCACCGCACGCCGCCGCTGCCAGCCCACGCGGCTTGGCGGCCGCCCAGGAGGCCCTCGCCCAGGACCTCCGGTGCTCCGGCGACACCCAGGCCTCGCCCGCCACCCGCCTCCACCTCGCCCGTGTGCTGCTCGGCCGCGCGCTCCACCAGGTGCAAGCATGACGCTCAGCCTCGAAACCGACATCGCCCTCACCGTCAACGGCGCCCCGGTCCGCGCCCGCGTCCAGGCCCGCACGCACCTGGTGGACTTCCTGCGGGACGAGTTGGGCCTCACCGGCAGCCATGCCGGGTGCGAGCACGGGGTGTGCGGCGCCTGCACCATCCGGGTGGACGGCCTCGCCGTCCGCGGCTGCCTCGTGCTTGCCGCCAGCCTCGACGGCAGCACGGTGGACACCATCGAAGGCCTGCACGACAGCGGCGCGATCGCCGACCTGCAGGAGCACTTCCACGTCCGCAACGCCCTCCAATGCGGCTTCTGCACCGCCGGCATGCTGGTCAGCGCCCACGAGCTGCTGCAGTCGGACCCCACCCCCACCCGGGACGCCATCCGCGCCCACATGAGCGGCAACTACTGCCGCTGCACCGGATACCAGGCCATCGTCGACGCGATCGAAGCCACCGCACGCGCGAGGCACCCCGCATGACCCTCACCGTCTCCGACCGCCCCAACAGCTACATCGGCCGCAGCGTCCCGCGCCCCAACGCCCGCCGCCTGCTGCGCGGCCAGGGCCGCTACGTGGACGACGTGGCGCTCCCCCGCATGCTCCACGCCGCCTTCGTCCGCAGCCCCTATGCACATGCCGCTATCGGCACCATCGACATCACTGCCGCCTCCGCCATGCCCGGCGTGCTGCGCGTGCTCACCGCCGCCGACCTGGCCCCGGTCTGCACGCCCTGGGTCGGCACCCTCGCCCACTTCACCGGTCTCCGCTCCGCCCCGCAGCACCCGCTCGCCCCCGACCGCGCCACCTGGCAAGGCGAGGCCGTCGCCATGGTGCTCGCCGCCACCCGCGCCCAGGCCGAGGATGCCGCGGCCCTCGTCCTCGTCGACTGGCAGGAGCTGCCCCCCCTCCCCGGCCCCGAAGCCGCGCTCGAAGCCCCCGCCCTCTTTCCCGAGCTCGGCAACAACCTCGCCTTCACCCGCGCGCTGGACGTGGGCGATGGCTCGGCGGCCTTCGCCGACCCCACCCATGTCGTCGTCGAGCAGCGCTTCCTCACCGGCCGCCACACCGGAGTCACCCTCGAGCCCCGCGCCATCCTCGCCGACTGGCGCGACGATCAGCTCACCGTGCACATGAGCCACCAGGCCCCGCACATGATGAAGGAGATCTTCGCCCGGCACCTCGCCCTGCCCGAGACGCAGGTGCGGGTCGTGTGCGGCGACGTCGGCGGCAGCTTCGGCATCAAGGTCCACACCTATCCGGACGAGATGGCCGCCGTCGCCGCCGCCCGCCTGCTCGGCCGCCCGGTGAAGTTCGTCGCCGACCGCCTCGAAAGCTTCCTCACCGACATCCACTGCCGCGACCACCAGGTCGATGCCCGCCTCGCCGTGGCGCCCGACGGCACAATCCGCGCCCTCGAAATCGACGACCTCACCGGCATCGGCCCCTACTCCGTCTATCCCCGCACCTCCGCCGTCGAGGGCAACCAGGTCGTGAACCTCACCGGCAGCTGGTATCGCGTGCCGGCCTACAAGGCCCGGCTCCGCGTGGCCCTCCAGACCCGCACGCCCACCTGCCAATATCGCGGCGTCGGCCACCCCATCGCGGTCGCCGTCACCGAAGGCCTCATGGACCTCGCCGCCCACCGCCTCGGCCTCGACCCGGCCGAGATCCGCCGCCGCAACCTCATCGCCGACGACGCATACCCACACACCGCCCCATCCGGCCTCCGCTTCGAGAAGCTCAGCCTGCAGGCCAGCTTCGAGAAGCTGCTCACCCTCATGGACTACGACGGTCAGCGCCGCCTGCAGGCCAAGGCGCGGGCGGAGGGCCGGCACCTCGGCATCGGCCTCGCCTGCTTCGTCGAGCTCTCCAACCCCGGCCCGGCCTTCTACGGCATCGGCGGCGCCCCGATCAGCGCGCAGGACGGCTGCACCCTCCGGCTCGACCCGGGCGGCACCGTCACCGCCAGCATCAGCGTGACGGAGCAGGGCCAGGGCACCGAGGCCATCATCGCCCAGGTGGTGGCCGACCGCCTGAGCATCCCGCTCGAGCACGTCCGCATCGTGACCGGCGACACCGAGCGCACCCCCTACGGCGGCGGCACCTGGGCCAGCCGCGGCGCCGGCATCGGTGGCGAGGCGGCACTGCTGGCCGCCGGCGCGCTCGAGGCCAACATCCTCGAACTCGCCGCAGCCGTCCTGCAAACGACGCCCGACGCACTCCGCCTCGGCGACGGCCATGTCACCGATCCCGACGGCGCGCCCCGCATGGCCCTGTCGGACATCGGCCGCATCGCCTACTTCCGCGGCGACACCCTCCCCCCCGGCGTGCAGCCCGAACTCACGGTTACGCGCCACTACATGCCCCGCGACTACCCCTTCGCCTTCACCAACGGCGCCCAGGCGAGCCTGGTGGAGCTGGACCCGGATACCGGGTTCGTAACCCTCCTGCGCCACTGGGTGGTGGAGGATTGCGGCACCATCCTCAACCCCATGCTCGTCGACGAACAGATCCGCGGCGGCGTCGCCCAAGGCATCGGCGCCGCCCTCTACGAGGAATGCCTCTACGACGAACACGGCCAACTCCAGACCGGCACCATGGCCGACTACCTGGTGCCAATGTTCGACTCGCTCCCAGACATCGATATCGCCCACATCGAGACCCGCACCGAAACCAGCACCCTGGGCGCAAAAGGCGCTGGCGAGGCCGGGACCGCCGGCGCGCCTGCGGCCGTCATGAACGCCATCAACGACGCCCTCCGCCCCCTCGGCGCCCACATCGCCCAACAACCGGCAACCCCGGAGCGGATCCTGCGGGCGCTGGGCAAGGTGTGAACCCGGATGTGACACCGGCGCGCTGCTCTCGGAAACACCCCTGTTCACCCCTGCTCCCGCACCGTAACGTCCCCCACAACGCCGGAACGGCACCCGAGGAGGACGCCCCATGCCCATCACCCGCCGCGCAACCCTGGCAGCGCCGCTCGCCGCCCTCGCCGCGCCCGCCGTGCTGCGCGCCCAGACGGGCCCCATCCGCATCGGCTTCCCCGTCCCGCTCACCGGCGCGTTCGGCGCCGAGGCACAGGACCAGGTGCGCGCCGCCCAGCTCGCCGTCGCGCAATTCAACGAGCGCGGCGGCCGAACCGCCGAGCTCCTCGTCCGCGACGACCGCCTCAACCCCGGCGAGGCCGCCACCCGCACCCTCGAGCTGATCGAGAAGGACCAGGCGCACGTGATCGTGGGTGGCCTGTCGGCCGCCGTGCAGCTCGCCATCAACCACGTGACGAAACAGCGCAAGGTGCTCTTCAACTCCATCAGCCAGTCCGACGCCATCGGTGAGGCGTCGGACTTCAGCCGTTACACTTTCCACGAGGCGCTGAACCCGCACATGACGGCCGGCGCCGTGGCCCGCTACGCCTTCCCCAAGTTCGGCAAGCGCGTCGCCTTCCTCACCGCCGACTACGCCTATGGCCACGAGATGGTCCGCGGCTTCACGACCGCCGGGAAGGCGCTCGGCATCGAGGTGGTGGCCGACATCCGCCATCCCATCGGCGCCTCCGACTTCAGCACCCTGCTGCCCCGCATCCAGAGCCTGAAGCCAGACGTGCTCTGCATCTGCAACTTCGGGCGGGACCAGCAGGTCAGCATCAAGCAGGCCGCCGATTTCGGCCTCAAGCGCACGACCCAAATCGTCGCCCCGGTGCTGCTCTACACCGCCCGCGTCGGCGGCGGGGCCGACGCCTTCGCCGGCGTCATCGGCGGCACCAGCTACTACTGGAAGCTCGAGGACACGGTGCCCAGCGCCCGCGCCTTCAACGACGCGTTCCGCAAGATGCACGCCGGCCGCACCCCGAGCGACTACGGCGCCCTCGGCTACGCCGGCGTCACCACCGTGCTCGAAGCCGTCCGCATCGCCGGCACCACGGACACGGAGCGCGTCGTCGACACCCTCGCCGCTCTCAAATACGATGCCTACAAGGGCCCCCAATACTACCGCGCCTGCGACCACCAATCGGTCCAGTCCGTGCTCATCATCCGCAGCAAGGACAAGCCGGCCGCCGGCGACGCGGACGTGTTCGAGATCGTCGGCCAGGACGGCCCGGACGAAGCCATGCTCCGCAGCTGCGGCGACCTCGGCCACGCATGACCGCTTGCTGCCCCTCTTCCCCTTGCGGGCTTGGGCTCCGGAGCGGACCAAGGGCGGGAGGAGGGGGAGCCAGGCGCAACGGCCCGCATCCAGCAGCGCGCACTCCCGACATCCGTCATCGCGAGCGAAGCGCCGCGATCCAGGGGCAAAGCCGCGCGCCCGTCGGCCCCTGGATCGCCACGCCTTCGGCTCGCGATGACGGCGCGGCCATGGGACGGGACGCGCCCCGCCCATGACCTACCCCCCAGACCTGCTCCTCCTGCAAGCCTTCACCGGCCTCGCCCTCGGGGCCGTGTACGTCCTGCTCGCCACGGGCCTCTCGCTCATCTTCGGCCTGCTCGGCGTGGTCAACTTCGCCCACGGCGCCTTCTATATGCTCGGCGCCTATGCCGGCCTGTTCCTGTTTGCCGCCACGGGCAATTTCTGGCTCTGCCTCGTCGGCGTCCCCCTCCTCGTCGGCGCCTGCGGCCTCGTGGTCCAGCGCACCCTGCTCCGCCCCCTCGAGGGCCGCGGCCCGGACGACCCGCTGCTCCTCACCTTCGGCCTGGCCGCCATCGTGGTCGAGCTCGTCCGCATGGGCTACGGCAAGCAAGCCCTGCCCTTCGACACACCGGACGCCCTGCAAGGCGCAGTCGACATCGGCGTCGGCTACTTTCCCCTGTACCGTCTCTTCGTCATCGCCGTCGCCGCCCTCGTCATGCTCGCCCTCTGGCTCCTCATCGAGCGCACCCGCGTGGGCCTCATCATCCGGAGCGCGGCGCGGGACCCGGTCATCGTCCGCGTGCTCGGCGTCGACGTGTCGCTCGTCTGGATGCTCGTCTTCGGCCTCGGCACCGCCATCGCGGGCCTGGCCGGGCTGCTGGCGGCGCCGCTGCAGGGCGCCTCCCCCGAGATGGGCGTGACGGTCCTCGCCGAGGCCTTCGTCGTCACCGTCGTCGGCGGCATGGGCAGCCTCGGCGGCGCCGTGGTGGCCGGGCTGCTCATCGGGGTCGTGGTCAGCCTCACCGGCCTGTTGGCGCCCGAGATGGCCAAGGTGTCGATGTTCGCCCTGATGGCCGTCGTGCTCATCCTGCGCCCTCAGGGCCTGTTCGGCCGCCCGGCTTGAGCGACCTGGCTCTCACGCAGGCACCCGCCCTGCCCTGGCTGCGGCGCCACAAGGTGCTCGCCGGGTGCGCGGCGCTGCTCGTGCTCCCGCTCGCAGCACCCTACCCGGCGCTCGCCACCGACGTCATCGTCTGGGGCCTGTATGCGCTCGGCTTCAACCTGCTCTATGGCGGTCTCGGCCTGCTCAGCTTCGGCCACGCGGCGCTCTTCGGCGGCGGCGCCTATGCGTGCGGCATCGTGCTCACCCGGGCGGGCCTGCCGCCCACCCTCGCCCCCTGGGCCGCCATTGCCGCGGGGCCGCTCGCGGGGGCGGCCATCGCGCTGCTCATGGGCCTGCTCGCCACCCGCACCCGCGGCATCTACTTCGCCATGGTCACCCTCGCCCTCGCCCAATGCGCCTGGTTCGTCGCCTACCAATCCAGCGTCTGGACGGGCGGCGAGAACGGCCTGCGCGGCGTGAACCTCACCACCGTCCCGCTCCCCGGCTTCAGCCTCGACTTCCTGCACCCGCTGAGCCGCTACTACCTCCTCGCCGCCATCGTCGCCGCTGCCCTGGCCGTGCTCGCCCGCATCGAGGCCAGCCCGTTCGGCGCCGCCATGGCCGCCGTGCGCGAGAACGAGGGCCGCGCCCGGGCCTGCGGCTACGATGTGGCCCGCATCCGCCTGCTCGGCTTCGTCCTGTCCGGCGGCTTCGCCGGGCTTGCCGGGGCGCTCTATGCGCTGAAGCTCGGCATCGTGCCCATCGAGGCCATGGACCTCCACGTCTCCGGCCAGGCCGTGATCATGACGCTGCTCGGCGGCGCCGGCACCTTCTTCGGCCCTTTCATCGGCGCCGCCCTGGTCGTGGTCATCGAGACCCAGCTCAGCGCCGTCACCGAGCACTGGCCCCTCCTGGTCGGCGCCCTCTTCGTCGCCTGCGTCCTGTTCTTCCCCCGCGGCGTCTGGGGCACCCTGGCGGCCCGATGACATACGTTCTCGAGACACGCGGACTGACCAAGCGCTTCGGCGGCTTCACCGCGCTGAACGGCGTGTCCGTGGGCATCAAGGCGGGCGCGCTCACCGCCATCATCGGCCCCAACGGCGCGGGCAAGAGCACGTTCTTCAACCTCATCACCGGTGCCCTGGCCCCCAGCGCCGGCCAGGTGCTGTTCGAGGGTGCGGACATCACCGGCACCCCGCAGCATCGCTGGGCCGGGCTGGGCATCGCCAAGTCCTTCCAGATCACCAACGTCTTCCCGCGCCTCACCGCGCTCGAGAACGTCCGCGTCGCTGCCCAGGCCCGGCTTACGCGGTTCGACCCCTGGCGCGCGCGCGCCCGCCTGACAGCCCTCGTCGACGAGGCCCACGCCCTCCTCGCCACCGTCGGCCTCCGCCACCGAGCGGAGGCCGAGGCCGCCACCCTCGCCCATGGCGAACAGCGCGCCCTCGAGATCGCCATCGCACTCGCCGCCCGGCCCCGCCTCCTGCTCATGGACGAGCCCACCGCCGGCATGTCCCCCGAAGAGACCCGCACCATCATGGACCTGGTGCTCCGGCTCACCACCGAGCGCACCGTCGTGCTGGTGGAACACAAGATGAAGCTCGTCATGGGCGTCAGCGACCGCCTCCTGGTGCTGCACCACGGCGAGCTGCTGGCCGAGGGCACGCCGGACGACATCCGCGCCAACGCCGAAGTCCGCCGCGTCTATCTCGGGAGCCGCGCCGCCTGATGCTCGCCCTGCACGACCTCCACGCCTGGTACGGCACCAGCCACGCCCTGCAAGGCGTCAGCCTCGAGGTGGCCCGGGGTGAGATCGTCTGCCTTGTCGGCCGCAACGGCGCCGGCAAGACGACAACGCTCAAGGCCGTCATGGGCCTCATGCGCCGTACCCGCGGCACGGCCAACTTCGACGGCACGGACCTCCTCCGCCTCCCACCCCACGCCCGCTATCGCATGGGCCTCGCCTACGTCCCCGAGGAGCGCCGCATCGTCCCCGGCCTCACCGTCCGCGAGAACCTGGCCCTCGGCCTCCTCGCCAGCCCGGCGCGCCACGACGAAGCCCGTATCGTCGCCCGCCTCGCCGAGACCTTCCCCCGCCTGGCCGAACGCCTCCGCCAGGACGCAACCACCCTCTCCGGCGGCGAACAGCAGATGCTCGCCATCGCCCGCGCCATGGCCGCCAACCCCCGCCTGCTCATGCTGGACGAGCCGAGCGAAGGCATCATGCCCGTGCTCGTCGACGAGA
Source organism: Acetobacterales bacterium (assembly GCA_038229135.1). Classification (GTDB taxonomy): domain Bacteria; phylum Pseudomonadota; class Alphaproteobacteria; order Acetobacterales; family Acetobacteraceae; genus JBBROS01. The sequence continues at coordinate 112,460 of JBBROS010000001.1, forward strand.
TGTTCTCCCTCTTCACCCGCCTCCGCAACGAAGGCACGACGATCCTGCTCGTCGAGCAGAACGTGGAACTCGCGCTGGCCATCGCCGACCGCGCCTACGTGCTGGACCAAGGCACAATCGCCCACACCAGCACCGCCGCCGCCATGCTCGCCGACCCGGCCGTGGTCGAGCGCTACTGCTCGGTCTGACTGCCGCAGCCCTGGCGCACTATTCCGCCCTGAGCCAAGTCTGGCTGCGTCCGACGAGGCCGCCCAGGACGGAGCCACGCACGACCAGTTGCCGCCCGCCCTCGGCCAACCGGGCCGACGCGCGATAGACCGAGCCGCTCTCGGGGTCCAGGATCTCGCCCCTGCCCCAGCTCCCCTCGCCATCCCGGCGCAGCCCGCGCACGATGTCGAGCCCCACCAGCGGCTTGCCCTTGCGGTCGTCCTCGCACTTGTCGCAGACCCGCCCAGCCGCCGCCGGGTCGAACAGGCGCTCGATACGGCCGTAGAACGCGCCGTTGGCCTCGAAGATGCGGACCAGCGCCCGCTCCCGGCCGGTCTTGTCGTCCACCGTCCGCCACAGGCCCATGGCCGAGTCCATGGCCCCCTGCGCCCGGACCGGGGCGGCCGCCAAGGTCAGCGCAAGCACGAGAAGGGCCGTCTTCATGGCCGGACCTCGCCGCAGAACACCTCGAACCCGTCGCCCCGCGCGACCCCCACCAGCGTCATCCCCGCCGCCTCCGCCATGCGCACCGCAAGCGTCGTCGGCGCCGAGATCGCCACGAGCGTGCCAGCCCCCATCCGCGCCGCCTTCTGCACGAGCTCCACCGAGACCCGGCTCGTCAACACCACCACTGCGTCCGCCGCACCCCGACCCGCCCGCGCCAACGCGCCCGCGAGCTTGTCCAGCGCGTTGTGCCGCCCGACATCCTCCCGGGCCGCCACCAACCCCTCGCCCGGCGTCCAAAGCCCGGCCGCATGCACAGCCCGCGTCTCCGCCCCCAGGCGCTGCGCCGGCTCCAGCGACGCCATCGCCGCCATGACCTGCTCCGGAGCGAACCGCAGCCGCGTGCCAACCGCACCAGGCGCCCGCGCCGCCTCCTCCAGGCTCTCGATCCCGCACAGACCGCACCCGGCCGGCCCCGCCATCCGCCGCCGCCGCGCCTCCAGCCGCTCCCGGCACCGCTCGGCCAGCCAGATCCGCAGCACCACCCCCTCGGCCTGCGGCGCGACCTCGAACTCCTCGACATCCTCGGAGCCCTCGACAAAGCCTTCCGTCAGGCTGAACCCCAGGGCAAAATCCTCGAGGTCCAACGGCGACGCCATCATCACCGCATGCGCCGAACCATTGTAGCTGAACGCGACCGGAACCTCCTCGGCCACGGCCCGCGTGCCCGCGCTCCATCCCCCGCCGGGGCCGCCCCGCCACACGTCGCGCTGCAGGCGGACGAAGCCGGGTCCGGGAACGGAAGGGAACGCGTTCAGAGCACGCGCCCCTGGAGCCCGTCCGGGTCCGGCCGCGGCACCCGTCCCTCGATCGAGCGGTGCACCCGCACCGGGATGCGCTTGTAGGCCGGCACCTTGGACCGCGGATCGTGCATCCACAGCGGCACCAGCGGGTTCACCTCCGGGAAATACGCGCCGCAGCACCCCTCCGGGATGTCATACCCGATCACCTGCAGCCCGCGCACGATGCGCTCCACCCCGTCGCCCACCGCCGTCTCGAGGTCCACGGACTGGCCACTCTCCACGCCCAGCCGCCGCATGTCGTGCTCGTTCATGAACACGACGTGCCGCGTCCCTTCCACCCCGCGAAAGCGGTCCGTGTAGCCATAGATGGTCGTGTTGAACTGGTCGTTGGACCGCAGCGTCATCAGGTTCAGCACCCGCGACGCATCGCCAGCCACCTCGCTTTTCGGCAACAGCCGCTCGGGCGTGATGAAGTTCGCGCGCCCGTTCGGCGTCTTCCACTCCCGCCCCCGCGCCGGCACCGGCCGCGCGATCCCGCCCGGCTCGAACATCTTCGCGTTCAGGTCCTTGAACGTGGCCGGATACGTCGCCTCGATCGCATGCCGCACGTTCGCATAGTCCCGCACCCACTCCGTCCACGGCACGCGCGGGTTCTCCGGCAAGGTGGCGCGCGCGATCATCGCGACGATCCACGGCTCGCTCCGCAGCTCCTCGCTCGCCGGCTCCACGACACCGCGGGAGCCGTGGAAATGCGCGATCGAGCTCTCGATCGAAACCGCCTGCTCCACTTCGCCCTGCCGGTCGATCTCGATGCGCCCCAGGCACGGCAGGATGTAGCTCACCTCCCCATGCGCCACGTGGCTCCGGTTGAGTTTGGTCGCGATCTGCACGGACAGGCGCAGCTTGCGCCATGCCGCCTCCACCGGCGCCGTCTCCGGCACGGCCCGCACGAAATTGCCGCCCAGGCTGATGAACGCGCGCACATTGCCCTCGATCATCGCCTCGCAGGCCTCGACCGTGCCGAACCCCTTGTGCCGGGGCGGCTCGAACCCGTAAAGCGCTGCCAACGTGTCGAGCGGCACCAGCTCGGGCTTTTCCGTGATGCCCACCGTGCGCTGCCCTTGCACGTTGGAGTGGCCCCGCACCGGGCAGATGTTGGCGCCGGGGCGGCCGATATTGCCGCGCAGCAGCAACAGGTTGCACACCATGTGCACGTTCTCGCAGCCCATCTGCTGCTGCGTCAGGCCCATGCCATACACCCCGAGCACCGCCCGGGCGTCGGCATAGATCCCCGCCGCCTGCTCCATCTGCGCCTGCGTCAGCCCGCTCGCCTCCTCGAGGTCCGCCCAGCCATGCCCCCGGCAGGCCGCCGCGAAATCCTCGAACCCATGCGTTTCCGCCGCGATGAAGGGGTGGTCCAGCACGCGCTTCGTGTCGGCCGCCTCGATGGAGGATGCGAACGACGTGCTGCCCGCCTCGTCCGGGTGCAGCGGCTCGCCGTCATGCCCGACCACCATCGGTACCGCCGCATCGTCGAGCGCGATCAGTGCCTTGCAGATGCCGAACAGCGCCGCCGTGTCCCCGCCGTTCTTCACCTGCAAATACAGGTGCGTCATCTCCGTCTCGGCGCCCGTCAGCATCTCGGTGGGCGATTGTGGGTTGGTGAACCGCTCGAGCCCGCGTTCCTTGAGCGGGTTGATGGTCACCATCTTCACGCCCCGCTTCACCGCCTCCTGCAGCTGGTGCAGCATGCGCGGGCTCGAGGTCGCCACGTTCTGGCCGATGTAGAAGATGCAGTCGCAATTCTCGAAATCGCTCAACGCCGCCGTGCCCACAGTGGCCCCGATGCTGTCCGGCAGTCCCACCGACGTGCTCTCGTGGCACATGTTGCTGCTGTCCGGCAGGTTGTTGGTGCCATACAGCCGCGCCAGCAGCGCATACATGTAGCTCGTCTCGAGCGAAGCCCGGCCGCTCGCGTAGAACACCACCTGGTCCGGCTCGAACGTCTTCAGTTCACGCCCGATCTCCTCGAACGCGCTGCGCCAGCTCACCGGCACGTACTTGTCCGTCTCCGCATCCCACCGCATGGGGTGCGTCAGGCGCCCGGCCGCCTCCAGATCGTAGTCGCGCCAGGTCTCGAGCTCCGTCATCGTGTGACGCGCGAAGAAGCTGAGGTCCGTCCGCTTGCTCGTGATCTCCCACGCGGTCGCCTTCGCTCCGTTCTCGCAGAACTCCGCCGGGTGCGTGGAGGAGGGCTTGGCCCAGGCGCAGCTCACGCACATGAAGCCCTCGGGCTTGTTCTGCAGCAGCAGCGCCTCGGTGCCGCGCACCGGCACACGCTCGTGCGCCAGGATATGCGCCACGCCTTTCAGCGAACCATAGCCCCCCGCCGGCCCGGTATAATCCTTCTGGCTGCCCTCATCGAGCTCGAGACGGTCCTTGGACATGCGGCAGCCCTCCTGGTCTGTCGCTGCAAACGCCCGAGGCGCCTTACGTTTGCGTGCTACTGCGAAACTTCTCCCGGCAGCGCGGCCCAGCCCTCGCCCGCCTGCAGCCGGGCCGCACTGGCCGCGAGCCAGGCCCGCACGTCCCCGGCCGTCCCGAACGCGGCATCGACTCGCAGCCCCGCACCCCCCAGCGCCCGCGCCGCCACAATCCCGTCCTCGTCCGTCAGGTCGTCCCCGATGAAGATCGGGCGGCGCCCCGCGAATGGCGCCATGGCGGCCAACGCCCGCACCGCGCTGCCCTTGTCGGCGCCGAGGGGCCGCACCTCCCACGCCATGGAGGCAGGCATGACCTCGAACCGCGCATCGACCAGCGCGCGCACCGCCTCGTGCAGCGCCGGCCCGGCTTCGGGCGCGCCCCTGTAATGCACCACGAAGCCCCGCCGTTTCCGCTCGAGCAGCGCCCCCGGATGGCACGCCACGTGCCTCGCCGCCGCCTCCGCCCAGGCCTCGGGCGCCGTGGGCAAGTCCAAACGCTCCAATGCCGCCCCGGGCGCCGGCCGCATCGCGCCCCCATGCTCGCCCGCCACCGCCTGCGCCACGCCCGGCAGCAGCGCGTCTACCTCCGCCACCGTCCGTCCGCTCACCACCGCCAGCGCCCCCCCGAGCGCGTCCCGCAGCGCCACGAGCGTCACCATCAGCCCAGGCGCCACCACCACCGCATCCGGTGTCGGCGCGATGTCGAGCAGCGTCCCGTCCAGGTCGAGCATCAGGGAGGCCGCAGCCGGGACCGGCAACGTTACCGGCACGTGGCCAGCTTGATGTCGTACACCGGGTGCTCGAACATCGACACGCTGGGCGTATGCGACAGCAGCCACCCACGGAACACCGGCGCGCTATTGCGGCTGTCCGTCACCTCCACGAAGGCCGCGTTGTTCTGCGCCACGTCCGGCGGCCGCGTCATGCAACGCTGCACGGCGATGGTCAGCGTCGCGAAGCCCGCCTGCTGCCCGGCCTTCACCGACACCGAGGTCGGCTGCGCCCGCATTTTGTCGAGCACGACGAGCTCCGCAGACCCGCGCGGCAGCCATGCATCCGGCCCGCTCGGCGCCGACGCGGGTGCCTGGGCCATCAACAACGGCACGGCCAGCAGCCAGCGCCTCATGCCTTCGGGTCTCGCAGGCCGTCCACCATCTCGGCAAGGATCCGCCGCATCGCGCCCGCATCCACGCCCATCAGCACCGCGTCCTCGAACGCGTCCTGCATCACCTGACGCAACTCCAGGTCGTTCTCCTCGAGTGTCCGCAGCTTGTCCCGGCACGACATGGGCGCGCCGTCCGCCCCGGGCCAGAGCCTCCGCGTCAAGGCGGGGGGCTCGTCACGGCCGCGCCGGGGCCGCCTCGCCCGGGGCGGCCGCCTGCTGCTTCAGCAGCCGCTGCGTCCCGTCGGCCAGCGAGCCCACGTTGAATATGAACTTGCCCAGTAGGTCCTCGAGGTTCGTCGCACCCTGGGTAATGGTGATCATGCCGCCATCGCCCAGGTTCGTCTCCGCCCCGCCCGGGCTGACGGTGAGGAAATTGCTCCCCAAGAGCCCGCCCGTGCTGATGGTGGCCGACGAATCGCTCGGCACCTTGATGTCCGGCCGCACGCTGAACTGCACGATGGCCTGGTAGGTGTTCGGGTCGATCGCCGTCCCCGTCACCCGCCCCACCGGCACGCCGCCGATGCGAACATCCGCCCCGGCCGCAAGCGAACCCACGTTCTCGAACTTCGCCACCAGCCGCGTCCCGGCAGCCCCGCCGCGTCCGGTGTTCAGCACCGCGTAGGCCAGGAAGCCGGCCGTCACCACGAGCACGGCGACCCCCGTCGCCACTTCGGCCACGCTGCGACCTGCCATTTCGTCTAGCTCCCCGGCGTCCAGGGCTCGTAATCGCCCGTCGCCGCCGGGCGCCGGCCGCCGCGGTAGTCGTGCCCGGCCGGGCGGTAGCTCGCGGCCGTGCCCGTAAGGTTCGGCGCATGCGGCAGTTGCCACACCCTACGCTCCTGCAACGGGATCGGCTCGTCCACCGTGTAGTGCAGCCAGGCATGCCACTCGGGCGGCACCAGCGTGGGCTCGGCCACGCCCGCATACATCACCCAGCGCCGCCGCTTGCCGTCCAGCCGCGTCCCCTGCGTGGCACGCTTGTCCTCGAAGTATCGGTTGCCCGCCGGGTCCGAGCCCACCAGGCGGCCGTTGAAGTAGGTGAAGAGGCGGGTGCCGATCGTCATGCGGTCGCATATACGGGCACTGCCCACATTGCGCCATAGGCCCGGCACCGCCTACGATCACGACCATGAGCACTCCCCGCAATTGGCCCAGGGTTTGGCGGGGCATCCGCATGCGCGACACCGAGGCGGGCCCCGACCCGGACGCCGCGCTCCGCCCCCTGACGCTGCCTGCCGCGTGGGACGACCGGGCCGCCGCCGCCCTGGCCACCCTCGCCCCGGGCGACGGCCGCACCACCCTCCCCCGCGCCGCCGACGCCTGGATCCGCCCCGTGGCCACGCGCGCGCAGGAGGCCGGCGACCCAGCCCTGGCCGAGCGCCTGCACGCGCTCCTGCTCCACCGCCGCGCCGCCCCCACCCTGCCCGTATGGTCCGGTGCGGCCAGCTCATCCGGCAGCACGCCCCCCGGCTTCGTGCTCAACCTCCCCGCCTTCCTGGATGGGGGCACCGGCTTCGACGTGCCCGCCTTCACCGAGGCCGTTCGCACCGCGGCCACCGCGCTCCGCCTGGGGGACCCGGCCTCCACCCGCTTCGCCATCGGCTTCACGGACCTCGACGGCCTGCTCGCCGCCACCGCCCTGCCCTACGACAGCCCCGCCGCGCGGGACGTGGCCGCCTGCCTCGCCGCCCTGCTCCGCGCCACCGCGGACCTGGCCCTGGCCGGGGACCAGCCGGACCTGCTGTCGCGCCTGCCCTCGTGGCCGGTGCCCCCCGCCCGCTGCGCCCTGCCGGGCCTCGCCGAAGCCGCCGCCGACGCCCGCCGCACGGCACTGATGGGCGCCACGGGCCTTGCCGGCACCGCCATCATGGACCCGGGCCCCGCGGACGCCCTGCTGGGCGCCGAGACCGGCGGGCTCGCCCCGGCCTTCTCGCCCGTGAGCCCTGACGGCCTGCTCACCCGTGCCGCCCAGGCCCGCCTCGCGGCGCTCGGCCTCGGCCCCGAGGCAGCCCTGGCCCGGGCCCTCCAGGGGGAGGCGCTGCTGCAGCCGCCCGGCCTCGCCGCACACCAGGCCATGCACGATGCCGTGGCCCCCATGCTGCACGCCATGCCGGCCCGCCCCGTGGCCGGCGCCCGGCCCGCCGCCCCGCCGCTCCGCCGCGAGCTGCCGGCCCGCCGCCGCGGCTACACGCAGAAGGCGTCCATCGCCGGGCACCGCATCTATATCCGCACCGGGGAGTATGCCGACGGATCCTTGGGCGAGGTCGCCCTCACCCTGCCGCGCGAGACCGCGGCCCTCCGCGCCATGCTCGACAGCGTCGCTGCCGCCGTCAGCCTCGGCCTGCAGCACGGCGTGCCGCTCGAGGACTACGTGGGCCAGTTCACCCTCACCCGCTTCGGCCCCGCCGGCGCCGTCGAGGGCGACACCGACGTGGCCTTCGCCACCAGCCCGCTCGACTACGCCTTCCGCAACCTGGCGCTCAACTACCTCGGAAGCTGCGACATCCCCGAGGGCATCCCGGACGCCCAGGAGCCAGACCGCCTGCCGCTGCTCCCGCTCGACCTCCCCACCCAGCCCCGCGCCCGGCGCACGGGCCTGCGCCTGGTGGCCAACGGTTAAGGACACCCCCATGACCATCGACGCCAAGCTCGCCGAACTCGGCCTCACGCTGCCCAGCGCCATGCCGCCCATGGCCACCTACGTGCCCTTCGTCCGCACCGGGAGCCTCGTCTTCGTCAGCGGCCAGGTGCCGGCCGAGAACGGCCGCATCGCCGTCACCGGCAAGGTCGGCGAAGGCGTGAGCCTGGAGCAGGGCCAGCACGCCGCCCGGCTGTGCTTCCTGAACGTGCTCACCCACCTCCGCACCGCCTGCGACGGAGACCTCGGCCGCGTCCGCCGGGTCGTCCGCCTCGGCGGCTTCGTCGCCGCCCCGCCCGGCTTCACCCAGCACGCCCTCGTCATGAACGGCGCGTCCGACCTCGCCGTCTCCCTGTTCGGCGAGGCCGGCCGCCACGCCCGCACCACCATCGGCGTCCCAGCCCTCCCCGGTGACGCCGCGGTCGAGGTCGAAGGCGTGTTCGAGGTGAGCTGACCCGCGCTTCCCCACTCCCTTTGCGGGAGCGGCCGGGGGAGGGGTGGCCGCACGAGCAAGCTCACCCCTCACGAGTGCACGTATCCCCGACGTTTGCCGGATCGCAACCCCACCCTATACTCAACCCATGCCCGACGGCGCACCCAGCCTCAGCCTCACGCTGCACCCCAAGATCGCCGACATCCCGGCGGAGGACTGGGACGCCTGCGCCGGCACGGCCGACGGGACAGGGAACCCGTTCGCCAGCCACGCCTTCCTCGCAGCCCTCGAGGAGAGCGGCTCCGCCGGTCCCCGCACCGGCTGGCTGCCGCAGCATGCTGCCCTGCGCGAGCACGACCGCATCGTCGCCGTGGCGCCCATGTACGCCAAGTCGCACAGCTACGGCGAATACGTATTCGACCATGGCTGGGCCCACGCCTTCGAGCGCGCGGGCGGCGAATACTACCCGAAGCTCCAGGTCGCGAGCCCGTTCAGCCCCGTGCCCGGCCCCCGCCTCCTCGTCCGCCCAGGCGCCGGACCGGAGCTGCAGGGGGCACTGGCGCGCGCCCTCGTCCAGGCCTGCACCCAACTCGGCCTCAGCTCCGTCCACGCCACCTTCTGCACGGCAGCCGACCAGGCCACCCTCGTCGAGGCCGGCTGGCTGGCCCGGCTCGGCAAGCAGTTCCACTGGGAGAACGCCGGCTACGACACCTTCGACGACTTCCTCGGCGCGCTGCGCGCCTCCAAGCGCAAGTCGCTCAAGCGCGAGCGCCGCGACGCGAACGCCGCCGGCCTCGTGTTCCGCACCCTCCGAGGCAACGAGATCCGTCCGCACCATTGGGACGCGTTCTATCGCTTCTACACGGCCACGGTGGACCGCAAATGGGGCAGCGCCTACCTCACGCGCCGGTTCTTCCCCCTGCTGTCGGAGCGGCTGGGCGACCAGGTGGTCCTCATGACGGCCGAACACAACGACCACCCCGTGGCGGGCGCCCTCAACCTGGTTGGCGACGGCGCGCTGTTCGGCCGCAACTGGGGCTGCACCGGCGACTGGCCGTTCCTGCATTTCGAGCTCTGCTACTACCGCGCCATCGAGTTCGCGATCGAGCACCGCCTTCCGCGCGTAGAGGCCGGCGCGCAGGGCGAGCACAAGATCCAGCGCGGCTACCTGCCGAAGCCCACCTACTCCGCGCACTGGATCGCCAATCCAGGCCTCCGCCGCGCGGTCGCCGGCTTCCTCGAGCAGGAGCGCCCGGCCGTGCAGGCCGAGATGGACGAACTTGCCACGTTCTCTCCCTATCGTCGCGCCGGCGAGGCCGCCTGACATGGTTGCCGGCGAGGCCGCCTGACGTGGTCGCTGGCGAGGCCGCCTGACGTGGTCGGCGACGAAGCCGCTTGATCCTGGCCTACGTCCAACTCGCCGCCTCCATGGCGCTCGTGGGCCTCAACGTGGTGCTGGTGAAGCTGCTCGCGACCGCGCTGCCGCTGCCCACGCTGCTCGCAGTGCGCTGCCTGTTCGCGGCCGCCATCCTGCTCGCCTGGCAGGGACGCGCCGTGCTGCGCCTGCCGCCCCCGGCCGCGCTGCTCAACCTCGCCGCCCAGGCTGCCATCGGCACCATCGCCTACAATGCGCTGCTCGTGCTCGGCCTGCGCCGCACCGGGGCGCTGGAGGCCGGGCTGGTTCTGGCCACCATCCCGGCCGTCGTTGCCGTGGGCGCCTGGCTATGGCTCCGGGAGACGCTGCCCGCACGCCGCGCCGCCGCGGCCGTGCTGGCCGGGCTCGGCATGGCCGCCATCGCACTCGGCCGCGGCGGCGTGCTCGAAGGCGCCCTGCTCGGAGACCTCCTGGTGTTTGGCGCCGTGCTCGCCGAAGCCGGCTACATGCTGCTCGCCAAGCGCGCTGCCGCAGCCGACGCGGCATACGCCACGTTCTGGATGCAGGCCCTCGGCGGCCTGATGATGGCCCCGTTCGCCGTGCTCGCGGGACCCGGCGGCCTCGGCAACCCGTCCACCGCCGCCCTGCTGGCGTTCCACAGCCTCACCGCCAGCGTGCTCGCCGTCGTGCTCTGGTATGCCGGCCTTCGCCGGGTGCCGGGCGGCGTCGCCGGCGTGTTCGGAGGCCTGCTGCCGCTCACCGCGGGGATGGCGGCGATCGTGCTGCTCGGCGAGCGTCCGACCGCGGCCCACGCCGCCGGCGCCGCCCTCATGTTCGCCTCGATCGCGCTGGCGACCTACCCGGCCCGGGGCTGACCGGCCGCCGTCGCGACCAGCCGGCCCTCGTCCCACCGCGCCCCGCTTTCCACCATCGCCGCCAGCAGCCGCGGCACGAACCCGGCCGGCGTGTCCCCGAACCGGGCCGCGAAGCTCACGAACCAGGGCGATGCCAGCAGCAGCGTCTCCACCCGGTCCCGCACGACACCGCCCTCGATGAGCAGCTTGTGGGCGAAGATGCGCTTGACCGCGTGCCACAGCACCATCTCGGGTTCCGCCCGCCACGCCGCCAGCCGCCGCCTCGCCCGCACCAGCGCCAGCGTCACGTCGGTGATCGCCGGCCCGTGCCCCGACAGCACCAGCGCCGGCGCGAGGCGCTCGATCAGGTCGAGCGTCGCCGCGCTCGCCTCGAGCGCATCGGGATCCAGGTCCAGGTCGAGCCACCCCAGGTCGGTCTCGTGCAGCGCGTCACCTGCCACCAGCTCGCCCGTGGCCGCGCAGTGCAGGCCGAGCTGGTCCGGCATGTGCCCCGGCAGCGCCACCACGTCCCACTGCTCGTCGCCCGTGCCGATCGCCTCGCCCGGCACGACCACGCGGGATACGCGATAGGCCTGGATCGGCTGGTCCAGCCACGCTGCCCGCCCGCACTCCGGATCCCGCGCCCGCGCCGCCGCCGCCTGCCCGGCCCCCGCCGCGATCGGCACCCCCAGCATCTCGAACGCGCGGTTCGCCCCGGCATGGTCCGAGTGCGCGTGGGTGTTGAACACGAGGGCCGGCCGCACCCCGTCGAGCGCTCGCAACAGCTCCGAAACGTCCGGTGCATGCCCAGGGTCCACGAGCACCGGGCGGGCGCCCTCGAGGAGCACCGCGTTCGCGCTGGGGTAGGCCCGCCGGATCATCCGCGCGCTCACGAGAGGCGCGCGCCCACTGCGCACATCGTCGCCTGCATCAACCCCACCGTTCGTGCCTCGCCGTCGACGCCGGCGACACTCGCCTCCCCCGTGCACACGGTCAACACCCGCCCCGCCCGCATCACGCGCCCGGTGGCCCGCAGCAGCGTCCCCCGGGCCGGCGCGAGGAAGTTGAGCTTGAACTCGGCCGAAACGACCTCGTCGGTGTCCGCCATCGTCGTCAGCGCCGCCATGCCGCACGCGACGTCGAGCAGGGTCGCGACGATGCCGCCATGGAAGAACCCCATGTGCTGCGCGAGGTCGGGGCGGAAGGGGAGCACGAACGTGGCCTCGCCAGGCCCCACATGCTCCAGCTGCGCGCCGATGAGCGCGAGGGCGGGCTGGCGGGCGACGGCATGTTCGATTCGCTGGCGGAGATCCATGGGCGAGTTGTGCCGTTGGTCGACGAGGGAGGCCAGGGGGCTCCGCCGGGCAGAGCTCCGGGTGCGAGGTCGGGGCGCCTGCGGTGCCGAGTTGGCACGCGCATGCGCCGCGGGCCTTCGACCCGAACCCGACCGAGCCCCTGACCAAGCAATCAGCGGGTCCGGGGCCGCTGGCCCCGGCACGTTACGGCGGGTCCGGGGCCGCTGGCCCCGGCAGGTCCCGGCGGGTCCGGGGCAGCGCCCCAACCTGCTCCTTAACCTTTCCATGCTCCCCTGCCCCCCATGCTCGCCCTCCTCTCCCACCGCCTCCCCCGCCTCGCCCGCACCCTGGACCGCGTCATCCTCGCCGACGCCGCCATCCTCGTGCTCGCCAGCACGCGCGCCGAGGCCGAGGCCGCCGCGATCGACCTCGCCGACTTCCACGAGGGTAGCCGAGGCGTCCCGATCATCCCCGTCTGCCTCGGCACACCCGGCCCCGGTGCCCGCGTGCAGTGGCCGCTGCCGTTGCCAGGCGCCACCCCGTGCGTGGTGTGCCCCGAGGAGGCCCTGCCGGCCTTGCTCGCGCATGTCGCCCGGTTCGCCCCTGCACCAGGCTACGACCCGGCCACCTGGGCCGACGCGCCCTACCGCCCGGTGCCGCCCCTGCTCGCGGCCGCATGCCGCCTGTATGCCGGGCACGACGTGGCAGCCCTGCGCGAGGCCGGGGCCGGGCGGGATGCGCTCGCGGCGGCGCAGGCAGCCCTGAACGAGGCGCTCGAGGCGGCCCGCGCAGCGCGGACGAAGGTGCTGGTCGTCCTCACCGGCAGCCCCGGCGCAGGCAAGACGCTGTGCGGGCTGGACCTCGCCTTCGCCGGGCAGGAGGGCGGCGCCACCTACCTCACGGCCAATCCGGCGCTGCTGCACGTTCTGCGGGAGGCGCTGGTGCGGGACGCGGTGGCCCGGGGCGGCCAGCGCGCGGCGGCAGCGCAGCGTGTGGGCGCCATGGTCCAGGCGCTGCACCATGTGCGGGACCATCACCTGGCCGCGACGGGGCCGCCCGCAGAGCGCGTCTGGATCGTGGATGAAGCGCAGCGCTGCTGGGCGCCCGCCCATGCCGTGTCCAAGACCCGCAACCGTGCGCTGCCGCTGCAGGATGGCGAGCCCGGCCTGTTGCTCGACATGATGGCCCGGCACGACGGGTTTGCTGCCATCGTCTGCCTGGTGGGCGGCGGCCAGGAGATCCACGCCGGCGAAGCAGGGCTGGCCGGCTGGGGCGAGGCCGTGGCCACCCGCCCGGCCTGGTCCGTGATCGCCCCGCCAGACCGCCCGGGCACCGATCCGCGCCAGGGCCTCCCCACCCTGCCCCGCCGCCGCATGGACCCGGCGTTGCACCTCTCGGCGGGCCTCCGCTCGCACCGTGCCCCGCTCCTGCCGCGCTGGGCCGACCACGTGCTCGCCAACGAGCCCGAAGCCGCGCGCCGTCTGGCCGGCCAGGGCGTCCCCGTCCGCCTCACCCGCTCGCTGCCCGTCCTGCGCGAGGCACTCCGCCCCCGCCGCCCCCGCGCCAGCACCGGCCGCATCGGGCTGCTCGCCGCCGCAGGGGCCCGCCGCCTTCGCGCCGAAGGCCTCGGCGGCCTGCTTTGGCACCAGGACGAGGACGCCGTCGCCCGCTGGTTCCTCGAGGCCTGGCCCGACATCCGCAGCGCCGACGCGCTCGAGGTGGCGGCCACCGAGTTCGGCGTGCAGGGCCTCGAGCTGGAGCGCACCGGCGTCTGCTGGGACCTCGACCTTGCCCGCCACCGCGGCGCCTGGCAGGCCCGCGCCTTCCGTGCCACCGCCTGGACCCTGCCCCGCAGCCCGGACACGCTCGCGAACCGCCTCAATGCCTACCGCGTCCTGCTCACCCGGGCCCGGCGCGAGACGATCCTCTGGGTGCCCACCGGGGACGCCCGAGACCCCACGCGCGACCCGGCACAATACGACGCCATCGCCGCCTACCTCCTCGCCTGCGGGGCACCCCCCCTGGACGCGGCGCCCGCCGCGCCCGACGATGCCGCCATGCGAATGGCTTCCCTCCTATGAGTCCCCAGCCTGTGATCCGCCTCCTCCTGCTCGCCCTGTGCCTCGCCAGGCCCGCCGCAGCCCTCGAGCTCAAGATCGCCACCTGGAACCTCGAATGGCTCACCCTTCGCCCACTCGGTGACCCGGCGCTGCCGGAGAACGTGCAACCCAAGACCGCCGCCGACCGGGCCCTGCTCCGCGCCTACGCCCTGCAGCTCGATGCCGACGTGGTCGCCTTTCAGGAAGTCGATGGTCCCGCCGCTGCAGCCGAGATCTTTCCGCCGGACCGCTACAGCCTGGTGCTGACCAACGACCGCGTCATCCAGCGGGTCGGCTTCGCGATCCGCAACGGCCTGCCGTTCGAGCGCAACCCGGACGTGGTGGCCCTGAGCATCACGGCCGAGGGCGGCCGCAGCCTCCGCAGCGGCGCCGACATCACGCTCGTCCTGCCCGGCGGCCGCCTACGCCTGCTGAACGTGCACCTCAAGACCGGGTGCCACGGCCAGCGCCTGAATGCGGACACGCGCAACTGCGCCACCCTGCAGCGCCAGGTGCCGGCCCTCCAGGGCTGGCTTGCACAACGCCGCGAGGAGCTGGCGCCATTCGTGCTGCTCGGCGACCTCAACCGCCGGATGGATGGCCGCGACGATTTCCTCGAGGCGCTGCGATCCGTCGCCCCCCTCACACGCGCCACCGAGGGACAGGCCTCGCCCTGCTGGGGCGGCGGCGCGTTCATCGACCACCTGCTCGCCGGCGGCCCGGCACGGGCCTGGCTCGTGCCGGGCAGCCTGCGTGTGATGGTGTATCGCGAAGACCGGTCGCAGCAGGACCGGCTGTCGGACCATTGCCCGGTCTCGGCCCGCTTCCGCTTGCCCGACTAGGCTTGCCTGACCGGGGCTTGTAGGGTCGCGCTCGTTTCGCAGGAGCCCCCATGAGTCTCACCATCTTCATCACCGGCGCCAGCGCCGGCTTCGGCAACGCGATCGCGCGCCGCATGGTGGCAGAAGGCCACCGTGTGATCGCAGCCGCCCGCCGCACGGACCGCTTGGCCGCGCTGGCCGCCGAGTTGGGCGACCGCGTGCTGCCCATCACGCTCGACGTCACGGACGCGGCCGCCGTGGCCGCCCTGCCCGGCAGCCTGCCCGAGGGGTGGCGCGAGGTGGACGTGCTCGTCAACAACGCCGGCCTGGCCCTGGGCGTAGTGCCCGCGCACCAGGCGAATACGGCGGACTGGGACACTATGATCGCCACCAACGTCGCCGGCCTCGCCCGCATGACGCGCGCGCTGCTGCCCGGCATGGTCGAGCGGGACCGCGGGCACGTCATCAACCTCAGCAGCACCGCCGGGCACTACCCCTATCCGGGCGGCAACGTGTATGGCGCGAGCAAGGCGTTCGTGACCCAGTTCAGCTTGAACCTGAAGGCGGACCTCGTCGGCACCCGCGTTCGCGTGACGGATTTGGAGCCCGGCCTGGTCGGTGGCAGCGAATTCAGCGCCATACGCTTGGGAGACTCGGAGAAGGCCGCGGCCGTATACGCCGGCACGACGCCACTCAACCCGCAGGACATCGCCGAGTCGGTCGCCTGGGTCGTGGGACTGCCCTGGCACGTGAACATCACCCGGATCGAGATGATGCCCACCTGTCAGGCTGCCGGGCCGCTCGCGATCAAGCGTTCCACCTGAAAGTGCTAACCCCTCCCCTTGCGGGAGGGGTGCCAGCGAGTGCTGCCGTCAGTTGCTGACGACTACGCCTTTCCAGAACGCCACCCGATCCCTGACCTGCTGCGCCCCGCTCTTCGGCTCCGGGTAATACCACACGGCGTCCTTGTTCTCCGCTCCGTCTACGGCGACCGTGTAATACTTCGCCGTACCTTTCCAGCCGCATACGCTCGTGTGGCTGCTGTCCTTGACGAGCGAGCGATCGAGGGAGGATGCCGGGAAGTAGGCGTTGCCCTCGACCGTCACGACGTCATCGCTCTCGGCCAAAACGTGGCCATTCCACATCGCCTTCACTGGGCCGCCTCCGGCGTGCGCTCGCCTGCGCCGCCGCCCTCGTCCCCGCCTTCGTTCGAGTCGCCCTCGTCCGTCTCGGAGCTGTCCTTCACCGGCGCCGGCGCCGGGGCGCTGACGAACTCGAAGGACAATGCGCCCTCAGCCAACGCCACTTTCACCGACCCGCCATGGACGAGGCGCCCGAACAGCAACTCCTCGGCGAGCGGCTTCTTGATATGCTCCTGGATCACCCGCCCAAGCGGCCGGGCGCCGTAGAGCCGGTCGTAGCCCCGCTCCGCAAGCCACTCCTTGGCCGCCGAAGACAGTTCGATGGTCACATTCCGGTCCGCCAGCTGCGCCTCCAGCTGCATGACGAACTTCTCGACGACCTGGCCCACGATCTCGGGCGTGAGGCCGGCGAACCCGATGACCGCGTCGAGCCGGTTGCGGAACTCCGGGGTGAACAGCCGCTTGACCGCCTCGTCATCCTCGCCTTCCCGCGCCTCCCGGCCGAACCCGATAGCCTCCCGCGCCATGTCCGACGCACCCGCGTTGGTGGTCATGATCAGGATGACGTTGCGGAAATCCACCACCTTGCCGTTGTGGTCGGTCAGCTTCCCGTGGTCCATAACCTGCAGCAGGATGTTGAACAGGTCCGGATGGGCCTTCTCGATCTCGTCCAGCAGCAGCACGCAATGCGGATGCTGGTCGATCGCGTCGGTCAGCAGGCCACCCTGGTCGAACCCCACATAGCCCGGCGGCGCGCCGATCAGCCGGCTGACGCTATGCCGCTCCATATACTCGCTCATGTCGAACCGCGTCAGCTCGATGCCGAGCGTGTTCGCCAGCTGCTTGGCCACCTCCGTCTTGCCAACACCCGTCGGCCCGCTGAACAGGTAGTTGCCGATCGGCTTCTCCGCCTCCCGCAGCCCGGCGCGGCTCAGCTTGATCGCGGCGCCCAACGCCTCGATCGCCTTGTCCTGCCCGAACACCATGCTCTTCAGGTCACGCTCGAGGTTTCGCAGCGTCTCCTTGTCGTCCGCGCTCACGCTCTTGGGCGGGATGCGGGCGATCTTGGCCACGATCTCCTCCACGTCGCGCAGCGTCACGTCCCGCCGCCGCTTGCCGACCGGCTGCAGCATCCGGCTCGCGCCCACCTCGTCGATCACGTCGATCGCCTTGTCGGGCAGCTTGCGGTCATTGATGTACTTCGCCGACAGCTCCACCGCACCGCGGATTGCCTCGTCCGAGTAGCGCACCTTGTGGTGATTCTCATAGTTCGCCTTGAGCCCGCGCAGGATCTTGATCGCGTCCTCGGTCGACGGCTCGTTCACGTCGATCTTCTGGAACCGGCGCACGAGCGCCCGGTCCTTCTCGAAGTAGTTCCGATACTCCTTGTAGGTCGTGCTCCCCACGCAGCGCAGGTTGCCGGAGGCCAGCGCCGGCTTCAGCAGGTTGGACGCATCCATCGCTCCCCCGCTCGTGGCGCCGGCACCGATCACGGTGTGGATCTCGTCGATGAACAGGATGCTGCCCGGATGCGCCTCGAGCTCGGTCACGACCGCCTTCAGCCGCTCCTCGAAGTCACCGCGATAGCGCGTGCCGGCCAGCAGCGCGCCCATGTCGAGAGCGAAGATCGTGCTCTTGGCCAGAACCTCGGGCACGTCGCCCTCGACGATGCGCTTGGCCAGCCCCTCGGCGATGGCCGTCTTGCCCACGCCCGGGTCGCCCACATACAGCGGATTGTTCTTGGTCCGGCGGCACAGGATCTGGATCGTCCGCTCGATCTCGAGGTCGCGGCCGATCAGCGGGTCGATCTTCCCGGCCTGCGCCTTCTTGTTCAGGTTCACGCAATAATTGCTCAGCGCGTCCTGCTGACGACGACCGGGCTTCTCCTCGCGCTCCGCCTCGGGGCCACTTTCGTCCTTGCCGGCCGCACTCGGCCGCTGCGCCGTCCGCCCCGGCGCCTTCGCAATGCCGTGGCTGATGAAGTTGACCGCATCGAGCCGAGTCATGTCCTGCAGCTGCAGGAAATACACCGCGTGGCTCTCGCGCTCGCTGAACAGCGCCACGAGCACGTTGCCACCCGTCACCTCGTCCCGTCCCGAGCTCTGCACGTGGATTGCGGCCCGCTGCACGACGCGCTGGAACCCGGCCGTCGGCTTAGGATCCCCCGCGCGGTCCGTCGCGAGGCCAGACAGGTCCTTGTCGAGGAATTCGCTCAGATCCTGCCGCAACTTGTCGAGGTCGAGCCCGCAGGCCCGCAGCACCGTCGCCGCATCGCTGTCGTCGGCCAGGCCGAGCAGGAGATGCTCGAGCGTCGCATATTCGTGCTTTCGCTCGCTCGCGAGCGAGAGGGCGCGGTGCAGCGTCTGTTCAAGATTGCGGGACAGCATGGGATGACGCTCCTTCGCACTGGGATGCAGGCCCTGGCAGGCACCTCGAGGGATAGCCAGGCATCCCGGTCACATTCAACGCACCATAGATCGTGTGCGCTTCAATCACTTTAACCCAGGCCCGCCAAACGGGGGGGCACGGCTATTCCTTCTCTATCGTGCACTGCAGCGGGTGCTGGTTCTGCCGCGCAAGGTCCATCACCTGCGTCACCTTCGTTTCCGCGACCTCGTAGGTAAAGGCACCGCACACGCCCACGCCACGCCGATGCACGTGCAGCATGATCCGCGTCGCCTCTTCCCGAGTCTTCTGAAAGAAACGCTCGAGCACGTGCACGACGAACTCCATCGGCGTGTAGTCGTCGTTCAGCATCAACACTTTGTACATCGCAGGCTTGCGCGTCTTGGGCCGCGCCTTCACTACAACGCCCGTTGTCGTGCCGTTTTCCGTGCCGCCGCGCTTGTCGTCGCTCGCCCAAAGCGGCAGCGGCATCGCGCGCGGGTCGGTTGGGGCCGTCATCGTCTCAAACATCGTATTCATCGCGCTGCTATCCTGGTCCTGAAAACGCGGCCAACGCAATGCCGCTCATGCCCTCTGCCCGGCGTCGTGATCGGCGTCGTGATCGGCGGGCGCCGCCACCATATCGGGAGCCAGCGCCACGGATACAGTGGCGCCGCCCCCGCACGGGCCACCCAATAACGCAAGAAGCCCGGAGCGTTTCCACCCCGGGCCTCTCGGACGGTTGGCGCGCCGGTCAAACGACCGGGCGCAGTATTGGTCAGGCCTTGAGGCTGTCCTGCGCGACCGTGATACGGCTCGCGATCGGAGCGATCGCCTGCTCGGCCAGCTTGAACGTCGTCTCGGCCACATGGCTCGTCTGCGCCACGGCCTTCTCCGTCATCGACTTGGCGAGCGAGGTCTGCAAATCGATCGCCTCCTTGATCGAGCGAACGCCCGAAAGCGCGCGGAACGTGCTCATCGCCTCGTCGAGCGAGGCCTGCGCCGTCGCAGCCATCTGCTTCCCCATGTCCTGCAGCCCGGTCGCCACGATCTGGCTGGACTTCACGAACGCCTCGACATTGGCCTGGTTGAACGTCATGAACTCTTCGGCGGTCTTCATGGTGTGCGTTCCTTCGAAACGGCCGGGCGGGAATGCCCAGGATGAGTTGGTGTTCACGCAACTCACGGAAAATGCCCGTTTGGTGCGCTGCAACATGCCTGTTCTGGGCCGACCGGATTGTGGCGTCAAGCACTCGTATGGTGCGGTGCACAAATAACCTGCCGGGGACACCGCCCGAATCGGCCACCGCAACGCAAGTTCATCCCGCAACCAATTGGGGCCATTCACAACCTGGTAAGATCGGCGCTGGACAATGTCCGCCCGGCCTCTCTATGGTCGCCTCCATCACCCGACCGCACCAGATCGAGGATGCACGCCGCATGACGTTCCGCTTCGCCCCTTGGCGCCGCATCCTGCTCCTGGCTGGCCTCGTCCCGGCCCTCGGTCTTGCTCTCGCCGCCGCAGCCGTGCCCGCCCACGCGCAGATCGGCTCGGACCGCTACAGCGCGATCGTGGTCGACGCCAACAGCGGCGCCGTCCTCATGGCGGCCAACGCCGACGAATACCGGTTCCCGGCCAGCCTCACCAAGATGATGACCCTCTACATGGTGTTCGAAGCGCTGCGGGATCGCCGTGTCACCTTCAGCCAATACGTGCCCGTCAGCCCGGACGCCGCTTCGATGTCCCCGACCAAGCTCGGCCTCGTGCCCGGCTCGCTCATCACCGTCGAGCAGGCCATCCTCGGCCTCGTCACCAAATCGGCCAACGACGCCGCCGCCGCCCTGGGCGAGATGCTCGCCGGCGACGAGGACCGGTTCGGCCAGATGATGACGCTCCGCGCCCGCGCGCTCGGCATGGTGAACACCACGTTCCGCAATGCGTCGGGCCTGCCAGACCCCTACCAGGTCAGCACCGCCCGTGACATGGCGACCCTCGCGCGGCATCTCCTGCAGGACTTCCCGACCTACTACCATTATTTCAGCACGCCCTCCTTCGTGTTTGCCGGGCGCGTGATCCACAACCACCAGCGCCTGCTGACCAGCTACCCAGGCGCCGACGGGTTCAAGACCGGTTACACCCAGGCTGCGGGCTACAACGTCGTCACCTCCGCGCTCCGTGGCGAGTCGCGGCTGATCGGCGTCACGATGGGCGCTTCCAGCGGCGGCGAGCGCGACACGCACATGGCGATGCTGCTCGACCAGGGGTTCGACCGGCTTGGCGTGCCCGGCGTCTATGCGGCCCGCGCGGCGCCCTTCCGCCTGCCGAGCATCATCGGCACGGCGCAGGCTGCCCCGGTGCCGCCGCGGTTCGCCGCGCCGCGCTTCACATCCCCGGCGGCCCCGGTCATGGCGCTTCCGGCCTACGTCGCCGCACCCCCGCCGCGCCAGGCGCTCCGCCCCACCCGAGCCCTGCCCATACGCCAGCCTGCCGCCCGGCCGGCCATCCTTCGCCCGCGCGAACAGGCCCCCCAGCCCCGCCCGACCCGCACCGCCACCAGCCACTCCGGCTGGCGCGCACCAGGCTAGGCCCCGGCACACCGCACGCCCGGCTTGCCGAACCCCGGCTTTTCAAACGCCCGACTTATCGAACGCCCGGCCCATCGGACGCCCGTCCTATCGGACGCCCCTCCTATCGGACTTTGGAAAACGCCGTCGGCGCCAGGAAGGAGTTGACGATGTTGGCCACGATCGGCCCGTTCGCCTCCGTCCCCGCGCGCTTCTCGATCCACTCCGGGTCAGCCTGGAACGCGTTCCACTTCGCCTCCCGCTCAGCCATGCTCTCCCAGGCCAGCAGGTAGGTCAGGTCCTGGTTCGACTCGCCCACAAGCGTCGTCCAGAACCCGGCCTGCCGGATCCCGTGCCGCTCCCAGATCTTCAACGTGATCGTGTCGAAACGCTTCAGCAGGTCCGGCAACCGCCCCGGCACACAACGATACACCCGCATCTCGTGGAACATCCCTGTTTCCCCATCGTTTCTGACTCGACCCTGACCGACCAACTCCGTCCCGGCAAGCCACCTCGGAACCACCCGCCGCCGCCCCACGTTGCAGCTGCATGACTGCCCCTCGCCATCGCTGGCCGTTCGTCGTCGGCACCATCGCCATACTGCTCGTGGCCGGCGCCCTGCTCTTCCAATGGGACTGGCTCATCCCCTTCGCCCAGTCCAGGGCCTCTGCCGCCGCCGGCCGCACGGTCACGATCCAGCACCTGCACGTGAGCCTCGGGCGAAAGACCCGGATCGAAGCGGAGGGCGTCACCATCGGCAACCCGCCCGACTGGCCCGGCGGAGGCGACTTCGCCACCATCGAGCGCCTCGGCATCGACGTGCTGCCCCTCGACTACATCCAGCACCGCCAGTTGACCCTGCCCGTCATCGACCTCCAGTCCCCCAAGGTCGACGCCCAGCAGATGAAGGACGGCAAAAACAACTGGACCTTCGGCAGCAGCGAAGCCTCGCATGACACGAGCCCCGGCCCGAAGCTCGGCACCCTCCGCGTCGCCGATGGCCACGTCCATGCCCGCAGCCAGAAGCTCGACGCCGACTTCCAGGTCGCGCTCGAGACGCAGGACAGCAAGGACGGCACGGGCCAGATCGCCGCGAAGGCCGACGGCAAATACGCTGGCAAGCCCATCAACGCCCAGTTCCTCGGCGGCGCCCTGCTCTCGCTCCGCGACACCACCACGCCCTACCCGGTCGACCTGAAGCTCGCCAACGGCCCGACGAAGGTGAACCTGGTCGGCACCGTGAAGGACCCGCTCGCCTTCGAGGGCGCCAACCTCAAGCTCGAGTTCGCCGGACCCGACATGTCCCTCCTGCTCGCGCTGACCGGGCTCGCCATCCCCAAGACCCCGGCCTACCGCGTAACCGGGCAGCTCGACTATGCGGATGGCGTCGTGAAATTCCTGCACTCCGTCGGCCGCGTCGGCAGCACCGATCTCGAGGGCGACGTCGAGGTCGACACGAAGCCGGACCGCCCCGTGGTGCACGCCACACTTCAGTCCAAGCTCGTCGACCTCAAGGACCTCGCGGGTTTCATCGGGGCCGAGCCCGGGGACGCTGCAAAAGGCACGAAGGCCGTGACGAAGAACGATGGCCGCCTGCTGCCAAACGATCCGATCAGCCTGCCGAAGCTCAACGCGACCGACGTGCACCTGCAATACAAGGCCGCCCGGATCCAGGGCCGCAGCCAGCCGCTCGACAACATGAATGCCACGCTCGATATCGTGAACGGCGCCGTCCACGTGCACCCGCTCAGCTTCGGCATCGGCCGGGGCCAAATCTCGGCCGACATCGCGCTCGACGAGAAGGGCCAGGGCGTGCACGCCAAGACTACGATCGACTTCAAGCAGATGGACCTCGACCGCCTGCTCAGCGCCTCCGGCATCGCACGGGGTGCCGGAGCCGTGAGCGGCCGCGCCGTGATCGACGGCACGGGCCGTTCGCTCGCCGAAATCCTGGGGCGCGGCAACGGCGAGCTGAAACTCTACATGGGCCGCGGCGGCAACGTCAGCGCGCTGCTGGTGGACCTGTCGGGCCTGCAGTTCGGCAACGCGGTACTCTCGGCCCTCGGTGTTCCGGACCGTGCGACGATCCAGTGCATGGTCATCGACATGTCCCTCCAGCAGGGCACGGTGAGCACCCGCGCCGCCTTCCTCGACACCGACGAGTCCCGGATCGGAATGGGGGGTGGCGCGAACCTTCGGACGGAGGCGCTCAGCCTCAAGCTCGAGACGGATGCCAAGCACTTCAGCGTGGGCACGCTGCCGACGCCGATCAACATCAAGGGCACGTTGGCAAGCCCGAGCATCGCGCCCGAGGTCGGGCCCCTCGCCATCCGGGGCGGCGCTGCAATCGCGCTCGGGATCATCGGCACGCCCCTGGCGGCGCTCCTGCCCACCATCCAGTTCGGCACCGGCGAGGACGGCGCGTGCAACCGCGTGCCCCGCCCGGCCACGGCTCAGACGCGCCCGGCAGCCCCCCGCCGCTGAGCGCCGCGCATCCGCAAACTCGCCGCGTCCAGCGCCGGCAGCAGCCCGGGCTCGGCTACAATACGCTCGGCGCAAGCCACGGCGCGCACCAGGTCCTCGAGCGCCATGTGCCGCACGGCAGGCCGGCGAACCACGTCGGTCCATTTGCGGCCCATTGCATGGTCCAGGCACACCCGCATGAAGCAATGATCGAGCCGGATCGGCCAGCCCTGCGCCCCCGCCATGCCGGGCAGCGCCTCGCGCGTGAGCTCGAGCCATCGCGCCACGACCGCCTCTCGCGCAGTATCATCCAATGCTGAGCCCCCTCATCCTCACGTTGGGCCTGGACGCGCCAGACCAGGCCCGGTTCGAGCGCCTGCGCCAAGCCCATTTTCCTGCGGCAATGAACCACATCCCGGCGCACCTCACCCTCTTCCACCACCTCCCGGGCGAGCTGCTTCCCGACATCGACGCCGCCCTGGCCCAACTCGCCGTCCAACCCCCGTTTCCCATCGAGGTCACCGGCCTCCGCTCCCTCGGCCGCGGCGTCGCCTTCACCCTCGCCTCGCCCGTCCTCACCCGCCTTCGCGCCACCCTCGCGCAACATTTCCACGACAGCCTCACGCCGCAGGACCGCCAGGCCTTTCGCCCCCACGTCACCATCCAGAACAAAGCCACCCCGGAGGCCGCCCGCGCCCTCCTTGCCGCCATGCAGGCCGAGTTCAGCCATTTCACCGTCCGAGCCGACTCCCTCCTGCTCTGGCATTATCGCGGTGGCCCCTGGGAGCACGCGGCCAATTACCCGTTCGCGTCCCCGCCCCCCGTCCAGGGAGGGGACGAGGGGGGATGAGCACCAGCGCAAGCTGAACGTGCAACGCGGCTGGACAACCCGCGCGCCATCGGCCAGACGACCCATCAACCAGCCGGGGTGCCCATGTCCACGTCCATCTCGCTCATCGAAGCCCTGCTGATCGCAGTATTGCAGGGCGTCACCGAGCTGTTTCCAATCAGCAGCCTCGGCCACGCCGTGGTGCTCCCGCGCCTGTTCAGCTCGATGATCGACCAGAAATCCCCCGCCTTCCTGCCTTTCCTCGTTCTGCTCCACACCGGCACCGCCGCCGCCCTGCTCACCTACTTCTGGCGGGACTGGCTGGGCCTCGCCACGGGCATCCTGGGCCAGGGCACCCCCACACGCGTTGCCGAGGCCCGGCGCATGGCGGTGCTCATCGTCATCGCCACCATCCCCGCCGTCATCCTCGGCTTCACGCTCAACGCCTTCTTCCGCACGCTGTTCGGCACGCCCGTCATCGCGGCCATGTTCCTGTTCCTCAACGGCATCATGCTGCTGCTCGGTGAGCGCCTCCGCGGCCACTCCGGATCGGGTCCCGTGAAGCCTCTCACGGCCCTGACGCCCAAGGACGCCCTCGCCATCGGCGTGCTCCAGTGCGGTGCCCTGTTCCCAGGCATCTCCCGCGCCGGCGCCACCATGATCGGCGGCCTGCTGCGGGGGCTCGACCACCAGGCCGCCGCGCACTTCTCCTTCCTGATCGCCACCCCGATCATCATCGGCGCGACCGCCCTCGAGGCCCGCCATCTATTGCATGAAAGCGTGCCGCCCGGCGTGCTCCAGACCGCGGTCATCGCATCGGTCGTGGCAGGCGCAACGGCCTACGCGACCACGGCCTTCCTGATGCGCTACTTCCGCAACCACGACGACTGGGCGCTGAAGCCGTTCGGCTATTATTGCTTGGCGTTCGGCGCCCTCACCACGGCCTGGTTGCTGTTCGCCTGATGCTGCGCCGCCGCCTGCTGCTCGCCGCCCCCCTGCTCGCGGCCGCCCCGGCGTTCGCCCAGACCGCCCGCACCCCCGTCGCCGCGCTCCCGCTCTCCCGCCTCGATACCGGATGGTGGCGCGCCCGGCACGAGGCCAAGCTCCAGGAGGTTCGCACCCGCCGGATCGACCTCGTATGGCTCGGCGACAGCATCACGCAGGATTGGGAGCTGGACGGCCCCGAACCCTTCCGCACCTTCGCCCCCATCTGGCAGCACTACTATGGCGCCCGGAATGCGCTGAACCTCGGCTTCAAGGGGGACACCACCTCCCACCTGATCTGGCGCATGCAGAATGGCGAGCTCGAGGGCTTGAGGCCGCGCGCCGCCGTTATCCTGATCGGCGCGAACAACATGGGGCGGGTCCGCTGGACCGCCCCGCAGAGCATCGCCGGCATCACCGCCGTGGTCGACGAAGCGCGACGCCGCCTGCCCCAGGCCCGGATCCTGCTCCTGTCCGTTCTACCCAGCATCCGCAACAAATACGTGGACACCACCACCATCGCCATCAACCGCGGCCTGGCCCAGGCCTATGGCGCCGGGGCCGTGCCGATGGTGACCTACGTCGACGTCACCACCCTCTTCCTCCGCGACGGCCAGGTCGACCGAACACGCTTCTTCGACGACCAGCTCACCCCGCCCGAGCCGCCGCTCCACCCCACGCCCGCCGCGCAGGCCCGGATCGCCGACGCGCTCGAGCCCGCCCTGGCCGCCGCGCTCGGAGACCGCCCCCGCCCTCGCAACCTGCCGGCCTGAGCCAGAGCCAACCACCAAGCCCGGCCGTGCACGTTCGGCAGGACGTTGCAGCCTGGACTTCGATCGACGAGATGGGCTCAATAGCGGCGGTGGTTTTGCCTAATCGACAGGCTCATTTTTGAGGAAGGGTCGTTGCAATGACGATGTCACAAAAATTGTCGGCTGAAGTGCTCGGCACGTTCTGGCTCACCTTCGCCGGCTGCGGCAGCGCCGTTCTCGCCGCCGCATTTCCGCAGCTCGGCATCGCCTTCGCCGGCGTCTCGCTCGCCTTCGGCCTCACCGTCCTCACCATGGCCTATGCCGTCGGCAACATCTCGGGCGGGCACTTCAACCCGGCCGTCACCATCGGCCTCGCGGTCGGCGGCCGCTTCCCGAGCAGCCAGATCCTGCCCTACATCATCGCGCAGCTGGTCGGCGCCGTCATCGCCGCCGGGCTGCTCTACGTCATCGCCAGCGGCAAGCCCGGCTTCGAGCTCGGCGGCTTCGCGTCGAATGGCTACGGGGACCTCAGCCCCGGCAAATACTCCATGATGTCCGCCCTCCTCATCGAGGCAGTGCTCACCTTCATGTTCCTCATCATCATCCTCGGCAGCACCAGCTCCCGCGCCCCCTCCGGCTTCGCCCCCATCGCGATCGGCCTCGCGCTCACCCTCATCCACCTGGTTTCGATCCCCATCACGAACACGTCGGTCAACCCGGCCCGCAGCACCGGCCCCGCGTTGTTCGCGGGCGGCGCCTACATCGCCCAGCTCTGGCTGTTCTGGCTCGCCCCCATCGCCGGCGCCGCCGCCGCCGGGCTCGTCGGACTCTTCCTCTTCCGCGACCCCGACCAGAGCACCGCCCGCGCCCTGTCGGCCCTGCCGGAAAAGACGCCGATCTGACCAGCTGACCTCTCCTCCCCCCTCCCTTGCGGGAGGGGCCGGAGGAGACGCGGCCCGAGGTTTGGGATGAGACCGTGACCGACCTCGCCCCAAACCTCGCCCGAACTCTTTCGACCCGATACCTCGACCTCGTCGAGGCAGCCCTGACCGGCGTGCTCTACGAGGACGCCCCAATGCCCGCCTGGGGCTTCACCACGTTCGACCCCGTCGCCCGAGAACACGGCCGCGATTGGCCCTCCACCGCGCTGACCATGGTCGGCACCCGGCGCCTCCGCAATTTCCGCACGCTCGTGGAACGCGTGCTGCACGATGGCATCCCCGGCGACATCCTCGAGACGGGAGTGTGGCGCGGCGGCGCCTGCATCATGGCGCGCGCCGTGCTGGCCGCCCACGGCGTGACGGACCGCCGCATCGTGCTCGCCGACAGCTTTCAGGGCCTCCCGCCCGGCGACGGCGAGCGCTTCCCGGAGGATGCCGGATCGGACCTCCACACCTTCGAGGCGCTCGCCGTCAGTGCCGACACCGTCCGCGCCAACTTCCGCAAGTTCGGCCTGCTGGACGACCAGGTTCTGCTGATCGAAGGCTTCTTCGAGCAGACCATGCCCACCCTCGCGCTCGACCGCATCGCCGTCCTGCGCCTCGACGGCGACATGTACGGCTCCACCGTTGCCGTGCTCGAAGGCGCCTACGACAAGGTGTCACCCGGCGGCTGGATCATCATCGACGACTACGAGGTCGTCTGGGCCTCCAAGCAGGCCGTCACCGACTTCCTGGCCCGCCGCGGCCTCGTCCCGACCTTCCAGCCGATCGACGGCGTGGGCGTGTTCTTCCAGAAGCCTGCCTGACCCACGCTCGCTGCCTGACCCACGCTCGCTGCCTGACCCACGCTCGCTGCCTGGACTACGCTCGCCCTGGCGAGCCCAGACCGCGTGTGGCCGGGATCGCCAGCGCACACAGCCCCGCCATGCCCCAGAACGCCCCGGCGCCGAACCGGGCATAGAGCGGCCCGGCGGCCACCGTCATCACCACCGACACGGCACCGACCGCGAACGAGCCGTAGATGGCCTGCGCCGTCGCGGCCAGCCCCGCCGGCACCACCCGCGCGATCGTCTGCACGCACGCCAGGTGGAGCAACGCGAAGGTGAACCCATGCAGCGGCTCCACGAGCGCCAAGACCCCGAACGCGCTCGTCTGCGCCACCGCGACCCAGCGCACCACCCCGGCCAGCGCCGACACGGCGAGCGCCCGCCCCGGCCCCAACCGCCGCAACAGCGCCGGCCCGACCAGCACGAACACCACCACCTCGGCCGCAACCGACAGCGCCCACAACACCCCGCACTCCCGCGCCGACAGCCCAGCCGCCTGCCAGCGGATCACCGCGAACACGTCGTGCATCGCATGGCTGCCGCTCACGAGCGCCGCCACGAGCATCAACTGCAAATAGGGGCGCGACCGGAGCAACGCCCGCCCGGACGGCAGGGAAGCACCCTTCGCCGGGTTGAGGCCGATCCGCGGCAAGACGAGGGCCACGCAGGCCGCCAACAGCAGCAACGAGGCATTCAGCCAGACCACCCCCCCGAGCCCGGTCGCCCCGATCAGCTCGCCCGACCCCAGCACGCCCAGGATGAAAGCCGCCGAAGCCGCCCCCCGCACCCAACCGTAGCTGAACGCCCGCCCGCCATCCGAAGCCTGGATGATGAGCGCGTCCGCCACCGGCGTGACCGGCGACAGCACGGCCGCATGCAGCACGCTCACCAGCATCAGCAGGAAAAACCCCCGCGCGGGGCCATACGAGGCCGCCACCACGGACGACGCGGCGACAAGCCCGGTCAGCACCAGCCACGGCCGCCCCGACCAGTCCGCGACCCACCCTCCCAACGGCCCGGCCCCGAGCCGCACCACGCCGCCTGCGGCCAGCACCAGCCCGAGCTCGCCTGGGGCCAACCCATAGCTCTGAAACAGAGCCGGCATGAACGGCGACGCAGCGCCGAAGCCGGCAAACAGCACGCCATAGAACAGGATGAACCGAAGGAGGATGGACATGCCCGCTCAGTTCGCGAGCCGCAACGCGCCGCCCACCAGCAGCGCCAGCGCCAACAAGCTCAGCCCCGCCCCCACGCTCACCACCGCCGTCAGCGCTGGATTGCGGAAGGCCGTGAACAGCTTCAGATCCGCGCCCACCTGGAACGGTGGGAGCGCCCCGGCCAAGCCGGCATGAACATCGGCGAATGCAGGAGGCATGCGGCAACCCTCGATGGTTGCCGCGCAAAACGCAGGCGATCGGACAAGGTGCCGAACAGCGCAGGACACGACTGCGCGGCCCACCATACGCGGACCCGGAGATGGTGCTGCACGACAGGATTGAACTGTCGACCTCTCCCTTACCAAGGGAGTGCTCTACCACTGAGCTAGTGCAGCGCCGGGCACGCCGCGGGTATAGGCGGTGCCGCAACCGGGGGTCAACTGGTGCGAGCCCCAAGCTGGACAACCCGGCCGAACCTCACCAGCATGGCCCGCAAGGGAGAGAAACCATGCTGCCACGCCGGATCGCCCTCGCGGTGCTCGCGACCATTCTCCTCGCCACACCCGCCCGCGCCGTCGATCAGACCCTCGTGGACGCCGCCCGGAAGGAAGGCACCGTCGTCTGGTACTCCGGCCTCATCGTCAACCAGGCCGTCCGCCCCCTCTCCGAGGCGTTCGAGAAGCGCTACCCCGGCATCAAGGTCCAGGGCTCCCGCCTCACCAGCTCCGAGCTGGCGCTCAAGGCCATCAACGAGGCCCGCGCCGGCCGTCCCCAGGCGGATGTGTTCGACGGCACCTCGCTCGTGTTCCGCCTCCAGGCCGCCGGCATCGTCGAGCCCTACCGCGCGGAGGCCGCTCGGACCTTCCCCGAAGGCAGCGTGGACCCCGCTGGCTACTGGACGGCGCTGAACACCTACATCCTCACCCCTGCCATCAACACCGAACTGGTGCCCGACCCGCCCCAGACGCTGGACGACCTGCTGGACCCGAAATGGCGCGGCCGCCTCGCCTGGACCAACGACCTCACCACCGCAGGCCCTCCCGGCTTCATCGCCAACCTGCTGCTCAGCCGCGGCAAGGAGGAGGGCATGGCCTATCTCAAGCGCCTTGCCGCCCAGCGCATCGTCAACGTGCCCGCCGCCCAGCGGGTCGTGCTGGACCAGGTCATCGCCGGCCAATACCCGGCCGCGCTCATGACCTTCAACTACCACTCCGTCATCAGCGCCGCCGAGGGCGCCCCGGTCCGCTGGCTCCCGCTCGAGCCCGCGCTGCAGATGCCCAACGCCGTTGGCCTCATCAGGAACGCGCCCCACCCCAACGCCGGCCGCCTCCTCCTCGAGTTCCTGCTCGGCCCCGAGGGCCAGGCCGTGATCCGGGACGCCAACTATCTCCCCTCCAACCCGGCCATCGCCCCGCGCGACCCCAAGCTCCTGCCCGGCGCCGGCGGTTTCAAGGTGACCGTCATCACGCCCGAGATGATGGCAGCCCACCTCGAGGAGTGGGTCGCGGTGTACAACGAACTGTTCAAGTGACGGCCCTCGCGCCCGCCGTCGCACGAGTCGCCCGCCGCGCCGGCCCCGCCTGGCCCCTCACGCTCGCCACCGCGCTGCTGCTCGCCGCCCTCGTCCTGCCGCCGCTCGCCGTGCTGCTCCAGGTCAGCCTGACCGACCCGAACCTCGACGGCAGCCCCGGCGCCCTCACGCTTCGCCACTACGCACAGCTGCTGGACGACCCGCACCTCCTGGCCAGCGCCGCCAACTCGCTCGTGTTCGCCGCCTGCGCCACCGCGCTCTCGCTCGTGCTTGGCGCCGCCCTCGCCTGGCTCGTGGAGCGCACCGACGCACCGCTGAAGCCGCTCGCCACACTCACCACCATCGTCAGCCTCGGCACGCCCTACATCCTGTACGTCACCGCCTGGCTCTACCTCCTGGGCCGCGCCGGGCCGTTCAACGAGGCGTGGCGCAACCTGGGCGGCGCAGGCAACCTCGTCGACCCCTACTCGCTGCCGGGCATGATCCTCATCGAGGGGTTCCTCTGGTCCCCGCTCGTGTTCCTCCTGCTCTCGGCCACGTTCCGGGCCGCCAACGCCGAGATGGAGGAGGCCGCCCGCATGGCCGGCGCCTCCATTGCCGCCACGCTCTGGCGCATCTCGCTCCGCCTCGCCTGGCCCGCCATCCTCGCGCTCGCCCTGTTCGTGTTCATCCGCAACCTCGAGGCGTTCGACGTGCCCGTGCTCGTCGGCACGCCAGGGCGCATCAGCCTGCTGACCACCGACATCTACCTCGCCACCAAGGAGGTCCCGCCCCGGCTGGGCCACGCCAGCGCCTTCTCCATGGTGCTCGTGCTGGTCGTGGCAGGCCTGCTCGTGCTCTACGGCCGCCTCGCGCGCCGGGCGGAGGCGTTTGCGAGCGTCACGGGCAAGGGCTTCCGGCCGCGCCCCTTCGCCCTCGGCCGCGCCAGGCCGGTCGCCGGGCTGCTGATCGCGGTCAACTTCGTGCTGGTTCTGGGCCTGCCCTTGCTGGCGCTGCTGTGGGTGTCGGCGAGCCCCTTCTTGCGCCCCATGCGCTGGGCCGGCCTGCCGTCGCTCACCTGGAAGCACTACCGCGCCGTGTTCAGCGTGCCGGCCTACGTGGACCTGGCGCTGCACACCATCCTCGCCGCCGCCGCCGCCGCCACCGCCGCGGTCGCCATCACCGCCATCGCCGCCTGGCTCGCCGCCCGCCGCCACCCGGGCGGCCCGGTGCTCGACCAGCTCGCCACCCTGCCGCTGGTGTTCCCGGGCATCGTGCTCGGCGTCGCGCTCATGGAGCTCTCGCTGCGACTCCCGTTCCCGCTCTACGGCACCGTGAGCCTCATCGCGATCGGCTTCACCATCCGCTACATGCCATACGGCATGCGCTACGCCTACGCCGGCGTGCTGCAGCTGCACCGCGAGCTCGAGGAGGCCGCGGGCCTCTCCGGCGCCGGGCCGCTCGGCACCCTGCGGCGGGTCGTCGTGCCCCTGCTCTCCCCGGCGCTGGCCGCCGCCTGGTTGTTCATCTTCCTCATCGCCGCGAAGGAGCTCTCGATGGCCGTGCTCCTCGCCGGCCCGGGCTCGCAGACGATGGCGGTCGCCATGTTCGACCTCTGGTCCAACGGCCAGGGCGGCGAACTGGCCGCGCTCGGCCTCGTCTGGGCTGCCCTGATGACGCTCGTCGCCACCGCCTTCCACCTGCTGGGCCGCCGCAGCGGCACAGCGGCCTACGGACGATGATGAAACCGCCCCCGCCCGACGCGACCCTCGCCGTAAGCGGACTGCGCAAGATCTATCCGGGTGGGCAGGGCGGCGTGCACGAGGCCGGCTTCACCCTCACCCCCGGAACCTTCTTTACCCTTCTCGGCCCCAGCGGCTGCGGCAAGACCACGACGCTCCGCAGCATCGCCGGGCTCGAACGCCCCGATGCCGGCCGCATCGCCCTCGGCGACCGCGTGTTCTTCGACGCCGCGGCCGGGCTCGAGGTGCCGCTGGACCGCCGCCAGATCGGCATGGTGTTCCAGTCCTACGCGATCTGGCCGCACATGACCGTGTTCGAGAACGTCGCCTTCCCACTCCGCGTCGCGCGTGACCGCCGCTTCAGCCGCGCCGAGATCGCCGCCAGCGTCGGCCAGGCGCTCGAGACCGTCGGCCTCGCCGCCTTCGCCGCCCGCCCGGCCACCCGCCTCTCCGGCGGCCAGCAGCAGCGCGTCGCCCTGGCCCGCGCCATCCTCCGCGCGCCGCGCCTGCTGCTGCTCGACGAGCCCCTCAGCAACCTCGACGCCGCGCTGCGCGAGGAGATGCGCACCGAACTCAAGCGCCTCCAACGCCAGCTCGGCCTCACCACGGTGTATGTCACGCACGACCAGGCCGAGGCGCTGGAGCTCAGCGACACCATCGCGGTCATGCAGGCAGGCCGCGTCGTGCAGATGGGCCCGCCCCGCGACATCTACCTCCGCCCCCGCAACCGCTTCGTGGCCAGCTTCGTCGGCGCCACCAACCTGCTCGACGCCGCCGCCCCCGAAGCCGTCGCCGCCGGCGCGATCGGCCCCGCCACGCTCTCCAGCGGCCAGGTTCTGCAAGCCACCTACCCCGAAGCCGCCCGCCCGGGCACCCGCATCGCCCTCAGCATCCGCCCCGAAGCCCTCTTCCCCGGCCCGGCCCCGGACGGCTGGAACCGCCTCGAAGCCACCGTCGAGACCGCCGGCTTCCTCGGCAACCTGAACCGCTACAAGACGCGCCTCGGCAACACCCAACTCCACCTCAGCACCAGCCCCGAAACCCTGCTCGAGCCAGGCTGCCCCGTCACCCTCCACGTCTCCCCAGCCAACACACTCGCGCTCCAGGAGCACCCTTGATGGACCTTCCTGTTCGAGAGCCGAAGGCGGGGCGATCCAGGGATCGGGCGGCTCGCTCGTCGTCCCCTGGATTACCAGGCTTCGCTCGAGATGGCGGTCTGCGGCGGGCGGCACTCTTCCTCATGGGCGCGCTCAGCCTCATCCTCCCCCTCATGGCACACGCCCAGCCCCGCCGCACCGAATACGTCTCCCGCAACGACGTCACCATCGAGACCTTCGTCGAGGGCACCGGGCCCGCCATCGTCATGCTTCCCTCCAGCGGCCGCGACGGCGCCGAGGATTTCGACCGGGTCGCGGCCACCCTCGCCGCCGCCGGGCACACCGTGCTCCGCCCGCAGCCCCGCGGCGCCATGGGCTCGCGCGGCCCCACCCAGGGCGCCAGCCTGCACGCCCTCGCCGACGACGTGGCCCTCGTCATCGAGCGGCTGGGAGGCGGCCGCGCCGTCATCGTCGGCCACGCGTTCGGCCACTTCGTCGCGCGGATGACCGCAGTGGACCACCCGAGGGCCGTCCGCGGCGTGGTGCTCGCCGCAGCCGCCGCCGCCAGCTACGCCGCCGAGATCGCCCGTACTCCCTACCTCGCCGGGAACCTCGCGCTGCCGGACGCCGAACGCCTCGCCGCCCTCCGCCTCGGCTTCTTCGCGCCGGGCCACGACCCCACCCCCTGGCTCCATGGCTGGTGGCCCGAGACGCAGCGCATGCAGGCCGATAGCCGCGAAAAATCCGGCGTCCAGCAATCCGACTGGTGGCACGCCGGTGCCGCCCCGCTGCTTGAGCTCATCCCCGCCCTCGACCCGTTCAAGCCTCGCGACAAATGGGGGGAGCTCGCCCAAGCCTACGGCGCCCGGGTCACCACGGTCGTCATCCCCGACAGCAGCCACGCCCTTTTTCCCGAGCAACCCGGCGCGGTGGCCGAGGCAATGATGGCTTGGGTCAGGACGCTGCCACCGTGACGCCCCGCCGCCTGGCCCCCCTCCCCCCAGCCCCCTCACGCAAGGGGAGGAGGAGTCGTCTTCCCCCCTCCCCTTGCGGGAGGGGCCGGGGGAGGGGTGACCACCAGCGCGGAGCCACGCGATGACCGAGATCACCCTCTGCGAATGCTTCGCCCGGGACGGCCTGCAGCACGAGCCCACCCCGCTCCCCTCCCCGACGAAGATCGCCCTCATCGACGCCTTCACCCAGGCCGGATTCCCCCGCATCGAGGCCACCAGCTACAGCCACCCCACCCAGGTCCCGGGATTTGCCGATGCCGCCGAGGTGCTCCGCGGCATCACCCGCGCGCCCCGCGTGTTCTACAAAGCCACCCTGCCCAACCTCCGCGCGGCCCAGCGCGCCCGGGCAGACCTCGCCGCGGGCCACGGCGCCAACGAGCTCAGCCTGCTCGTCTCGGCCAGCGAAGGCCACACCGCGCTCAACCTCCGCACCACCCGCGCGGACCAGTGGTGCCGTATCGAGGACATGGTCGAGGAGGTCCGCGGCCACGCCCGCCTCGTCGGGGTCATCTC
Organism: Acetobacterales bacterium; assembly: GCA_038229135.1. Classification (GTDB taxonomy): domain Bacteria; phylum Pseudomonadota; class Alphaproteobacteria; order Acetobacterales; family Acetobacteraceae; genus JBBROS01. The sequence goes on from JBBROS010000001.1 coordinate 146,997, forward strand.
CGTCGCCTTCGGCTGCCCCATCGACGGCAGGGTCGACCCTCGGACCGTCATCGCGGACGCCGCCCGCTTCGCCGAGCTGGGCGTCGAGCTGGTGGCGATCGGCGACACCATCGGCGTCGCCACCCCGCCCGCCGTCCGAACCCTGTTCGGCCGGCTGCAGGCCTCCGTTCCAAACGTCCGGTTCGTCGCGCACCTCCACGACACCCGCGGCACCGGCATCGCCAACTGCCTTGCAGCACTCGAGGCGGGCTGCACCCACTTCGACACCGCGATGGGCGGCGTCGGCGGCCACCCGGCCACCACCCGATACGGCGAAGGCCGCACCGGCAACGTCGCGACGGAAGACCTCGTCGACCTCCTGCACGCCATGGGCGTCCAGACCGGCATCGACCGGGACCTCATGATGCGCGCGTCCCGCCTCTGCGAAGAGGCCCTCGGCCGCCAGCTCGACTCGAAGGTCGCCCGAGCCGGCCAGCGTTTTTGGGAGCTCGCTCTTGCCTGACACCTTCCACACCGAGGATCGCGGCCCCGTCCGCATCCTGTGGCTCGCCCGCCCGGACAAGCTCAACGCGCTCGACACCGTCCTCACCCAGGCCCTGCACGACGGCCTTGTCGCGGCCGACCGGGACCATGGCATCCGCGCCTGCGTCCTCGCCGGCCGCGGCCGGGCCTTCTGCGCGGGCGCCGACCTCGCCGAGTTCAAGCACCTCACCCCGGACAACCACCAGGCCGTGCTGGACCGCGCGGCGCTCACCACCGCGACCCAAGCGCTCCTCCAGCGCATGTCCAAGCCCATCGTCAGCGCCGTCCAGGGCGCGGCCATGGGCGGCGGCGCCGGGCTCGCCATCGGCTGCGACATGATGGTGGCCGCGACCGACCTCCGCTTCGGCTACCCGGAGATGAAGCACTCCGTGGTGCCCGCCATCGTCATGACCGGCCTGCAGCGCCAGCTCCCGCGCAAGCTCGCCTTCGAGCTCGTAAGCCTCGGCCGCATCCTGGATGGCGCCGAAACCCACGCGGCCGGCCTGGCCAACCGCCTCGTGGCTCCCGAAGCGCTGCTCGACACCGCGCTCGAGATCGCCACCACCTGGGCCGCCGTCGCGCAAGCCGCCATGGCCGCGACGAAAAGCCTCTTCTATCGTGTTGCGGACCTGCCCACCGAAGCCGCCATGCGTGCCGGGCAGGACGTGAACGCCCTCATGCGCGCCTTCCGCAAGTGAGCTTCGCCCCCCTCGCCGGCGTGAAGGTGCTCGACTTCTCCCGCGTCCTCGCCGCCCCCATGGCCACGCAGATCCTGGCTGAGCTGGGCGCCGAGGTGATCAAGATCGAGCGCCCCCGCACCGGGGACGAAAGCCGCCAATGGGAGCCCATCGTCCCGAACACCACGGAAAGCGCCTACTTCTTCGCCTTCAACCGCGGCAAGCGCAGCGTCACCCTCAATTTGAAATCCCAAGCCGCCCAGCGCATCGCAGCCGATCTCGCCGCGCGCGCCGACGTCCTCGTCGAAAACTTCCTGCCGGGCGACATGGACGCGCTGAACCTCGGCTACGCCGCCCTGTCCGCCGCCAACCCGGCCCTCGTCTATGTCTCCAACACCGGCTTCGGCCAGGACGGCCCCTACAAGGACCGCCGCGGCTACGACACCATCTTTCAGGCCCTTAGCGGCGTCATGGCCCTCACCGGCCACCCGGACGGCCCGCCCGCCAAGGTCGGCGTGCCCTTCGCGGACCTCACCTCAGGCCTGTGGATCGCCATCGCCGCCCTCGCCGGGCTCGCCGGCCGCGGCGCCACGGGGCGGGGCACCCACATCGACGTGGCGATGATGGACGCCCAGGTCAGCCTTTTGACCATCGCCGCCGCCCGCCTGTTCGCGCTCGGGCAAGAACCCGTCCGCACCGGCACGGAGCACCCCGGCCGCGTCCCCTCCGCCGCCTTCCAGTGCCGGGACGGCGCCTGGCTGCACATCAGCGGTAGCGACCAGCACTGGCCGGCCATCTGCACGGTCCTGGGCCTCGACGCGCTCGCCGCCGACCCCGCCCTCGCCCGCAACGCGGCCCGCGTGAGTGCCCGCGCCCGCGTGATGGCCGCCATGACCGCGGCCATCGCCGCCCGGGACCGCGCCCCCCTCGCCCAGGCCCTTCGCGCCGCCGAGGTGCCCGCCGGCGAGGTCAACAGCGTGAGCGACATCCTGGCCGACCCGCATACGGCCGCCCGGCAGATGGTTGGCGACTTCGACCACCCCACCGCCGGCACCTTCCCCGCCCTGCGCCTGCCGTTGCGCGAGGTCGGCGGCCCCCCGCCCCCCCTCGCCGCCCCGCCGCTGCTCGGTGCGGACACGGACAGCGTGCTTGCAAGCCTCGGTCTGGACGAAGCCGCCATCGCCGCCCTCCGCGCCGAAGGGGCCATCGGATGACCCTCCAGACCAGCATCGACGGCCCGATCGCCCACGTCACCCTTGCCCGGCCCGAGGCCCGCAACGCGCTGAACCTCGAGCTCTGCCACGCCCTTACCGCCGCCTTCGAGGCGCTCGACGCGAACGACACCGTCCGCGTGGTGCTCCTGGCAGCCCAAGGCCCCGTGTTCTGCGCCGGGGCCGACATGAAGGAGCGCACGGGCCGGGACGAAGCCTGGATCCGCGCCCGCCGCCTCGCCTCCTTTCGCGCCTACGACACCATCGAGCGCTGCCGCAAACCCATCGTCGCCCTCCTGCAGGGCCCGGTCGTCGGCTCCGGCGGCGAGATCGCGCTGGCCTGCGACTTCGCCCTCGCCATGCCCGCCGCCACCTGGCGCTTCCCCGAGCCGCAATGGGGCACCGTCGGCGCCACACAGCGCGTCCAACGAGCCATCGGCCGCCGCCGCGCGAAGGAGCTGCTCTACACCGGCCGCACCCTCCCCGCCGAGGAAGCCCACGCCCTCGGCCTCGCCCGCCTCGTGCTCGACCTCGAGGCCGAGGCGGCCGCCACCGCCGCCACGATCGCGAAAGCGCCCGCCCTCGCCATGGCCCTTACCAAGCAATCCATCGACCTCGGCGCCGAAACCACCCTCGCCCAAGGCATCCGCATCGAGCTCGCCGCCATCGAGCGCAACCTGGCCGAAGGCACGTGGCGCGACGGCCTGGACCAGTTTGCGAAGGGCAAACCGCTATGATTGAGGACGTCCGTCATCGCGAGCGAAGCGTGGCGATCCAGGGGCCGCACGGCGCAGTCCAGTCGGCTCCTGGATCGCCACGCCTCCGGCTCGCGATGACGGCAGACGCGCCATGACCTTCGACCCCGCGCTCCTCTGCCCATTGACCACCGACGCCGCCCTCCGCCGCGCCGCAACCCTCGCGCCGGACGTCGAAGCCATCGTCGGCCCGCCCTCCCCCGCGCTACCAGCCCGCCTCACCTACGCCCAGCTCGAAACCGAGGTGGCCCGCATCCGCGCCGCCCTCCACGGCCTCGGCGTCCAGCCCGGCGAGCACGTGGGTCTGTGCATCGGCAACGGCGCCCTCTTCATGGCCCTCTTCCTCGCCATCGGCAGCGCCGGCGCCGTCGCCGTCCCGGTCAATACCCGCCTGACCGGGGAGGAAATCGCCTACGCGCTCCGCCAAAGCCGCGTCCGTACTCTTTTCACCGTCGACCGCCTGCTCAGCCAGGACTTCACCGCGATCCTCCGCTCGATCGAACCCGCCATCGACCACGCCCTCCCCGGCCAGGCCCTCCCGGACCTCGTCCGCCTCGTATGCATCGGCGGCGACGTGCCGCGAGCCGCACTCGGCTGGCCCGCCTTCCTCGAGGGCGCGTGCCCCCCGCCTTTCGCAAGCACGCCGCCTGCCTGCACGCCCGACCACACGCTCCTCATCCAATACACCTCCGGCACCACAGCCTCCCCCAAGGGCGTGCTGCTCCGACACCGCTCCATGCTCGGCAACGGCTTCGTCAGCGGCCATCGCCTCGGTCTCCGCGTGGCCGACCGCTTCCACAGCGCCCGCCCCTTCTTCCACGTCGCCGGCACCAGCCTCTCCATCCTCGCCTGCATCCAGCACGCCGCCACCCTCGTCACCATGGACCGTTTCGAGCCCGGCGAGGCCCTCCGCCTCATGGAACAGGAGCGCTGCACCCATTTCAGCGGCAACGACACCATGGCCCTCATGTTGCTGAACCACCCCGACCGCGCCCGCCGCCACCTGGTCCTCCGAGGCGCCTGGGCCGCCGCATCGCCCGCCATCCTGCGCCGGGTCATCGACGAGATGGCCCCGGAATGCGTCGCCGGCTACGGCCTGTCCGAGGCCAGCCCCAACGTCGCCCAATCCTGCTGGTGGGAGCCCGAGGCGGTCCGCGCCTCCGGCCGGATGCGCGTGCAACCGGGTATCGAGGTCCGCCTGGCCGAGGGAGAGATCCAGGTCCGCGGCTACACCGTCATGCAGGGCTACTTCGACAAGCCCGACGCCACCGCCGCCACCCTCTCCCCCGATGGCTGGCTCGGCACCGGGGACCTCGGCACGCTCGAGGATGGACGCCTGACCTTCACCGGGCGCGCGAAAGACCTCATCCGCGTCGGCGGCGAAAACGTCTCTCCGGCCGAGATCGAGGACGTGCTGCACCGCCACCCCGCCATCCGCCAGGCCGTCGTCGTCGGCGTGCCGGACCCGCGCCTGATGGAAGTCCCCTGCGCCTTCATCGTGCTGAACGACGGCCACGACGCCACCCCGGACGCCCTGCTAGGCTGGGCCCGAGAACGCCTGGCCGGCTTCAAGCTGCCCCGCCACGTCCGCCTGGTCGACGGCTTCGAGCACATCGGCATGACCGCCAGCTCGAAGATCCAGAAGGCGCAGCTCCGCGCCCACGCCATCCAACTGCTCGGACTCTGATCATGCACGACCACCTGGACCACGCCGCCGAAGCCCTCCTCACCCGCCTGCGTGCCGCCGGTGCCCGGGTCGCCACCGCCGAGTCCTGCACCGGCGGCCTCATCGCCGGCGCCCTCACCGCCATCGCCGGCTCGTCGGACGTGGTGGACCGCGGCTTCGTCACCTACTCCAACGCCGCCAAGACGGAGATGCTCGGCGTCCCCGCCCCCCTCATCGCGGAACATGGCGCCGTCAGCGCCGAAGTGGCCCATGCCATGGCCGAAGGAGCGCTCGCCCGCTCCAGCGCCACCCGCACCGTGTCCGTCACCGGAGTCGCCGGCCCCGGCGGCGGCAGCGGGGAGAAGCCAGTCGGCACCGTGTGGTTCGGCGTCGCCGCGACAGGCGCCCCGACCCGCACCGAACGCCAAGTCTTTTCAGGCGACCGCACCGCCGTGCGCCGGGCCACCGTGCTGCACGCGCTCGCGCTGCTCGAGCCGTGAACAGCGTCATCAACACGAGCCGAAAGCGTGGGGATCCGGGGGCCGACGGGCCTGCCCTGTGCGGCCCCTGGATCGCCGCGCTTCGCTCGCGATGACGGCTCGAAACCGTCAGACGGGTCTCATGCCCCCGCCCGCCCCACCGCTGCCTCGATCGCCGCCCGCAGCTTGCCCCGCTCCGGCTCGTCATCGGACGTGAACGTCCCCGCGACCTGCCCGTCCCGCCCGATCAGCACCTTGAAGAAGTTCCACCGCGGCTCCCACCGCGTCTGCCCCCGCACCCATTTGTAGAACGGCGCCGCCTGGGAGCCCCGCACATGGCTGATCCCGCTCATCGGGAACTCCACGCCATAGGTCAGCTCGCAGAAGGCCTTGACCGCCCCGTTGCTGTCCTTCTCCTGGTTGAAGTCCTGGCTCGGGATGCCCACGACCGCGAACCCGCGGGGCGCCAGCGCCTTGTGCACCGCCTGCAGCCCGGCATATTGCGGCGTGTAGCCACAGAAACTCGCCGTGTTCACCACCAGCATCACCTGCCCGCGGAACGACGCGAAGTCGAGCACGCCCTCATCGATCGAGGTCATCTTGAACTGGTAGGCATCCCCGGGTGCCGGGCCAGCCGCCCCTACCGCCACCGCACCCCCTACCGCCGCCCGTCGCGAAAGCTCCATGTCCGCCTCCTCTGTCGTTGCAGGATGTGCGCCGACTCTCCTCCACGACAACCCGTCATCGCGAGCCGAAGGCGTGGCGATCGAGGGGCCGCGCAGAGGAGACCCATTGGCCCTGGATCGCCACGCTTCGCGCGCGACGACGATAAGCGTCGTCCGACAGGCCCGCAGAAGCGAGGGGGAGACGATCCCTAACCCTTGTCCCGCATCAGCCGCGCCTTGTCCCGCTGCCAGTCCCGCGCCGCGATGGCGTGCCGCTTGTCCGCCTTCTTCCGCCCCTCGCCTAACCCGAGCGTCACCTTGGCCATGCCACGCTCGTTGAAGTGGATGTCCAGCGGCACGATGCTCATCCCGTCCCGCGCCGTGGCCCCCAGCAGCGCATCCACCTGCTTGCGCTTCAAAAGCAGCTTGCGCGGCGCCCGCGGCTCGAACCGGCTCAGCACCCCGCCCTGGTATTCGGGGATGTAGGCATTGAACAGGAACAGCTCCCCGTCCCGCTCCCCGGCCCACGCCTCGGTCAGCGTCGCGCGCCCGAGCCGCAGGCTTTTGACCTCCGGCCCCTTCAGCACCAGCCCGGCTTCCATCGTCTGCTTGATCGTGTAGTCGAACCGGGCCTTGCGGTTCTGCGACGCGATGCCGTGGCTGATCAGCCCCGATTTCTTCTTGGGTTCTACGGCGGCCATCAGTTCATCAGGCCCGCCGCCGCCATCGCCGCCCGAACCTGGCCGCGCACGCCGTCCGACACCGGCGCCATCGGCAGGCGGCACTGCGCCGTGCCGTGGCCCAACAGGCTTGCTGCATACTTCACCGGGGCCGGATTGGTTTCAGCGAACATGGCGTCATGCAACGCGAGCAGACGGTCCTGGATGCCGATGGCCCGGTCGATCTCCCCATCGTCCCACGCCGCATGCATCTCGGCGCATAACCGGGGCGCCACGTTGCCCGTCACGCTGATGCACCCGTGCCCGCCCGCACCCAGGAACGCCAGCCGCGTGTGGTCCTCGCCCGAGAGCTGGCTGAACGCCGGCCCGCATGCGGCCCGCGTGTGCAGCGGCCGGGCCAAATTCGCCGTGCTGTCCTTAACGCCCACGATGTTCGTGTGTTTGGCCAGCCGCCCCATCGTCTCCACGCTCATGTCCACCACGCTGCGGCTCGGAATGTTGTAGATCACGATCGGCAGGTCCACGGCGTCCGCGATGGCCATGTAGTGCAGGTAGAGCCCCTCCTGCGTCGGCTTGTTGTAGTAGGGCGTCACCACCAGCGCCGCATCCGCCCCGGCCGCCTTCGCCTCCCGCGTCAGCGCGACGGCCTCGGCCGTGCTGTTGCTCCCCGTCCCCGCGATCACCGGCACCCGCCCCGCCGCCGCCTCCACGGCCAGCCGGATGACCCGCGCATGCTCGCCATGGTCGAGCGTGGGGCTCTCACCCGTCGTGCCCACCGGCACGAGCCCCTGCGTGCCCTGCTCCACCTGCCATGCGACGAAGCGCTGGAACGCCTTCTCATCCACCGCACCGTCCTCGGTCATGGGCGTGATGAGCGCGACGAGCGAACCCTTGAACATGGCGGCGGTCTCCGGCGGGCAGGAAGGGCGCGCACCCTAAAGCAACCAACGCGCAAGGGGAAACGCTTTGGCCCGGGCCCGGGCCCTGCGATACTGCAGGCGTGATTCGCGCCCTCCTCCTGCTGCTTCTGCTCGCCGCCCCGGCCCGCGCCCAGGGGCCTACGCTCGCCGCCGCCCTGCGCGCCGGGCTGTGGGCGGAGGCGGACGCCCTGGCCGCCGCCCTCCCGGACCCGCTGGCCCGCAAGCTCGTGCTGCATGCGCGCCTCCAGGCCCCCGGCGCCGCCCGCGCGCCCGAGATCGCGTCCTTCATGGCCGCCAACCCCGACTGGCCCAACCAGGCCCTGCTCAGCCGCCGCCTGCAGGAGGCCCTCACCATCGACCGGGACGACCGCGCGGTGCTCGAGATCTGTCGCGCTACCCCGCCCGCGCTGGTCCCGAGCCTGCTGCGCTGCGCCGACACCGAGGCGCGCGCCCCCATCCCGGAGCCCGAGGCCGCCCGGCGCGCCTGGGTGGCCGGCATCATCGACGCGCCCGGCGAGGCGGCCTTCGTCCGCCGCTGGGCCCTTCAGCTCCGCCCCGAGGACCAGTGGCGCCGCTTCGACCGACTCGCCTGGTCCGACACCCCCGCCCCGGGCGGCCCCGCCGCACGCCAGGCCGTCCGCGTGGCCCCGGCCCAGCGCCCCTGGGCCGAGGCCCGCCTGGCCCTCAAGCGCGATGACCCGACGGCTCCCGCCCTCGCCGCCACCCTCGGCCCGCTCGCCGCCGACCCCACCCTCGTGCTCGAACTCGCCCGCTGGTATCGCCGCGCCGGGCAGGATCGGGATGCGGCGCGCGTCTGGACCGGCCCCGGCGCCGCCGCCGAGCAGGCCGCCCCGCCCGACCGCCAGCAGGCATTCTGGGACGAGCGGAACCTCCTCGCCCGACGCCTGCTCCGCGCGAACGAGCCCGCGCTCGCCGCCAGCATCGTCGCCGCCCAGGCCGCCGCCCGCGAAGCCACGCTCGACCAGGCCTTCCTCGCCGGCTGGATCGCGCTCCGTCGCACGAACCAGCCCGAAATTGCCGCCGTCCACTTCCAGCGCCTCGCCACCCTATCCTCGGCCGCCCTCACCCAGTCCCGCGCGGCCTATTGGCTCGGCCGCGCGCAGCAGGCCCAGGGGGCCGACCCCGCGCCCGCCTTCACAACCGCCGCCGCCTGGCCCACCACCTATTACGGCCAGCTCGCCGCCCTGGCTCTCGGCGACGACGCCGAAGCCCTCGCCCGCCGCATCGCCGCCGCATCCGACCCGGCCTGGGACGAGCCCGCCGCCGCCGCCTTCCTCGAGCGCGAGCCCGCCCGCGCCGCCGTGCTGCTGGCCGCCTGGGGAGAGCCCCGCCGCGCCCGCCCCTTCCTCGCCCGGCTCGACGAGACAGCCGCCACCCCGACCGAACGCGCGCTGGCCGCCCGCCTGGCCCTGGGCCTTGGCCTGCCGGACCAGGCCGTCGCCATCGCGCGCCGCGCCGGGCGGGACGGCGTCATGCTCCCCATCGCCGGCTGGCCCCTCCCCGTCGAGCCGCCGCCCGGGCTCGAGCCCGCCATCGTGCTCGCCCTCATCCGCCAGGAAAGCAGCTTCGACATCGCCGCCCAGAGCCCCGTCGGCGCCCGCGGCCTCATGCAGCTCATGCCCGCCACCGCCGCCAGCGTCGCCCGCGGCCTCGGCGTGCCCGCCGACCTTGCCGCACTGACCACCGACGCCGACTACAACATGCGGCTCGGCACGACCTACCTGCAGGGCCTCGTCACCCAGTTCGGCGCGCTGCCGCTCGCGCTCGCCGGCTACAACGCCGGGCCGAAGCGCGTGCAGGACTGGCTGGTGGCAGCGCCCGCGGACCTTTCGGGACCCGAGATGATCGATTGGATCGAGCTGATCCCGTTCAACGAGACGCGCAACTACGTCCAGCGCGTCATCGAGAACGTCCTGATCTACCGCGCCAAGCTCGGCCGCCGCGCGCCGCACCCGACGGTCAGGTTCTGAACCGCCAGTCGATTGCTCCGCGCTGGCGGCCTCCCGTCTCATCCGAAGCATCGGCCCGCGACAGCCGCTCACCGTCATCGCGAGCGGAGCGTGGCGATCCAGGAGCCGACGAGACTGCGCCGTGGCACCCCTGGATCGCCACGCCTGCGGCTCGCGATGACGAGGTCGAACGGCGCGAAACCGGCCTGAGCGGAGGAAGTCAGACCACGAGCATCAGATCGGTGTCCCCGGTCCGCTCCCCGGCCCCCGTGAGCATGGCGTGCACCTGGCCGCGGTGATGTGTCTGGTGATTGAAGACATGCGTCACCAGGAGCGCCACGGGCTTCGTCAGCTCCCGCCCTTCGGCGCCGCTGAACCAGGTCAGCTCGCCCGCAAGCCACCCTGGCTCGACCCGCGCCGCCCACTCCTCGATCCGTGCGTCCACGTCCACCCGCGCTGCCGCCAGCGCCTCGAACGGTCCGCCGTCCTGCGCGCTGTCGGCCAGCTTCACCGTCGGCCGCTCCCAGCCATCGAACCGGCTCATCCACTGCCGGTCCGCCCACACCAGGTGCGCCAGCGTGCCATGGATCGAGCCGAAGAACGCGCCCCGGTCCAGCCGTCGCTCCCCATCGGGCAGCCTTCCTGCCGCCGCATACAGCCGCTGGTTCATCTCGGCGTTATAGCGGGCCATCATGCCCACCCACGCAGGCTCGATCATGACCCCACCCGGATCAGCCGCTTGCCCATGTTCTCCCCCTTGTACAACCCGGCGATCGCCCCCGGGGCCTCGCCGATGCCCTCCAGAACGTCCTCCCGATACGCGATCAGCCCGTCCCGCACCCACGCCCCCAAGCGCCCGAGGGCCTCCGGGTAGCGCGCCTTCCAGTCGAACGCGAGCACCGCCTGGATCCGTGCGCGCTTGACCAGCACCACCCGCTCCACCCGTGGCCCCAGCGGGGCCGGAGACCAATCCTGCACCGAGGCCGTGCCGCACACGACCACGCGCGCCCGGGAGGCCAACAGCCGATACACCGCGTCGCTCACGGCACCGGCCGTGTTGTCGAAATACACGTCCACCCCGTCCGGGCACGCCGCCGCCAGTTGCGCCTCGAAGTCAGGCGACCGGTAATCCACCGCCGCATCGAACCCGAACGCCTCCCGGCACAGCGCCACCTTCGCCGGCCCGCCCGCGATCCCCACCGTCCGGCACCCCGCGATCCGCGCGATCTGCCCCACGGCCGACCCCACGCTGCCCGCCGCCGTGCTGACCACCACCGTGTCGCCGGGCCGCGGCTCGCCCACCTCGAGCAGGCCGAAATACGCCGTGATGCCGTTCAGCCCCAGCACGCCCAGCGCCGTGCTGGGCGGCAGGTCGTCATCCACCTTGCGGTCGATCACGCTCCCGGGCACCGCCGCCCATTCCTGCCAGCCGAACATCCCCGTCACAACATCGCCCGCGCGCCACATGGCATGGTTCGACCGCTCCACCCGCCCCACCGCATAGCTCCGCATCACCGCCCCCACGGGCACCGGCGGCAGGTAGTTCGGCGCATCGTTCACCCACCCCCGCATGGCTGGCTCCACGCTGAGCCAGTGGTTGCGGATCAGCACCTCCCCCGCCCCCGGGTCCGGCACCGGCCGCTCCACCACCTCGAACTGGTCCGCCCGCGGCACGCCCACAGGCCGCTCCCGCAACAAAACCTGCCGGTTCACCATTCCCATCCCCCGCGCTACGATCGCCCGATGTCCAGCATGCCCCTCCTGCTCCGCGCTGACGAGGCCGGTGTCGCCACCCTCACCCTCAACCGCACGGCCCAGCGCAACGCGCTCAGCACCGGGCTGATGACGGCGCTGGAGGACGCGCTCGCCACCATCGCGCCCGACCCGGCCATCCGTGCCGTGATCCTCGCCGGCAGCGGCCCGGCGTTCTGCGCCGGGCACGACCTGGTGGAGGTCCGCGGCGCCAGCCCGGCCCAGCTCGAGGCGCTGTTCACCCAGTGCTCCCGCCTCATGCAGGCCATCGTGGCACTCCCCGTGCCCGTCATCGCCCGGGTCCACGGCATCGCCACCGCCGCCGGCTGCCAGCTCGTCGCCACGGCGGACCTCGCCATCGCGGCCGACACCGCCCGGTTCGCCACGCCCGGCGTGAACATCGGCCTTTTCTGCTCCACCCCCATGGTCGCGCTCAGCCGCGCCGTGGGCCGCAAGGCCGCCATGATGATGCTGCTCACCGGAGACACGATCGACGCGCACGAGGCCGCCCGCCTCGGCCTCGTCAACCAGGCCGTGCCCGAGGCCGAACTCGTGGCGACCACCGCCGCGCTCGCCGCCCGCATCGCCGCCAAAAGCCGCCCCGTCCTCGCCCTCGGCAAGCCCGCCTTCCACTATCAGGCCGACCTGCCCCTGGCCGAAGCCTACGCCTACGCGAGCGCCGTCATGGTCCGAAACATGGCCGAGCCCGACGCCGCCGAAGGCATCGACGCCTTTCTTCAGAAACGTTCCCCGGTCTGGGTCGGACCTTGACCGTCATCGCGAGCGCAGCGTGGCGATCCACGGGCCACAGGCCGACGCTCGACCGCCCCTGGATCGCCACGCCTGCGGCTCGCGACGACGATGATCAGGCAGCCCGCTCGAACCGCCACTCCTCGTAGTCGGTCACGTCCCGCACCACCCGGTGCTCCCCCCGCTCATACCCGCGCTTTTCGTAGAACCGGTGCGCCCGCACGAACCGCGTATCGGACCACAGGAACAGCCGCGTAGCCCCGGCAACAGCCGAATGGGCCTCCGCCACATTCATCAGCCTGTGCCCCAAGCCCGATCCATGCCGGTCCGGATGCACGTAGACGCGGCAGATCTCCCAGCCGCCGACGTCGGGACGCACCGCGACCATGCCGTCCACCGCGCCCGCCACCCACAGCGCACCACCTGCCGCGGCGTAATACGAGGCCAGCGCATGCACCTCCGGCACCTCGGCCTCCACGTCCGCCACCGCGTCGTAGTCCCGCCAGCACCGGTTGATCAGCGCGACGAAGCCGGGCCCATCGGCATCGACGCCGGGCCGGATGATCACCGCAGTTCGGCGCAGAACGCGACGATCCGCCGGCACGCCTCCTCGAGCGACGCATCGTCGGTTGCATAGGAAATCCGGATGTAGGGCGACATCCCGAACGCCTTGCCATGCACCACCGCCACATGCCGCTCCTCGAGCAGCGCAAGCGCGAAATCCTCGTCCGTGTTCAGCACCCGCCCGCCTGGCGTGGTGCGCCCGAGGCACCCCGCCACGTTCGGATAGACGTAGAACGCCCCCTCCGGCCGGTGGCACTGCAGGCCCTGCGCCGTCCGCAGCGCGTCCACCACCAGGTCCCGCCGCCGCCGGTAGGCCGCCTGCATGGTGCCCACCACCTCCTGCGGCCCATCCAGCGCCGCCGCCGCGGCGGCCTGGCCGACGGAACTGACGCCCGCCGCCACGTGCCCCTGCATCGTCACCATCGCCTTGATGAGCGGCTTGGGCCCAGCCGCGAACCCGATGCGCCACCCCGTCATGGCATAGGTCTTGGACACGCCCGACACGGTCAGCACCCGGTCCCGCAAGCCCGGCGCCACCGCCGCCAGCGTATGGTGCCGCCCCTCGAACACGAGGTGCTCGTACATGTCGTCGGCCATCACCCAAACATGCGGGTGCCGCTCCAGGACCGCCGCGAGCCCCGCCAAATCCGCCTCGCCCAGCGCCGTACCGGTCGGGTTGTTGGGCGAGTTCAGCACAAGCCACTTCGTCCGCGGCCCGATGGCCGCCTCGAGGTCCTCCGGCCGCAGCCGGAACCCGTTGTTCTGCGGGCAGGCGACGATCACGGGCACGCCGCCCACCACCGTCGTCATCAGCGGATACGCGCCCCAATACGGCGCCGGCACGATCACCTCGTCCCCAGGGTTCACCGTCGCCATCAGCGCGTCGAAGATCACGCCCTTGCCGCCGTTGCCGACCATGATCTCGTCGAGCGCCACCACGAGCCCCTGGTCGCGCAGGAACTTCCGCTGGATCGCCTGCTTCAGCGCCGTCGTGCCGTCCTGCGGCGGATACTTCGTCTCGCCCTTGAGCGCCGCCTGGTAGCCGGCTTCGATGGCGTGCATCGGGCTCATGAAGTCGGGCTCGCCGATCGTCAGCGCGATCACCTCCACGCCGGCCGCCTTCATCTCGCGCGCCTTGATCGTCATGGCCACGGTCGCGGCCATCGGCACGCCCCGCAGCCGCTCCGCCAGCTCAGGCATCAGTGCAGCCCGGCGCAAAAGCGCTGGATGCGCGTGCACGCCTCCCGCAGGCTCTCCGTGTCCGTCGCGTAGCTGATGCGGAAATGCCCAGGATACATGAACGCCGCCCCGTGCACGGCCGCCACCCCCTCCTCCTCCAGCAGGGCCACAACGAACTCCTCGTCCGTCTCGATCCGGCGGCCCCCTGCACTCGTCTTGCCGACGCAGCCCTGCATGGACGGGAACACGTAGAACGCCCCTTCCGGCGTGTGGCAATGCAGCCCGGCGCACTCGTTCAGCATGGACACCACGAGGTCCCGCCGCTCCCGATACACGGCCACCATCTCCCCGATGAACTCCTGCGGCCCGTTCAGCGCCTCCACCGCCGCCGCCTGGCTGATGCTGGAGGGGTTGCTCGTGCTCTGGCTTTGCAGCTTGTCCATGGCCTTGATCAACGCCAGCGGCGCGCCCGCGAACCCGATGCGCCAGCCCGTCATGGCATAGGCCTTGCTGCACCCGTTCATCGTCACGGTCCGGTCCCGCAGCTTCGGCTCCACCTGCACGATGGTGGCCGGCGCCGTCTCGTAGGCGAGCTTCTCGTAGATGTCGTCGGTGAACACCCACACATGCGGGTGCCGCAGCAGCACGTCGCACAACGCCCGCAGCTCCTCGTGCGTGTAGGCCGCGCCCGTGGGGTTGCAGGGCGAGTTCAGCACCAGCCACTTGGTCTTGGGCGTGATCGCCGCCTCGAGGTCCTCCGGCCGCATCTTGAAGCCGTTGTTCTGCCCGCACGGCACGAACACGGGCGTGCCGTCGGCCAGGCTCACGATGTCCGGATAGCTCACCCAGCACGGCGTCGGGATGATCGCCTCGTCGCCCGCGTCCATGGTGGCGACCATCGCATTGAAGATCACCTGCTTGCCGCCCGTGGAGATGATCACCTCCTCCGGCGCATACTGCAGCCCGCTATCCCGCTCGAACTTCGCCGCCACCGCGCGCCGCAGCGCCATCGTGCCCGCCACGTCCGTATACTTCGTCTCCCCCGCCTTGATCGCCCGGATCGCCGCCGCCTTCACGTTGTCCGGCGTGTCGAAATCCGGCTCCCCCGCGCTCAGGCTGATGATGTCCCGCCCCGCTGCCTTCAGCGCCCGCGCCTTGCTGCTGATGGCAATCGTCTGGCTCGGGCTGATCTTGTCGAGGCGCGCGGCGGTGAGGGACATTGCGGTTCCGTTACATGGCTGGGTCCCTACCGTACGGCCACACCCGCGCCCCGGCAACCGCCCCCTGGCGTCAGCCCTGCAGGACGAGCGCCACGACTGCATCCCGCAGCGCCCGATATTGCGTCTCGGTCGCGCCCGCGGACGCCTCGGCCCGCTTGGCAGGGACGTCGTCGTACGCGATGGGCTGCTCGACCTGCGCCGCGGTGAGGTCGACGCGCTGACCTGTCACCTGATTGTAGAAGTGCGGTCCCCCTGCCGTCGCCGTTTTCATCAGCCACCCGATTCAACCGGCAACCTGGCCCTCAGGCCGCCGTCTCCCGCCCATCGGCCTGCGCCAGCGCCCGCTCCAGCCGCCGCTCCTCGAAGTCGAGCTCCTCCACCATCGCCTGGAGCGCCTCGCCGTCGATCCGCTCGCCCTGCGCCAGCACCGCCTCCCGCGCCGACCACAGCGCCTCGCGCTCCAGCTCCAGCCGGGCCGTATGCCGCCGGGCCGCGAGCCCGGTGCCGTCCGCCATCTCTCGCGCGCTCTCGGCCCGGCGCCGGAACTCGCCCACCATCGCCCGGTCCGGCAGGCCGAGCACGCGGCCCTCGAAAACCCGCTGCTCCACCGTCGCCAGCGCCGCCTCCGCCCCCGCCTGCCGCACCGCCGCCTCGTGCTCCGCCCCCGCCTTGTCCTCCACCACCCGCAGCCGGCGGATAACCCACCCTAGGGTCGTGCCCTGCAGCACCAGCGTCACCAAGATCGCCGTGAACGCCAGCACCACGATCAGGTCTCGCCCCGGGAACCCGATCGGCAGCGCCAGCGCCGCCGCGAGCGAAACCACGCCCCGCATCCCCGCCCAGGACAGGATCAGCATCTGCGCGCCCGGCAGCCGCGCATGCCCGAGCCTGAAGCGCTGCGGCAGCACCCGCGCCACCCAGTCGGACAAGAACACCCAAACGAAGCGGCTCAGCACCAGGCATGCCGACACCGCCAGCGCGATCACCCCCACCCCCACCAGCCCACGCTCCAGCAGCCGCTCCAGCACGTCCCGCAACTGCAGCCCGATCAGGATGAACACGAGGCTCGTGAGCACGAATTCGACGAAGCTCAGCACCGCCGCCGACTCAACCCGCGTCCGCGCGCTCAGCTTGTGCTGGTGGCGCCCCAGCACCAGCCCGCAGGCCACGGCGGCCAGCACGCCCGACAGGTGCATCGCCTCCGCCGCCATGTAGGCCGCGAAACCGGCCAGCACGATGGCAGCAATCTCGAGCAGCACGTCGTCCAGCGCCCGCGTCCCCTCGATCACCACGCGCCCGATCACATACCCCAGAACCCCGCCGCCCACGGACGACGCCACGAACGACACCCCCGCATCCGCCAGGCTCACGCTCGCCACCGCCGCGGCCACGGCGAACCGATACAAGATGAGCGAAGAGGCGTCGTTCAGCAGGCTCTCCCCCTCGAGGATGGTCATCAGCCGGCGCGGGATGTGCACCGCCTTCAGCACGCTCGCCGCCGCCACCGCATCGGGCGGCGCCACGATCGCCCCCAGCGCCAGCGCGGCCGCCCAGGGCAGCTCCGGCGCCATCACCTTCGCAGTCGCCGCCACCGCCGCCGCCGTGAACAGCACGGCCCCCAGCGCCAGCAGCAGGATGGGCCGCAGCTCGGTGCGGAACGCCTCCCAATCCGTGCGGAACGCGCTCACCTGCAGCAGCGGCGGCAGGAACAGCGCCATCGCGATGTGCGGGTCGAGCTCCACCCGCGGCATGCCGGGGATGAACCCCACCGCCATGCCACCCGACACGAGCGCCACCGCCGGCGGCACGTCCACCGCACGGGCCAGCAGCGCCAACACCACGCAGGCCGCCACGAGGCCGACCAGCAGCTCCACCATCCCCATCGCGCACCCCTTTCGGGACGTGCAACGCAGCCGGCCCGCACGGGATGCAACGTTGCCGGCTACGACGTGTGGAACTTGCGATGCCCCCGATCGGTTCAGGTCCAACATGTCCCACGCCGCAATCGCCCTCCTCCTCGCCGCAATCGCGCTGGCGCTGCTCGCCAGCCGCCGCGTGCGGATCGATGTCGTGGGCGCCCTGCTCGTGCTGGGGCTGGTGCTGACGGGCCTCGTCCCCAGCGCCCAGGCGCTCACGGGCCTGTCCGACCCTGCTGTCCTCACCGTCGCCGCCCTGGCCGCCCACGGCGCCGCCCACCGCGCCACGGGCCTGTTCGAGCGCCTGGCGGACCTGCTCAGCCCCATCCTGCGCTGGCCCGCTCTCCGCGGCCCGGCACTCGGCCTCGTTGCCGCCATCGCCTCGGCGTTCGGCGCCCGCGCCCCCGCCCTTGCCGCCCTGCTGCCCATCGCCCGCCAAACCGCCCGGCGCGAGCCCGGCGCCGCAGCCACCGCGCAACGCGTCGTGCTGGGCGCCACCGCCGCGGGCGGCCTCGTCACCACGCTCGGCACGCTGCCCAACATCCTCGTCTCCAGCCAGCGCGAGCACCTCGTGGGCCACGGCTTCAGCCTGTTCGACCCCGCACGCCTCGGGCTGCCCATCGCCGCCATCGCCCTCGCCGTCGTCATCCTCGCCGCCGCCCGCCTCCGCTGGACCGCCCCGGCGGCTGCCGCCCCAACAATCGCCACAACCGTCGTTCCAGCCTCGGCTCCGCCGCTCTCGGAACCGCAGCAGGTCGAAGGCGTCGTCAGCGAGGTGTTCGTCCCGCCCGGCTCCACCCTCGTCGGCCAGACGCTGGAGCGCCTCCAGGCCGAGGCCAACGGCGCGCTCACCGTCCAGGCCATCATCCGCGAGGACCATCGCCGCATCGCGCCCCGCCCCGGCTGGCCCATCGCGGCCAACGACGTCCTGGTGCTCGCCTGCACGCCCAACGCGCTGCAGCGCCTCATCGAGCGTGCCAACCTCACCCTCGCCGGCGCGGCGGCCGACTGGCGCGATGGCGCGGGCGTGGTCGAGGCCGTGCTCACGCCGGGCTCGGACTGGCTGGGCCGCAGCTTCGATGAAACCGGTGTGGGCCGCCGCTACGGCGTGGGCCTGCTCGCCCTGGGCCGCAGCACGCAGGCCATTGCCCGCCTGCGCCGCACGAAGCTCCGCGCCGGGGACGTGCTGGTGCTGCAAGGCCCACGCGAGGCCTTGCCCGCCGCAGCCGCCGCACTCGGCTGCCTCACGCTCGCCGAGCGCCGCCTCCGCCTGGGCCGCAAGCGGCAGGGAGCGCTGCCCATGGCGGCCATGGCCGGTGCCGCCGCCCTCGCGGCCTACGGCGTGCTCCCGCTTTCCCTCGCCCTGCTCGCCGGCGTGCTCGCGCTGCTCGTCCTGCGCGCGCTGGCGCCCGAGGACGCCTACGCCGCCATCCCGTGGCCCGTGCTCGTGCTGCTCGCCGGACTGCTCCCGCTTTCGGCCGCCCTGACCGATACCGGGGCGGCCGCGCTGGTATCGGACCGACTGGCGGAATTCGGGCTGCCGGCTCTCGGGATCGCAGCCGCCCTGCTTCTCGCCGCATGCGGCCTCGCCACGCTCGCCACGGGGGCGGCCAGCGCGCTCGTGCTCGTACCCCTCGCCGCCCCGCTCGCCACGCGGCTCGGCTTCGACCCGGACCCACTGTTCCTGGCTATTGCCCTCGGCGCCTCCGCCCAGCTCCTGCCGTTGCCGGCCCGGGACCGCCTGCTCGCGGCCACGGTGGAGGCCGGGCTGCCACAGACCGACCTGGTGCGCCTCGGCCGTCTGCTCGCCGCCACCGTCCTCATCGCCGGTCTCGCAGCCTTGCTTCTGCGTGGCCCCGCATGAGCAGCATGCCGACCGCCTTCGACGGCGTCCGTGCCAGGCTCCGTCGCCTCTTCGCCCAGGCCGCGCCCCCGCCCCCGCCGCCCCCGGCCCGCGCCCCCGAGGCTCCGCTCGACGTGCTTGCCGCAAAGATCGTCTTTGCCCACCTCCGCAACCGCCAGCAGCTTCTCGGCCCGCCTCCCACCGCCTTCGGCCACCTCGACCCGGCACAGACCGAGCTCCTCACCCGTGCCGCGATCGCTGCCGCCCAAGCCACCGGCCGCATCACCGACCCTGTGGAGCGGCGCCTCCGCGGCGCCCTCTCGGCCAACGCGCTGCAGCCCGACGACCCGGCTTTCGTCGCCCACGCCATCCGCCGCCCCGCCCCGCTCGAGACGCTGCTGCACGACGTGCGCGACAACCACGTCGCCTCGCTGTTCTACGCCGCCTCCCTCCTGGGCACGGACAGCCATGACCCGGTCGCCCGCGCCTACCTCGCCTACCTCGCCGCCCGCCTCCGCCTGCCGCCCGAGACCCTGGCGCGCCTCCACGGCCAGCACGGCTTCGACACGGCCCACCCGGCTTGAGCCCGCAACCGGCCCAACCCTCTAGCGTTCTGCACCAGAGACGGTCCGCCCACCTCGGCGCGCGGCCGCACGAGGCATGCGCATGACGACGAGACCAAGGCTGAACGGACGCAACGGGACCATCGTCGCCCTCACATTGCTCGTCCTATCCGTCGGACTGGCCCTCTGGAGCATCGTGGCCAACGCCCGCGCGACCGCGGCCATCGCCGAAGAGGCTCGCGACGCCGCCCGCGCCAGCCAGGTGATGTCCGCCCTGAAAGACCTCGAGACCGGTTACCGCGGCTACCTCCTGACGGGCGAGCCCGGCTATCTCGAACCCTATGAGGCTGCGGTTGCCGAGCTCGGCCGCCTGCTCGCCCAGCCAGGGGCCGATCCGGCTCTAAACACCCTGGTCGATCGCAAGCGCATCTTTGCGGCAAAGACCATCGACCTGCGCCGGACCCAGGGCACGGAAGAGGCGATCGCCACGGTCCGCACCGGCGAGGGCAAGCTAGCCATGGACGCGGTCCGCGCGCACGTGGACCGTGTGCTGCGCGACAGCGAGGCCCGGATTGCCGACATGCGCGCCGAAGACGTCTTCCGCACCCGCGCCTTCACCGCGCTCTCCATTCTCGCCGCGCTGGCTGCCTGCACCTGGTTCGCCTGGCTGGCCATCAGCCGCCGTCGCGAGGAGGTCCACACTGCCGAGATATTGCAGCACAGCGAGGAGCGGTTCCGCTCCCTCATCGAGAGCACCGCGGCCATTGTCTGGACCACCCCGCCCGATGGCCAGCTCCGCCCGCCGCAGCCGGGCTGGTCCGCCTTCACCGGGCAGACCGCCGCCGCCATCGATGATTTCGGCTGGCTTGACGCGGTCGACCCGACGGACCGCGGCCCAACCGTGGCCGCCTGGGGCGAGGCCGTGGGCGGCAGCAAGCTATTCCGCGTGGAGCACCGCATCCGCCGGGCCGACGGCGAGTGGCGGTGGATGGCCGCGCGCGCCACTCCGGTGTACGAGCATGGCGGCGGGATCCGCGAATGGGTCGGCGCACACACCGACGTCACGGAGCGCAAGCAGGCCGAGCTCGCGATCGAGTCTGCCCGCGAAGCCGCCGAGGCCGCGAACCAGTCCAAAAGCCAGTTCCTCGCCAACATGAGCCACGAGCTCCGCACCCCGCTCTCGGCCGTGATCGGCTACAGCGAGATGCTCGAGGAGGAGGTGGAAGACCTTGGGCAGGCGCGATTGCTCGTCGATATCGGCAAGATCAAGTCCAACGCGCGCCACCTGCTGAGCTTGATCAACGACGTCCTCGACATCTCCAAGATCGAGGCGAACCGCATGACGACCTTCGCCGAGGAATTCGGCGCCGAAGCCCTCGTGCGTGACGTGGCCAACACTGTCGAGGCCCTCATCCTACAGAAGGACAACACGCTCACGCTCGAGCTGGCGCCGGGGCTGGGCCAGATGCACACCGACCAGGTGAAGCTGCGGCAGTGCCTCTTCAACCTGCTCAGCAACGCCTCCAAGTTCACCGAACGCGGCCGCATCACCCTGCACGCGTCGCGTGAGCAGGACTGGCTCACCCTGCGCGTGACCGACACGGGCATCGGCATGACCGAGGAGCAGCTCGGCCGCCTGTTCGAGCGCTTCGCCCAGGCCGATGACAGCACCACCCGCCGCTTCGGCGGCACCGGCCTCGGCCTCGCGATCACCCGCGCCTTTGCCCGCCTGCTGGGCGGCGACGTGGAGGTGAGCAGCACCTTCGGCCAGGGCACGACCTTCACCATCCGCGTGCCCGCCATTATGCCGGACCAGCCGCCCGAGCCGGAGCAGCCCGAAGCGGACGCCAAGCCCGTGCCGGGCCGTGAGCTGGTGCTGGTGATCGACGACGACGAGGCCCAGCGCGAGCTGCTCCGCCGCTTCCTCGAGCGCGAGGGCTTTGCCGTGCAGACCGCATCCGACGGCCGCGCCGGCCTGGAGCTTGCGCAGAGCCTGCACCCGCGTGCCATCCTGCTCGACGTGATGATGCCGCAGATGGACGGCTGGGCCGTGCTGGAGGCGCTGAAGCACACGCCCGAGACGGCGCGCATCCCGGTGGTGATGGTGACGTTTGTCAACGAGCAAGGGCTTGGCCGCTCGTTGGGTGCAGCGGACTACGTGCTGAAGCCCGTCCAGTGGGACCAGCTGCGCCGTATCGTCGAGCAGTTCCGCGACACGGAAGGCGACATCATGGTGGTCGACGACGACGCCGACGTGCGCCACCGCATGCGGACTCTGCTCGAGAAGAACGGCTGGACCGTCGTCGAGGCCGAGAATGGCCAGGACGCGTTGGAGAAGCTCGATCTCGCCATGCCCCGCCTGGTGCTGCTCGACCTCACGATGCCCGTCATGGACGGCTTCTCCTTCCTCGAGACGCTCCGCCGCCGCCCGGGCTGCGCCGACCTGCCCGTGGTGGTGCTGACCGCTCGCGACCTGAGCCGGGAGGACCGCGAGGCCCTCGGCAGCGCCGACCGCATCCTGGCCAAGACCGACACGAGCATGAAGGCCCTCGCCGGAGAGCTCCGCGCCCTGGCCCCACCCGACCACGCGCCCCACGAAGGACACGCACGATGACGAAACTGCTGCTGGTCGAGGATCATGAGGAGATCTGGGACTTTCTGTCGCGCCGCCTGCGCCGCCGCGGCTTCGAGGTGGAAGTCGCGACGGATGGCCAGGATGGCCTCGACAAGGCGCGCAGCACCGCGCCCGCAATCATGCTGCTCGACATGAACCTGCCCACCATGGACGGATGGACTGTCGCGCGTACCCTCAAGGACGACCCGGCCACCGCCGCCCTTCCCATCATCGCGCTCACCGCCCACGCCATGGCCGGGGACCGTGAGAAGGCTTTGGCCGCGGGCTGCGACGACTACCACCCGAAGCCGATCGACTTTTCCCGTCTGCTCGAGCAGATTGGGGCGCTGGTGCCAGGCGCGGTCACGGGCTGATGCGCGTGACCGACATCATGACGCGCGACGTCGAGTTTCTGGCGCCCACCGCGAGCGTGTCCGAAGCCGCATCCGTCATGGGAGACCTCAGCGTTGGCGCCCTGCCCATCGGGTCGGCCGAGGACCTGCAGGGTATCCTCACGGACCGCGACATCCTCTTCCGTGTCGTCGCCCGCGGCCTCGACTCGACCCGCACCCCGGTCGGCGATGTCATGACCGCAACCCTCTTCTCATGCCGGCCGGAGGACAGCATGACGACCGCGCTGGACCTCATGGGCGCCCGCAACGTCCGCCGCCTGCCGGTGCTGGACGGCACCGGCACCGTCGTCGGCCTCGTCACACTCTCCGACCTGGCCCGCGTCACGCTCCTGCAAAGCGGCACCGTCCAGCAAGCCCTCCAGGAGATGTCGGAGCCGGCCTGAATTCTCTCGCTCACGGCGGGACGTTTGTCCGAAGGCCGAGCGGAACGCGCCGACCCTCAGCTTCCGCGGACCGCCTCCGCGCGAGCCCCGAACGGTTCGTTCAACCGGACCACCGCCCAGTTGAGCCAGGCCGCAAAGCCCACCCACAGCAGGTAGGGCAGCAGCAGCCACACGATCCGCCCGTCACTGCCGCTCAGCCCGATGATCATCGCCAGGACGGAGCTCCACAGGAATGTCACCTCGAACAGGGCCCAGTCCGGGCGCTTCCAGGTAAAGAACAGCGGCGACCACAGCAGGTGGAAGAAGAAGTTCACCCCGAAGAACACCAGCACCCGGCGCTGCCCAATGCCGTCCACCGCCGCATCCCATGCCAACACGCCGGCATAGCCCGCCAGCCCCAGGATCACGGTCCAGGCTGGGCCGAACAGCCAGTCCGGCGGCTGGAGCCGAGGTTTGCGGAGGGCCCGATACCACGCTCCCACGGACGTCAGCAGCCCACCCGCAGCCAGCAACGCGAGTACGCCGATGGCCGCGACGATCGAGGTCTGGCTCAGCCGAAGATATCTGGCGGGCTCAGCGCCCGAAGCTCGTCGCCCAGCGCGAGCCCGGCCGCTGCCGCGTCCGACTGCGCGCACTCCACCGCCCGGCGCAGCACGAAGCTGCCATCCGCGCGTGCAACGAGGCCCGTCAGCCGCATCCGCCCACCCTCGAGCAGCCGCGCATACGCCCCGATCGGCGTGTGGCAGCTCCCATCGAGGCTCCCCAGCAGCGCTCGTTCAGCCGCCGCCATCACCGTCGCCTCCGGGTCCGCGATCGCCGCCAGCAGCGCGTGCAGCTCCGTGTCGGACGCACGCACCGTGATACCCACGATGCCTTGGCAGGCCGACGGTACCATGATCTCGGCATCGATGATCACGGACGCCTCGTCCTGCAATCCCAGCCGGTTCATGCCCGCCAGCGCCAGCAGGCTCGCCGCATAGTCGCCGCGCCGAACCTTGTCGAGCCGCCCATGCACGTTTCCGCGGATGTTGCGGATTTGCAGGTCGGGCCGTGCGGCAAGCAACTGCGCCTGGCGCCGCACGCTGCCGCTTCCCACGATGGCCGCCTGCGGCAAGGCCGAATACGGGTCGTCCCCCACCGGCTCGGGGCACTCGGGGCCCAGGATCAGCACGTCCCGCGGGTCCTCGCGCTTCAGCACGCAGGCCAGCACCACGCCGGGCGGCAGCTCCGTCTCGAGGTCCTTCAGGCTGTGCACGGCGAAGTCGATCCGGCCGTCCAGCAGCGCCTCGTGGATTTCTTTCGCGAACAGCCCCTTGCCGCCCAGGTCCGCCAACCGCTCGCCCGTTGCCTGTGTGGCATCGCCGGTCGTGCGGATCATGTGCTCGTGGAACACGTCGAGCCCGCGCAACACCGGGCAGAACCGCGTGAGCAGCGAGAGGAAGGTCCGCGTCTGCGTGACGGCCAGAGGCGACCCGCGCGTGCCCACCCGCAGCGGCAGCCCGTGGTGGTGCGGCGTCTTCACGGAGGGCGTGCGCACAGTCGCTCGAACCGCTTCACGTTCGGCAGGGGAGGCCGGGCACACGGCCCCGGATACCATCATGTCACCGTGCTCCATCGTCGCTCCCCGTAGCCCCGATTGGTGCGGCGCTGCAATGCGCCGTCTGATTATGGCTGGAATGCTCGTTCATGCGCCGAACCCGTTCAGTCGCACCACGGCCAGGTTCAGCACCGCCGCGAACGTCACCCACGCCAGGTAGGGCCAGATCAGCCGTGCGGCCTGGGCCGAAATGGGCCACAGCACGACGATCAGCACCACGATCGAGGTCCAGAACGCGACCACTTCGACCAATGCCCAGTCCGGTCGCCGAAGCTTGAAGAACAGTTCGCTCCACAGCACGTTGAACAAGGCGTTGGCTGCTAAGGCGAGCAGGATGCGCTGCCGCTGCGCCCTCGAGGCCGCCGCCCGCCACGCAATGACCCCGGCGAGCGCGCACAACCCGTAGATTAGCGTCCAAACCGGCCCGAACAGCCAATCCGGCGGCTGCCATGAAGGCTTGGCCAACGCCTGATACCACGGCCCGACATCGGTGGCGCTCGCGCCCAGCGCCGCCACTGCGAGCGCCGCAGCCGCCGCCACCAATACGGGGGTGGAGCGCCGATTCATGCCCGGGCGAGCCCCACCAGATGCGCCAAGTCCTTGAAGAAGATGCGCACATGCGCCATCGGGTCCCGCCGGGCGAGCGCCTTGTTCATGTACGCCTCCCAGGTCAGGCGCTGGATGTCCTTGTCCCGGCAAAGCTTCACAAACGACTCGCGCCGCTTGTCCGACGAATACCAGAAGGCCTGCATGATCCCCAAAATCCAGAACACCCGGCCATGAGCCTTCATGAACCGCTTGCGCGCGAGGCCCAAGGACCGCACGTCTCCCGTCTGATGCAGGGCCACCACCGCCTCCGCGGCCAGCCGTCCGCCCAGCATCGCATAGTAGATGCCCTCGCCCGACGCGGGCGCAACCACCCCTGCCGCATCTCCGGCCAGCACCACGTCCCGCCCGTTGTCCCACTTCTTCATCGGCCGCATCGGGATCGGCGCACCCTCGCGCCGCACCGTCCGCATCCCGTCCATCCCCGTGGCGGCCCGCAGCGCCGTGATCGCGGCCCGCTGCCCGAAGCCCTTCTGCGCCGAACCGGTTCCGATGCTGGCCGTGCGCCCGTGCGGGAAGATCCAGGCGTAGAAATCCGGCGAGGCCTTGCCCTGGTAGAACACGTCGCACCGCGACTGGTCGTGCCCCTCCGGCACCTCCACGATCTCGTGGTAGGCGAACACGTAGCGGATGCGCTCCCAGCCCTTCACGCATTGCCGGGCCACCTGGCTCTTGGCGCCATCGGCCCCAACCACGGCCCGCGTCCGCAGCCGCACGGCCTCCGAGGCGCCCTTCGGCACAAACCGCACCACCGCCACCCCGTCGGGGTCGCGCTCCACCGCCTCGAACACGCCATCCACCCGCACGGCACCCAGCGTCGCGGCCCGCGCCCGCAGCCACTCGTCGAAATGCTCCCGGTCGACCATGCCCACGTAGCCGCCCTCGATCGGCATGTCGGCCTCCTTGTCCGACGGCGACACGATCCGCGCGCCCGTCGCCCGTGCCACGATCTGGCTGTCCGGGATCCCGAACTCCCGCACGCAGATGGGCGGGATCGCCCCGCCGCACGGTTTGATCCGCCCGGCCCGGTCCAGCAGCAGCACACGGTGCCCAGCCCGCGCCAGGTCCGCCGCCGCCGTGGCCCCCGAGGGCCCGCCGCCCACAACCACCGCATCCCACGTCTCGCCGCCGAGCTTTTGCATCACGCGCCTCCCATCACGAGCCCGGGCGCCGATGGCCGCACCCCCGCCTTCACGAATACCCGCATCGCAAGCCCGGCCGACACCGCGAACAGCGCCGCCTCAACCACGAACACCGCGCCATACGCATGCGCCCGGTCCACGAACACGAGCCGCGCCAGATCCGAGAGCCCGGTGCCGACGAGCCCGCCCGCCCCGAACGCCAGCGCCTGCGCGGCCCCCCACATGCCCATCCGCGTGCCCTCACGCTGCCCCCGCCCGGCGCTCGCCAGCCCCATCATGGAGCCTATGGCCGCCACCGCGAACGCCCCGTTGGCCACGCCGAGCACGACCACCATCGTCCGCAACGGCGCATCGGGCCCCATCATCCCCATCGCGGCCAGCCCCAACGCCGCCACCGCCGAGGCCGCGCACCCGCCCACCGTCCAGCCCCGCATCGCCCCCTGGCTGAACGACCCACCGGCGAAACCGGCCACCGCCACGAGCACCATGCCGCCCAGCACGCCCGCATGGTGCAGGCCCGTAAGCCCGGTCGACTGCCCCGGGCTGAACCCGAACACGGCCCCCGCGAACGGCTCGATCACCAGTTCCTGCGCCGAATACGCCATCATCGACACGAACACGAAGATGGCGAACCGCCGCGCTTGCGCCTCCCGCCAAACCTCCAGCAGCGCCGCCCGGAACCCGCCCGCCACATGCGCCGGCGCCGGCTGCGCCTCAGGCTCACCCTCCATGCCCCAGATGGCCAGCCCTGCCGCCCCGACGGCCAGAACCGAAACGACGCCGACCACCAGCACGAGCCGGTCCTGGCTGAACGGGTGCAGAAGCTGCCCGGCCACGGTCGCGGTAACCGCGATCCCGAGCAGCATCATCAGCCACACCACGGTCGCCGCCGGGGCACGCTTGCGCGCATCCACCCGCGCCGCCAGCAGCGCGAGCAGCGACGTGCCGGCCGCCCCAACACCCACGCCCACCAGCAGGAAGGACAGCAGCGTCAGCGCGAAACCGGCCAGCCGCAGCCCGTCCGTCCCGGTCGCCATCACGCCCACCCCGGCCGCCGCCGCCGTAGCGCCCACGCCCAACGCCGCCATGCCGCCCATGATCCAGGGCGTGCGCCGCCCGCCGATGTCGGACCCGAAGCCAAGCCGCGGCCGCAACACCTGCACCGCGTAGTGCACCGCCACCAGCGCGCCCGGGATGATCGCCGGCAAGGCCAGCTCCACGATCATCACCCGGTTCAGCGTGCTCGTCGTCAGCACCACCACCGCGCCCAGCCCGGCCTGCACCACGCCAAGCCGCAGGATCCCGAGCCAGCCCAACGGTGCCAAGGCAGCGTTCGCCATCACGCACCCCCCCGCAGCGCGAACGCCACGGCGAGCATGCCCAGCACATAGAGCGTCGTGCCCGTGCCGTTGTACCAGGGCGCCAGCCGCCGCGGGTCGCCCAGGAAGCGCCGCATCAGCACCACCTGCACCATCAGCAGCCCCGCCACCACCGCCGCATGCCACGGCGCGCCCCAGGCCAGCAGCAAGGCCACGACGACGATCTGCGGCACACCCATCACCCAGCATGCGAACACCGCCGCCCGCGCCGGGCCGAGCAGCACGGGGAGCGAATTCACCCCCATCACCCGGTCCCCGTCGACCGACTTGAAGTCGTTCAGCGTCATGATCCCGTGCGCCCCGGCGCTATACAGCGCCGCCATCGCCACCAGGTGCCAGCTTGGCGGCCCCCCGAGCACGACCGCCGCCCCCGTGAACCAGGGCAGCCCCTCGTAGCAAGCGCCACAGGCGAGGTTGCCCCACCACCCGTTCTGCTTCAGCCGCAGCGGCGGCGCGCTATAGGCCCAGGCCAGCGCGAGCCCCAACACGGCCGCCCCGAACACGAACAGGCCGAGCCACGCAGCCACCAATAGCGAAAGCACGGTCCACGCGATCGCGATCCAAAGCCCCGTCCGCCCCGGCAGCCGACCAGACGGGATCGGCCGCCCCGGCTCGTTGATCGCGTCCACATGCCGGTCGAACCAGTCATTGGCCGCCTGGCTCGTCCCGCACACCAGCGGCCCGGCCAACGCGACCCCCGCCGCCACCGTCAGCCAGCGCCCCTCCATCGCCACGCCGCCCGACACCACCCCGCACCCGAACGCCCACATCGGCGCAAACCAGGTGATGGGCTTCAGCAGCTCCAGCGCCGCCCGGGGGTCCGCCCGTCCGGGGCTCGCGGCCACGGCCTCCATCAGTCGCGCTCCGCCGGCTCGAGGTCCCCGATGCCGTAGCGCCGCAGCTTCACGTACAGGCTCTGCCGCGACAGCCCGAGCATCTCCGCCGCCGAGGCCCGGTTGTCGTTCGTCAGCTCCAGCGCCGCCTCGATCGAGAGCCGCTCGATCACCTCCGTCGCCTCACGCACGAGGTCCTTCAGCGCCACACGCCCGATCAGCTCCTGCAACTGCTCCACGCTCCGCGGCAGCGCCCGGCTCGCCGTCGTCTCCACCCGAAGCCGTGGGCCAACGTTACGGATCGCGAACCCGAAGCTCGGCTTGCCGCCATTGGCGATGGAAACCGCGCTGATCTCGACGTCCGCGATCCCGCCGCCCTCGCTGCGCAGCGCCGTGCTGAAGAACCGCACGCTCCCGCGCTGCCGCAGGTTCGCGACCAGCACCGTGAGGTCCACGCCCGACTTGCCCACCCAGCGGTCCAGCGGCTGGCCCCGCGCCGCCGCCTCGCCCCTCAGGTTCACCATCTCGAGGAAAGCCGCGTTGGCCGTGAACACCAGGCCGTCATTGTCCGTCACGACGAACCCGTCCGGCGCACTCTCCACCGCCCGTAGCAGCTTGGCCTTCTCGGCACTCAGCAAGGACGCCGCCGCCACCGCATGGGCGGACGCAATCCGCACCAGCAGCATCGTCGTTGCGTCCTGCCGGAACGGAGTCGCCCGCAGCACCACCTCGCGGTTGCCGTGCACCAGGTGCGTCGAAAGGTCGGCAGGCGCCTCGCCGTTGCGCGCGGCCGCCAGGTGCGCCTCCAGCGCACCCCCTTCCGTCACCCGCGGCAGCAGCCCGTGGCCCACGATGTCAACAAGCTCGGCCCCGAACATCTCGCGCGCCGCCGGGTTCGCCTCCACGACGCGGCCCCGCACCGGCTCGAGGATCAGCACGGCCTCCGACGAGGTCTGGAACAGCAGGCGATAGCGGGTCTCGGCATCCCGCAGCCGCCCGTAATCCTGCTCGAGCGAGGCCTGGGCATTCATCAGGCGCTGCTGCAGCGCCGACATCGCCCGCATGTCCCGGCCGAACAGCACCACGCGCCCGCCGCGGCCCAGCGGCGCACAACAGTATAGTACGGGCACCGGACGCCCGTCCGAAGCCAGATGGTTGATGTGCCGCCACCGAGTCTCGCTTCGGGCGGCATCCTGGAGCAGCAGCGCCACCTTCGCCCGGCTATCGGCCGCGACGGTCTGAAGCAGCGCCGAACCGGTCCAGTTGCAGCCACCCTCGAGGTCGATCCGCAGCTCCTCGTTCTGGATCGAAAGGTCGCACACCGTCCCGTCGGGCCCGGCCACAAGCGTGATGTCGCTCGCCGCCGCGATCAGCGCAGCCGCCGACCCCGCGTCCAGATCGCCCAGGTCGACGAGCGGGAACCGCTCCGACCCTTTCACATGCGAGTGCCCGTTTTCGTCAGCCAAGGGGCACCCGCTGTCGCATCAGGCGCGCACCGCCGTGGCAAGGAGCAACTCGTTCGCCCGGACCACCGCTTGCTGCCCATCGATCGCCGTCGCGTCCGCACCGATGCTCGCGGCAAGCGTCGAGTCGTTCGAGAACGCAGGCCCGCCCACCATCACCTGGAGCCCGCGATGGGCCGAACCCAGCCGCATCGCCGCGATCAACGCATACGCGGTCGGCAGAAGGTCGTCGCACGCAAAGGACAGCCCGACCACGTCGTAGCGCTCGCGGCGCACCAGCGCGACGGCCTCCGCCTCGGTCGTCGCCTGTCCGATCCGCGCCTCCCAGCCCGCCCGCAGGAAGAAGTCGAGCACGATGGCCAAGCCGAACGTGTGCTGGCCGCCAGGGGCGGACAGCAGCAGCGCGCGCGGTGCACCGAGGCGCGGCGCCGCGCCTTTCACGAAGTCGGGCGCCAAAGCCCGTTGCGCGTTCTGCAGCCGAAGAACACCGATCGTCACGTCGGCAAAGCTGCACTCGTCCTGCTCCCACTTCGTGCCAAGGTCCCGAGCGACCTCGGCGAGCAACTCTTCATAGAGCGCCACCGCGGGCACCCCGCGAGCATGGAGCGCAGAGACATAGTCCTGCACTGCCATGCCGCTATCGCCGAGGCAGAGCCCCAGCAGCGTGGCCCGGCTGTCCGTGTCGAGCTTCACCCCGTGAGAGGGCTGCGGCATCGCCCGGATCCACGGGAAGGCGACCAGCTCCGGGATGACCGTATCCCGCACCGCCCGGGCCAGGAGAGCCCGCCCGTCGGAATCGAGCCGGGCCTCGTGGCGCTGCCCCGGGATGCCCCGGTTCAGTTCCTCGGCCCAACCGTCCTGCTGCTGCGTCTGCTGTGACATCGACACCATAGTCCGTCTCTCCCCAACCTTGTTCGATTTGCCGAGCGAGTGTCAACCGCGATTTACGTAACGCGCGCTTGACACCAGCTTTCCTGCCGGCTTAGCCTTCGTGTCAGAGAGCCCGAGGCGCCGCGGACCCTCCAAGGAACAATCAACAGGCGCCCGATCCGTCCTTACCTAGGAGTTGAATATCAACTCTGACGGAGGCTCGGGCCGCTGGGAAGCGAAAACCGGGTGCCGGGAGTCGCCGCGACGACGGAAGGGAGTGTCAGCCAATGTTCAACACCATCATCGGCCACCTCGTCGCACCCTTCGACGCCTGCCCCTGGGGCGGCGGCATCGGCCGCAAGATCGTCCGCCACCACGGGCAGCCGCTCTACACCCCCGAGCAGCGCCGCACCCGCGACGAGACGCCATGGACGATGGTGCAGGGCATCCTCGCCCCCGTGCAGTTCCTCGTCTTCCTCGTCAGCCTCGGCCTCGTGCTCCGCACCCTCTCCACCGGGGAGGGCGCCCACGCCGCCATGGTCAGCGTCGTCGCCAAAACCATCGTGCTCTACATCATCATGGTCACCGGCTCGATCTGGGAGCGGGTGGTGTTCGGCAAGTGGCTCTTCGCCCCGGCCTTCTGGTGGGAGGACGCGGTCAGCATGGGCGTGCTCGCCCTTCACACCGCCTACCTCGCCGCCCTCGCAACCGGGGCGCTCCCCACCCACGGCCTGATGCTGCTCGCACTCGCCGCCTACGCCACCTACCTCGTCAACGCCGCCCAGTTCGTGGTCAAGCTCCGCGCCGCCCGGCGCGAGGAGCGCCGCTGGGCACCCACCCACGCGTACGCGTTCGGCCAGTCGGCATGAGCGCAACCACGCTCGGCTGCGCGACGCCTCCCGCCGTTTCCTCCGATGGCGTCCTCCGCGAGCGCGGCCAGCGTGAGGTGTTCTGCGGCCTCACCGGCATCATCTGGCTGCACCGCAAGATCCAGGACGCCTTCTTCCTCGTCGTCGGCAGCCGCACCTGCGCCCACCTGATCCAGTCCGCCGCCGGCGTCATGATATTCGCCGAGCCCCGCTTCGCCACCGCCATCATCGACGAGCGGGACCTGGCCGGGCTGTCCGACGCGAACGACGAGCTGGACCGCGTCGTCGATCAGCTGCTGGCGAGGCGCCCCGACATCAGAATGCTGTTCCTGGTCGGTTCGTGCCCGAGCGAAGTGATAAAGCTCGACCTCAGCCGGGCCGCCGCCCGCCTGTCGGCCACCCACATGCCGCAGGTTCGCGTCCTGAACTACTCGGGCTCAGGCATCGAGACCACCTTCACCCAGGGCGAGGATGCCTGCCTCGCGGCCCTCGTCCCCATTCTCCCGCGCGACCCGGCCACCGCCCCGGCGCTCATGATCGTGGGTGCCCTGGCCGAGGTGGTCGAGGACCAGATGCGCCGGCTGTTCGACGCGATGGGCGTCGGCCCCGTCCACTTCCTGCCGCCCCGGCGCTCCACGGACCTGCCGCCCATCGGCCCGAACACCCTCATGCTGCTGGCGCAGCCCTTCCTCGCCGACACGGCCCGCGCGCTCGAGGCTCGGGGGGCCCAGCGACTCGAGGCCCCCTTCCCCCTCGGCGCCGCAGGCACCACCGCCTGGCTCCAGGCCGCCGCCACCGCCTGGGACGTGGCCCCCGCCCGCTTCGAGCAAGCCACCGCCGCCGCCCGCGCCCGCGCCGAGGCCGCCGTCGGCCGCCACCGTGCCCGGCTCGAGGGCCAGCGTATCTTCCTCTTCCCCGACAGCCAGCTCGAGATCCCGCTGGCCCGCTTCGTCCACCAGGAGCTCGGCATGGAGCTCGTCGAGGTCGGCACCCCTTACCTGCATCGGCAGCACCTGGCCCTCGAACTCGCCGCCCTGCCCCCCGGAACCCTCGTCAGCGAAGGCCAGGACGTGGAGCGCCAGCTCGATCGCTGCCGCGCCGCGCGCCCGGACCTCGTCGTGTGTGGCCTCGGCCTCGCCAACCCGCTGGAGGCCGAGGGCATGGCGACCAAATGGAGCATCGAGCTGCTCTTCACCCCCGTGCAGGGCTACGACCAGGCCGGCGACCTCGCCGAGCTGTTTGCCCGCCCGCTGCACCGCCGTGACCGGCTGAAGGTCTAGGCCATGCAGCTCACCCTCTGGACCTATGAAGGCCCCCCACACGTCGGCGCCATGCGAGTCGCCACCGCCATGGAGGGCCTGCACTATGTGCTGCACGCCCCGCAGGGCGACACGTACGCCGACCTGCTCTTCACCATGATCGAGCGCCTGAAGAAGCGCCCGCCCGTGACCTACACCACCTTCCAGGCCCGCGACCTGGGCGGCGACACGGCCGAGCTGTTCAAGCAGGCCGCCCGCGACGCCTTCGAGCGCTTCGCCCCGCAGGCCATGATCGTGGGCGCGAGCTGCACCGCCGAGCTCATCCAGGACGACCCGGGCGGCCTCGCCAAGGCCCTGGCGCTGCCCATCCCCGTCATCCCGCTCGAGCTGCCCGCCTACCAGAAGAAGGAAAACTGGGGCGCTGCCGAGACCTTCTACCAGCTCGTCCGGGCACTGGCCGGCCCGCATGCCCCGCCGCCGGGCACACAGCAGGCCCCGCGCCCCCGCTGCAACATCCTGGGCCCCACCGCGCTCGGCTTCCGCCACCGCGACGACGTCGTCGAGATCGCGACCATGCTCGAGCGTATGGGCATCGAAATCAACGTCACGGCCCCGCTCGGCGCCACCCCCGCCGACATCACCCGACTCGGGGACGCCGCGTTCAACGTGGTGCTCTACCCGGAGGTCGCGAACCCGACCGCGGCCTGGCTTGCCCGCACCTTCGGCCAGAAGCAGACCCGCACGGTCCCGATCGGCGTCGGCGCCACCCGCGAGTTCATAGCCGAAGTCGCCGCCCTGGCCGGCGTGCCGGTGCCCACGGACGAGCAGACCCGGCTTCCCTGGTACTCCCGCTCCGTCGACAGCACCTACCTGACGGGCAAGCGCGTCTTCATCTTCGGGGACGCCACACACGCCCTGGCCGCCGCCCGCGTCGCCACGGAGGAGTTCGGCTTCACCGTCGTGGGCCTGGGCACCTACAGCCGGGAGTTCGGCCGCGAGGTCCGCGCAGCCGCCACCGCCCTCGGGCTCGAGGCGCTCATCACCGACGATTACCTCGAGGTCGAGGCCGCCGCCGCCGCCCTGCAACCCGAGCTGATGCTCGGCACGCAGATGGAGCGCCACGTCGCCAAGCGCCTCGGCATCCCCTGCGCCGTCATCTCGGCCCCGGTCCACGTGCAGGACTTCCCGGCCCGGCACTCCCCACAGATGGGTTGGGAGGGTGCCAACGTCCTGTTCGACACCTGGGTCCACCCGCTGATGATGGGCCTCGAGGAGCACCTGGTCGCGATGTTCCGCGACGATTTCGAGTTCGGCGCCGACCGCGCGCCCTCCCACCTCGGCGGCCACGCAGCCCCCGAAGCCAAGCCAGAGCCCGCCGTGGCCGCACCGGTCGCCGCCGGCCCGG
Source organism: Acetobacterales bacterium (assembly GCA_038229135.1). Classification (GTDB taxonomy): domain Bacteria; phylum Pseudomonadota; class Alphaproteobacteria; order Acetobacterales; family Acetobacteraceae; genus JBBROS01. The sequence goes on from JBBROS010000001.1 coordinate 181,162, forward strand.
CAACCTGGGCCCCCGACGCCGATCGCGAGCTCGGCCGCATCCCGTTCTTCGTCCGCGGCAAGGCTCGCCGCAACACTGAACGCTACGCCGAGGACCGTGGCCTGGCCACGATCACGGTGGAAACCCTTTACGAGGCGAAGGCGCACTATGGACGGTAGCACAATGCCGAGGCTCGACACCCCGGACGATACCGGGGTGCACGTCGTGCTGGTCACGATGGACAGCCATCTTTCGAGCGCCATCGCCCGCGCCGAAGCCAAGCTCCGCCACGAGATCCCGGGCCTGCGCATCAGCGTCCACGCGGCCGACGAATGGGGCAGCGACCCCGAGGCGCTCGAGCGTTGCCGGGAGGACATCGCCCGCGGCCACCTCGTCGTCGCCGCCATGCTCTTCCTCGACGACCACGTCCGCGCCGTCCGGGAGGCCCTCGCCGCCCGCCGCGACTCCTGCGACGCCATGCTCTGCTGCATGTCCGCCGGCGAGATCACGAAGCTCACCCGCCTCGGCCGCTTCGACATGACAGCCGAGCCGGGCGGCGCCATGGCGCTGCTGAAACGCCTCCGCGGCGCCAAGAAGGACGGCGCCAAGACCAACGGCGTCGGCTCGGACGGCAAGAGCCAGATGAAGATGCTCAAGCGCCTGCCGCAGATCATGCGCTTCATCCCGGGCACCGCGCAGGACGTGCGCTCCTACTTCCTCGCGCTGCAATACTGGCTGGCCGGCTCCGAGGAAAACCTCGCAAACCTCATCCGCATGCTGGTCGGCAAGTATGCCGCCCCGGCCCGCCGCCCGGGCACGCAGATCAAGGCCGCAGCCCCCGTCGAATACCCCGATGTCGGCCTCTACCACCCCGCCATCCCAGGCCAGATCACCGAGACGCTGGCCGACCTGCCGCGCCGCGGCTTGTCAGGCACGGTGGGCCTCCTGCTGCTCCGCTCCTACCTCATCAGCGGAAACGCCCGGCACTACGACGGCGTCATCGCAGCCCTCGAGGCACGCGGCATCAACGTGGTCCCGGCCTACGCGAGCGGCCTCGACAGCCGACCCGCCATCGAGCGCTTCTTCATGCAGGCCGGCGTGCCCACGGTGCACTCCGTCATCTCGCTCACCGGCTTCTCGCTCGTCGGCGGCCCCGCCTACAACGACAGCCGGGCCGCCGAGGAGCTGCTCGCCAAGCTCGACGTGCCCTACGTCACCGCCCACCCGGTCGAGTTCCAGACGCTCGAGCAATGGTCCGCCGACGCACGCGGGCTCACCCCGGTCGAGGCCACCATGATGGTCGCGCTGCCCGAGCTCGATGGCGGCATCACGCCCATGACGTTCGGCGGCCGCTGCGGCCGCCCGGCCTCGAACCCCTGCGAAGGCTGCGACGGCGTGAGCTGCGCCAAGGACATGATCTCCCACCCCGAGCGTGCCGGCATGCTGGCCGACCGCGTCGCCCGCCTCGTGAAGCTCAAGCGCACCGCCCGCGCCCGCAAGCGCGTTGCCGTCGTGCTGTTCAACTTCCCGCCCAACGCCGGCGCCACGGGCACCGCCGCCTACCTCGCGGTGTTCCAGTCGCTCCACAACGTCCTCGCTGCCATGCAGGCCGGCGGCTACGACACCGGGGTCCTGCCGGCCGGCGCCGACGCACTCCGCACCCTCATCACCGAGGGCAACGCGAGCCGCTACGGCACGGACGCGAACGTCGTGCTCACCGTCCCCACGGATGACATCGTCCGCAACGAAACCCACCTGGCCGAGATCGAGGCGCAATGGGGCCCTGCCCCCGGCCGCATCCAGACGGATGGCACCGGCGTGCACGTGCTGGGCCACCAGTTCGGCAACGTGCTGGTCGGCCTGCAGCCCTCCTTCGGCTACGAGGGCGACCCGATGCGTCTCCTGTTCGAGCGCGGCTTCTCACCCACCCACGCATTCGCCGTGTTCTATCGCCACCTCCGCGCCAACTACGATGCCGTCCTCCACTTCGGCACCCATGGCGCGCTCGAGTTCATGCCCGGCAAGCAGGCCGGACTCTCGGCCGAATGCTGGCCCGACCGCCTGATCGGCGACCTGCCGAACGTCAACTTCTACGCGTCCAACAACCCGAGCGAAGGCATGATCGCCAAGCGCCGCGCCAATGCGACGCTCATCAGCTATCTCACGCCCCCCGTGGCGCATGCCGGGCTGTATCGTGGCCTGCAGGACCTGAAGAGCTCGCTCGACCGCTGGCGCGCCCTCCCCCCCGAGACCGACAGCTCGCAGCGGGACGCGCTCACGGCGCTGGTCCAGAGCCAGGCGGCCGCCGTCGACCTCGCCGCGCTCGAGCCCGCCTGGGAGGCGCCCGAGACCGAGCTCGTCCGCCTCGCGGCAGCGCTCGTGGAGCTGGAATACACGCTCATCCCGCACGGCCTGCACGTGATCGGCGCTCCGCCCTCGGAAGCTGAGCGCCGGGAGACGCTCGACGCCGCGCGCGTGGCCCCCGGGCCCGAGCGCGACCGGCTGGACGCGCTGATGGCCGAAGACCACGAGATCCCTGCCGTGCTCCACGCGCTCGACGGAGGCTACACCCACCCGGCACCGGGCGGCGACCTGCTGCGCACCACGGAGGTGCTGCCGACGGGCCGCAACCTGCACGGCTTCGACCCCTTCCGCCTCCCCTCGGCTTTCGCCGTGCAGGACGGCGCCCGCCAGGCCGACCGCCTGCTGGAGCGGCACGCCGCCGACGGTCTCGGCGTGCCCGAGACGGTGGCGATGGTGCTCTGGGGCACCGACAACCTGAAGACCGAAGGCGGCCCCATCGCCCAGGCCCTGTGGCTTATGGGTGCGGCCCCCCGCTTCGACGGCTACGGCCGCCTCTGCGGCGCCCGCCTCCTGCCGCTGGCCGAGCTCGGCCGCCCGCGCGTGGATGTGGTCATCACCCTCTCCGGCATCTTCCGCGACCTGCTGCCGCTCCAGACGAAGCTCCTCGCCGAAGCGGCCCTCATGGCCGCCCAGGCCGACGAGGCCCCGGCAGACAACTTCATCCGCAAGCATGCGCTCGCCTTCCAGGCCGAGCACGGCGGCAGCATGGAGCGCGCAGCGCTGCGCGTGTTCGGCAACGCCGACGGGGCGTACGGCGCCAACGTGAACTCCATCGTCGGCTCCGGCGTGTGGAACGACGAGGACGAGCTCGCCGACGCCTACGTGGCCCGCAAGGGCTTCGCCTACGGCATGGACGGTAAGCCCTCCCGCGAGACGGCCCTGCTCGGCAGCGTGCTCGCCAGCGTCGACATCACCTACCAGAACCTCGACAGCATCGAGCTCGGCGTGACCACCGTCGATCACTACTTCGACACGCTCGGCGGCATCACCCGCGCCGTGAGGCGCGCCCGGGGCGGCGAGCGCGCCGCCGTCTACATCGGCGACCAGACCCGCGGCGACGGCTGCGTCCGCACCCTCTCCGAGCAGGTCAGCCTCGAGACCCGCACGCGGGCGCTCAACCCGAAATGGTATGAAGCGCTGCTCAAGCACGGCTACGAGGGCGTCCGCGAGGTGGAGGCCCACGTGACCAACACGCTCGGCTGGTCCGCCACCACCGGCGAGGTCAGCCCCTGGGTGTATCAGCAGCTCGCCGAGACCTACGTGCTCGACCCCGAGATGCGCGAGCGCATGGCGGCCCTGAACCCCAAGGCCAGGCTCAAGATCGCGAATCGCCTCATCGAGGCGACCGACCGGAACTACTGGTCCCCCGACGCCGCAACGCTCGAGGCGTTGCGCGCCGCGGGCGAGGCGCTCGAGGACCGGCTCGAAGGAATCGAAGTGGAGATCGCAGCATGACATTGGCCACTCTCCCCAACCCCGTCGCCTCCAAGGTGCGCGGCGACGGCGCCGGCTCCGTCCAGGTCCAGCTCGACCCGGCCGTCAAGATCGAAGGCGCCAAGGTCTTCGCCGTCTATGGCAAGGGCGGCATCGGCAAGAGCACGACCAGCTCGAACCTCTCGGTCGCCTTCAGCAAGCTCGGCAAGCGCGTGCTTCAAATCGGCTGCGACCCGAAGCACGACAGCACCTTCACGCTCACGAAGCAGCTGCTGCCCACCGTCATCGACGTGCTCGAGCAGGTGAACTTCCATTCGGAAGAGCTCCGCGTGGAGGACTTCGTGTTCCAGGGCTACAACGGCGTCATGTGCGTGGAGGCCGGCGGCCCTCCCGCCGGCACCGGCTGCGGCGGCTACGTGGTGGGCCAGACGGTGAAGCTCCTGAAGGAGCACCACCTGCTGGAAGAGACCGACGTGGTCATCTTCGACGTGCTCGGAGACGTGGTGTGCGGCGGCTTCGCCTCCCCCCTGCAGCACGCCGATCGCGGCCTGATCGTGGCCGCCAACGATTTTGACAGCATCTTCGCCATGAACCGTATCGTCGCCGCCATCACGGCCAAGGCGAAGAACTACGACGTGCGCCTCGGCGGCGTCATCGTGAACCGGAGCGCCGGCACGGACCAGATCGACCGTTTCAACGCCGCCACCGGCCTGCAGACTCTCGCCCACTTCCCCGACCTCGACGACATCCGCCGCTCGCGCCTCAAGAAGTGCACCCTGTTCGAGATGGACAGCACGCCCGCGCTCGAGGCCGTGAAGCTCGAATACCTCCGCCTCGCCGCCTCGCTCTGGGCCGGGGTCGAGCCGCTGGCCACCACGCCGCTGCGCGACCGGGACATCTTCGACCTGCTCGGCTACGACTGAGATGAGCACCACCTACCTCTCGCGCCGCGGCGAGCTGGAAACCTACTTCGACCGCACCGCGGCCGAGGCCTGGCGCAAGCTCACCAGCGACGTCCCCGTGAGCGGCATCCGCGCGACGGTCCGCGCGGGCCGCGACCGGATGCGCAGCACGCTCCTGTCCTGGCTGCCCGAGGACCTGACCGGCAAGCGCCTGCTTGACGCCGGGTGCGGCACCGGGGCGCTCGCCGTGGAAGCGGCCAAGCGCGGCGCGAGCGTGGTCGCGATCGACCTGTCCGCAACCCTCGTGCAGCTCGCCCGCGAGCGCACGCCCGAGGGCCTCGGGATCGACTTCCGCGTCGGCGACATGATCGACCCGGCGCTCGGCACCTTCGACCACGTGGTCGGCATGGACAGCCTCATCCACTATCGCGCCCCGGACATGGCCCGGGTGGTCTCGAGCCTCGCCCGGCTCGCCCCCGGCGGCACGGTGCTGTTCACCTTCGCGCCCCGCACGCCCCTGCTCACGGTCCTGCACGCGGTCGGCCGCCTGTTCCCCCGAGGGGATCGTGCGCCCTTCATCGAGCCCATCGCCGAGGCCGACATCGTGGCCCGCCTCGGCCGCGAGTTGCCGGCCTGGCGCAAGGGCCGGACGGAGCGGGTCATGAGCGGCTTCTACAAGTCGCAGGCGCTGGAGATGATCGGGTCATGAGCGGCCCGCTCGGCAACCTCAACGCCCGCGCCGCCCGCGCCTGGTCCCGCGTCGGCCTCGGCTTCATGCCGTTCGCCGACGCCGCCACGGCCGAGCTGCCCATGGCCCGGCTGCTGCGCCTCTCCCTCTTCCAGGTCACGGTCGGCATGGCCGTCGTGCTCCTCATCGGCACGCTCAACCGCGTGATGATCGTCGAGATGGGCGTGCCCGCCTGGCTTGTGGCCGTCATGATCAGCCTGCCGCTCCTGTTTGCCCCGCTCCGCGCCGTGATCGGCCACAAATCCGACAACCACCGCTCCGTGCTCGGCTGGCGCCGCGTGCCCTATCTCTGGTTCGGCACGCTGATGCAGTTCGGCGGCCTCTCCATCATGCCGTTCGCCCTCATCCTGCTCTCCGGTGACAGCCAGGCCCCCGCCTGGGTGGGCCAGGCTGCGGCCGCCCTCGCATTCCTGCTCGTCGGCGCCGGGCTGCACTCGGTGCAGACGGTCGGCCTTGCACTGGCCACCGACCTCGCCGCGCCTGAAAAACAGCCGCGCGTCGTGGCGCTGCTGTGCATGATGCTGCTGTTCGGCATGCTCGCCAGCGCCCTGCTGTTCGGTGCGCTGCTCGCCCAGTTCAGCCAGCTCCGCCTCATCCAGGTGGTGCAGGGCGCCGCATTGGCAACGATCGTGCTGAACGGCGTCGCGTTGTGGAAGCAGGAGCCCCGCGGCCAGCGCCAGCATGCACCCATGCCTTCATTCGCCGCCACGTGGCGCGTCTTCTCCGCCCGCCCGCTGGCCCACCGCCGCCTCGTCGCACTCGGGATCGGGACGTTCGCGTTCAGCATGCAGGACATCCTGCTCGAGCCTTATGGCGGCCACGTGCTGGGCCTCGGCGTCGGCGCCACCACGGCCATGACGGCGGTGCTCGCGGTGGGCGGCCTCATCGGCTTCGCCATCGGCGCCCGGCTGCTCGCCCGCGGCAGCGACCCCTACCGCCTCGCCGCCATCGCGGCCGTGGCGGGCCTCTGCGCCTTCGCGGCCGTCATCTTCGCCGCCCCGCTCGAGACCACGGCGCTGTTCGGCTCCGGCGTGTTCGGCATCGGCATGGGCGCCGGGCTGTTCGCGCACTGCACGCTCACCGCCGCCATCATGTCCGCCCCGCGCGACCAGGTGGGCCTCACCCTCGGCATCTGGGGCGCCGTCCAGGCCTCCGCTGCCGGCGGCGCCGTGGCCGCCGGGGGCTTGCTCCGCGACGGGATCGACGCGCTCGCCCAATCGGGCGCGCTCGGCCCCACCCTCGTCACCCCGGCCACCGGCTACGTCGCAGTCTACGCGGTCGAGCTGGCCCTGCTCTTCGCCACCCTCGTCGCCATCGGCCCGCTCGTGCGCGCCGTCCGGCCCTCGAGCGTCGGCGAGTCCGTTCCCGCCAACCTTCAACTCGGCTGAGAGGTCCCACGATGCAACAGGGCGCCCTGACCAACTACGTCGACGTCGCGCAGATCGCGCTGTACGTCTTCTGGCTCGCTTTCGCGGCCATCATCTACTACCTGCTGCAGGAGAATAAGCGGGAGGGCTACCCGCTCATCACCGAGCGCAAGAACATCGTCGTGCAGGGCTTCCCCTTCGTCCCGGCGCCCAAGACGTTCCTCATGCCGAACGGCCACAAGATCCTGGCCCCCCGCTACGAAGCGCCCGAGACCTTCAACGGTGTCCCCAGCGCCAACTTCCCCGGCGCTCCCTACGAGCCCGTCGGCAACCCCATGCTCTCCGGCATGGGCCCCGGCGCATGGGCCCGCCGGGCGGACGAGCCGGACCTGGCCTGGGACGACAACCTGCCCAAGATCGTCCCGCTCCGCGCCGCCCCGGCCTTCTTCCTCGCCTGGGAAGACCCGGACCTCACCGGCTTCGACGTGGTCGGCCTCGACGGCGTGGTCGCGGGCAAGATCGTCGACAGCTGGGTCGACCGCTCGGAGGTCGTGCTGCGCTATGTCGAGGTGGAGTTGACGCACCCCAAGGAGGCCAAGCGCATCCTGCTGCCGATCCACTACATGACGATCAGCAAGAAGCAAAAGCACGTCCGCTCCGGCTTCATCACGGGCGCCCAGTTCGCCGACGTGCCGGCCACGCGCAACGCCGAGACGGTCACGCTGCTCGAGGAGGACAAGATCCTCGCCTACTACTCGGCCGGCATGCTCTACGCCCGCTCCGGCCGCATGGACCCGCTGATCTGATGGCTGCCATCCGCCTTCGCCCGGCACGCCATGAGCTGCCGGGCCGCCTGCCGGAGGGCGAGCGCGTCCTCTGGCAGGGCGCGCCGGACTGGCGGAGCCTCGCCCGCAATGCGCTGCATCTGCGGGGCCTCGCGCTCTATTCGGCCGCGATCGTCGCCGCCGTGGGTCTGTCCGGAGTCGTCGAAGGGGAGGCACCCGGGCGCATCGCGTTCGAGGTGCTGCGGGCCGCCGGCGTTGCCTCCGTGCCGATCCTGCTCGGCCTCGCCTACGCGTGGGCCGCCGCGAGGGGAGCCTTCTACACGATCACCACCCACCGCGTGGTGCTGAAGATGGGCGTGGCCTTCTCCATCACGCTGAATTTGCCGTTCGCGCAGATCGAGAGCGCCGGGCTGCTGACGCGCCGCGACGGCTCGGGTGACATCGCGCTCCGCTTCGTGCCCGGCACCCGCGGCCTCGGCTGGTTCATCCTCTGGCCGCACGCCCGTGGCTGGCGCCTCGCCCGCGGCGAACCGATGCTCCGCGCCCTGCTCGATGCCGAGCGCGCCGCCCAAATCCTCTCGCGCGCGCTGGCCGCGTCGGCCGACATGGCAATTCCTGTTTCCGAACCGACAAATCTGGTGGACACTGGCGGCCGTAACCCCGGCGTGACACCCACGACCGCGGCCGCCTGACCGGAGGAGCCAAGTGGCACGAACCTATCCCGTCGTCTTTCCCCGCCTGCCCCTGTTCGGCATCGGCGCGGTTCTCGCCCTGGCCCTGGTTGCAGCAGCGGCAGGGCCGCGGCTCGGCGGCCACGTGAAGCCGGCGCCCGCAGCACTCCTCGCCGAACGCACGCTCGCCTTCGCCGACCGGGCTGACGGCGCCGTCGTCGTGCGCGAGAACAACGAGATCGTCGCCGTGTTCGAGGGCGAACAGGGCTTCGTCCGGGGCACGCTGCGCAGCTTCGCCCGCATGCGCCGCGGCCTGGACATCCCACGCACCGAGCCCCTTCGCCTGTCGGCCTGGGCCGATGGCCGCATCACGCTCGAGGACACCGCAACCGGTCAGCGGCTCGACCTCGAGGCGTTCGGCCACACCAACGCCTCGACCTTTGCCAAGCTTCTGCCCATCGAAGAGCGCTTTTCCGTCGGGGAGGGCTCACCCGCCATCGCAGAGCGCACGCCTCGCCTCACGGATCGCGCGCCCCCCGTCGCGGAGCGCGCACGATGAGTGCCGCACCTGAATCCGACTGGCTCTTCGGTCGCCGCACCGTCCAGGCCCGCGCGACCATCGACATCGAGAAAACGCCCGAGAGCTTCCACGCCTACGCCGTGCCGGAGGGCGTCGAAATCCGCGCGGGCGACATCGTGCAGGTCCACGGCGCCCCTTACGAGATCGAGTTCGGCGACCACATCACGCTCGAGTGTCCCGCCACTGTCCAGCGGGCCGGCGCCGTGCTTCGCGCCTGGACCGCCTTCACCGCCTTCTTCGAACTGACCGGGCTCTACGAGGTCGGCTTCGAACCCAAGGAGCACGCATGAGCATGGCCGTCACCGGGACCCCCATCGGGGCGCCCGGCTTCACCACCGCCAAACCGGTCGTCAGCGAGACGACCCGGCTTGCCCAGGACGACACCGTCCTGAGCCCCCGCTTCTACACGACCGACTTCGCCGCGATGGAGAAGATCGACGTGGGCGGTGTCCGCGCCGAGTGGGACGGCCTGATCGCCGAGCTCCGTGCCGACCCGAACCGCGGCCACTTCATGCGCACCAAGGCGTTCGACCTCAAGCTCGAGGACCTCGAGCCCGAGCTGCGGCGGGAGCTGCTGGAGTTCCTGGTCAGCTCCGTCACGGCCGAGTTCTCGGGCTGCGTGCTGTATGCCGAGATCAAGAAGCGCATCAAGGCAGGCGACATCCACGACCTGTTCGCCTTCATGGCGCGGGACGAAGCCCGGCACGCTGGCTTCATCAACGACACGTTGAAGGATTTCGGCGTCGGAGTGGACCTGAGCTTCCTCACCAAGGCCAAGAAGTACACCTATTTCCAGCCCAAGTTCATCTTCTACGCGACCTACCTGTCCGAGAAGATCGGCTACGCCCGCTACATCACCATCTTCCGCCACCTGCAGGCGCACCCGGAACGGATGGTGCATCCGATCTTCGGGTGGTTCGAGCAGTGGTGCAACGACGAGTTCCGGCACGGCGAGGCCTTCGCGCTGCTGATGCGGAGCGACCCGAAGCTGCTGACGGGTATCAACAAGCTCTGGATCCGCTTCTTCCTGCTCGCCGTGTTCGCGACGATGTACGTCCGCGACCACGCCCGCCCGGCCTTCCATGCGGCCCTGGGCCTGGACCCGACGGACTACGACTACAAGGTCTTCCGCATCACGAGCGACATCGCGCGCCAGGTCTTCCCGGTCGAGCTGGACATCGACCACCCGGCCTTCCGCGCCGGACTCGAGCGGATGCGGCGGATCACGGTGGCCATGGGCGAGGCACGGCGCCAGGGCGGCGTGCTGGGCAAGGTCCGGAAGTTCGGCCTGCAGCTCGCAGCCGGCGCCACCTTCCTGCGGCTGTTCGCGCTGCCGGCCATCAAGCACGACCTGCCCGCCACCGTACGTATGCAGCCGGCCTGGTAGCATGGGCGGCCTGCTTGCACCTGTGGGCTACGCGCTGTTCGTCTGGTGGTTCAGCACGGGCGTGATCCTGCTGCTGCAGAACCTTCCGCGCCGCACGTATGCCTGGAGTGCGGCGGCCGGCACGGTCGTGTTCGCCGTGTGCCTGCACCGCCTCGCGGCGACCGCCTCGGACATGAGCGAAACGGCCGCCTACGCCGCCTTCACCTACGGCGTGCTCGCCTGGGGCTGGCACGAGATGGCGTTCTTCATGGGCATCGTCACCGGGCCGCGCAACACGCCAGCCCCACCCGGCGCTTCCACCGCACAGCGCTTCCGCCTCGGCCTGCTCGCTTCACTTTGGCACGAGCTCGCCATCCTCGCGACGGCTGCGCTGATCGTATGGTCGACCTGGGGCGCGCCCAACCAGGTCGGCACGTGGACGTTCGTCCTCCTGTGGGTCATGCGCACCAGCGCCAAGCTGAACGTCGTGCTGGGCGTACTGAACCTCGGGGAGGAGTTCATCCCCGCCCATCTCCGCTGGCTGCTGAGCTTCATGGCTCGTCGCCCGATGAACTTGCTGATGCCTATCAGCCTCACGCTCGGCACCATCGGCGCGGCCCTGCTCACGCAGGCGGCCATGGGCGCCACGCCCCCGGCACAGGCCGGCCCGGCCATGCTCGCCGCCATGATGTCCCTCGCCGTGCTGGAGCATTGGTGCCTGATCCTGCCCCTGCCCTTCGGCCGGCTCTGGGCCTGGTTCCTCAGCCGCAAAAGCGGCACCCGGCACAACGCCGCCACCACGCCCACACTGACCCAATCGCCAAGGGGGACCGGCCATGGACTACCAGCACTTCTTCCGTAGGCAGCTCGACGGCCTACGCCGTGAAGGCAATTACCGGGTGTTCGCGGACCTGCAGCGCCGGGCTGGGCACTTCCCCCATGCGACCCACATCGACGAGCGCGACCGCAACGACGTGACCGTCTGGTGCAGCAACGACTACCTCGGCATGGGCCAGCACCCAACCGTCCTCGCCGCGATGCATGAGGCGCTCGACAGCTGCGGCGCCGGAGCCGGCGGCACGCGCAACATTGCCGGCACGAACCACTACCACGTGCTCCTCGAGGAGGAGCTGGCCGCACTCCACGGCACCGAGGGCGCACTGCTGTTCAACTCCGGATACATGGCCAACTGGGCCGCGCTCAGCACCCTCGCGGGCCGCATCCCGGACTGCGTCGTGCTGTCCGACAGCTTGAACCACGCCTCCATGATCGAGGGCATCCGCCACAGCCGCGCCAAGTGCATCGTCTGGGCGCACAACGACGTGGCAGACCTCGAGCGCAAGCTCGCCCTGCTCGACCCGGCAACCCCTAAGCTCGTGGCCTTCGAAAGCGTCTACTCGATGGACGGGGACATCGCCCCCATCGCCGAGATACTGGACGTGTGCGAGCGCCACGGTGCCATGAGCTACCTCGACGAGGTGCACGCCGTCGGCCTCTACGGCCCCAGCGGCGCCGGCATCGCCGAGCGCGAAGGCCTGGCGCACCGTGTCACGGTCATCGAGGGCACGCTCGCCAAGGGCTTCGGCGTGATCGGAGGTTACATCGCAGCCTCGGCGGCCCTGTGCGACTTCGTGCGCAGCTTCGCCTCGGGCTTCATCTTCACCACGGCGCTGCCCCCCGCCATCGCGGCAGGCGCGCTCGCCAGTGTCCGCCACCTGCGCCGCAGCTCTCTCGAGCGCGAAGGCCAGCAGCGCAATGTGGCTCTCCTGCGCACCATGCTGGATGCCGCCGAACTGCCGCATGCGCCGAATCCGAGCCACATCGTGCCCGTGATGGTCGGCGACCCTGTGCTCTGCAAGCAGGTCAGCGACGCGCTGTTGCACGGCCATGCGATCTATGTGCAGCCCATCAACTTCCCCACCGTGCCGCGCGGCACGGAGCGGCTGCGCATCACCCCCACGCCCATGCACACCGAGGCAGACATCGGGCACCTCGTGAACGCCCTCTCTGCCGTATGGGCGGAAATGGGGCTGCGCCGGGCCGCCTGAGCCTGGACCGGCTCGGGCGAGCGATCCCAACCCGGACTACTACTCACATCGCCTTGTTTCGGCCGTGCTTGAGAACTTATGTGTGCCGTGGGCCGTTGCCAAACGGGAAAAACCCCTCATTCATCGTCTGTCATCAACTCTGGAAGGAAGCGCAGAATGGTCACCACCCGTCGTTGCATGATGAAGGCAACGCTCGGCCTCGCCGCCGGCTCGGCCGCGCTGGCCACGGCTGCCACGGCGCAGGCGCAGAGCCAGAAGGTCGCGCAGAACTTGGTGCAGTATCAGCCCGGCCCGAAGGACGGCCTCGTCTGCAAGGCCTGCGTGAACTGGGTCGAGCCGAATGCCTGCACCATCGTGGAAGGCAACATCAACCCGCAGGGCTGGTGCGTGGCCTACGCGCCTAAGGAAGGCTGACTTTCTTCAGTCGAACCAAAAGGGCGGCCCCTCACCGGGCCGCCCTTTTCGTTTGGACAGTCGCCAGGCTTCAGTTCGCCGCGGGCAGCGGCACCGGATCGGTCGCGAGCGTCCGAAGATACGCGATCAGGTCGGCCCGAACCTTCGCGTCGGGCACGCCGGCGTAGGTCATCTTAGTGCCAGGCGCATAGGCCGCCGGCTTCAGCAGCCACTTGTCGAGCTCCTCGTACGTCCACTGCCCGCCCTTCGCCTTGAGCGCGTTGGAGTAGGCATATCCCTCCATGTGGCTGCCGATCGGCGCGCCGACCACGCCATACACGTTGGGCCCGATGCCTGCCCGGCCCCCCTGGTTGTAGGAGTGGCAGGCGATGCAGCCCAGCTTCATCGTGTTTGCCTGCCCGGCCTGCACGTCGGCCGAGGCCATGCGCACGGCGATCGGTGCGTCGCCACCCGGCGTGGCAGGCCCAGGCGGCTTCGGCCCGGTCGACCCGGCTGCCGGTGGTGCCGAGGCTGCAGCAACCACGGCATTGGCCTTCTCGACCTCGGCCGCAGCAGGGGCTGCCGGCAGCGGGATCGGGTTTCCGGACAGGCTACGCAGGTACACGATCACGTCCGCACGCTTCTTGGCATCCGCCAGCCCGGCATAGCTCATCTTGGTGCCGGGCGCGTAGGTCGCAGGCTTCTTCAGCCACGCGCTCATCTCGTCGTAGTTCCACGGTCCGGCCTTGCCCTTCAGCGCCGCCGAATACGCGTAGCCTTCCTGGTGCCCGTGCGGGGCGCCCATGATGCCGTAAAGGTTCGGCCCGACGCCTGCCTTGCCACCCTCGTTGAACGAGTGGCAAGCCACGCAGCCCTGCTGCTTCGTCGTCGCCTCGCCGCGCCCCACGTCGGCCGAAGCGAGCAACACCGCGATCGCCGGCTCCGGCGCGGCCGCGGCTACCTCGACAGCGCCCCCCGCCGCCTCCTGCATGTCGATCTTGATCGCTGATTCCTTGAGCTCGTGCGGCTTCACGAGCGCGCCGCCCACCAGACCGGCTCCCGTGAAGGCGATGCCGGCCAAAAGCACGGCGGCAAAGGCCTTGTTGAGTTCCAGACTGTCCATCTTCCGCCGCTCCCAAACGTAAACCGGGCGCCCACGCGGCGCCCGGTTGCAATAGCCCGCTCACACTCACCTGGGCAAGGGATCGCCCCTGTCCAGGCCCGCCGGAACGCTTTACGCGCCGGCGAGCCCCTGGTTCGTCACGATGCGGTCACTTCGAAGCCCGCTTCTCGGCCGCAGGCTCGGTCTTCAACGTCCGCAGCTCCGGGAAGTCCTTGCTCATGTTCGCACCATACAGCGGCTTGAACACGCCCTGGTGGCAGGTTGCACAGCCCACCTTCGCCACGTCCCCGTTCGCACCCTTCCGCACCGCCGGGAACACGTCCTGCAGCGAGGTGAGGTACTCGTTGTTCAGCTCCCGCACCATGCGGATGCCATACCAGGCCGTCACCCGCTGTGGCGTGCTCTGCGACCAGTCGCCGAAGTTGCGGCTGTTGTGGCAGTAGGTGCAGTTCACACCCATCGACTGCGAGAAGTGCACCATCAGCGCGTAGGTCCACTCGGCTTCCTTGATCGAATGCCGGTTGCCATCCGGCAACGCCTTCTCGCCCTGCACGCGGATCGAGTGGTCGTTCACGAGGAACGGCGTGTAGGGGTCGTATGGCAGCGACGAGTTGTTGATAGAGGCCGCCGGCCGGTTCTGCCCGGTGGCCACCTCCATTACGCCGACCGACTTCCCGGCCAGCGGGTCGCTGAAGTAGATGTTGGCCGGCACGGGGTTGCCGCGATGGCAGGTGTAGCACGTTACACCCGTCTCCTGGACGTGGCTCGTCCAGTTCACGTTCGTCGCCTGCGTCATCTGGATCATGCGGCGCGCAACCACCTTCGTGTAGACGCTGTCCTCGGCCATGTTGTTCACGTTGTGGCAGTAGGCGCAGCCCTGGGTCGGGCTCACCCAGTTGGTGATGCTCACCATCAGCCGCGTGAACTGCCCCACGCTGAGGTCGCCCAACACCTGCACGTTCTTGTAGACCGCGCTCGCCTTCGGCCCCACGGCCGGCAACTGCGGCAACGAGGGCGGCGCCACGTTGGACACCGCCACCGCCTTCTGCAGGCGCGGGTTGTAGTTCTGCTCCATCGCCACCCCGCGGAACCCCCGCTGGATGCTCTCCTGCGGCGGCCGCTCGAAGCTCGTCATCATCGCGACGCCCAGCAGCCCGGCCACCGCGACGCCGACGACGCCGAACGCCGCCCCGATCCCGTAATTCATCGCAAACCTCCCGGATTGGTCAGCAGCGGGTCCTGCACCACGCCCCACACGGCGGGGTAGGCCGGCGCAATCCCGTGCTTCACGCCCCACAGATACCAGTTATCGACAACCGTCCCCGTGAGCAGGATCCCAATCCCACCCGTAATTGGGCAGAGCACGGCAAACCACCAAGCCCAGCGATGGATGCTTTCCGCACTCGCACAGAACCCCATCGTCCAGCGCCAGAACAGTGCACCGCGCTCGAAGGCCGTGCCGCGGTCCACGATCTGCTCGAGCTCCCGCTCGCCGCCGAACCGGCTGATGGCGAGCACGGTGGCGCTGTGCATGGCAAACAGCAGCGCCGAGCCATACAGGAACACGATCGAGAGCATGTGGAACGGGTTGTAGAAGAGGTTCCCGTAGCGGATGGAGAACGCCGCCGTCCAATCCAGGTGCGGGAAGATCCCGAACGGCACTGCCTCGGCCCAGCTGCCCATCAACACCGGCCGGATGAGGCCCAGCACCAGATACAGCCATATGGCCGCCGCGAATGCCCAGGCCACGTGCGTGCCGAGCCCGAGCGCCCGCGCCCGCTGATACACGCGCACCCACCAGAGCATGATGGAGAGCGTCAGGAAGAAGCCCGCCATCAGCCACCATCCGCCCTCGGCCAGCGGCGGCAGGCGCAGCCCGTATTGCGGTGCCGGCGGCTCGAGCGCCAGCCAGAACAGCTGCCGCACGAACTGCACCGGGTCCCACCCGACCGAAGCCCACATGTTGAGCCCGATGATCTCGAACGCGACCAGCCCGCACACCAGCGAGGCTATGCCCGTGGCGCCCAGGTAGATCGGCCCGACCTGGGCGTCGCCCACGACGCCGGCCAGGTGCACGAAGAACGGCTTGCCCGTTCGCGTCCATCCCGTCGTGGTCAGCGGCACCCCGGCATAGGCCGGGCCGCGCACCTGCACGCGGGTGAAGAGGTTTTGGTATTCGGCCATCGTGGCCTCCTCCCTGAGTGGCGCCGCGGATCATGCCGCGGCGCGTTGCAATCGATTGCCGATCAGCTCCAGATCGGCAGGTTCAGCCACCAGCCCCACCACTCCGGCCAGCCACGGCTCCAGAACGGCCCGCTGATCAGGATGCATACCGCGCTCCAGAACCCGGCCGACAGCGCCAGGAACAGCCCCAGGCGGTGGATGCCGAGCGTCCCGATCGACCAGCCGATCGTGTCGCGGAAGAAGGTGTTCTCGTGCTCGGCCGTCTTGACCACCTCGCCCTTGGGCGGATTGGCCGCCGACAGCACCAGGCCGCCATGCATGCTGAGCGCGAGCGTGGTGGTGAAGAAGAACGTCACCGCCAGCATGTGCGCCGGGTTGTAGTGGAAGTGCAGGTATTGGTAGCCGGTGTTGGACACCCAATCGAGGTGGCTCAGGATCCCATACGGGAACCCATGTCCCCACGCTCCCAGCAGGATCGGCCGGATCACGACCAATGACACGTAGGCGAACACCGCGACCCCGTAGGCCACCGGCACGTGGTAGCCCATGCCGAGCTTCCGCGTGATCTCAACTTGGCGCAGCGCCCAGGTCACGAAGGCGCCCAGCGCGCAAATCGTGACGGCCTGCCACAGCCCGCCTTCCCGGATCGGCGCGAAGCCGAGCCCGTAGCTGAGGTCGGGCGGCGCGATGTTGATCTGCCAGGGATTCCAGGTCGGCCCGATCGAGGCGCCGTAGATGATCAGCAACGTTCCCAAGATCGAGAAGAACGCGGTCATGACCCCGAACAGCCCGACGTAGAACGGCCCGACCCAGAAGTCGAACAGGTCCCCCCCGAGCAGCGTGCCGCCCCGCACGCGGTATTTGGGCTCGAAACTCATCATCGACATCGTACGGTCCTCCTCTACTCCCGCGACCCAGTGCCGCGTCCGGGGATCGCCCCGGGCGCAGCCTGGTTCGCGAACTCGTCCTCTATCGGACGGACAGCGGCGCCACCTGCGCCGACACAGGGCGGGCAGGCCCCTCGAGCCAATTGAACCGGCTCGTGCTGAGCAGGATGAAGTGGATCAGCAGGGCGAGCACGAACAAGAATACGCCCAGTGCCACCAACATGCGCCGCGGGTCGAACAGCATCCAAATACGCCACATGGCAAATTACTCCTCTACATTTGGCCGTTAAGGCCCAACACTTACGCCAGGAATGTCGTAACGGCGGTCAGGCCGTCCATCAGCTCCGAGTAGCCGTTCGGCCCAGGCAGCCAGGGGCGCCAGTTCCACACGAGCACGTGCGCGACGATCGCGATCGCCGTGAACGCGATGAAGCTCACGACGAAGATCGAGTGGAACTCGCGCGCCTCGGAGGAGGTGAGGCCCGAGGTGGACCCGGTAGTTAGGTTGACGTCAGACATGCTCGGGGTACTCCCACGTACCGATGTGAACCGCGATCCCCCGCGGCCAGGGTCCCGACGCGGCCGAAGCACACGCCATGCGCTGCGGGGTCCTGCCCCACCGCCCATCTCTCGCCAGGGCGAACCCCGGCCTCATGCCGCAACCGCCTGGAGGCATTGCGCCACCACATCGGCCGACACACGATCTTCCCGCGCCGCACGCGCGGCCTGCTCCACCCGATCCCGCAGGCCCTTGGCGGCACTGATCCGAACCAGGAAGGGCTGCGCCTCCACATGCGCGTCCAACATCGCGACCGCATCCGCATCCCACGGCACCGCGTTCCAGGCCGCCGCCCGCACCGGGGTCGGGTCCACACGGTCCATGTCCGTGCTCAGCGGCAGGATGTGGAACAGCGCGTCGAACAGCGCATTGCAGTATTCCTGCACCAGCCAGCAGGCGCCGGCGTAGCCCATGAACGGCGTGCCCGTATGCCGCCGCACGATGGCGCCCGGGAACGAGGCGGCCACGAACATGCACCGCGCCCCCTGCTCGGCCGCATACAGCCGCTCGTTGTAGGACCCGTACAGCACCAGAGGCGGCTTCTCCTTGAGCATTGCCCGCACCGCCGCATTGTCCGGCTTGGTGCCCGCCGTCCGGCTCACATGGAACGTGCACGGAATGCCCAGCTCGCCCTCGAGGAACCCGACCAGGCCCCGCGCATACGTGTCCGTCGCCACCACCGCGAAGCTCGCGCTGGCAAAGAAATCCTGCGTGACGCTCCGCCACAAATCCCAGATCGGCTTGATCGTCGTGTGCTTCTCCCGCTCGATGAACGGTTCCGGATCGACGCCCACCAGCTCGCCCAGCTTCTGCAGGAAGTTCGTGGTGGCAAAGATCCCGATCGGCGCCTGCAGGTACGGCCGGTCCAGCTCCTCGCACAGTCCGCGCCCGAACTCGCGATACATGCAGATGTTCACGTCCGCGTCCGGCAGCTTCGAGATGTCGTCGACGTGGCTCCCGAGCGGGAAGACCATGTTGATCTCGCAGCCGATCCCCTCCACCAGGCGGCGGATCTCGGCCAGGTCGCTCGGCATGTTGAACGTGCCGTAGATCGGCCCGATGATGTTCACCCGGGGCTTCTCGCCGTCGGCACGGGGCTTGCGCGGCCGGATCTTGGTCCGCTTCAGCCCAAATTCGCTCCACAGCCAGTAGATCGCGCGGTCGGCCGCCTGCCACTGGTCCTCGTCGATCGTGCGCGGGATGAAGCGCAGCAGGTTGCTGCCCTCGGGAGTCACGCCGCCGCCGATCATCTCCGCGATGCTGCCCGTAACAACCACGCCCGGCAGGTCCTGGTCGCCCGTCGCCGCCGCCCGGCGCAGCGCGCCCTCGGTGCCGTTCATCGACAGGCTGTCTTCGTTCAGCCCCGTGACCACCACCGGCAACTCGTGCGGCGGCAGCCCGTCCGTGTAGTGCATCACCGCCGTCACCGGCAGATTCTCGCAGCCCACCGGACCGTCGATCACCACGCGAAGGCCGCGCACGGCGCTGAACGCGTAGACCGCACCCCAGTAGCCGCCAGCGCGATCGTGGTCGAGGACCAGCATCTAGGTCCCCACCGCTTCGATGGCCTTGGCCTGCGCCGCCCGCTGCTTCTGCATCCGCGCCCGCGCACCCGGCGGCTCCACCGGCTTCTGCGTCCAGCCGTATCCGGCCGACTGCCCCGTGCCCACGCCCTCGAAGAAGCTCACCATCCGCCCGAACCGCTCGGCCCCGCGCGTCTGCGCCGCCACGATCGCGGCCAGGCTGCCGGCGCCCGCCGGGCCGAACAGCGGCCGGGCGCTCACCATGTTGGTGTAATACAGCGCCGGGATGCCCAGCTCCTTGGCCTTCTGCACCAGCGGCGTCGTGCCCAGCGCCAGGTCCGGCCGCACGTCCAGCATCGCCGCCATGTCCTGCTCGAGCGAGGCGCGATACTGCACGTGCACGCCGCGTGCCTCGAGCCAGTCCCGGTCCGCGTCGCTCCACTCCGTCCGTGGGCAGGCCGTGCCGACATACGGCACCTCCGCCCCGGCCTCGATCAGGAGCCGCGCCACCAGCAGCTCGGAGCCTTCGTAGCCGCTGACCGTGATCCGCGCCTTGATCGGCGCCGCATCCAACGCCGCCCGGATCGCGGGAAGCCACTTTGCCTTGGCCGGCTCCGCGCTCGTCCCGGTCGCCTTGCCCACGGCCTCGAGCCAGGCCGCCGTGCCCTCCACGCCCACCGGCCCCGAGCCCACCACGGGCCGCCCGGCCGCCCCGAACTCGCGCACCGTCGCCGTGTAGAAGGGGTGCACCGCCGCCGCCACCGCGCAGTCGAGCGCCGCATACTGGTCCCGCCACTCCCGGCTCGGCAGCGCCGGCGCAACGCCCAGGCCCATGGACGCCAGCATGGCACTCACCCCGGGCGGGTCGCCCGGGAACAGCTCGCCGATCATCGCCACGGTCGGCAGCGTCGCTTCCGTCCGCGGCCGCGCCACGGGGCCCGTCTCCGCCTCCAGGCGCGCGAACTTCAGCATCGCGCCCGCCAGCACGTCTTTCGCTTCCGCATGCGTCGGCACGCCGAAGCCCGGCACGTCGATCCCGATCACCCGCACGCCGTCGATCTGCCGCGGCAGCCGGTCCAGCGGCACGCCAGAGGCTGTCGGCACGCACAGGTTGATCACCACCACCGCGTCGTAGTCGGCCGGCTTGGCAATCTCGTGCACCGCGTCCCGGATGTCCTCGTAGAGCTGCCCGCGCACCAGGCTTTCGCTGTTGAACGGCACGTAGCCCACCGTGCGCCGGGCACCGTAGAAATGCGCCGTGAACGTCAGGCCATACACGCAACAGGCCGACCCACTCAGGATCGTCGCCGTGCGCCGCATCCGCAGGCCCACCCGAAGCGCGCCGAAGGCCGGGCACATGGATTGTGGCTGGTCGTGCGGGCCGCGCGGGTAATCCGCCGCCAGCCGGTCCATCAGCGCACCCTTGCCCGCCGCCCGTGCTGCCGCTTCGAGCGTGTCCCGCCCACCATGGCAGCCCTCGGTGGCTGCCGGCACGTTCACGGGGATGGCGCCATCCATGCTCAAGCGCCCTCGTACACCACTTCGAGCGATGGCTTCGTCAGCACCGTCGCCGCGCACATGTCCATCTCGGTCGCGGGCTGCAGCACCACGTTCCGCCCCACCGCCTCGCCCTTGAAGAGGCTGAGCAGCGCGTCATGCGTCAGCGGCGTCGGGCGCACCGGCGGCGCAATCGCCACCTGCTCGGCCAGCAGCTCGAACATGGGCGCCCATTCGCTGCCCGGCCGACCGATGATCTCGTAGTTCGCGCTCTTGCGCCGGATGTCGTCGTTCGCCGGGATCGCCGACAGCACCGGGATGCCGGCTGCCGCCGCGAAGGCCTGCGCCTCGCCCGTGCCGTCGTCCTTGTTGATCACCATGCCGGCCACGCCGACGTTGCCGCCCATCTTGCGGAAGTAGTCCACCGCCGAGCACACGTTGTTGGCCACGTAGAGGCTCTGCAGGTCGTTGGACCCGACCACGATCACCTTCTGGCACATGTCCCGCGCAATCGGCAGGCCGAAGCCGCCGCACACCACGTCGCCCAGGAAGTCGAGCAGCACGTAGTCGAAGCCCCACTCGTGGAAGCCCAGCTTCTCGAGCAGCTCGAACCCGTGGATGATGCCGCGTCCGCCGCAGCCGCGCCCCACCTCGGGGCCGCCCAGCTCCATGGCGAACACGCCGTCGCGGATGAAGCACACGTCGCCGATCGACACCTTCTCGCCGGCCAGCTTCTTCTTGCTCGAGGTCTCGATGATGGTGGGGCACGAGCGGCCGCCGAACAGCAGGCTCGTCGTGTCGCTCTTCGGGTCGCATCCGATCAGCAGCACGCGCTTGCCCTGCTGCGCCATCATGTAGCTGAGGTTGGCGAGCGTGAAGCTCTTGCCGATGCCGCCCTTGCCGTAGATGGCGATCACCTGCGTCTCTTTCTTCGCCGGCGTCGTGCTCACGGGATCCGGCTCGATCGCGGCCTCGGCCCGAAGGGCTGCCGTCATGTCCGCCTGCACGGCCGTCGCGTCCGTCATTGCATTCATGCGCAGGCTCTCCAATCGAGGGTCATCTTCAGGCACGAAGCGTCGTCGAACGCCGTGCGGTATGCGTCGTCCGCACAATCGGCGGACACGCCATGGGTCAGCAGCCCATCGAGGCTGAGCGAGCCCGACGCCACCAGCGCCGCGGCGGCATCGAGGTCGGCGCGCTGCCACTGGGTGGCCACCCGCAGCCGGGCCTCCCGCATGAAGGCCGGAGGGAACGCGAAGCTCAGCCGGTCCGCATAGAACCCGGCCAGCACCACCTCGCCGCCCGGCGCGAGGCGGGCGATCAGGTCGTCCAACAGGCCGGAGTCGCCGCTCACGTCATAGATCGCGCGGTAGTTGCGCCGGTCGTCGTCGCGGGGCGCCACCACGTCGTAGCCGGCGGCGCCCGTGCGCCGGGCCGGGTTGGTCTCCCACACGGTCGGCGCCGGGGCGCCATGCACGATGGCCAGCCGGGCCAGCAGCCGCCCGAGCACGCCGTGGCCCACGATCAGGTCCGGCATCGCATTCGGGGCGGCCAGCGCGTGCTGGGCCGTGGCAGCAAGCGCGAGGAGCACGCCCTGCTCGCCGAGGCTCGGCGGCACGGCGACCGCACGCGCACCCGGAACGACGATCCGGCTCGCGGTCGCGCCGAACAGGCACCGCACGTCTCCGAAGCAATGCGCCCCCGGCACGAACACGCTCTCCCCGACGGTCAGGCCGGACGCGTCCCCGGCAGCGGCAACCAAGCCCACGCTCTCGTAGCCGGGCACGAGCGGGTAGCCCATGCCGGGAAAGCTCGGCATCCGGCCCGAATACAGAAGCCGCTCCGTGCCCGTGCTGATGCCGCTCCAGGCCGTGTCGATCACCACGTCGGCCGCGCCTGGCTCCGATAACGCCAGGCGCTGGAGCGCCAGGTCGTGCGGTGCATTCAGAACGACGGCCCGAGCCTGCATTTCATCTCCCTGGGCGCACCTCGCTGGGGCGCCTCTCACAAGCGTCACGGTAGCCTGACAGCAAAGACTGTCAACGATTATTTACACCATGCCCGTCAGGCCCGCGCGACGATCAACCCGGTCTGAAGCGGGGTAGCCGTCGGAACGCTTCCCACCTGGCCGAAACCGGCACCGCGCAACATGGACATCAGCCGCTCCGGCGTGCGCGCCCGGCCCGTGCCCATGGCCAGCAAGTAGAAGCCGAAATAGGCATCCCCCACCGACTCGGCCCCGCGCGCACCGGCCATCGGCTCGGCCAGCAGCAGCGTCCCACCCGGCGCCAACGCGGCCCGCACGGCCCGCAGCAGCGCCGCCGCCCGGTCGTCGTCGTGGTCGTGCACCACCCGCACCAGGCTGATCAGGTCCGCCCCCTCCGGCAGCGCATCCGTGAACGCATCGAGGCCCACCGCCTCGGCCCGCGACCCGAGCCCAGCCGAGGCGAAGCGCGCCCGCGCCCGCGCCGCAACCGCAGGCAGGTCCACAAGCACCAGCCGCAGCCCCGGCGCCCGCGCCGCCGCCGAGCACAGGAACCGCCCGTCGCCACCCGCCACGTCCATCAGCACCCGGTGCCGCCGGACGTCGTACGCGTCCAGGATCTCGGCCGCGACGAGCGGTTGGGACGCCGCCATCAGCTCGGAATACGCCGCCACCTGGTCCGGCCGCAGCGCGCCAGGCTCGGCCGCCCCGGCATAGGGCCAGTAATCCGCAAGCCCCACCCGGCTGCCGCGCAGCAGCGCCA
This sequence comes from Acetobacterales bacterium, assembly GCA_038229135.1. Lineage (GTDB taxonomy): Bacteria > Pseudomonadota > Alphaproteobacteria > Acetobacterales > Acetobacteraceae > JBBROS01. Next base: position 204,319 of record JBBROS010000001.1, read on the forward strand.
CGGGGTCGGCCAGGTCCGCATAGACGGAGGCGTGGTGCCGCACCATCGCCTCCACGGCCGGGTTCTCCACCAGCGCGGCCCCGAGCTCCCCCAACGCATACGAGCCGCCCACACGCCGCGTCAGCCGCAGCGCCGCCGCCGCGGCCAGCAGCCGATCCGCCGCAGCCGCGCTCATGCCCCACTCGGGCGCCAGCGCCGCCGCCGTGGCCGGCCCGTGCGCCAGCCGCGCGAACACGCCCAGCTGCACGCAGGCCAGCAACACCTGCGAGTAGACGAAGCCCGCGCACAGGTCGAACAGCGCCCGCGCCTCCAGCCGGGCAACGGGCCGGGTCAGCCAGAACCGGGCGGCCCAGGCGCGGAACCCGGGCCGGCTCGCAAGCCGAGTACGGAGCGCCGCGATCAGGGCGTCAGGCCACCCGAACCACGTCCAGCCCGGCGTCCAGGCCCGCGGCAAGATGGGCCGGCACTAGCCGCAGCGTCTCCGTCAGGATGTGCGCCCGCAGCCCCGACTGGCCCGGGCACGCCGGCACGCTGCTGGCCGCGTCCGCCGCAAGCTCCCGCAGCCGAGCGATGGCGCCTGCCAGCCCGAGCGCATGCACCGCGTTCGGCCGATGATGCGCCGCATCCTGCTGCACGGGCTTGCCCAGCACCGCCGCGTCCCCGGTCGCGTCGAGGATGTCATCGGCCACCTGGAACGCCTCGCCGAGCTGCATGCCCATCCGGCGCCAGGGCTCCGCCTCGGCCCCCGCCGCCGCCGCCCCCGCCACGGTCGCCGCCGCGAACAGCGCGCCCGTCTTCTCCCGCTGATACAGCGCGAGGTCGCACTCGTCCTCGCACTCCCACGCCTGCCCGGCCACGATGCCGTTCGGCACGCCCACGGCCATGCCCACGATCGCCACGAGCGGCCCGAGCCGCATGGGCATCAGCGCCGCTCCCTGCGCCAGGCTCTGGAATGCCAGCACGATCAGCGCATCCCCCGCCAGCACCGCCAGTGGCTGCCCATAGGCCCGGTGCACGGAGGGCTGCCCCCGCCGCGTCGCTGCATCGTCGAAGCACGGCAGGTCGTCATGGACGAGGCTCGCGCAATGCAGTAGCTCGATGGCCGCCGCAGCGGCATCCGTGACCTGCGGCGCGTCGTCGCCACACGCGGCGGCAACGGCGAGGCACAACCGGGGCCGAATACGCGCCCCTCGAGGGAACACCGCATGGCGCATGGCCGCCGACAACCGCGGGGGGCACATCGCCCCATCAGTCCGGCCCAGCGCCGCCTGCAATGCCCGTTCGATCCGTTGTGTCGGCATGCGCCCCTCCACATCTTGACAGCCTGGACTGTCAACCGTTCTTGTCAGTTCTGACTGTCAACCCGTCCTGACATTCCGGTCAAGCACAATCCGCAAAAGGTCATAGCCATCGCAACCGCCCCCCTTTCCCCCGAGCGCACCAAGCGCATCGTCGTCATCGGCGCCGGCCTGGGAGGCCTCGCCGCGGCCATCGACCTCGCGGGCCAAGGCCTGCATGTCACGGTGCTCGAGCGCGGGTCCGCCCCCGGCGGCAAGATGCGCACGATCGAGGTCGCCGGCCGCACGCTGGATGCCGGGCCCACCGTGTTCACCATGCGCTGGGTGTTCGAGGCGCTGTTCGCCGACGCCGGGGAGAACCTGACGGACCACCTCGCGCTCATCCCGGCGACCACCCTCGCCCGCCACGCCTGGGCGGGCGGCCAGTCGCTCGACCTGTTTGCCGACCGCGAGCGCTCCGCCGACGCCATCGGCGCCTTCGCGGGCGCCTCCGAGGCCAAGGGCTACCGCGCGTTCTGCAAGGAAGCCGGCCGCATCTACGAAACGCTCGAGCGCCGCTTCATCGCCGTGCCCCGCCCCAGCATGGCCGGCCTCGCGCTCTCCGCCGGGCTGCGCCGGGGGCTGGCGCTGAAGCCGTTCGAGATCCTGTGGGACGAGCTCGGCCGTCACTTCAAGGACAAGCGCCTCCGCCAGCTCTTCGGGCGCTACAGCACCTATGTCGGGACCTCGCCCTTCCAGGCGCCCGCGACCCTCATGCTCATCGCGCATGTCGAGCAGCAGGGCGTGTGGCTGGTGGACGGCGGCATGCACAAGGTGGCCCAGGCCCTTGCCGGCCTCGCGCAGCGCCGGGGCGCCACCATCCGCTACGACACGGTGGCCAGCGAGGTCGTGACATCCACCGGCCGGGTCAGCGGCGTGCGGCTGCCGAATGGCGAGATCATCGAGGCCGACGCCGTCGTGTTCAACGGCGAGCCCGGCGCCCTCGGCCTCGGCCAGCTCGGCGATGCGCCCCGCTCCGTGGCCCAGCCGCTCAAGTTCCCGCAGCGCTCCCTCAGCGCCGTGACCTGGGGCGTGCTGGCCGAGACCTCCGGCCTGCCCCTCCTGCGCCACACCGTGTTCTTCAGCCAGGACTACGCGACCGAGTTCAAGATGATCAACCAAGGCCTGCTGCCCACCGAGCCTACCACATACATCTGCGCGCAGGATCGGGTGGACGAGCCCGGCGAGGATGGCCGCGCGGGCGCCCCACCGGGGGCCGAGCGCCTGCTGATCCTCGTCAACGCGCCACCCACCGGCGACCGCCGTGCCTTCAGCCAAGTGGAGATCGACCAGTGCATGCAAGGGATCATGAGCCTCATGGCCCGCAGCGGGGCGAGGCTGCAACTGGTGGCGCCCCCGACGATGACGACGCCAGCCGCCTTCAGCCGGCTGTTCCCGGGGGCGGGGGGCGCGCTCTACGGGGCAGCGACGATCGGCGCCACGGCGAGCTTCAGCCGCCCGGCCTCGCGGACCTCCGTTCAGGGGCTCTACCTGGCGGGTGGCAGCGTGCATCCGGGGGCGGGCATCCCCATGGCGACGCTTTCGGGCCGGCACGCGGCGGCGCGGGTCCTGCAGGACCTGGTGGGCCGCACGACCCGCAGCCGCGCTTCGACCAAACGGTCGCGAACGGCGGATACCGCTGGTGGTATGTCGACGCCCTGAGCGATGACGGGGTGCACGGCCTCACCATCATCGTCTTCCTCGGCAGCGTGTTTTCCCCCTGGTATACCCTCGCACGCCGCCTGCACGGGGCGGACCAGGTGGCCGCCGAGGACCATGCCTGCTTCCACGTCGCCCTCTACGGCCGGCCCTCGCGCTGGGCCATGACGGAGCGGCGACGCGGCGCCGTGTCCCGCGGCAGGACGTCGCTGGCGATCGGGCCCAGCTCCGTCCGGTGGGACGGCAGCACGCTCGTGATGGACATCGATGAAATCGGCGCTCCCCTGCCGCAGCGCATCCGCGGGACCGTTCGCGTGCATCCCTCGGCGCTCACCGGCGCCCGCTTCACGCTCGACGACGCCGGGCGCCACCGCTGGACGCCGCTCGCCCCCGCCTCCCGCGTCGAGGTCCGGCTGGACCGCCCGGGCCTCAGCTGGTCCGGCCCCGGCTACCTCGACGGCAACGACGGGGATCGCCCGCTCGAGGCCGATTTCGCGCACTGGGACTGGTGCCGGGCCCCGACCGAATCCGGCGCGACCATCCTCTACAACGCCGAACGTCTCGAGGGCGGCGAGCAATCGCTGGCCCTCGACGTCGGCCCTGGCGGCATCGTACGCCCCTTCGACCCCCCGCCCCGCGCCGCCCTCGCCCCCACCCACTGGCGCGTGGGCCGCCAGACCCGCGCCGACCCCGGCCATGTCCCGCGCGTCCGCCAGACACTGACGGACAGCCCCTTCTACGCCCGCAGCGTGATCGAGACCCGTCTGCGCGGCCAGGACCTGGTCGCCGTCCACGAGAGCCTCGACATGCGCCGCTTCACCCAACCATGGGTGCAGGTCATGCTCCCCTTCCGCGTCCCCCGCCGCTTCGGTTAGGACGGCCCTGCCCCGCGAGAGAGGACGGGGGCGGGGCCTCATCGCTGCGCGGCCTATTCTGGATTGACCTTCCTACCCCGCCCGTTACGGTTCGACGGGAGTAACGGGAGGCATCCATGTCGAAGCTCGCATCACTCGCCGCAGCGCTCGCCCTCGCCGCCAGCGTAGCTCAGGCCGCCCCGACCTACAGCGCGGTCTACGCCTTCGGCGACAGCCTTTCGGACGCCGGCAACCTCTTCACCTTCAGCAGCCAGCCCGGCAGCCCCCTCCCGCCGCAGCCGGTCAGCCCCTACTCCGCCGGCCGCTTCTCCAACGGCCCGACCTGGGTGCAGGACCTCACCGTCTCCCTCGGCCTCGGCGTTCTCGGCCCGAGCCTGCTCGGCGGCAACGACTTCGCCTATGGCGGCGCCCGCACCGGCGCCACGCCGCTCTACGCCGCCCAGGCGATCGACCTCGGCAGCCAGCTCGCCCAGTTCGGCACCGCGCATGCCACGGCACCCTCCTCGGCGCTCTACACCCTCACGATCGGCGCCAACGACGTCTTTGCCGCCGCCCGCGCCTACACGCTCGGCGCCCCGCTCGCATCCGTGCAGGCGGCAGTCGCCACCGCGGCACAAAATGCCGCCACCTTCATCGGGGCCTTGAAGACGGCGGGCGCCAAGTCGGTCCTGCTCTACAACGTCCCCGATCTCGGCCTCACGCCCATTGCCCGCGAGGCCGGCGCCGCGTTCCAGGGGCTCGTCACGTCCCTTGCGAATGCCTTCAACCTGGCGCTCCAGGCCGACCTCGTGCCGGCACGCGACACCGGGCTGCAGCTGTTCACGCTCGACGAGTTCACCAAGGTCCGGCAGGTCGTGGCCAACCCTTCCACCTACGGCTTCACGAACGTCACCAGCCGCTGCTGGACGGGCACCTACACGGACCCTGCCTCCGGCACCCTCTGCAGCCCGACCACCGCAGGGCAGGACGCTTATCTGTTCTTCGACGGCCTGCACCCCACCGAAGCCGGCCACGCCCAGGTCGCGGCGGACGCGCTCATCCTCCTCGTGCCCGAGCCCGCGTCCATGGCGCTGCTCCTGGTCGGCGTCGGTGCCGTGGCGGTGGCGCGCCGTCGCGCGGCATAGCTCGGCGCGTTCCCTCCGTCCCTTGCGGACGGGGGGCGCCTACTTCCCCTCCCGCTCCCGCCGGATGGCCCGGCGCGTCCGAACCAGCTCCCACACCAGCAGCACGAGCGGGATCAGCAGCAGGATCATCCACTCGTATCGGGCCACCAGGTCCATCATGCCCGCTCCATGCTCCGGCGCGTCTCGAGCGAGGCGAACAGCTCGATGAGCCAGACGAGCCGCCCCGGCTCGGCGCGCACCGGGCCCGAGGCGGCCACCGCGGACACCAGGTGCCGCACCGCGGCCAGCGGCGGCGCGTCGATGCCAGCACCGGGCCAAGGCGCCGCGGCCAGCGCCCGGGCGGCCAGCCACAGCTTGGCCGGCCCAGGCACCCGCGCCCGCTGCGCCACCGGGTCGAGCGCCGCCGCACGGTGCCCGATGGCCGAATAGAACCGCCGGGCGGCGCCGATCCCGGGGCGACACCCCAGCGGGAGCGCCGCCACGCCGGCATCGGCCCGCCGATACAGGAACTCGGCCGCATCCACGAGCCGCCGGATGACCTCACCCAGCGCGGGAGACCACCGCGGCATGGCCAGGAACGCTTCGGGCTCGATCCCGACCTCCCGCAACCAGGCCAGCGGCAAATAGATCCGCCCCGCCCGCGCATCCTCGCCCACGTCCCGTGCGATGTTGCTGAGCTGCATCGCCACACCCAGGTCGCAGGCCCGCGCCACCAGCGCCGCCTCGCGCACCCCCATGAGCGCCGCCATGGCCGCGCCTACCGTCCCCGCAACCCGCGCCGCATAGGCCTCGAGCTCGGCCAAAGTCTCGTAGCGCCGCCCTTCGGCGTCCCACGCGAAGCCCTCGAGCAAGCCGTCCAGCAGCGCCCGGGGCAGCCGATGCGCCTCGACCACCGCCGCCAGCGCCCGGTCCGACGGCTCCGCCCAGGGCCGCCCCGCATACATCGCGTCCAGACGCCGCCCGAGCACGTCCAACGCCGCCCGCGTGTCGCCCCCGCCATCGATCAGGTCGTCCGCCACCCGGCAGAACGCATACAGCGCCGTCGCAGGCTCCAGCACCCGCCGCGGCAGCAGCAGCCCGGCGATGAAGAAGCTCCGGCTGCCGGTGCACAGCATCGTCTGGCACGCCCGCAAGTCTTCCGGCGCAATGCCCGATCGGATCATGGAGCCACCCGCTTACGTGGGTTCGGAGCGTGCCCTCTTGCCGGGGCGCGATGTGTCAACGTGTCCATACAGGAACAATGTAAGCCGAACCGGACACCCTTTGCCAAGCCGCAATGTAGCACGGCGACCGTTTTTTCTCAGCTGGCCGCGGCATGCCCGCGCGGCAGCGTCGCCCGGCCCTGCCAGGTGGCATCGGCCCAGGCAGGCTCGGACCAGCCCAGCCGCGACCGCACCCGCCAGCGCCGGCGGGCACCACGCGCCGCCTGGGCGGCGAGCACGAGGGCAGCAACCGCCGCCAGCCCCTCGAGCGCATGCAATGCCAACACCCCGTCCAGCACGGTCGCGGCCAGCGCGTCCAGCCAGTCCTCCGCCGCACCCTCCCAGGTCTGCGCCGCCTCCGTCACCAGCCTCTCGACCCCGGCCAGCGCATCCAGCCGAACGCTCCCGGCATCCGCGACAGGCGATGCGTCGGCGTGGCCGAGTCGGCCGAAGAAGCTCGCCATCGTGGCATCCCTCGGCACGATGAACCCGCCCTCGCGCACCGTAACGGCGTGCACGCCCGGGCTGCCGGGCAACACGGCAAGGCCGCGCCCCGCCGGCATCCCCCGGAACGCGCCCACCAGGGGCGACACCGCGGCCGGCATGGAAGCGGGGAGCGGGACGGGGCCGCCCGTGGCCTTGCCGAGCACCGCTGCCAGCACCGCAGGCACGCCCGGGGCCGGGGCGATGGCCACCGGCGCACACGCCACACCGCACGGCTCGGCCGCCGGGATCTCCACGTTCAGCCGGAACTCGGATGCCAACACCACATCCGCCCCCAGCGGAGCGACCGCGATCGGCGCCGCCTGGGCCGAGGCCGCGCTGGCGAGCAGAACAGAGACTGCGAGGAACAGGGAGGTGCGCATGCACGCAGCTTACAAGGCGCAGCTTAACCTATGCTGTCGGGAAGCGTCCTGAAGTGTCGCTCGCCTACGCCGCCGCCGCCCGCTGCTCCCCCGCCACCCGCGTGCGTGTCCGCAACGTCACGAACTCCTCCGCACTCGTCGGATGGATGCCGATCGTGCGGTCGAAATCCTGCTTCGTGGCCCCGGCCGTCAGCGCGACCCCGATGCCCTGCATCATCTCCGGCGCGTCGTCGCCCAGGATGTGCACGCCCAGCACGCGCTGGCTGGGCCCGTCCACCAGCATCTTCATCAGCGTCTTGCCCTGCCCGGCCTGGCCCCGCCCGCTCATCACGTGCCGCATGGGCGTGAACCGCGCCACATACACGTCCACCTCGCCACGTTCGGCCGCCTGCGCCTCGGTCGGCCCCACCGTCGCCAGGGGCGGATGGCTGAACACCGCCGTCGCCACGGCCGCGAACGACCAGCTCCGCGGTGGCGGCGGCCCGAACAGCCGGTCCGCCAGGTGGTGCCCCTCGGCGATGGCAACCGGCGTCAGGTTCAACTTGTTGGACACGTCCCCCACCGCAAACACGTGCGGCAGATTGGTGCGGTTCTCGCCGTCCACCACAACGGCGCCCTTTGCGTCGAGCACGACCCCCACCGCCTCGAGCCCGAGCCGCGCCGTCCGCGGCGTCCGGCCGACCGCAAAGAACACGAGGTCCGCCTCCACCACATGCCCGCTCGTCAGCACGACCCGCCGCGCGTCTCCAACCGCTTCGATGCTGTGCACCGTCTGGCTCGGGTGCAGCCGGATGCCCTGCGCCTCGTACTGCGCCGCCAGCTCCGCCCGCAGCTCCTCGTCGAACCCGCGCAGCGGCAGCGGCTGGCGATACACCACGTCCACCTCCGCCCCCAGCCCATGGAACAGCCCGGCGAACTCCACCCCGATATACCCGCCCCCCACCATCAGCACGCGCCGGGGCAGCGCCGGCAGGTGGAACGCCTGGTCCGACGTGATCCCGAGCTCCATCCCCGGGATCGGCGGCTCCACGGCCGGGTGGCCGCCGACGGCGATCACGATGCGGTCCGCCGTGATGCGCTGCGTGGCCCCCGATCGCTCCGTCAGCTCCAGCTCGTGCGGCCCCACGAAGCGCGCATGGGCCTCGTGCATCGTCACGCCCGCATTGCCGAGCAGCGACGCATAGATGCCGTTCAGCCGGCTGATCTCGGCATCCTTGTGCCCGATCAGCGCCGCCCAGTCGTGCTTCGCCGCGTGGCTGTCCCACCCGAAGCCGCGCGCATCCTCGGCCAGGCGCCCATACTCCGCCGCCTGCACCAGGATCTTCTTGGGCACACACCCCACGTTGACGCAGGTGCCGCCCCAATATGTGTCTTCGGCGATGCCGACCCGCGCGCCATGCTGCGCCGCGACCCGGGCGCATCGTACGCCGCCCGAGCCGCCGCCGATGACGAAGAGGTCGTAGTCGCTCACGCGCCCAGGCCTCCGAGCGCCACGTATTTCACCTCGAGGTAGTCCTCGATCCCCTGCCGCCCGCCTTCCCGCCCCAGCCCGCTCTGCTTCACGCCACCGAACGGCGCCACCTCGGTGCTGATGATCCCCTCGTTCACGCCCACGATCCCGCTCTCCAGCGCCTCGGCCACACGGAAGATGCGCCCCACGTCCCGCGCATAGAAATAGGCCGCGAGCCCGAACGGCGTGTCGTTGGCCATCGCCACCGCCTCCTCCTCGGTGCTGAAGCGGAACAGCGGCGCCAGCGGCCCGAACGTCTCGTCATGGGCCACCAGCGCGTCGTGCGGCACGTCGGCGAGGATCGTGGGCTGGAAGAAATGCCCGCCCCGCTCGTGCCGCTTGCCACCCGTGATGACGCGGGCACCCCGGCCCAGCGCGTCCGCCACGTGCTGCTCCACCTTCACCACGGCATCACCATTGATCAGCGGCCCCTGCGTGACGCCCTGCTCCATGCCGTCGCCCACCTGGAGGGCCTCGACCGCCACCTTCAGCTTGGCCGCGAACGCGTCATACACCGAGTCCTGCACCAAGATCCGGTTCGCACACACGCAGGTCTGCCCGGTGTTGCGGAACTTGCTCGCCATGGCGCCCACCACGGCCGCATCCAGGTCCGCGTCGTCGAACACGATGAAGGGCGCGTTGCCCCCGAGCTCCATGCTCGTCTTCTTGATGGTGGGCGCACACTGCGCCAGCAGCTTGGCCCCGACCTCGGTGCTGCCCGTGAAGGTCAGCTTGCGCACCAGAGGGTTGCCCGTCAGCTCGCCACCCACGGCACCCGAGGGCCCCGTGATCACGTTGCACACGCCGGGCGGCATCCCGGCCCGCTCCGCCAGCACGCCCAACGCAAGCGCGCTGAACGGCGTCTGGCTCGCCGGCCGCATCACCCCGGTGCACCCGGCCGCCCAACCGGGGCCCGCCTTGCGCGCGATCATCGCACTCGGGAAGTTCCAAGGCGTGATCGCCGCAAACACCCCGATCGGCTCCTTCGTCACGATGATCCGCCGCCCCGCCATGTTCTGCGGCACCACCTCGCCATAGACCCGCTTGGCCTCCTCGGCGAACCACTCGATGAACGAGGCCGCGTAGCCGATCTCCCCCTTGCTCTCCGCAAGCGGCTTGCCCTGCTCGGCCGTCATGATCATGGCCAGGTCGTCGGCGTTCTCGAGCATCAGCGCGTGCAGGCGCCGGAGGATCGTCGCCCGGTCCTTCGCCAGCGTCTTGCGCCAGGCCGGCCCAGCCTTGTGCGCCGCCTCGATCGCGCGCCGCGTCTCCGCCGCCCCCAACGCCGGGACCGTCCCCAGCACCACCCCCGTCGAGGGGTTCACCACCTCGATCACCTTGCTGTCCGCCGCCTCCACCCACTGCCCCCCGATCAGGCACGCCTGCCGAAACAGGCTCGGATCACGCAGCGGCAACGGGCAGGTCGGGTTCAGCATGGCGGGCCTCCGGTGTTTTCCCGCAATAACATGGGCTGTTCCGGGCCGGATGTCAGCCCGGGTCGCACCCCATTGGACACGGGGCCGAACCGACGGCATCATGACCGCACCACCACTGCCGAGTGACCGGAGACCCTTCGATGAGCAATGCAACGACCCTTGCCCCCCACGCTGCCGGCACCACGGCGTCGGCAGGCGCCCCGGCCCGGGCCCAGGTGGTGGCATCCTCGATCGCCGTGGCAGCGCTCGGCCTGACGCTGCTCTGGGGCGTCGGCTTCTCGCATATCGAGGCCGTCCACAACGCGGCGCACGACACCCGGCACTCCAACGGGTTCCCCTGCCACTAGCGTCGGCCAACCAACGGACCGCACGATGACCATCCTCCGCCGGCTCGTGTTCGCCGCCGCCTGCGCCGGGCTTCTCACCGGGCTGTTCGTGACCGTGCTGCACCAGGTCGGCACGGTGCCCCTTATCCTTCGCGCCGAGATGTTCGAGCGTGCGGCCGAACAAGCCGCCCCGGCGCACGACCACCCTGCAGGAACACCGGCCGCGCACGACCACAACGCGCCCAGTTGGCAACCGCAGGACGGGCTGGAACGCACCGCCTACACCGCGCTCGCCGACATCCTGACCGCCATCGCCTACGGCCTTCTCCTGGCCGCCGGGCTCGCGCTCCTCGGGGCGGACCCAACGTGGCGGACGGGGCTGTGGTGGGGCCTCGCAGGCTTCGCCGCCTTCACCCTGGCCCCGGGCCTGGGGCTGCCCCCCGAGGTGCCGGGCACCGAGGCCGGGCCGCTGCTCGCGCGCCAGCTCTGGTGGGGCACCACGGCCGCCCTCACCGCGGGCGGGCTCGCGCTACTCGCCTATGGCCGCCATTGGGCATGGCCGGCCTGCGCCGTGCTGCTGATCGCCCTGCCCCATCTGTGGGGCGCCCCGCGCCCGGCCGAGATCACATCCGCCGCCCCCGAAGCGCTCGTGCGCCAGTTCGTGGCGGCGGTCACGGTCGTGAGCTTCCTCACCTGGGCCGTGCTCGGAACGTCGACGGCCTATTTCTACCGGCGGTTCGCCAGCGCCTGAGCCGCCGTGCCGGGCTCCGTAATGAGCCCGGTGCCAATGGTCATTCGTGGCCCCCCTGCGTCGTGGCCGCGAATAGGTCCACCCGGTTGCCGTCCGGGTCCCCGAGCATGGCGTAGCGCTGGCCCCAGAAGGCGTCCCATGGCGCCATCCGGACCTCGTAGCCGGCCCGCACCACCTGCTAATACACCGCGTCGACCTCGGCCGGGCTGTCGCACCGGCACGCGAACGTCACGCGCTGGCCGACCGGTTGAACCCAGGCTGGGTTGCTCTGCCGCATGGCGGCTTCGGCCAGGAAACCCAGCGTGGCGCCACCTGGCGTCGGCACCTGCACCTGCATCTCGCCCTCGGCCCCGTCCGGCACCGTCAGGCCAAGCGCGCGGTAGAAGGCCAGTGCCGCCCCCATGTCGGCGACTACGATGTCGATCGTATGGGGAATGACGGCCATGGCGTGTTCCTTGCTCTCGGGTTTACCGTATCCGGCCTACGCAACGGTAACGTATCGCATGTCCGAGTCAAGAGTTCCAGGACGGCCCCGTAGCGAAACCTCGCGCGAAGCGATCCTGGACGCCGCCTTCGCCATCCTCGCCGAACGAGGCTATGCCGGCTTCGCCATCGAGCCCGTTGCCGCCGCCGCAGCCGCCGGCAAGACGACCATATACCGGTGGTGGGCGACGAAGGCCGACCTCGCCGTGGACGCCTTCTTCCACGCGACGGAGGCCGAGCTGCGCTTTCCCGACACAGGCTCCGCGCAGGGCGACTTCCGGGCACAGATCGCCGACCTGGCGCGCCTGCTCCGTGGCCCGCGCGGCCGCGTGCTCGCGGCCATGCTGGGCGGCGCCCGCACCGACCCGGGCCTCGCCCGGGCCCTCGGGGAGCGATGGCTCCAGCCCCGCCGCGTCTGGGGGTTCGCGCGCATGTCGCGGGCCCTCGCCGCGGGCGAGCTGCGCCCCGGCGTCCAGCCCGGCCCAGCGCTCGCGGTGCTTTACGGCCCGCTCTACACCCCGCTGCTGTTCGGCGGCGACGGGCCGTCCATAGATGCCGTCGAAGCCTATCTCGAGATCGCCTGCGCCGGCGTGTTCAGGGCCGCGCCGTAAAGCGTCGCCTCATCACCCCCGCCGCGTGCCGCAGCGCCGCCGCAGCTCCCGCCAGCCGCCACGGTGCGGCCAGCAGCACGCCAACCCGCACCCGCCGAAGCGGCGCCCAGTCCCGTTTGTAGAGGTCGTCTCCGCGCCCGAAATCGATCGCCTCCAGCCCGCCCTCGGCAAAGGCGCTGCGGATCATGTGCGCCGTCAGCACCGTGCCCGGGGACGCCGCGCGGTGCGCCTCGTCATGGGCCAGCTTGAGCACGGTCGCCGACCCGCCCGACCGCGTCCAATACTGTGCCGCCAGCGCCTCCTTGCCGCGCCACAGCACGCCGAAGCGGAGCACGCCCGCCTCCGCCAGGCGCGGCAGCAGGGTCGCGTTGAACCGGGGAAAGGGCTCGGGCTCTTTCCAGCTCCGCGCATAGATCGCCTCGTACGCGGCTAGCGCCCTCTCCACGCCCTCCGGCCCGCGCACCTCCTCGATGTGCACGCCGGGCTCGCGCAGCAGCGCCTTGGTGCGGCGCTTGACGGTGCTGAGGAGTGCACCGGGCCGGGCCGCGAGATATGCGTCCCAGTCCTGCCCGGCCAGATTGGCCCACCAGTTCCCGAACATCTCGTAGCGCAGCGGCACCAGCCCCGCGCCCGCGAAGCCCGCGAGAAGCGGCGCCAGCCCGTCCCACGATGGGTCCAGCGCCTCGAGCCGCACCATACCGCGGCGCCGCAGCGCCCGGCCCCAGGCGCGCCCGACCGCGCGTGCGTCGGCCCCCGGCGCCAGAAGCGGCTGGAACAGCACCGTGTAGGGTGAGGTAAGGCTTCCCAGCCCAGCCCCGTCCGCCAGGGCCAACAGCCCGGCCGGCGCGCCGGCCACCTCGGCCAGCAGCAGCCGCGCCCGCACCCCCTCCGGCAACGCCGCCTCGGCCGTGGATTGCAGGAACGCGCGCGATGCCGGAACACCCGGCCCTTCGGCGAACACCGCATCCCATTCCGGCCCGAGCGCCGCGAACCCCTCCGCCCAGCGCACGGCCACGCTCATCGCCGCCACCGATACGCCAGCAGCCCGATCCACTCGTGCATCGCATAATAGGTGCGCGCCCACCCCGAGGGCCGCGGCACAACTTCCTGCCACACCCAGCCCGGCCCCGGCTCCTCCCGCACCGGCGCAGGCACCGCCTCCATCCCGGCCCGCGCGAATGCCAGCAGGCCACGCCGCATGTGCCATTCATGCGTCACCAGATACACGCGCCCCACCCCGTCCGCCTTCAGCATCGGCGAGGACATCGACGCATTCTCCCACGTCGTTGCCGACGCATCCTCCACCCAGCGCGCAGGCAGCGCGAAATCGTCCCGCAGGCTGGCCGCCATCAGCCGCCCTACCGGCGGCGCCTCCGTCACCACCCCGCCGGTAACGAGCAGCGGCAGCCCGGTACGCCGGGCCAGCGCCACCCCGGCCCGCAGCCGCTCGAGCGTGAGCGCCCCCATCATCGGCTGCCCCGGCACGCCCGTCCGCTCCACGTCGGCCGAAAGCACGACGATCGCCTGCGGAGGCGGGCCCGCCGGGACGGACGCAACCGCAAGCGTCCGCAGCAGGGCGCGCGACACCAGCGGCGTCGTGCACGCCAGCACCAGCACGAGAAGCGCCGCCACCAGGCCGCGTCCGCGCCGCCACGGCAGCAACAGCAGCGCCAGGATCAGCAGTCCCGTGGGCGGGATCAACAACTCGACGATCGTCGTCACCGCCTGCACGCCCAACCTCTAACCTACTCTGCCGGAAACCAGCCCGGACCCTGCCAGCCTCCGGGCCGCCGCGAAAGGGCGCGCATGGCCGAATACGCCCAAACCGCCCTATGAAGGCCGCGATGCAGGCGACCCTCTCCCGCCCCGACCCGGCCGACCCCACGCTCGCCGCGCGTTGGGAGGCCATGGCCGAGGCCGTGGGCGCCGCCGCTTTCCTGCGCTGGCCCTGGCTCGCCACCCACCGTTGGCGCGATTCCCGCCTCGTGGAGGTCCACCACGGCAACGAACTTCGCGGCCTGGCCTGGCTCGGCCGCCGCCCCGGCCCCCTTGGCCCGAGCCTCGCCCTCCATGAGACCACCGACCCGGCACAGGACTCCGTCTTCATCGAGCATAACGGCGTCCTCGCCTCCCCGCAGGACCGCGCCGCAGTCCTTGCCTGCGTGCTGCGCGCCGCCGCCGGCCGGTTCGGCCGCGTGGCGCTGAGCGGGATCGACGGCGCCGGGCTCGAGGCGGCCCGCGCCGCGGGGGGCGTGCTCGGCCCGGTGCAGACCCGCGCCGCCCCTTACGCCACCCTACTGCCGGGCGGCCCCTGGATCGAACGCCTCAGCGCCAACACCCGCGCCCAGGCCCGCCGCTCCGCCCGCGCCTACGAGGCCCACGGCCCCATCACGCTCGAACGCGCCGACACGCCCGCCGTGGCCAAGGAATGGCTCGAGGCGCTGCTCGCCCTGCACGTCGCCACCTGGTCTGCCCGCGGCGTCAGCTCGGGCTTCGCCACCGCCCCGGTCCAGCGCTTCCACCACGCCATCATCGGCCGCGGCGTGCCGACCGGGCTCGTCGACGTGCTCCGCATCCAGGCCGGCGCGCGCCCTATCGGCTACCTGCTCAACCTGCATGCCGCCGGTTGCACCCTCGCCTACCAGAGCGGTTTCCACTACGAGCCCCCCGGCTCGGAAAACTCCCCGCACAAGCCCGGGCTCACCTGCCATCTCGCCGCCCTCGAGCACGCCCGCGCCCGGGGCGACCGCGAATACGACCTGCTTGCCGGCGACGCCCGCTACAAGCGCAGCCTCGCCAACGCGTCCCGAGACCTGCACTGGACCAGCTGGCAGCCCCGCACCTCCGCCTATGCGGTGGCTGCCTCGATAAAAAGCAGCCTCGCCCCGCCCTGAACTGCCCAACCATGCGCCACCCGCCCCGCTTCCGGGCAGATCGTGCAGCACCGTTCGCCATCCGAGCCGGCGAGCCGGCCTGGCACGCGAGTTGCGTCCTCGTCACGAGGTCGTGTGCCGAATGCACGCTGGGAGACACATCGATGAAGACGCACCGCACCATGGTCCCACGCCGGGGGCTCGTTGCCCTCGGTTTCGCCGCCGCCCTGTTCGGCACCGCACCCGCCATCGCCCAGACCGAGCCCGTGAAACTCGGCATCCTGCACAGCCTCAGCGGCACCATGGCCATCAGCGAGACCACGCTGAAGGACGTCATGCTCATGCTCATCGACGAGCAGAACAAGAAAGGCGGCGTGCTCGGCCGCAAGCTCGAGGCGGTCGTGGTCGACCCGGCCAGCAACTGGCCGCTCTTCGCCGAGAAGGCGCGCGAGCTCATCACCGTGCAGAAGGTCGCCGCCGTGTTCGGCTGCTGGACCTCGGTCAGCCGCAAATCCGTGCTGCCCGTGTTCGAGGAAACCAACAACATCCTGTTTTACCCCGTTCAGTATGAGGGCGAGGAAAGCAGCAAGAACGTGTTCTACACCGGCGCTGCCCCCAACCAGCAGGCCGTGCCCGCGGTGGACTACCTGATGGCCGAGGAGAAGGTGCAGCGCTGGGTGCTCGCCGGCACGGACTACGTCTATCCCCGCACCACGAACAAGATCCTGGAAGCCTACCTCAAGTCCAAGGGCGTGAAGCAGGAAGACATCCTGATCAACTACACCCCGTTCGGTCATAGCGACTGGCAGACCATCGTCGCCGACATCAAGAAATTCGGCAGCGCCGGCAAGAAGACCGCCGTGGTGTCCACCATCAACGGCGACGCCAACGTGCCGTTCTACAAGGAGCTCGGCAACCAGGGCCTGAAGGCGACCGACATCCCCGTGGTGGCGTTCAGCGTCGGCGAGGAAGAGCTGGCCGGCATCGACACCAAGCCGCTGGTCGGCCACCTGGCCGCCTGGAACTACTTCATGAGCGTCGACAACGCCGAGAACAAGTCGTTCATCAGCCGCTGGCAGGCCTACACGAAGAACGCCAAGCGCGTGACGAACGACCCCATGGAGGCCCACGTCATCGGCTTCGCCATGTGGGTGAAGGCCGTCGAGAAGGCCGGCAGCTTCGACACGTCGAAGGTGATCGACGCCATGATCGGCGTTGCCGTGCCCAACCTCTCGGGCGGCCTCAGCGCCATGATGCCGAACCACCACATCACGAAGCCGGTGCTGATCGGCGAAATCCAGGACAACGGCCAGTTCAACATCGTCAGCACCACGCCCGGCACCATCGTCGCGCAGGAATGGTCCCCCCACCTCGAGGGCAGCCGCGACCTGATCGCAGATTGGCGCGCCCCCCTCGCTTGCGGCAACTTCAACGTGAAGACCGGCAAGTGCGGAGGTGCGAGCAAGTAACGCACCACGCCTGACCGCCAACAACCGTCATCGCGAGCGAAGCGTGGCGATCCAGGGGCCGCAAAGCGCGGTTTCGCAGCCCCTGGATCACCACGCCTGCGGCTCGCGATGACGATGCTGCGAGGATCCCCCGACTGCGCCTCCTGCTCATCCTTATCCTCTTCGCCCTTCCCGCCCGCGCCGCTGTCCCCGGGCTAGACCAGCTCGGCGGCGGCTTCGACGACATGCGCCGGGCCATCGATAGCATCGCCACCTCCGGCGACCCTCGCGCCCCCACGATCCTCGACGCACTGACCGCCGGCCGCCTCTCCACCCGCAGCAACGGCGCACCGGTGATCCGTACCGATGCAGGGGTGGTCGACGCCGAGACCGGTGCCCCCGTGCCGGACGCCACCGGCCTCCGCCCCGTGCGCCTGAACAACGCCGTCCGCCGCACCCTCGAGGCCGCCCAGGGCGCCATCCGCCTCTTCGCGCCGGACGCCGCCACCCGCGCCGCGGCCGCCGAGGCCGTGTTCAAGTCCCGCGACGCCAATTCCCTCCCGGCGCTCGACCGCGCCATCGCCGCCGAGCGCGACGCCTCCGTCCGCACCCTCATGGCCCAGGCCCGCGCCGCCGCCCTCCTCGCGAGCGCGGACAGCCCCGAGCCCGACCGCCTCGGGGCCGTCGCCACCCTGGCCGCGCGGGGTGACCTCGAGGCCCGGTCCGTCCTCGCCTCCCTCGGTCCGCAGCCCGCCGCCGTCGCTGTGGCCGCCGCCGCCGCCGTCGTGTCCATCGACCGCATGCAGCAGGTCTGGTCGCTGCTCCAAGGCGCCTTCTACGGCCTCAGCCTGGGCTCGGTCCTGCTGCTGGCCGCCGCCGGGCTCGCCATCACCTTCGGCGTCATGGGCGTCATCAACATGGCCCATGGCGAGATGGTCATGATCGGCGCCTACGTGACCTTCATGGTCCAGGAGGCCGTCCGCGCCCACGCCCCCTGGCTGTTCGGCGCCAGCCTGTTCATCGCCATCCCGCTCGCCTTCCTCGCATCCGGGTTCCTCGGCGTGCTCATCGAGCGCACCCTCATCCGCTTCCTGTACGGCCGCCCGCTGGAGACGCTGCTCGCCACCTTCGGCCTCGGCCTCGTGCTGCAACAGGCCGTGCGCACCCTGTTCGGCCCCACCAATCGCGAGGTCGGCACGCCGGCCTGGATGAGCGGCGCCGGGCGGATCGGGGGCGTGACCGTCACCTGGAACCGCGTCGCCATCATCGTGTTCGCCGTGCTGGTGCTTGCCGCCCTCATGGCCGTCCTGCGCTACACCTCGCTCGGCCTGCGAATGCGCGCCGTGACGCAAAACCGCCGCATGGCCGCCGCAATGGGCATCCGCACGCCCTGGATCGACGCGCTGACGTTCGGCCTCGGCTCGGGCGTGGCCGGCATGGCGGGCGTTGCGCTCAGCCAGATCGACAACGTCAGCCCCAACCTCGGCCAGGGCTACATCATCGACAGCTTCATGGTCGTGGTGTTCGGCGGCGTCGGCAACCTCTGGGGCACGGTGGTGGGCGCCCTCACCCTGGGCGTGGTCAACAAGTTCCTGGAACCGGTCGCGGGCGCCGTGCTCGGCAAGATCGTCGTGCTGGTCGGCCTCATCCTGTTCATCCAGCGCAAGCCCCGCGGCATGTTCCCGCTGCGCGGCCGGGCCGTCGAGCAGTGAGGGGGGAGCAGTGAGCAGCCGCATCACCCTCCTGCTGGTGCTCGGCGGCGCGCTGCTGCTCGCCGGGCTGAACCTGCTGACCTCGGGCGGCCACCCGCTGCACGTACCCACTTACGTCGTCAGCCTCGTCGGCAAATACCTGGCCTTCGCCATCCTGGCCCTGGCACTCGACCTGGTGTGGGGCTACGCCGGCATCCTCAGCCTCGGCCACGCAGCCTTCTTCGCCCTGGGTGGCTACGCCATCGGCATGCACCTCATGCTCGGCATCGCCGGGCGGGGGCAATATGGCGCGGCGCTGCCGGACTTCATGGTGTTCCTCAACTGGAAGGCGCTGCCCTGGTATTGGCACGGCTTCGAGTGGTTCGGCTTCGCCCTGGTCATGGCGCTCCTCGTCCCCGGCCTGCTCGCCCTCGTGTTCGGCTGGCTCGCGTTCCGCAGCCGCGTCTCCGGCGTCTACCTCTCCATCATCACCCAGGCCCTCACCTACGCCCTGCTGCTGGCCTTCTTCCGCAACGACATGGGGTTCGGCGGCAACAACGGCCTGACGGACTTCAAGGAACTGCTCGGCGCACCCCTGAGTGCCGACCGCACCCGCTGCGCGCTGCTGGTCGTCACCGCTGCCACCCTGTGCGGCCTCTATCTCCTGGCCCGCGCCCTCACGCGCTCCCGCTTCGGCGAAGTGCTGGTTGCGGTCCGCGACGCCGAGTCCCGCACCCGGTTCCTCGGCTACCGCCCCGAGCAATACAAGCTCGTCGTCTGGGTGCTCTCGGCCGTCATGGCCGGCATCGGCGGCGCGCTCTACGTGCCGCAGGTGGGCATCATCAACCCGGGCGAGTTCGCGCCGCAGAACTCCATCGAGGCCGTCATCTGGGTCGCCGTCGGAGGTCGCGGCACGCTGCACGGCGCCATCCTGGGCGCCGTCCTGGTCAACCTGGCCAAGACCATCCTCACCGGCCAGTTCCCCGACGCCTGGCTCTTCGCCCTCGGCTTCCTGTTCATCGCCGTCACGCTCTTCCTGCCCGGCGGCCTCATGGGCCTCGTCCGCCCCCGCCGAGCCCCCGAGCCCGCGCCCCCCACCCCGTCGCGAGTGGTCCGGGAAGCATGACCGCGATCGGGCCCACGACCGACTCCCTCCTCTACCTCGACGGCGTCAGCGTGACTTTCGACGGCTTCCGGGCGCTGAACAACCTGGCCCTCGTGCTGGCGCCCGGCGAGATGCGCGCCGTCATCGGCCCCAACGGCGCCGGCAAGACGACCATGATGGACGTCATCACCGGCAAGACCCGGCCCGACGAAGGCCGCGTCGTGTTCGGCGCCGACACCGACCTCACGAAGCTCGACGAACCCCGCATCGCCTCCCTCGGCATCGGCCGCAAGTTCCAGAAGCCCACCGTGTTCGAGCCCCATTCCGTCTGGACCAACCTCCTCCTCGCCCTCGCCAACCCCCGCCGCCCCTGGTTTACCCTCGGAGCCCGCGAAACCCCCGACGAGCGCACCCGCATCGAACGCATCCTCGAGACGACCCGCCTCGCCGACCACCGCCACCGCCCGGCCGCCGACCTCAGCCACGGCCAGAAGCAATGGCTCGAGATCGGCATGCTCCTCGCCCAAGACCCGCGGCTGCTCCTCGTGGACGAGCCCGTCGCCGGAATGACGGACGCCGAAACCGCCCAGACCGCCGAACTCCTCGTCGAAATCAACCGCACCCGCAGCGTCGTCGTCGTCGAGCACGACATGGACTTCGTCCGCGCCCTCGGCGTGAAGGTGACCGTGCTCCATGAAGGCAGCGTGCTGAGCGAAGGCACCATCGACCACGTGAGCCAGGACCCCCGGGTGGTGGAGGTATACCTTGGCCGCTGAGCTCCAAACGCCCTCATCGCAACCCTTCCCGTCATCGCGAGCCGAAGGCGTGGCGATCCAGGGGCCGCGAGACTGCACGTCCGGCCCTGGATTGCCGCGCAGCGAAGCCGCTGCTCGCAATGACGGTGTGTTGGAAGTCGAAGCCGTCACGCTTCACTACGGCGCCGCGATCGCCCTCCGGCAAGTCTCACTCACCGTCCAGATAGGCAAGGTGACATGCCTCCTCGGCCGCAACGGCGTGGGAAAGACCAGCCTGCTCCGCGCCATCACCGGCGCCCACCGCATCACCGCCGGGCGAATCCTGTGGCAGGGCGAGGACATCACGCGCCTCCCCGCCTACACCCGCGCCCAACGCGGCATCGCCTGGGTCCCCCAAGGCCGCGACATCTTCCCCCTGCTCACCGTCCGCGAGAACCTCGAGACCGGTTTCGCCGTGCTCCCGCGCCGCCAACGCCGCATCGACCCCGAGATCTTCGAGCTCTTCCCCATTCTCGCGACCATGCTCCGCCGCCGCGGCGGAGATCTCTCGGGCGGCCAGCAGCAACAGCTCGCAATCGCCCGCGCCCTCGTCATGCGCCCCAAGCTCCTTGTGCTCGACGAGCCGACCGAAGGCATTCAGCCCAGCATCATCAAGGACATCGGCCGCGTCATCGAGTTGCTCCGCAGCCGCGGCACCATGGGCGTGCTCCTCGTGGAGCAATACTACGACTTCGCCCGCGCCCTGGCCGACCAACTCTGCATCATGGATCGCGGCGACATCGTGCTCCGCGGCGGGCCGGGCACGCTGGACGAGGCGGAGGTCCGGCGGCGGCTCTCGGTCTGAGGCGGCTACGCGGACAGCAACTCGTCCACCGCCGCAAGGAGGTCGGCCTTGTCGAACGGCTTGCGCAGCGTCGCATCGACCTTGGCGCGCCAGCATGAACGCCTCGTCGGCCGACACCTGGGAGCCTCCGCCCGACATCGCCAACATCTTGGGCCGGCCCGGCCGCCCCTCGAAATACATGATCACCTCCATGCCGTCATGCTTGGGCGGAGCGTGTCTGCCTCGAACATTTGCACGCAGAAGGACGTCTCGAGGGTGAACGGGCAGTTAGGGCCGCGTTCAAGCAAGCGCTGGCTCAAGATCTGCCTGCACGCCCTCGAGTGGCGGCACATTGCCGACCCGTTCTCCGAAGGCGATGATCTGGTCCCGAACGGCGTCGAACTCCGCCAGAACGGCAGCGAGCTCTTCCTGCAATGCCGGCCTCGGCGCCGCGTCGGCCGCGTGTTCGAGCGCACGGGCCAGCGCACCGAGCCCAGCCGCACCCACCGAGACGGACGACCCGACGAGCTTGTGCGCCAGCGCCGCCATCTCGGCCCGGGCGCCCGGCTCATCCATCGATCCCGATAGAAGCTCCGTCAGCCCGGCGCAGACGCCGCCGGCGGCCTCGAGATACTCCCGTAGCCAGGCCGGGCCGTCGGCGTCGCCGGGTTCGAACAGATCGTGGAACTGTGCCGGGTCGAACGCCGGCCGCTTGCCTGCAGGGTCGATCAGGGCCGTCGTCGCGCTCGCGGGCGATGCCGCCTCCAGCATGCGCGACAGGATGGCGGCCAGGTTGGCCCGGCCGAGCGGCTTGTAGGCCAGTTCGGTCATGCCGGCCTCCGCGCAACGGCGCTGCTGCGCAGGGGTGACGTCGGCGGTCAGCCCGATGATCGGCAGCGACCGCAGACCCGCCTCGCCCGAGGCCCGCACGGCTTGCGTGAGCGCGACGCCGTCCATCCGCGGCATGTGGCAATCGGTGAGCAGAAGGTCATACGGCTTGGCGCACAGCATCGCGAACGCCTCGGCTCCATCCTCGGCCACGTCGACGTCGAAGCCGAGCAGCCCGAGCAGCCGCTGGGACAGCCAGCGATTCGTCGCGTCGTCGTCGGCGACCAGAACGCACCCGCGCACCGCGGCACGGCTCAGCCCATGCGGACTGGCCACCTCTGCGGGGGCGTTGGGCTGTGCGACCGGCGCCGCGACGGGCCGCCAAGGCAGCCGCAGCGTGAACGTGCTGCCAACGCCCGGGCTGCTCGTCACCCCGAGGGTTCCACCCAGCATCGAGCTGAGCCGGCGGGAGATGCACAGGCCCAGGCCGGTGCCGCCGTATCGCCGGCTGGTCGAGCCATCGGCCTGCGTGAACGGGTTGAACAGCCTCGCCAGCACCGCCGCTTCCATGCCGATCCCGGAATCCGCGACCGAGAAGCCGAGCATCGGCGCGCCATCCTCCTGGACCGGGCCGACTGTCACGAAGATGCTGCCCGCGGCCGTGAACTTCACCGCATTCGACAGCAGGTTGTTCAGGATCTGCCCCACCCGCAGCACGTCCAACTCGGCGAAGCCCGCCACTGCCGGGGAGCAGCGCACGTCCAGCTGCACATGCTTGCGCGCAGCCGACAGGCTGTGCGGCTGGGCGACATCGTTCACCAGGTCCACGATCGACGCCGGCTCCAGGCATATCGTGACGCCGCCGGCTTCGATCTTGGAAAAGTCGAGGATGTCGTTCAACACCCCCAGCAGACCCATCGCCGAGCCGTGCACCATCCGCGCCATCCGCGCCTGCTCGGGGTCCAGCTCCGTTTCGCGCAGCAACTCGAGGACGCCGAGCAGCCCGCTCATCGGCGAGCGGATCTCGTGGCTCATGGTGGCCAGGAATTCCGATTTCGCCGTGGCCGCCGCATCCGCCTCGTCCCGCGCCGCCCGGAGCACCGACTCGTTCTGCTTGCTCTCGGTGATGTCGGTATACGTCCGCACCAGCCCGCCCCCCGCCAGCGGCGTGCTGCGAATCTCGAGCACCCTGCCGTTGGGCCGGGTCCGCTCGTAGGCATGGGCCTCCCGGGACAACCCGCCCGAGAGCACGAACGCGCGCACGCTCTCGTCGATGTCGCGGCCCTCGGACCCGAACTCGCCATGCTCCCACTGCCAACGCACCACCTCGTCGAAGTGCGGCCGGCCCGCCATGAGCTCGGCCGGCAGGCCGACGGCATCCATGGCGTGCTGGTTGCACACCATCACGTAGCCCTCGGCGTTGACCATCATGATGCCCTGGCTCATGTGCTCGAGCGTCGTCTCCAGAAGTCCGGACTTCTCCGCGTGCATGGCCTCGCTCGCCCGCAGCAGCCTCCGGGCCCGCGCAAGTCGTCCCTGCCGCACGCTGACCAGCCAGATCGCGCCCAACATCATCACCGAGATCGACCCGGCGACCACGATGGAGACGATCTGGTTGCTCCGGTGCGTCTGCAGCACGTCATCCGTCGCCACGCCGACCGCGACCAGCAATGGAAGCCCGCGCACCTCGCGATACGCCTCGACCCGCTCGAGCCCATCGATCGCGCTGGTGGCGGTGAAGTGCCCTGCCGGCTTGCGGCCATACGCGTCGAACAGCTTGGTGCCGAGCAGCGAGCGCCCGATCGTCGGCTCGTCTCCGGCCTGTGACTGGCCGCCCCGGCTTGGGGCGACCCCCTCCCCGGCGCCGGCGCGGACGATGCCGTCCGTCCCGACGAGGAGCACCAGCCCGGCCCTGCCGAGATCCACCGAATTGTAGAAGCGCGACAGGTATTCGGGGTCGAGCGAGATGACGATCACGCCATCGAACGAGCCGTCCGCCGCAAGCAGCTTCCGGGTCAGCTGGATCGACCAGCGATGGCTCGCCCGCCCCAGGATCGGGCGGCTGATGAACAGCGTGTCCTCAGGCCGCTCGCGGTGGACGCGGAAATGCTCGCGGTCGCTGAGGTCGATCCGGCTGCCAGCAGGCGCCAGGTTCGAGCCGAGGAAGATCCCCTCCCGGTCGATGATCGAAATCTGGAACGTCATGTCCGTCAGCGCCTGCACGTTGCGGGTCCAGGCTGCGATGTCGAACCGGTCGGGGTCGCGTTGCCGGCTGTCGCGGATGGACAGCAGGCTGTGGTCGACGGATTTGATCGAGCGGATGATCGTCTCCTCGAAGGCACGAGCCAGGTTCGAGGTGTCCTGGATGGCGCCGCTCATGGCCTGGTCCCGCTCCGTCGACAGCGAGTGCAGGATCCCGGCCCAAAGAAGCAGCAACCCGCACAGGCCCAGCGCGACCCCGCCCCACTCCGCCAGGCTTCGCAGCACGACATGGAAGGCCGTCACCGGCGCCGCGGCCAGGCGAAGGCCGGGGAAGCGCGTCCGTGCGCGGTGCTCGGACCGCGACGTTCCGGACGGCGCGGGCGGCCGCATCGACCGCAACGTCAATCCGGCACCGCGATCAGAGAGGCCGCATCCTCCTCGTGCACGGCGGCGCGCAAATCCGCACGGCCGATGGCCCAGCGCAGGAACGACTCGGCGGTCAGAGGGCGGCTGAGCAGGTAGCCCTGCGCCATGTCGCATCCGGCGTCGCGGAGCAGGCGCCAATGCGCGTCAGTCTCCACCCCTTCGGCCACCACGGCGAGCCCAAGGTCCCGGGCCAGCGTGATGCTCGACCGCAACGCCACGGCCGCCTCGGGGTCGTGCGGGGCCGACATCACGAAGGACCGGTCGATCTTCATCTCGCTGAACGGGGCGTGCAGCAATTGCTGCATGGTGGAGAACCCGGTCCCGAAATCGTCGATCGACAGGCCGAAGCCACGCAGCCGCAGCCGGGTCAGCACCTCCCGGCCGTTCGGCTGGCCGCTCAGCCAGCCATCCTCGGTCACTTCGAGGATCACGTGCTCGAGCCCAAGGCCTCGCTCCACGACGATGGCCTCGAGCCGGTCCGGCAGATCGTTCGAGGCGAGGCAGGCGACCGGGAGGTTGACGCTGACCGAGTAGTCGAGCCCGGCCGAGCGCCAGCCGGCGCAGAGTCCGCTCGCCTGGTGGAGCATCAGCTCCGTCAGCCGGTCGAACAGGCCCGAGCGCAGCACGATCGGCAGGAACGCACCTGGCCGCAGCACGCCGTGCTGCGGATGCACCCACCGCACCAGCGCCTCCGCCCCCACCACGGCGCCAGATCGCAGCTCGGCCTTCGGCTGCACATACGCGGTGAACTCGCCGGCCGCGAACCCGCGCTCGACGTCCGCGCGGTCGAACACGGGCGGGCAGGGATCGTAAGGCAAGGCCGCCGCCACGGCCTCCGGCTCGGCCTCGATCTCGTGGAACACGGTGCGGAGCCCCTGCAGCGTGAGCGGCTTGGCGACCGAACGCAGCGACCGCAGGCCGAGCGAACTCCCAATGCCACTGGCCGCGCGCAACACCCGGACATCGACCCCGCTGGCGAGGATGATGGCGGCGCCGGCATGGCGCCGGACGAGGCTTCGGATCGTCTCGATGCCGTCCACCTCCGGCATCCGCAGATCGCAGACCACGAGGTCGAGCCGGCCGTCATGGGCAGCGGCCAGCGCGATGGCCTGCCGTCCGCCCTCCGCCTCGGCCACATTGCCGGCGCCGAGCCGTCGCAGCAACCGGACCGCCGTGCGGCGGCTGAAATCGTCATCGTCGATCACGAGCGCCGAGAAGCCAGCACCCAGTCTCGATCCCTGACGCATGTCTGTCATTGAAGCCCCGGTCATCCGGAAATCGTAGGGGCGACGTTATGAATGCCGGCTTAACGGTGGCGCGGGTTCGCCCGTCCGCCAGTCGGGTGAGGGCAATGTGGCAGGGCATGGACATGACCCGCCTCACCGACTGGACGAGGCAGAGGTGCGGCGGCGACTCTCGGCGTGCGGCCCGGAGAGGCTACGATCTCGATCGCACGTCGTCCCTCGACCGCCGCTATCGCCAACGCAGGGCTATGATGGCTTCGCTGGTGCTAGCCTCTTACGCGAGGATGACACCACACGACAGCGGGTCCAGCGACGCGAGCATTCCGGCGTCCGCCGGTTTTGCCCGCAGCGCTGAGCCTTCCGGCAGCAGAGGCTGGCGCTCGGTTAACTCGCCTGACGGCCACAGCCGCTGCTTACGCTTTCGCACTCGAGCAACCGCATCGCTTCGGCGTCACGCTCGCCGGCGCGCAACCGCGAGCCCCAGCAACCCCAGACCCACCATTGCAAGTGACGCCGGTTCGGGCACTGCGGTGGCTGCCGTCTCGAAGTTGAACTGCGTGCTGCTCTCCGTAGTGGCGAATACCACGTTATCGGCAAAGGCATGGTAGCCGCCCCCGGCAGAACTGCCGACCCCTACGCTGATCGCCGACACGAAGGCGTTTGGTCCATAGGCGCTCTTCCAATCCGCAATCGTCTGGTTGACCTGGCTGCCGCCCGACAACGTCACGCCAGCACCGCTTTTGAACTGGTAGAAGAAGTCGCTGAACGTCGTCGAATACCAGGTATCCTTGAGCTCGCTGCCATAGACCCCGTTATAGGCGCCTTCCCAGATAAGCTCGCTACGCTGCGCGCCATCCTGCACATACAGGCGCAGCGCCGGGGTGTAGTCGGGGTTCAGCAGCGCCACGCTGTTCGCAGCCACGCGCCAGTCGAACGATAGGCCCAGCACCGTGCTCAACGCGCCGAAGTTGGTACTCGCCGTGAACTGATTGCCGTTGATGAACCGCGTGCGATCGCCAAAGAGCTCTACGGAGCCGTTGCCATCGCGGGCCACTGTTCCGGTGATGGAGCTGGACCCGCCACCGCCGTTCTCTCCAGCGGGATTGGCCCATGAACCCCCGGGAGTAATTGTTACTGCATGGGCGCTACTCACCGTTGCGCAGAGAACAGTACAAAGGATCAATGCATGACGAAGCATAACTCGTAACTCCACTGCTGGACAACATGTTGGAACGGTGTCCAAACCAAAACATACCATTACCAAGCTCGACAAAACAAGCTGTTATCCCAGAGGTATTACGATTTTTTCACGCACGCTGCTGCGACGAGAAGGCGGCGCAGACGGCCACAGCCGCATCGGCAAGACCGTGCGCTCGACGCCTCTGCTTCCGGCGACATCCCGCTCAACGATCCCCGGCTGTTCGCGGGCTGGTGAAGGCGTGCACCAGCCTCCCCCGACGCGCGCGACAGAACAGCATGGAGGCCGACTTACGACAGGGCGCGTCTACGCCACTGCAGAGGGCAAACGCCCATCCAATCTGGCGCGCCCGTAAGTCCCGCTAACACCCCCCTACGCCACCCACAGCCACACCCAACTCTCCCCGAGAACCCCACGTTCCCCGAAGAGCCGGCACCGCAGATTTGCCAGCGCCGCCCCGCCGGGGTCGAAATCCAGGCTCACCCGCCAACCCCCTTCCCCGTTCGGCCCCGCGAACCCGACCGCAAGCACCCCCGCGCTCGCATGCAGCTCCACCCGCGTCTTCGACTCCTCGTTCAAGCCCCGAAGCGCATCGCCCGTGTAGTCCAGAACGAACGCCCGCGTGCCGGGCGTCGTGCCCGCGCCCGTGCGCATGACCGTCACCTGCGCGAGCACGGGGTCCGCCTGCGGCTCGGCGCCCCAATGCAGCCTGTAGGTGGCGTCCACGCGCACCTTCGCCCGCAACGGGGCGGCCGGGCGCCAGAACGCCACGATGTTGTCCGCATACTCGCTGTCGGTCGGGAGCTCCACCAGGGTCACGGCCCCCGTGCCCCACGCCCCCACCGGCTCCACCCAGGCGCTCGGGCGGCGCTGATACAGCACCTGCAGGTCCCCGTAATCCGCAAACGCCCGACGCCGCTGCGGCAGCCCGTAGCCACGCGGCGTCTCGTCCTGCAGCGCGCTGGCCTGCACCGCCACCGGGTTGGACAACGGCCGCCACAGCCGCTCCTCCCGCCCCGTCAGCACTGCCAGCCCGTCGCTGTCGTGCACGGCCGTCCGCCAGTCATCCGCGCGCGCCGCGTGCGGGCCGGCACGGTCCCGCGGGCTGAAGAAATACATGCTCGTCAGCGGCGCCAGGCCCACATCCGCAATGTCGACCCTCGGGAACAGCGTCGCCTGCACGTCCATCACCGTCGTCTCGCCGGGCCGCACGCTGAAGCGGAACGCCCCCGTGCAGCTCTGGCTGTCCAGCAGCGCGTGCAGCACCAGCACCGGGGAGCCGGGCGCCGGCCGCTCGAGCCAGAAGGCCCGGAACCGCGGAAACTCCTCCGGGGTGCCCCGCCCCGTCCCGATCGCCAGCCCCCGCGCCGACTGCCCATAGAGCTGCCCGCGCCCTACGGCCCGGAAGTAGCTCGCCCCCAGGAACACCAGGAACTCGTCCATCGAGTCTGGCCGGTTGATCGGCGCGTGCACCCGTATGCCGGCAAACCCGTCCGGCACCGCGCCCGCACCGCCTGAGGCAGCCCCGCCCTCCGCCTCGAACATGCCCGGCCCCGGCAGCACGGGGGCAGCCTGCCCATCCCGCACCTCGAACACCTCGACCGCCTCCTTGTAGAGGAACCCCCGCGGGAAGAACGCGACCTCGAAGGGCAGTCCCTGCCCGTGCCACAGCGCCCGCTCCTGCCGGAAGGCGATGCCGCGATACTGGTCGTAGCTCATCCCTGCGAGCGCCGGCGGCAGCGTCGTGTCCGGCGCCACGTAGGGCCGCGCCGCCAGGGCCTGCGCCCGGTTCAGCACCACGCCGGGCCCGAACGGCGTCCGCGCCGGACCCTGTGCCGAAGCGGGTGCTCCCACGAGCAAGGCTGCTCCCGCCACCACCCCCCCCGCCACCACCCCCCCCGCCACCACCCC
>JBBROS010000002.1:0-161009 GCA_038229135.1 Acetobacterales bacterium
AGGTGACGTTCGACATCGATGCGAACGGCATCGTGAGCGTGCAGGCCAAGGACAAGGCGACCGGCAAGGAGCAGCAGATCCGCATCCAGGCCAGCGGCGGCCTGTCGGACGCCGACATCCAGAAGATGGTCAAGGAAGCCGAAGCCAACGCCGAATCCGACAAGCGCCGCCGCGAGCAGGTGGAGGCGCGCAACAGCACCGAGGCGATGATCCACCAGGTGGAGAAGTCGCTTGCCGACGGCGGCGAGAAGGTTCCGGCGGAGGCTAAGACGGAGGCCGAGGCGGCCATCGCCGATGCCCGCACCGCGCTGCAGGGCGAGGATCCGGCGGCACTGAAGGCGGCATCGGACCGACTGACGCAGGCCGCGATGAAGGTCGGCGAGGCGATGTACAAGGCCGAGCAGGCCGCGCCGGCGCCGGACGCCGCTGCACCTGGCGCAAAGCCCGGCGAGAAGGTGGTGGACGCCGAGTTCGAGGACGTCAGCGATCGCAAGAAGGCGTCGTAGTCACGCGTCTGACATGACCGAGGGCGCCCGGCACCACCGGGCGCCCTTCCCCTTGCCGGCGACCGAGAGCTGACACAGTGGCAACCAAGCAGGATTATTACACCGTTCTGGGCACGGCGAAGGATGCATCGGCGGAGGACCTGAAGAAGGCCTACCGCAAGATGGCCATGAAGTATCACCCGGACCGGAACCCAAACGACAAGACCGCCGAGGCCAAGTTCAAGGAGCTGAACGAGGCTTACGACGTGCTGAAGGACGACCAGAAGCGCGCCGCCTATGACCGGTTCGGCCACGCAGCCTTCGAGCAGGGCGGCGGCGGCGGAGGCTTCGCCGGCAGCCCGTTCGGCGATGGCGGCGCCGGGTTGGGCGACATTTTCGACCAGATGTTCGGCGACATCACCGGCCGTGGCCGCGCCCGCGCGCGCAGCGGGGCCGATCTGCAGACGCAGATCGAGGTGGACCTGGTGGAGGCCTATGGCGGCACCAAGCGCCAGCTGCGCGTGCCCACCCGCGTGGCGTGCGACCATTGCGCCGGCACCGGCTCCGAGGACAAGACCGCCGGCCGCAACACCTGCGGCACCTGCAACGGCCAGGGCAAGGTCCGCGCACAACAGGGCTTCTTTCTCGTCGAGCGCTCCTGCCCCACCTGCGGCGGCACCGGCCGCACGGTGAAGAACCCCTGCACCGTCTGCCGCGGCGCCGGCACGGTCGAGCGCGAGCGCACCCTCTCCGTCAGCATCCCCGCCGGTGTCGAGGACGGCACCCGCATCCGCCTGGCCGGCGAAGGCGAGGCCGGCCCTCAGGGCACCCCGCCCGGAGACCTCTACGTCCATATCGGCGTCCGCCCGCACGAGATCTTCCAGCGGGAAGGCGCCAATATCTACTGCCGCGTCCCCCTCCCCATGGCCCAGGCGGCCCTGGGCGGCGACGTGGAGGTGCCCGCCATCGACGGCACCCGTGCCAAGGTGAAGATCCCCGCCGGCACCCAGACCGGCGACCAGTTCCGCCTGCGCAGCAAGGGCTTCTCCATCCTCCGCAGCGCCGCCCGCGGCGACATGTACATCCAGGTCGCCGTCGAAACCCCACGCCATCTGACGAAGAAGCAGCGCGAGCTCCTCGAGGCGTTCGAGGCCGAGAGCAAGGGTCAAAGCCCGGACTCCGACGGCTTCTTCGCCAAGGTCAGCAAGTTCTTCGAAGGCACGCCGTAGCCCGCCTCCCCTCCCCTCGCGGGAGGGGCCGGGGGAGGGGGCACCGACTGCGCACACCCTCATCGCCAGAGACTCGAAACAATGCGCAGCCTGTTGCTTATCCCCCTCCTCGCCGCCTGCGCCGCGACGCCACCCATCCTCCCCCCCTGCCCGCCCGAGCCCCCCGAAGCGGTGGCCTGGATCACCGATTACGGCTGGCACACCGAGATCGTCATCCCCGCCGCCCAGGCCACCGGCCCGCTCGTAGCCCTCCGCTCCCCCGCACCGTGGGCCAAAACCCTGAGCTTCGGCTTCGGCAAACGCAGCTTCTTCACCCTCGACGACCCCGGCCCGCTGGACTTCGTCGAAGGCGCCATCCCCGGTCCCGCCGCCATCCGCCTCACCACGCTCCGGACCCCCGCACACGGCGGCCAGACCATCCAACTCCCCCTCACCCCGCCCCAGGCCGAAGCCCTCAACGCCAGCCTGTTCAACAGCCTCGAACCCGGCACTCCGACCGCATTCCGCACGGACCCGATCCACGCCTACCAGTTCTATCCCGCGGCCCGAGGCTACTCCCTCGCCTACACCTGCAACGCCTGGACCGCCGACACCCTCGCCCAAGCCGGCCTCCCCATCCAGGCCCGCCCCATCCGCGCCAGCATCACCATGCAAGCCGCCGCCACCCTACCCGGCGCCTGCTCCCCGCGGTTCTGACCGATGACGCTCCCCCCGCCATGTGTGGGTTGAGTGACTGCGAGTGCGACAATCTAGGTTGCCAACCCCTCGCGAGCCCGCGTCGCCAGCACGTCGGCGCGCTCGTTCATCACGTCCCCAGAATGCCCCCGCACCCAGCGCCACTCGATCTCGTGCCGCTTCGCCGCGTCCAGCACCCGGCGCCACAAGTCCATATTCTTCACCGGGTCACCGCCCGCGGTCCGCCAGTTCTTGCGCACCCACCCGGTGGCCCAGCGGGTCACGCCGTTGCGGACGTATTCGCTGTCCGTGTGCAGCACCACGCGGCAGGGCCGGGTCAGCGCTTCGAGCGCTGCGGCAGCCGCCGTCAGTTCCATGCGGTTGTTGGTGGTCTGCGCCTCCGCCCCCGTCAGCTCCCGCTCGGTGCCGCCATAGCGCAGGATCGCCGCCCAGCCGCCCGGGCCGGGGTTGGGCTTGCAGCCGCCGTCCGTCCACACCTCCACCGCCGTGGGCACCTCAGCAGCCAAGCGCGCCCACCACTTCCGCCTGCAGGAAGAACCGGAGCCGCCGCAGATACTCGAGCGGGTCCTTCCGCGTCACCATCGCGCCCGCCGGCGTGTTCACCCAGTCGTACAGCCGCGTCAGCAGGAACCGCAGCGCCGCCCCCTGCGCCAGCACCGGAAGCGCGGCCCGCTCCGCGCCCGACAGCGCCCGCACTCCGGCATACGCCCCCACCAGCGCCCGCGCCTTCGTCACGTTGAACTGATAGTCGGGCTCGAAGCACCACGCGTTCAGGCACACGGCCAGGTCGTAGGCCAGCACGTCGGTCGCCGCGAAATAGAAGTCGATCAGCCCCGAGAGCCGGCCCTCGAGGAAGAAGACGTTATCCGGGAACAGGTCCGCATGGATGTGCCCCCGCGCCAGCCCGTCCGGCCACGCCGACAGCACCCGCGCCAGCGCCGCCTCGAGCTCCGCGCCCAGCCCGTCCTGCACCTCGTCGGCCCCCCCCAGGCAGCGCTCGAGCAGCGGCGCCCAGCCCGCAGGCCCCAGCGCGTTGGGCCGCTCCGCCGTATAGCCCTCGCCCGCCACGTGCAGTGCCGCCAAGGCCGCCCCAACCGGGCCGCAATGCTCCACCCGCACCCGGCGTGGCCACACGCCGGGCAGGAACGTCGTGATGCAGGCCGGCCGGCCCGCCAGAGTCCGCAGGCTCACCCCGTCCTGCCCCCGCACCGGCTGCGGGCACACGATGCCGCGCCCCGCCAGATGCTCCATCAGCCCCAGGAACCAGGGCAGCTCCACCGGGTCCACCCGCTTCTCGTACAGAGTGAGGATGAAGTCCCCGCCCGTGGTGCGCAGCGAGAAATTGCTGTTCTCGACGCCTTCCGCAATGCCGCGGAACGCCACCACGCGGCCCAGCCCATACTCCTCGAGGAACGCCGCCAGCGCCTCGTCCGTGACCTCGGTATAGACCGCCATCGATTAGGCCGGCAGGCGAGCCTCGAGGGGCGCGGGCAGCTTGAACACCACGTCCTCCTGCGTCACCTGGCGCTCCTCGATCTGGAGGTCGTAGCGCTCGCCCAGCAGCCGCAGCAGCTCCTGCACCAGCGATTCCGGGGCCGACGCGCCGGCCGTGAGCCCCATGCGCTGCACGCCCTCCATCACGCTCCAGTCCCACATGTTCGCGCGCGGCAGCAGGATGGCCTTGGCCGCCCCGGCCCGCTCGGCCACCTCTCGCAGGCGCTGGCTGTTGCTGCTGTTGGGGCTGCCGATCACCACCACGAGGTCGCAATCCCGCGCCACCGCCTTCACCGCCGCCTGGCGATTCGTCGTCGCGTAGCAGATGTCCTCCCGCTTCGGCCCATCGATCAGCGGAAACCGCCGCCGCAGCGTCTCGATGATCTCGGCGGTGTCGTCCACGCTCAGCGTCGTCTGCGTGATGAAGGCCAGCATCGACGGGTCCATCGCCTCGACCGTCTCCGCATCCTGCACGCTTTGCACCAGCGTCATGCTCCCGGGCGGCAGCTGGCCCATGGTGCCCACGACCTCGGGATGCCCCTCATGCCCGATCATCAGGATATGCCGCTGTTCGGCCCCGCCACCCGCGAAGTGCCGCTCGGCCTCGCGGTGCACCTTGCTCACCAGCGGGCATGTGGCGTCGAGATACAGCAGGTTCCGCCGCTCCGCCTCGGCCGGCACGCTCTTGGGCACGCCATGCGCGCTGAACACCACGTGCGCGTCGGCCGGCACCTCGTCCAACTCCTCGACGAACACCGCGCCCTGCGCCTCGAGCTCCTCCACCACGGTGCGGTTGTGCACGATCTCGTGGCGGACGTACACCGGCTTGCCATAGCGCCGCAGCGCCTCCTCCACGACGCGGATCGCCCGGTCCACCCCGGCGCAGAACCCTCGCGGCCCGGCCAGCACCACCTGCAACGGCGGCAGCTTCTTCGGACCCTGTTCGACCATACCGTCCATCGCGCGCAATCCTCGGACCTTGTCCGGCCCGCCCGGCGCGCGCACCATGCGCCCCGAACAGCCAATGCCACACACATAAGCCGCCCGAGGCACCGGCGCCACCCCGCGCGCCACCCCGCCCGAACGGCCGGAGACCCCACGATGCCCCCCGCCTTGCCTAACGCCTTGCGCCCCCTCGCCCTACTCCCGCTCCTGGCGCTGTCCGCCTGCGGCGGCGGCTCGGACGAGAAATTCGCGCCCCCCTGCCCCACCCCCAGCATCCCGCGCGACACCAGCGAGCTGCACCGCTTCCGCAGCACAGGCCGGGACCTCACCGACTCCGTCCTAGAGGGCCGCATCATCGGCGTGAACGGCTCCTGCACCCGCGACGGGGACCGCACCACCGTCGCCACCGTCATCGCCGGCATCCAGCTCACCCGCGGCCCGGCAGCCACCAGCCGCGTGGCCGACATCGCCTACTTCGTCGCCGTGTCCGAAGGCGACCGCATCCTCGACAAGCGCACCTTCACCTCCCGCGCCGAGTTCCCGCCCAACACGGACGTGCTCCGCCTCGGCGGCGAGGAGGTGGAGCTCCGCCTGCCCGTGACGCCCACTAAGTCCGCCGTCGTGTACCGCATCAGCGTCGGCTTCCAGCTCACCCCGGCCGAACTCGCCCTCGTCCGCGGGCGCTAAGCCATGACCGAGTCCGTGAACCTGGCGCAGAAGCTCTCGACCTTCTCGGACCACTGGTCGCCCAGGACGGTAGCGCTCTTCAACGGGCATGACGTCATGGTGGCGAAGATCTCGGGTGAATTCACGTGGCACAAACATGACGACACGGATGACTTCTTCCTCGTCCTGAAGGGCGCGCTCGACATCGAGCTGCGCGACCGGACGGTCAGCCTCCGCCCCGGAGAGCTCTTCGTCGTGCCGATGGGCGTCGAGCATCGCCCGGTCGCGCACGGAGAGGTCGAGATTCTGCTCATGGAACGGTCCGGCACGCCGAACAGCGGCGACCCGGCGACCGCGGCGCCTCGCCGGTTCGCATGACGCACTCGGCAATGCTCCGCCGCCGCGCCCTCCTCGCGCCGCTCGCGCTCGCCGCCTGCGCCGCCCCGTTCCCGCCGCCGCCGGACGCGGTCGCGCCCGACGCGCTGGCCCTGCTCCAATCCAGCGCCCGCGCCCATGGCAGCCAGGCGTTTGCCGGGATACGCGACGTCAGCGTCTCCTACACCGGCGAGTGGCGACCCATCGTCCCCCGCCTGGTGCCCGAGCTGGTGGATGCCGGGCACCGCCGCGCCTCCGAGGAGCGCATCCTGCTGCGCCCCGGGGTCTCCGCCGCCCACCACACCGGCCCGGCCGGGGAGAAGCACGTCGTCCGCAACCCGCGCGCCGTCCAGGTCTGGTTCGACGGCCAGCCCAGCGCCGCACCGGCCGCCCTCGCTGCCGCCGCCCTCGTGGCTGACAACTACGCCCTCTTCCTCCTAGGCCCCATGCGCCTGGCCACCCTCCCCATCGCGGGCCTCAGCCTTGAGGCGCCGGACCGCATCACCGTCGGCGGCCAACGGCACGACTGCGACACCGTCCGCGCCCGCCTCAAGCCCGGCCTCGGCCTGTCGGACGCCGACCAGGTCACCCTCTTCATCGACCGCGAGCACCGCCTCATGCGCCGCCTCCGCTTCTCTCTCGAGGGCCTGGACAGCACGAAAGGCGCCATCGCCGAAGTCGACACCTGGGGCCACCAGCCCTACGCCGGCCTGCAGATCCCCACCCGCTTCCACGAACGCCTCCTCCGCCCGCTCCCCATCCCCGTCCACGACTGGACCCTCACCGGCCTCGACCTCGACCGCGGGCTGACCGAAGCCGACCTGGCCGGCCCAGCCTTCACCGGAGGCGCCGCAGCGCCTGCGACCCGGTGGTCGACGGTCGGCTGATCCCTACTGACCGGGCGTGCCCGGTCGACTGATCCCTACTGACCGGGCGTGCCAGCAAGCGCCGCGCACCCTGCCGAGCGGCTTGCAATGTGCCCCGCCAGGCGATCCGCATCGTGCCATACGCCCCAGATGAACGAGGACGCCCGCTTCGACAGCCAGGGCAGGCCCAGATGATACAGCCCCGGCACCACGGACACGCCGCGCGCGTGGAGCGGCCGCCCGCTCGCATCGAGCGCGCCGGGCGGGAGCCAGCCGAAGTCGAAGCCATACCCTGTCGCCCAGATGATCGAGGTGACCCCGGCATCGGCGAGGTCCAGCTTCAGCACCGGGTCGCCCGATCCCGGAAGGGCCGCGCGGAACCGACGCGCCTCGGGCTCCTCCGGCAGCTCGAGTCCTTCCCGCCGCGCATAGGCGTCGGCCTCGTCCAGGACGGAAAGGTAGTCTGCGTCGCCCTGCGCGATGCTGGCGGCAAGGTCGGGTGCGAAATGGACCGTCCCGTCCTGGTAGCGCTCGGCCCGGCCCAGCAGCCGGATGCCGCTCGCGGCCATTTCGCGGAAATCCACCGTGCGGCCGCCCCGCGCGCCACTCACGGCGATCGTCACGTGCTCCCGCCCGGGCTCGCACACCGTCGCCTCCCACTTGCCGAGCACGCCGAGCCACCAGACAAAGTCCCGCCCGCGATAGCGCCGCGGCGGCCGGTTGTGCGGGCCCACGGAGAGGTGCACCCGCCGGCCCGCCCGGTTCAGCTCGTCGGCAATCTGCACGCCCGAGGAGCCTGCGCCCACCACCAGCACGTTGCCTGGCGGCAGCTGCGCCGGGTTGCGGTAGGCGGAGGAATGGATCTGCACCAGGCCGTCCTGCGCCGGCATCAGGGGTGGGATGAGCGGCCGTTGGAACGGCCCGGTCGCCGCCACCACGGTGCCGGCGTCGATCACCCCCGCCGACGTCTCGACCCGGAAGCCCGGCCCATCCTCCTTCTGCCGGACGGCGAGCACGTCGACGCCGCACCGGATCGGGGCCGAGACCATCGCGGCGTAATCCTCGAGGTAGCCCACGATACTCGCGCGCGGCGCGTAGCCATCCGGGTCCACGTCCTGGAACACGAGCCCCGGGAAGCGGTCGTGCCAGGCCGGGCCGTTCGCCACCAGCGAATCCCACCGCTCCGACCGCCACCGCTCCGCGATCCGGCTGCGCTCGAGCACCAGATGCGGCAACCCGCGCCGGCCCAGGTGCTCGCTCATCGCGATCCCGGCCTGGCCGGCCCCGATGACCAGCGTGGCCGCCCGTGCCGGGAGCGCGCCCGCCGTCATACCATCTCCGCCGGGCGCAGGCGGCAGCTGGCCGCGTCCTCCGGCGCCTCCCATTGCAGCGTCGCGTGGTCGATCCCGAACCGCTCCCGCAGCATGGCGCACGCCTCGGCCACCACGCCCGGCCCGTCTTTGCGAAGCGGCGGCCCGACCAGGTGTGCCGTCAGCGCCACCTGCGTCGTGCTCAGCGCCCAGATGTGCAGGTCGTGCACCTCCACCACGCCCGGCAGCCCGGCCAGCGCCTCCTCCACCGCGCCCCGGTCCACCCCGCGCGGCACCGCATCCATCGCCAGCTCCACGCTCTGCCGCAGCACCCCCCAGGTGCCCGCCGTGATCACCGCCACGATCAGCAGGCTCGTCACCGGGTCGATCCAGCGCGCCCCGGTCCACAGCACGAGGCCGCCGGCCACCACGACACCCAGGGACACGAGCGCGTCCGACGCCAGGTGCAGGAACGCGGCGCGCACGTTGAGGTCGTCCTTGGAGCCCCGCAGGAACAGCAGCGCCGTGCCTCCGTTGACCACGATGCCGGCGGCCGCCACCGCCATCACGATGCCGCCTGCCACCTCGGACGGGTGCCAGAACCGCTGCACCGCCTCCACCGCGATGGCGCCCGCGCCCAGCAGCAGGACCATGGCATTCACCAGCGCAGCCAGGATGCTGCTCCGTCCATACCCGTAGGTGTGCAGCGTCGTCGGACGCCACCGTCCCATCGAGGCCGCGCCCCAGCTCAGCAGCAGGCCCAGCACGTCGCCCGCGTTGTGCAGCGCGTCGGCCAGCAGCGCCACGCTGCCCGCCAGCAGCCCGAACCCGACCTGCAGCACGACGAACAGCGCGTTCGCCCCGGCACTCAGCGCGAACCGCGCGCCCCCCTGCGCCGGGTCCGGCCCGTGCGCATGGCCGTGGCCGTGCGAATGCCCATGATGACCGGGCCCATGATGACCGGGCCCCTGATGACCGGTCCCCTGATGGCCGGGCCCTTGATGGCCGTGCTCGCCGTGGTCATGCCCCATCCGCAACTCCCCCGCCCGGCCACTCGATCTTCGGCCAGGAACCCTGTAGCACCAGCCGCCCTCAACCTGGATACGCCGATGCGGCCTGCCAAGCTCGTTCTTGCCCTGATCTCGCTGCTCGCCTCGGCCCAGCTCGCCATCGCCCCGGCCCGCGCCCAAGGCGTCAGCGTCGTCGCCGCCGAGCGCGTCTATGCGGATGTCGCCGGCCAGATCCTCGGTACTCCCGTACCCGCCATCCTCGCCAACCCGGCGCAGGACCCGCACAGCTACGAGCCGCCGCCCTCGGTCGCCCGCGCGCTCATCCGCGCCCGGATCGTCGTCGCGAACGGCGCCGGCTACGACCCCTGGGTCGGCCGCCTCCTCCGCACGAGTGCCGCCCCCCGCACGGTCGTCCTGGTCGCCGACCTCGTGCCCGGCGCCCGCACGAACCCGCATGCCTGGTTCGACCCCGCCGCCCTCCCCGCCCTCGCGCAGGCCCTCGCTGCCGCCCTCGCCAGTGCCGACCCGCCCAATGCCGCCGCCTACGCCGGCCGTGCCCGCGCCTTCGCCGAGAGC
Organism: Acetobacterales bacterium; assembly: GCA_038229135.1. GTDB lineage: Bacteria > Pseudomonadota > Alphaproteobacteria > Acetobacterales > Acetobacteraceae > JBBROS01. The sequence goes on from JBBROS010000002.1 coordinate 9,653, forward strand.
TGGGCGCCCATCGACGCCAAGGTCGCTGCCCTCCGCGCCCGCCACGCCGGACAGCCCATCGCCGCGACCGAACCCGTCCTCGGGCTCATGACGGACGCCATCGGCCTCGCATCCCGCCACGACCGCTTCCAGCGCGCCATCATGAACGGCACCGAGCCCCGCGCCTCCGACGTCGCTGCCCTCGAGGCGGACCTCCGGCAGCGCCGCGTCCGCCTGATCATCCACAACAGCCAGTCCACGTCACCCACTGCGGACCGTATGCTCCGCCTCGCCCGCGGCGCCGGCATCCCCGTGCTCGGCGTGGGCGAGACGCTGCCTGCGAACACCACGGCCCAGGCCTGGGTCGCCGGGCTGCTGGGCGCGCTGGAGGCCGCCCTCGAGGCCGCTCCCACCCCTTTGCCCCGATGATCGTCCGGTTTCACCAGGCCACGCTCGCCCTCGGCGGCCGCCCGGTCCTTTCCGGCCTCGACCTCGCGCTCCACCCCGGAGAGCTCGTCGGCCTGCTCGGCCCCAACGGCGCCGGGAAGACGACCCTGCTCCGCGCCATCCTCGGTCTCGTGCCCCCCTCGGCCGGAACCGTCCACGTGTTCGGCCGCCCCGCCACCCGTGGCAACCCCGGCATCGGCTACATGCCCCAGACCCGCGGCGACACGGCCCTGCGGCTGCGCGGCCGCGACGTGCTGGCCGCCGGCGCCGACGGGCACCGCTGGGGCCTCCCATGGCCCGGCCCCGCCACACGCCGCGACATCGACCGCGCGCTCGAGCTGGTCGACGCGACCCAGCTCGCCGACCGCCCGATGGCGGACCTCTCCGGCGGCGAGCGCCAGCGCCTGCTCCTCGCCCAGGCCCTGCTCGGCGCGCCGAAGCTCCTGCTGCTCGACGAGCCGCTCACCCATCTGGACCCGGCGCACCAGGCCGCCCTCGTGGCCCTCGTCGCCCGCCTGCGGAGCGAGCTCGGCCTCGCCATCCTGTTCGGCGCCCACGACCTCAACCCGCTGCTCGGCGCCATCGACCGTGTGCTGTATGTCGCAGGCGGCCGCGCCACGCTCGGCAGCGTCGACACCGTCGTCACCGGCCCCGCCCTTACCGCGCTGTACGGGACGTCCATCGAGGTGGTGCGCGCCCAGGGCCGCGTCTTCGTGCTGCCATCCCCCGCGCCCATCCAGGAGCACGCCGCTGTTCCAGGATGAGTTCATGCGCAACGCCTTCGCGGCGGGCACGCTGGTAGCGGTGCTGGCCGGCCCGGTGGGCTACGCGCTCGTGCTGCGCGGCCAGAGCTTCGCAGGGCACGCGCTGGCGCATCTGGGCTTCACCGGGGCCACCGGCGCCGTGCTGCTCGGGCTGCCGCCGCTCTGGGGCGTGATCGCCATCACGGCCCTCGGCGGCGCCGCCATGGGCGCCATGGGCGAGCAGCAGGGCAGCCAGCGGGACGTGGCGATCGGCGTGGTCCTGGCCCTGGCACTCGGCCTCGGCGTGCTGTTCCTCGGGTTCTTCACCACCAGCGCCACCCAGGCCACGTCGCTCCTGTTCGGCAACGTGCTCGGCGTCGATGCGCCGACGCTCTGGACACTTCTGGCCATCACGCTCGCCACGCTGGCCGCCCTCGCCATCCTCGCCCGGCCCCTGCTGTTCGCCAGCCTGCAGCCCGAGCTCGCCGAGGCCCGCGGCGTGCCCCTCCGCCGCATCGGCGTCCTGTTCCTCGCACTGACCGGCCTCGCCGTCGCCGGATGCGTCCAGGTGGTCGGCGTGCTGCTCGTCTTCGCCCTCCTCGTCGCCCCCGCCGCTGCCGCCCGCGCCCTCACCCCCCGCCTGCTCCAGGGCGCCACCCTCGCCACCGCGCTGGCCCTCAGCCAGACCTGGTGCGGACTCGCCCTCGCCTGGTTCACGGACTGGCCCGTCAGCTTCTGGATCAGCCTGCTCAGCGCCGGCACCTATGTGGCCGCAACGATGCTCGAACGGAACCGCCCTTCCCCGCTGCCTTTGCGCGATGGGCCGGGCCGCCCTTCCCCCCTCCCCTTGCGGGAGGGGCCGGGGAAGGGGTGACCACACGAACAGGCCCACTCCGCCAACACCTCAAGCCGCCAGATACCCCCCATCCACCACCAGGCTCTGCCCCGTCACGTAGGCACTCGCCCCGCTCGCCAGGAACACCGCCGCACCCACGATGTCCGCATCCGTCCCGAACCGCCCCTGCGGCGTGGCGGCCAGCAGCTTCGCGCTCAGCGCCTCGTTGGCGATCATCCCCGCCGTGAGGTCCGTCGCGAAATAGCCGGGCGCGATGCAGTTCACCCGCACCCCTCGCGCCGCCCAATCCAAGGCGAGCGCCTTCACCATCAGCTCCACGCCCCCCTTGCTCGCGCAGTACGGCACCGAGCGCCGCAGCCCGACATGCCCCGCCACGGAGCTGATCACGATCACGGAGCCACCTTCCCCGATCGCGCCCCCCACATGCTTGCAACACAGGAACGTGCCCGTGAGGTTCACGTCCAGCACGCTCCGCCACTCCTCGAGGCTCGTGCGCTCGATGCCCTTGTAGATCGGGTTGACCCCGGCGTTGCACACGAGCGCGTCGATCCGCCCGAACCGCGCCATCGCGGCATCCCGCAGCCGCTCCACGTCGGCCTCCACCGCCACGTCCGCCACCTGCACCAACACCTCGCCGCCGATGGAAGCCGCCGTCGCCTCGAGCGTGCCCGCCGTCCGCCCGCACACCACCAGCCGCGCCCCGTGCGCCGCGAGCCCGGTGGCGATCGCCCGGCCGATGCCGCGCCCCCCGCCCGTCACGACGCAGACCCGCCCGGCCAGGTCGAACGGGCTTCCCGCGATCAATGGTTCGCTCCGTGCTTCACCAGGTGCTTGGCCAGCGCCCAGCGATGCACCTCGCTCGGCCCGTCATAGATCCGAAAGCCCCGCACCTCGCGGAAGATCCGCTCCACCACCGTCTCGCCCGTGACCCCCTGGCCGCCCAGCACCTGCACGCAGCGGTCCGCCACGCGGTAGATCGCCTCGCTGCACACCACCTTCGCGATGCTGCTCTCGGTGCCCGCCCGCTCGCCCTGGTCCAGCAACCAGGCCGTGTGCCAGATGGTCAGGCGGCTCGTGCGGATGTCCATGTCGTTGTCGGCCAGCATGAAGCCCACGCCCTCGTGCTCGGCCAGCGTCCGCCCGAAGGCCTGGCGCTTGGACGCATAGCCCAGCGCGATGTCCTGCGCCCGCCGCGCGCTGCCCAACCAGCGCATGCAGTGCGTCAGCCGCGCCGGCGCCAAGCGCACCTGCGCGTAGCGGAACCCCTGCCCGGCCTCGCCCAATATGTCCGCCTCGGGCACGCGCAGCCCCTCGAACCGCACCACCGCGTGGCCGCCGGCGAAGCCCTGGTCCAGGCTGTCCATGGTGCGCTCGATGCGGATGCCGGGCTCCTTCATGTCGGCCAGGAACATGGTGGCCTTGCCGTCCTGTGGTCCGCCCTCCATCCGCGCCATGACGATTGCGAACCCGGCGCCCACCGCCCCCGTGGTGAACCACTTGGCGCCGTCGATCACATAGGCGTCGCCGTCCAGCCGCGCCGTGGTGGCGAGTGCGGCCGGGTCGGACCCGGCGCCCGGGGGCGGCTCTGTCATGCAGAAGCAGCTGCGGATGGCGCCCGATGCCAGGGGCCGCAGCCAGCGCTCCTTCTGCGCCGGCGTCGCCACCACCTCCAGCAGGTGCATGTTGCCCTCGTCCGGGGCCGAGATGTTCAGCGCCAGCGGCCCGAGCAGGCTGTAGCCCGCCTCCTCGAACACCACCGCCTTGCCCACGTGCCCGAGCCCGAGCCCCCCGAACTCCGTCGACACGTGCGGCGCCAGGAGCCCGGCCTCCCGCGCCATCGCCTGCAAATCCACCCGCAGCCCGTCCTCCGGCCCGTGCGGGCCCTGGCGCGGGTCCTTTTCCAAGGGCAGCACGCGGTCCCGGATGAACTCGCGGGTCCGCTCCTGCAAGGCGACGAGGTCGGTCGGGAGGGAAAAATCCATGTCGGCGCTTTCGATGCTCGCCCAAAGGTAGCGCGTTCGGTCGCGGTCACCATCCCACAGTTCCCAAGGAACCGTCATCGCGAGCCGCATCCAGGGGTGGCCCCGCAGCAGCCCCTGCGCTAGCGTCCTCTCAAAGCCATGCGGGCATTCTCCCGCCTGACGGGAAGGATCGCTCCATGACGCGCAAGACCGGCCGCCAGTTCTTCAGCAACCCGGGCCCGACGAACATCCCGGACAGCGTGCTTCGCGCCATGGACCGCCCGACCATCGACTTCATGGACCCGGAGTTCATCGCCGTCTTCCACCATGCCGCCGCCGGCCTCAAGCGCGTGCTGCGGACGGAGGGCGAGCTCTTCTTCTACACCGCCTCGGGCCACGGCTCGTGGGAAGCGACGCTCCTCAACCTGCTCTCCCCGGGCGACCACGTGCTGGTGATCGAAAGCGGCTGGTTCAGCGAGGGCTGGGCCGACATGGCGCGCAGCCATGGCCTGGTGCCGCAGGTGGTGCAGGCCGATTGGCGCCGCGGCGCGGACCCGGCCGCCATCGAATCGGCCCTGCGCGCCGATCGTGCAGGCGCCATCAAGGCCGTGCTCGCCGTGCACAACGAGACGGCGACCGGGCTCGTGAACCCGCTCGAGGCCATCCGCGGCGCCATCGATGCGGCCGGGCACCAGGCGCTCTACATGGTCGACACCATTTCGTCGCTGGGCTCGCTCGAGTTCCGCATGGACGATTGGGGCATCGATGCCGTGGTGGGCGGGAGCCAGAAGGGGCTGATGCTGCCCACCGGCTTCAGCTTCACCGCCGTCTCGGCCAAGGGCATGGCGGCGCATGCCGGGTCCACGCTGCCCAAGCACTACTTCAACTGGTCCGAGATGGTGAAGCGGCCGCACCGCAGCTTCGTCGGCACCGTGCCGACCAGCCTGTTCTACGGCCTTCAGGAGAGCCTGCGCCTGATCGACGACGAGGGGCTGGACGCGGTGATCGCGCGCCACCACCGCCTGGCCGAGGCCACGCGCCGCGCCGTGCGCACGTGGTCGGCCAACGCCGGGCCGCAGCTTTTTGGGCTGGACCCGTCCCGCCTGTCGGACAGCGTGACGGCGGTGCTGATGCCGGAGGGGCACAATGCCGAGGCGGTCCGCAAGGTCGCGCTCGACCGCTACAACGTCTCGATCGGCGGCGGCCTCGGGCGGCTCGGCGGCCAGGTGTTCCGCATCGGGCACCTGGGGGACCTGAACGAGCCGATGATCCTGGGCACCCTCGGCGCGATCGAGATGAGCCTGAAGGTGGCCGGCGTGCCGTATGGCCGCGGTGGCGTGGATGCGGCGATGGAGTGGCTCGCGGCGGCCTGATCGGGCGGTGCGGCATGCCGTCGGGCTCAGGCCCGGCGGCGCATCCACACCAGGCCGACCACACCGAAGCCGAGCAGCGCCCACGTGCCGGGCTCGGGCACGGCGATGAGGTCGTAGCCGAGGACGTCGAGCGCCCGCACGTCGAGCGCCGTCACGTCCCTCACCTGGCCAGGGCTGAACGTCGGCGCCATGATGCCGGGCGAATTCACGACCCAATGGCTGGCCTGGTAATCGACCGAGGCGCCGTTGGAGAAAGCCTGGATGCTCGTCGCACCGCCATCGATCGAGAAATAGGCGGTCGGGCTGGCGCCATAGCGGAACAGGTCGAGCACGGTGGTCGAGGCCGGTGGATTGTCGATCCCGGAGGTGAACCCGAGCGCATGCCCGATCTCGTGCGCAGCCACGCCGATCAGGTCGTAGGTGCCGGAGGCGACCGTATTGTTCGTGCGGCTCGTGCTGAAGCCGTAGGCCGTCGAGAACTCGATCGTCGCGTCCGTGGTGGCCAACACGGTGCCGCCAAGCGCCTTCGCCTGCGCGCTGGCCAGGCTGATCTGGCCCGGGCGGCTCGCTGCCAGATGCGCCACGGCCGTGGCGTCGTCGGCGCCCATCGCATCGGCCGCCAGCGCGTTGCGAACGTTCGTGTAGCTGAAGGTGGAGTAGCTGATCCCCGTCTGCCCCAGCACGCCGGAGCCCAGCGCCTTGAAGCCGACGGCCAGGTTGACCGTGATCGGGTCCGAGAACACCGTCGACCATTCGGCTGCGGCCGTCTGGAACGCGCCCAGCTGCGCGGCAGTGAGCGTATCGCCCGACGCCTGCAAGATGTTGAATGTCAGCGCAGCGGCATTCTGCCCGAAGCCGAAGGCAACGGCGCCACTCAACAGCATCGTCCGAACCGTCATGGCGTCCTGTCTCTCGATTCAGACGTTCATAGCCGCCGTATGGCATCGAAGCCAGCCCGCTCAACTCTTCGCGATCGGCGCCGGGCCAGCCGGGATGCAACATGATGCTGGCGCCCCACATGAGGAGGGGTGAAGAAGGGCGGCCATGATCCATTACGACCTCGTCTGCGAGCACATGCACGGCTTCGACGGCTGGTTCCGCGACAGCGCTGCTTTCGATATGCAAGCCGAGCGCGCGCTCGTGGCCTGCCCGCACTGTGGCAGCCTGAAGGTTCGGCGCGCGCTGATGGCGCCTCGCGTGGCTAAGCGCCGGCGCAACGCCGCTCCGGCGACCATCGATCCATCGGGCCAACCCGTCGGCGCGCCACAGCCGCAGGCATCGAAGCCCGACGCCCAGGGGCCCGACGCTTCCAGGTCCGACGCACGGATGGGAGCAGCCCTTCCCGACGAGGTCCGCGCCGCCCTGCAGCGCCTTCGGTCGGAGGTGGAGCAGCGCTGCGAGAACGTGGGCGAGCGCTTCGTCGAGGAGGCGCGCGCCATCCATCACGGCGACATCGAGCCCCGCCCGATCTACGGCGACGCCACGCCCGAGCAGGCCGAAGCGCTGGCCGACGAGGGCGTGCCCATCGCGCGCATCCCGTGGGTGCCGCGCGCGGACAGCTAGAGCGGCCGTTCTACGCGGGTCGGCCCTCGGCCCGGGTGCGTGTGCGGCCCGTCACCATCCGCTCGTGCAGAGTCCGGATCGTCCGGGACCCCGTCGTCGTGCACAGGAATGGCAGCGCCGCATGCACGAGGCAGGCGAACCCCCCCACGATCATCGCGAACCCGAAGCTTGAAGCCACCGCGAGGTGCTCGCCATAGGTTTCACCGACCGCGTGCGGGTGTTCGGTGAACGAGATCGACATCGGGCGTTGCTCCTGGTTCGAGGGAGCGCCGATCATGCCGGTCCGGGCATGGGAAATGTTTGCGTTGTCGAGCCGAGTTGCGGATACTCGCGGCATCCCGATCCTACGAAGGCGCTCTTGCCGGAAAAATCCACCGCCTCGGTGCCGCTCGACGCGATCGACATGCGCATCCTCGACCAATTGCAGCAGGATTGCACGTTGCCCGTGGCGGAGTTGGCCGAGCGCGTCGGCATCTCCGCGTCACCCTGCTGGCGCCGGGTGCAGCGCCTCGTCGAGGGCGGCGTGGTCCGTGCCCGCGTGGCCCTGCTCGAGCCGGGCCGGGTCAACGCCGGGGTGAACGTGTTCGTCGCCATCCGCACCAACCAGCACGGCGCCGCCTGGGCCAGCGCCTTCTGCGCCTGCGTGATGGACATGAAGGAGGTGGTCGGCTTCTACCGCATGGCCGGCCAGGTGGACTACATGCTCCACGTCGTCGTGCCCGGCATCGACGCCTACGACGCGGTGTACAAGCGCCTCATCGCCAAGATCGACCTCTATGACGTGAGTGCGAGCTTTGCGATGGAGGTGCTGAAGTCCACGACGGCGTTACCGCTGGACTACGCGCCGCGGTCATGACTGGAGCGCCGCTCCTCCGAACCAACGTGGTCCCGATCACGCCGCCTGGAGACACGCGATGTAGTTGATCCCCAAATCCCGCGACAGCGCCCAGCGCCGCGCCCGCAACTCGTAGGTCATCCCCGCCGTCGCCACCATCCGCAGCCCGGCCTTCGTGGCCAGCGCCCCGAGCTCCGACGGCGTCACGAAACGCGACCAATCATGCGTGCCCACCGGCAGCATCCGAGCGATGTATTCGGCCCCCACCTTGGCCACCGCGAGCGACCGCGCGGTGCGGTTGATCGTGGACACGAACACCCTCCCGCCGGGCTCGAGCAAGGTGGCCAACGAGAGCAGGAAGGCAGCCGGGTCGGCCACATGCTCGATCACCTCCAGCGCCGTGATCGCGTGAAATCGCGCCTCCTCCCCCGCCAGCGCCTCCGCCGTCGCTACGCGATACTCCACCGCGACACCCCCGGCCTCCGCATGGGCCCGCGCCGCCGCTACCACCTCCGCCGCGGCGTCGATGCCCAGCACGGCGTGCCCCAGCCCCGCCAACGCCTCGGCCGCCAACCCGGCGCCGCACCCGATGTCCAGCACGCGTAAGCCCGCCTCGAGCCGCGCGTCCACCCAGCCCACGCGCACCGGGTTCATGGCGTGCAGCGGGGCCATGGGGCCCGCCGGGTCCCACCAGGTCGCCGCCAGCCGGTCGAACCGCGCCACCTCGGCCGATATGACCGAAGACCTTGGAACCGAAGACCCGGTCATGTTGCCCCTCATACGCTCCGCCGGTATGTGATCGGGGCCGCCCGTGCACGCAAGCTCCGGGGGGCGTGGAGGTCGACTGGACTTTGGCGCGGATCGTGATGAAGTTCGGCGGCACCTCGGTGGCCGACCTCGACAGGGTCCGTGCAGTGGCCGCCCGTGTTCAGCGGGAGGTGCAGGCCGGGCACGAGGTGGCGGTGGTGGTGTCCGCCATGTCCGGCGTCACGAACCAGCTCGTCGCCTGGTGCCAGGCGCTGAGCCCGCTGCACGATGCGCGGGAATACGATGCCGTGGTGGCCACGGGCGAACAGGTCACGAGCGGGCTGCTGGCCATCGCGCTGCAGGCGCTGGGCGTGGAAAGCCGCTCCTGGGCCGGCTGGCAGATCCCGCTCCGGACGGATGGCGCGCATGGCCGCGCCCGGATCGAGGCGGTGGAGGGTGCTGCCCTGCTCGAGGCCATGGCGCAGGGCCAGGTGCCCGTGGTCGCCGGGTTCCAGGGCATCGCCGAGGATGGCCGGGTCAGCACGCTGGGTCGCGGCGGCTCGGACACCTCCGCCGTGGCGCTGGCCGCAGCACTGCGGGCCGATCGGTGCGACATCTACACGGACGTGGACGGCATCTACACGACGGACCCCCGAATCGTCCCGCGTGCGCGTAAGCTCGGGAAAATCGCGTATGAGGAGATGCTTGAGCTGGCCTCCGTAGGCGCCAAGGTGCTGCAAACCCGCAGCGTGGAGCTGGCCATGAAGCAGCGCGTGCGCGTACAGGTGCTGAGCTCTTTCGAAGACAGTTCGGGCGAAGACATCCCGGGCACGCTGGTGGTGGACGAGGACGAGATCGTGGAACAGGCAATCGTATCGGGCATCGCCTACTCGCGGGACGAGGCGAAGATCACGCTGCGGCGCGTCCCGGACCGCCCGGGGATCGCTGCGACCATCTTCGGCCCGCTCTCGGCCGCCAACGTGAACGTGGACATGATCGTCCAGAACGTCTCGGCCGACGGCACCACGGACATGACCTTCACCGTCGGCCGCAGCGACCTCGCGCGCGCCTCGGCCATCCTCGCCGCCAACGCGGAGGCGATCGGGTCGGCCACCGTTCTCACGGACCCGGACGTGGCCAAGATCAGCGTGGTGGGCGTCGGCATGCGCAGCCACGCGGGTGTCGCCAGCACCATGTTCAGCACGTTGGCGGCCAAGGGGATCAACATCCAGGTGATCTCGACCTCCGAGATCAAGGTCAGCGTGCTCATCGGCGCCGAATACACCGAGCTTGCGGTGCGAGCCCTGCACACCGCCTACGGCCTGGATGCCTGACGCCGCCGCCCTCGCCACCGGACAGGACCGGCTCGACCATCTGTGGTCGCGCGGCACCGCCTTCCTGGGCACGCGCCACGCCATCATGGGCGGCGCGATGAGCTGGGTCAGCGAGCGCACGCTCGTCTCGGCCATCAGCAACGCAGGCGGCTTCGGTGTCATCGCCTGCGGCTCGATGGGTCCCGAGATGCTCGCCGCCGAGATCGCCGCCACCCAGGCCCGCACCGCCTACCCGTTCGGCGTCAACCTCATCACCATGCACCCGGCGATCGAGGCGCTGATCGAGGTCTGCATCGGGGCCAGCGTGACGCACGTGGTGCTGGCCGGCGGGGTGCCGCGCGCACACTACCTGCGGCGCCTGCACGAGGGCGGCGTCCGCACCATCGGCTTCGCCCCGGCGCTGCCCATCGCGCAGCGCCTGGTCCGCAGCGGGGTGGACGCCCTCATCATCGAGGGCTCGGAGGCCGGCGGCCACATCGGGCCCGTGAGCCTCGGCGTGCTCGCGCAGGAGATCCTGCCGCACATCACGGATGTCCCGGTGTTCGTCGCCGGCGGCATCGGGCGCGGCGAGGCCATCGCGGGCTACCTGCGCATGGGGGCCGCCGGCGCCCAGCTCGGCACCCGCTTCGCCGCCGCAACGGAGAGCATCGCGCACGACAACTTCAAGCAGGCCTTCATCCACGCCCGCGCCCGCGATGCGCAGCCGAGTCCGCAGCTCGACCCGGGCTTCGCCGTCATCCCCGTCCGCGCCCTCGCCAACGACGGCATGGCCCGCTTCCTCGCGCACCAGGCGGAAACCATCCGGCAGGTGGCCGCCGGCGAGGTCACGCGGGAAGCCGGGCAGCTCGGCATCGAGCATTTCTGGGCCGGAGCCCTCCGCCGCGCCGTCATCGAGGGTGACGTGGAGCAGGGCTCCGTGATGGCCGGGCAATCCGTGGGCATGGTGCACGAGGTGCAGCCGATCGGTACCATCATCGACGAGCTGGTGGCCCAGGCCCGAAAGGCGCTGGCCGGACCCTGACGCCAGGGCGGGCGGGCACGAGGCGCGGCCCCCACGCACCGTATGGCCGCAGCCTGCACCTGGCCGCCCCAACTTGGCCGCCCCCAACTCACCGCCCGAACGATACGACACCCGGCGCGTTCGGGCCGAATGGCCCACGGCACCAGAACCACCATCTACGCCGCACTCGCCGGCAACCTCGCCATCGCATGCACGAAGTTCGGTGCCGCCTGGTGGACCGGCAGCAGCGCCATGCTCAGCGAGGCCATCCACTCGCTGGTGGACACCGGCAACCAGCTGCTCATGCTCCACGGCCTCCGCCGCTCGCGCCGCCCGGCCACGCCCGAGCACCCGTTCGGCTTCGGGCTCGAGCTGTATTTCTGGACCTTCGTCGTCGCCATCCTCATCTTCGGCCTCGGCGCCGGCGTGTCCATCCTCGAGGGCATCGACAAGATCCGGCACCCGGGCGAGGTCGAGTCCCCCTGGGTCAACTACGCCGTGCTCGGTGTCTCCATGGTGTTCGAAGGCGCCACCTGGTTCATCGCCTTCCGGACCTTCCGCGCCCAGAACCGCCACCACGACGTGCTCGAGGCCGTGCAGCGCAGCAAGGACCCGAGCGTGTTCACCGTGCTGATCGAGGACAGCGCCGCCCTCGCCGGCCTCGCCATCGCCGCCGCCGGGCTGGCCGGCGCACAAGCGCTGAACCTCCCCTGGCTCGACGGCGCCGCCTCCATCCTCATCGGCCTTCTCCTCGCCGGAACCGCAACCTTCCTCGCCCGCGAATGCAAAGGCCTCATGCTCGGCGAAGCCGCAGACCCCACCCTCCAAACCGCACTGCGCCGCATCGCCACCGACCACGACGCCATCACCGGCGTGAACGAAGTGCTCACCATGCACTTCGGCCCCACCGACATCCTCGCCCTCCTCAGCCTGGACTTCCAGAACAGCCTCTCCGCCGAAGCCGTGGAAACCACCGTCAGCACCATCGAACGCCGCATCAAGCACGACCACCCCACCGTCCGGCGCATCTTCGTGGAAGCGCAGAGCCGGGAGGGGCATTTGCGGGCACAGAGGGAGGTTGCGGGCGAGGGGTGATCGGGCGGAGCAATGCAAGCAAATCGCTCCTTTGTGAGGCTGATCTCTTGACTACGGAAACACGCGTGTCAGCCTTGGATCGTACAGCCACCGGCGCACCTTCGACGCGGTGATGCTAGCGCTGCTCGGATGGGCTGGGTTTATCAGGAGGCAAAATTCCTCCGGCACAATAGACGACGGGATCAACAGGATTGTCGAGCTTCCGCTCCGCAACCATGCTGTTCCGAGGCCGATGCTTGCCCGGCCTGAAGGCTGGGCATCCCAGCCGACTGGCAGGCTCGCCGAAGTTTCATGTTGCGCAGCGGCCCAGACCGTATCCGGTATCTGGATTTCGACAAGATAACGGTTCAGTGGAAGGCCGCCCGCACCGAGGTGCACGAGCGTTTCGAGACAAGCGAGCGAACGATTCTCGGCGGCGTAGACGGTCGCAAGGCCCTTCTCGTTCCATCGCCCGCCCGTTAGCTCCGCGCCTTTCCCGCGTAGGTCATCAGCCTCGTAATCCGGAGTATCGACGCCGATCCGATAAACCAGCCTGCTCAAGCGTAAGCGCCGCTCTGCATCTGCGCGAGTAGCTGGGAAACCAAGGCCTGACCGGTCATCGTGTCCATGAGGTCGAGGGGACGCGCGCCACCGAGTGCGGGAACGGGCGAACTCATCCAAGTCGACAGCCAGGACGAAGCATCGAAGCCGTCGGCGTTGCCGGAGGCCCTGACGATTGTCTGCACCTGCCCAAGCAGGCGGCCCACCCCGAGTACTCGCTCGCCCTCCGCGGTCGAGAGCGCTGCGTTATTCTTGGCCTTCCGGTTCACGGTCGCTATGGCGATCTGCAACGCACTCAGCGCCTCCCCACGAGGAAAGTGCAACTGCCCGAGGATGCTCTTGGCATCGCGAGCGCCAAGGCCACTTCTCAACCAACCGACCTGCGCCAAGACGGACGCCTCGTAGAGGTTTACGAACCCCTCCTCGGTCGGCTTGAACCAGCTAGCCAAGCTCCTTGTTTTGCCGGTCGCACTCGATCTCGCCTGCAGTTTGTCGGCGACCTTTTCCTTCACGGTCAGCTCGCGTTTTTTTGCTGTGACCTGTGAACCTCTTTTCCCGCTCGCCGAGCCTTTTGGTCCACCTGGCAATGTCGTCTGAATACGGGCCATCAGCAGCTCCTTTGATCACATAATATGCTTGTTTGATCCGTTTGCAAAGTTGACTTGAGCAAGGCTGCGTTGATCACACACCCTGTGTCAGCTCAAGCCGACGCTTCCGTCCGCTAGAGCGACCTGCCTTGTCCTAAATGCACCTTACGCTCTCGGCCCATCGCCCCACCCCCCACCTTCCCTCCCGCCCCAACCCGTCTACTCTCCCCCCCATGAACCGGAGTCTCACCTAGATGCCCGGCACCCGCCGGCTGCTCGGCCGCCTGCGTGCGCTGATGGCGCGCGAGGGTGCGGACGGGGCCGCTCGCCTGCACGAGCTCACCCAGCTCGTCGCGGCCGAGATGGTGGCCGAGGTCTGCAGCATCTACGCCATGCGCTCGGGGGACCTGCTGGAGCTCGCGGCCACCTTCGGCCTCAACCCGGACTCGGTCGGCCGCACCCGGCTCCGGGTGGGCGAGGGCATCGTCGGCCTCGTCGCCGCCACCGGCACGCTTCAAAATCTCCCGGACGCGCAGAACCACCCGGCCTTCGCCTACCGCCCCGAAACCGGGGAGGACCCGTATGCGAGCCTCCTCGCCGTGCCCGTCCGCCGCGGGGGGCGCACCTTGGGCGTGGTCGCCGTGCAGAACCGCCAGCCCCGGCGCTACGCCGAGGACGAGTGCGAGGTGCTGGAGACGGTGGCGATGCTGCTGGCCGAGATGCTCGCCACCGCAGGTGCCACGGACGGCGCCGAGCAGGGCGTGGCCGCCACCCTGCCCCGCCAGTTCGCCGCCGACGCGCTCGCCCCCGGCATCGCGATCGGCATCGTGGTCATGGCCGGCATCGGCGCCGCCCCCGGCCGCCTGCTTGCCGAGGACCCGGACGCCGAGCAGCGCCGCCTGGCGCAGGCCGCAAGCACCATGCGCCAGTCGCTCGAAGCCCTCATCGAGCAGCAGGGCGGCCCCACCTGGCACGCTCCGGAGAACGAGGCCTCGCGCGCCATCCTCGAGGCCACCCGCCTGGTCGCGGCCGATGGCGGCTTCCTCCGCCGCGTGCGGGACGCGGTGGCCGGCGGGCTCACGGCCGAGGCGGCGGTGCATCGCGTGACGAACGAGGTGCGCGGCCGCATGAAGCGCATCGCGGACCCCTACCTGCGGGAGCGCCTTTCAGACCTCGAGGACCTGGCCGACCGCCTGCTCGCGGCGCTTGGCGGCAACGAGGCCGAAAGCGTGCCGCGCGGCGCCATCCTGCTCGCCCGGCGCCTCGGCCCCGCCCAGCTGCTCGACTGGCACGCGCGCGGCATCGGCGGCGTCATCATCGAGGAGGGCAGCACCGCCGGGCACGCGGCGATCCTGGCGCGCGCCCTCGGCCTGCCCGCCCTCGGTGGCGCCCGGGGGGTGCTGGACGCGGCCGAACCCAACGACCTCGTGGTGCTGGACGCCGATGACGGCCAGCTCATCCTCCGCCCCGATGGCGAGGTCCGCGCCGCCTACGCCCGCGCGCTGCAGGGCCGCGCCGAGGTGGAGGCCAGCTACGCGAGCCTCCGCAACCACCCCGCCCGCACCGCGGACGGCACGCGCCTGCAGCTGATGCTGAACGTGGGCCTTGCCATGGAGATGGAGCAGCTCGAAACCACCGGGGCCGCCGGCATCGGCCTGTTCCGCACCGAGATCGCCATGCTCGCCCGCGGCAGCGTGGCGGACGTGGCGGACCAGGCGACCATGTATGCCCGGGTGCTGGACGCCGCCGAGGGCCGCCCGGTGCGCTTCCGCACGCTGGACCTCGGCGGCGACAAGCTGCTGCCCGATGCGCCGCCCCCCACTGAGGAGAATCCGGCCATGGGCTGGCGCTCGCTCCGCGTCGGGCTCGACCGCCCGGCCCTGCTCCGCCGCCAGCTCCGCGCCCTCCTGCTCGCGGCCCAGGGGCGCCCCCTCTCCGTCATGTTCCCCATGGTCGCCACGGTCGCCGAGTTCCGCGCCGCCCGCGCCATCCTCGAGGCGGAGGCGGCCCGGGTGCGGCCCGCCCCGGAGCGCCTGCACATCGGCGCCATGGTCGAGGTGCCCTCCCTCCTGTTCCAGCTCCCGGCGCTGATGGAACACACCGACTTCGTGAGCATCGGCACCAACGACCTCATGCAGTTCCTCTTTGCCGCCGACCGCGCCACCCCAGCGCTCGCCGCCCGCTACGACCTGCTGAGCGCCCCGGCGCTGGACGCCCTCGGCCTCATCGTCGCCGCCGGCGCCGCGGCCGGGGTGGAGGTGTCGGTCTGCGGCGAGCACGCCTCCCGCCCGCTCGAGGCCATGGTGCTGGCCGCACTCGGCATCACCACCCTGTCCATGCCCGCCGCCAGCCTGCTGCGCATCAAGGCCATGATGGCCCGCGTGGACCTGGTGGAGCTGCGCGGCCTGTTGGAAGCCCTCCGCCGACACGACCGCGGGGCCGCGAGCCTGAGGGACCTGCTGACCACCTGGGCGCGCGAGCACGGGCACATTGGTTGACGCCGCAGGTTTTTGTAGATACATGTCGTGACAGACATCCAGTTTGACCCGGCCAAGCGGCTGTCCAATCTGGCTAAGCATGGACTGGACTTCCTCGACGCTCCGGAGGTGTTTGCCGGGCGCGTGCTGACCATCCCAGACCCGCGTGTCCGGTTCGAGGATCGTTACCTCACGCTCGGCCTGCTTGGCACCCGGCGTGTCGTGATCGTGTGGACTCCGCGCCAAGACGCCCGCCGTATCATTTCCATGAGGTTTGCCCATGTCTCCGAAGCTCGCCGCTGGCTCGACGACGAACCAGCCGGATGATGAAGACCTCGACGAGGCGCCGCCGTTGACGGACGCGATGATGGCCGACGCCGAGCACTTCGAGGGCGACCGCTTCATCAAGCGCGGCCCGGGGCGGCCCAGGCAGGCGCAGACGAAGGAACTCGTGAGCATGAGGCTGGATCCGGATTTGCTCCACGCGCTGCGGCGAAGCGGCCCTGGTTGGCAGAGCCGTGTCAACGGGCTGCTCCGGCACGCGGTCGGGCTCGACACGCCGGCGCCGCCGCCTACCTGATCGCTGCCGCCCGCCGTGGACGCGCGCGCGCGAAAGGTCTAATCCGCACCGCAGATCGACGCAGCCAGAAAAGGCCCCCGCCATGACCATGATCGGGCACGACACCCTCCGCACGCGCAGCACTCTCGAGGCCGCCGGCAAGTCCTACGCCTACTACTCGGTGCCAGCTGCCGGAAAGGCCCTGGGCCAGGACACGAGCCGCCTGCCCGTCAGCCTGAAGATCCTGCTGGAGAACGTGCTCCGCTTCGAGAACGGCGGCACCTACACGGTGGACGACGCCCGCGCCATCGCCGAATGGGCCACGACCGGCCATAGCGAGCGCGAAGTCCCGTTCCGCCCGGCGCGCATCCTGATGCAGGACTTCACCGGCGTCCCCGCCGTGGTGGACCTCGCCGCCATGCGCGACGGCATCGGCCCCCTGGGTGGCCGGCCGGACCAGGTGAACCCGCTCGTGCCCGTGGACCTCGTGATCGACCACTCGGTCATGGTGGATTTCAGCGCCAGCAAGGATGCGCTGCACAAGAACATGGACGCCGAGTTCAGCCGCAACGGGGAGCGCTACGAGTTCCTCCGCTGGGGTCAGGAGGCGTTCCGCAACTTCCGCGTCGTGCCCCCCGGCGCCGGCATCTGCCACCAGGTGAACGTCGAATACCTGGCCGAGACCGTCTGGACCTCCGAGGCCGAGGGGCAGACCATCGCCTACCCGGACACGCTGTTCGGCACGGACAGCCACACCACCATGGCCAACGGCATCGGCGTGCTCGGCTGGGGCGTGGGCGGCATCGAGGCCGAGGCCGCCATGCTCGGCCAGGCCATCGCCATGCTCATCCCGGACGTTATCGGCTTCCGCCTCGTCGGCGCCCTCCCCGAGGGCAGCACGGCGACGGACCTGGCGCTGGTCGTCCCGCAGATCCTTCGCAAGAAGGGCGTGGTGGGCAAGTTCGTCGAGTTCTTCGGGCCGGGCCTCGAGAACCTCTCGGTGTCCACCCGCCTCACCATCGCCAACATGGCGCCCGAATACGGTGCCACCTGCGGCATCTTCCCCGTGGACGCGGCCACCATCGGCTACCTGCGCCTCACGGGCCGTGCCGAAGAGCGGATCGCCCTCGTCGAGGCCTACAGCAAGGCCCAGGGCATGTGGGTCGAGCCCGGCTCGGCCGAACCGGTGTTCACGGACGTGATCGAGCTGGACCTCGCCACGGTGCTCCCCTGCATCGCCGGGCCGAAGCGTCCGCAGGACCGGGTGCTGCTCAGCGCCGCCTCCTCCGCGTTCAAGGCGGACCTCACCAAGGGCCTCGGCGTGCCCGCCAACGATGTGGGCGTGCGAGCCGCGGTGGCCGGCCGCAACTTCGAGATCACGCATGGCGACGTGGTGATTGCAGCCATCACGAGCTGCACCAACACGAGCAACCCCTACGTCATGCTGGGCGCCGGGCTGCTGGCCAAGAAGGCTCGCGCGCGGGGCCTGCTGCCGAAGCCGTGGGTCAAGACGTCCCTCGCCCCCGGCAGCCAGGTGGTGACGGAGTATCTGGACCGCGCCGGGCTGAGCGCGGAGCTGGACGCGCTGGGCTTCCAGCTCGTCGGATACGGCTGCACCACATGCATCGGCAACTCCGGCCCGCTGGACGAGGAGGTGGCCGAGGCCATCGAGGTGAACAAGCTCGTGGCCGTGTCCGTGCTCTCCGGCAATCGCAACTTCGAGGGCCGCGTGCACCCCAACGTGCGCGCCAACTACCTCGCAAGCCCGCCGCTGGTGGTGGCCTACGCGCTGCTGGGCACCATGAACGAGGACATCACCACCGCCCCGCTCGGCACCGGGCATGACGGACAACCGGTGTATCTGCGCGACATCTGGCCGAGCAACGCCGAGATCAACGCCGTGGTGGAGCAGGCCGTCGGCCGCGACCAGTTCATCAAGCGCTACGGCGAGGTGTTCCAGGGCACCAAGGAGTGGCAGGCGATCCATGTGGACGCGGGCAGCGACACCTACCGCTGGAATGGCGGCAGCACCTACGTGCAGAATCCGCCCTACTTCGAGGGCATCACGATGACACCGAAGCCGGTGGGCAACATCGCAGGCGCCCGCGTGCTGGCGCTGTTCGCCGACAACATCACCACCGACCACATCAGCCCGGCCGGCAACATCAAGAAGGCGAGTCCCGCCGGAGACTATCTGGGCGAGCACCAGGTGATGCAGCGGGACTTCAACTCCTACGGCGCCCGACGCGGCAACCACCAGGTGATGATGCGCGGCACCTTCGCCAACATCCGCATCAAGAACGAGATGGTGGGCGGCCTCGAGGGCGGCTGGACGAAGCACCAGCCGAGCGGCGAGCAGCTGCCGATCTACGACGCGGCCATGCGCTACAAAGCCGAAGGCGTGCCCCTCGTCGTGTTCGGCGGCAAGGAATACGGCATGGGCAGCAGCCGCGACTGGGCCGCGAAGGGCACCGCGCTGCTCGGCATCAAGGCCGTGGTGGTGGAAAGCTTCGAGCGCATCCACCGCAGCAACCTGGTCGGGATGGGCGTGCTGCCCCTCACCTTCAAGGACGGCGCCACCCGCCAGAGCCTGGGTCTGGACGGCACGGAAACCATCGACCTGGTGGGGCTGGACGACATCACGCCCCGGATGGACCTGCAGATGGTCATCCACCGCGCGGGCGGCCGCACGGACATGATACCGGTGATGTGCCGGATCGATACGGCCGACGAGGTGGAGTACTACAAGAACGGCGGCATCCTGCACTACGTGCTCCGCCAGATGGCCCGCGCCGCCTGAGGCTGTGATGAAGCTCCTACCCACCCTGCCGGCACCCGCAGGGTGGGTGCCGGACGCACGCCCGGACCGGTCACGCCAATGCGATCCCTTCGGGAGCACTTCCCGCCCTTGCAGCCCTGGTAGCGCACCAACTTTAGGACGCGAAGGTCGTTCGCAGGGACTGACCAAGCCAGGGGTGACGACATTGAGCCAAACCGACGCAGTGACGGACCTGTATTTGACGGGCCTGCGAAACCAGCATGCCGTCGAGACCCAGGCGATCGGCACCACGCAAAACCAGATGCCCCGGATGGAGGCCTATGCGGAGCTGCACGCCCAGATGCAGAAGGAGCATAGCCAATCCACGGCGCAGGCCGCGCGCCTGGACAAGCTTCTGGAGAAGCACGGCAGCAACAAGTCGATGGTCAAGGAGGCCGTCACGGGCGCCGTCGCTACCGTCGCCGGCTTCGTGCACGCCGGGTCGTCGGACGAGGTGCTGAAGGACGTGCTGGCCGCGATCGGCTACAAGGCCTACGAGATCGCGTCCTACAAGGTCCTGATCTCCTTGGCCGAGGCCGCGGGCGCCAGCGCCGATGTGCCGGTGCTGCGGCAATCCATGGAGGAGGAGCAGGCGATGGGCGACTGGCTCGGCAGCCACCTCCCCAGCTTCGCGGCGGCCTACATCGCCAAGCACAAGACCTGACCAGCAGGCCGGCAGCGTCCATGCTGCCGGCCATCGACGGGTGGCGTCGGTTCCCAGCCGGACCAACCCACGCCCGAGCCGGATGACCGATCGGATCCTGCTCAGACCCGGATCGCTCGGCCGAGCGGAGCCGCCACGAACAGCGCGGCGCCGCCGATGGCGGCCATGGGCAGGAACACGAGGCCGCCCCAACCCGCATAGAGCTGGCCCGTAAGCCACACCAGCGCCGCGCTTGGTAGCGAAAAGCCCAGGGCCGATAGCAGTGTCTGCGCCATCGACGCCCGCTCCGGCGGCAGGCGGCGCAAGACCAGCATCGCCGAAAGGTGCTGGCACGCGAACGTGGCCGCATGCAGCAGCTGCAGCACGGCCAGTGCAACCATGTCCGTCACGAAGGCGAGCGCCGCCCACCGCACCAGGCAGGCGGCGGCGGCAAGTGCGGTCAGCCGGGCCGGGCCGAGGCCCTCGATGAGGCGGCGGCCCCACACGAATAGCGCGATCTCGGCCACGATCCCTTCCGCGATCAGCAGCCCGATCGTTCCGTCGTCAAACCCGGCAGCGCGCCAATGCAGCTGGGCGAACGCGTAATAGGCGGCGTGGGACCCTTGGACGAGGGCGGTGGCGAGCAGCGCCAGTCGGAATGCGCGGCTCGCGAGCGGGCCGGCAACGCCCGTGGCGCGAGGCGGCAGCGCCAGGCGCGGCAGGCGCAGAATGGACAGCGCCGCCAGCCCGAAGCAGCCGGCGACCACCCATGGCACCGGCCCCGTACCGGTCCGAGCCAGCAGCAGCCCGGCTCCCGCCGTGGCGCCCATGTAGGCCACCGACCCCCAGGCCCGGGTGCGCCCATAATCCAGCCGACCTTGCCCGGCCAGCGCCAGGGTGAGCGAGTCCGTGAGCGGCGGCAGGAGCGACGTGCAGGTTCCGAGCAACGCCATGGCCGCAAGCAGGGCGGCCACGCCGCCGAGAGCCGGCAGCGCGCACGCGCTGGCCGTGGCAAGCAAGGCGGCCCAAAGCATCATGCGGTCCCGCCGCCCGAGCCTGTCTGCCGCCCACCCCCCGATCGGCACCGTTGCCACGCGGAGCAGCGCGGACAGGCCCAGGATGAACCCGACCTGGTCCGCCCGCAGGCCCTGGTCGGTGAACCAGAGCGGGAGGTAGGCGGTGCTCACGGCCGAGGCGGCGAAGAACGCGGCCAGCACGAGGCCGACCCGCCCGCTTTCGGACATTATGCCGCGTGAGCGGAGGGCAGCAGCGCCTGGGCCGCACCGTGGATGCGCCGCGCCATGGCAGCGATGCCGTTGCCCCGGTTGGTGCTCAGCGCCTCGATCAGGCCCAGGTCCTGTAGGAAGCTCGCAGGCGTGGCCAACACCTCGGCGGGCGGGCGGCCCGAATAGACCCGCAACAGCAGCGCAACCAGGCCAGAGACGATGGCCGCGTCCGACGCGCCGGCCAACAGCATACGCCCCTCCTGCAGGCCGGCCTCCATCCACACCTGGCTCTGGCAGCCCGGCACCCGGTGCTCGTCATTGCGCCAGCCGTCCGGGAAGGGCGGGAGCTTGCGGCCTAGCTCGATGATGAACTGGTAGCGGTCCATCCAGTCGTCGAACACCTCGAGCTCTTCGGCAATCGCTGCGATGGCCTCGGCGGCGGTCGGCTCGTCTGGGCGGAGGAACGGATCAGTCATGGACGGGATGTGCGGGCCAGCCGGCAGGCCGTCAAGGCGCTGACATGAGAACGGCCCCGCCTGTCATGGCGGGGCCGCACGACATTACGCCGGAAGGGCCTGGGATCAGGCCTTGTTCAGCGTGTAGCGGTAGCTGCACTTGCCCTGCATCGACGTGACGTCGAGGCCGGTGGCCGAAGCCGTGCCGCTCATCATGCTGGCGCGCTTGCCGCTGCCCGTCAGGCTGCCATCGGGGTTGATGGTCATCTTGACGCCGTTCATGACGAAGCTGTTGTTACGGACGCGGACGGTCTGCATCTTCGTCATCTTGCGGCAGCTGCGCGGGGCGTCGGCGGCCAGCTCGGCCGTGCCGCGATACGCGCCGTCGACCGGGCCCATCATCGGGGCGGGCGCCGGCATCGGCGCCGGAGCGGCAGCCATCGGGGGCGGCGGGGGCGGATTGCTGGCGCAGCCGACGACGGTGCCGGCCATGAGAAGGGAAATGAGAAGCTTAGAACGCATCACGGTAGTCTCCTGGAGAGGAAGCATTGAACGTCCGGACCATGCCACGGTGGAGCAGGTTCGACTATAGGATGAACCGGCTCAGATCGCCTTTCGCCGCCAGTGGCGCCACACGCTCGTTCACATATGCGGCATCCACCCGCACCGTCTCTCCCCCCCGATCCGTGGCGCTGAAGCTGATTTCCTCGAGCAGCCGCTCCAGCACGGTGGCCAGGCGCCGCGCGCCGATGTTCTCCACCCGGTCGTTGATGTCGGCCGCAAGGTCGGCAAGCGCATCCACCGCATCGTCGGCAAAATCGAGGGTGACGCCCTCCGTGGCGAGCAACGCCTCGTATTGCTTGATGAGGCTGTGCTCCGGCTCGGTCAGGATCCGGCGCAGATCATCCCGGCTGAGCGGGGCCAGCTCCACGCGGATCGGCAGGCGGCCCTGCAACTCGGGCAGGAGGTCCGCGGGCTTGGCCAGGTGGAAGGCGCCGGAGGCGATGAACAGCACGTGGTCCGTCTTGACCGGGCCATACTTGGTGGTCACCGTCGTGCCCTCGATCAACGGCAGCAGGTCCCGCTGCACCCCCTCGCGCGAGACGTCGCCCCCGCGGAACCCGCCCTCGCTCGAGCGCGCGCACACCTTGTCGATCTCGTCGACGAAGACGATGCCGTTCTGCTCGGCATGCGTCACGGCCTCCTTCGTCAGCGCATCGGTGTCGAGCAGGCGGTCCGCCTCCTCCCGCTCCAGCGCCGCGCGCGCCGCAGCCACCGGCATGCGGCGCCGCTGCTCCTTCCGGCCGAACATCCCGCGCATCATCTCGTTCAGGTTGATCGCCTGGCCGGGCGGCATCCCCGGCATGTCGATCTGCCCCATCGGCATGGACGCCGGCTCGCTTACCGCCACGTCCACCTCCTTGTCCTCGAGCTCCCCGGCGCGGAGCATGCGGCGGAACTTGGCCCGCGTGTCCGCCGAGGCGCCGTCGCCCACCAGCGCCGTCACCAGCCGGTCCTCGGCCGCCAGCTCCGCCTTGGCCTGGACACCCCGGCGGCTGCTCTCCCGGAGCATGACGATGCTGGCCTCCACCAGGTCCCGCACGATGCTGTCCACGTCGCGGCCCACGTAGCCCACCTCGGTGAACTTCGTCGCCTCCACCTTGATGAAGGGTGCCTGCGCCAGCCGGGCCAGCCGCCGCGCGATCTCGGTCTTGCCGCACCCGGTCGGCCCGATCATCAGGATGTTCTTCGGCACGACCTCGTCCCGCATGCCCTCGGGGAGCTGCTGCCGGCGCCAGCGGTTGCGCAGCGCGATGGCCACGGCGCGCTTCGCGTCGTTCTGGCCCACGATGAAGCGGTCGAGCTCACCCACGATCTCGCGCGGCGAGTAGGTCGGAACGTCCAACTACAGGGTCTCCACGATTACGGAGTGATTGGTATAGACACAGATGTCGCCCGCGATCTTCATGGCCCGGCGCGCGATCTCCTCCGCCCCGAGCCCGTCCACGGTCATCAGCGCCCTGGCCGCGGCCAGGGCAAAGTTGCCGCCCGAACCGATGGCGATCACGCCGTCCTCCGGCTCCAGCACGTCCCCGTTGCCGGTCAGCGTGTAGGAGTGCGCGCCGTCCGCCACGGCCATCATGGCCTCGAGCCGGCGCAGATAGCGGTCCGTGCGCCAATCCTTGGCAAGCTCCACGCAGGCCCGCTCCAACTGGTTCGGAAACCGCTCGAGCTTGGCCTCGAGCCGCTCCAGCAACGTGAACGCATCCGCGGTGGCTCCGGCAAACCCGGCCAGCACCGCCCCCCCGCTGCCGATGCGGCGAACCTTGCGGGCGTTGCCCTTGATCACGGTCTGCCCGAGCGTGACCTGGCCATCACCCGCCATGGCGACGATGCCACCACGGCGGATGCACAGGATGGTGGTGCCGTGCCATCCCACGGGGTCGTGCGGTGCGGTGTTCTGCATGGCCACGAACGTGGGAAGCACCGCCGGGCTGCACAAGGTTTAGGCAGGACTGGCGGGGACCTCCAACGCCGCTTTGCTCGGTCCACGAGGCCGAGCCCTGCTGCGACAGCGTGTAGCCTCTTGTCCCTGGTCCCGGTGGCACACGCCGCCACAATCTTGTATCAGCCCGGCATGACCCGCCACGCCACCCTCACCCGCACCACATCGGAAACCACCATCACCCTGCGGCTGGGGCTCGATGGCGCCGGGCAGGCGCGCATAGCGACCGGCATCGGCTTCCTCGACCACATGCTGACCGCCTTCGGGCGCCACGGCCTGTTCGACCTCGAGGTGGACGCGAAGGGCGACCTGCACATCGACGACCACCACACCACCGAGGACGTCGGCATCGTTCTGGGCCAGGCCTTCGACAGCGCGCTGGCCGACAAGCGGGGCATCCGCCGCTTCGGCCACGCTTCCGTGCCCATGGACGAGGCGCTGGTCGAGGCCACGGTGGACCTTTCAGGCCGCGGCCTGCTCACCTGGTCCGTGGCGTTCGCGCGCGACAAGGTCGGCACCATGGACACCGAGCTGTTCGAGGAGTTCTTCCGCGCGCTGGCCACCAATGGCCGCATGACTCTCCACGTGCGACAGCTCGCCGGCACCAACGCGCACCACGTGGCCGAGGCCTGCTTCAAAGCCGTCGCCCGCGCCCTCCGCGAGGCCACCGAGCCCGACCCGCGGGCCGCCGGCGCCGTGCCCTCCACGAAAGGCAGCCTGGCCGTGCCAAGCACGGCGGGAGGCTCGCCATGAGAAGCTACACCGCCCACCTCCTGCCGGGCCGCGAGCCGGTGCTCATCGCCGAGGGATGGAGCTGGGGCGCCTTCCTGTTCGGCCCGCTCTGGCTGCTGCTGAAGCGCGCCTGGCTGCCCGCGCTCGGCGTCGTCCTGGCCCTGCTCCTCATCGCCATCGCCGCACCGCCCGCCTGGGGTCCGCTCCTCGGCTTCGGCCTCTCCCTCCTCGCCGGCCTGCTCGGGCGGGACTGGGTGCGCTGGGCCCTCGAGCGCCGCGGCTTCACGCTCGAACATGTCGTCGCCGCCCGGGACGAGGAGGCGGCGCTGGGCCGCCTGCTCACCTTCCGCCCGGAGGTCGCGGCCGACTTCGAAAGCACCTTGCGATGAGGATGGGCCGATGAGGGTCGCCGTCGTCGATTACGCCGGCGGCAACCTCGCGTCCGCTGCCCGTGCGCTGTCCGAGGCGGCACGGCGCGAGGGCATCGCTGCCGAGGTCGAGATCACGAACGACGCGGACCGCGTCGCCAGCGCCGACCGGGTCGTGCTGCCGGGCCAGGGCGCGTTTGCGGACTGCGCCGCCGGGCTCGCCGCAGTACCGGGCATGTGGCAGGCCATCGAAGCCCACGGCGCCCGCGGCCGCCCCTTCCTCGGCATTTGCGTCGGCATGCAGCTCATGGCCCAGCGCGGCCTCGAGCACACCACCACGAAGGGCTTCGGCTGGATCCGCGGCGACATCGCCCCCATGGACCCGCCCGGCCTGCGCCTGCCGCAGATGGGCTGGAATGCACTCGCCTTCGAGCCCGGCGCGCACCCCTTGCTCGAGGGCATCGCCCCCGGTACCGACGTGTATTTCGTCCACGGCTACGCGCTCCAGGGCAGCACGCCCGAGGAGGTGGTCGCCAGCGCGGACTATGGCGGCCCGGTCGCCGCCATCGTGGCCAGCGGCGTTCGCGCCGGCACGCAGTTCCACGTGGAAAAGAGCCAGTCCGCCGGCCTCCACATGCTCGGCAACTTCCTCCGCTGGGCGCCATGAGCATGAGCGGCCCAATGAGCGAGCACGTCGCCCACAGCCTCGCCGTCGAGCGTGTCGCAGAGCTGCCGGACGACGACATGCAGGCACTCTGCGAGGCGGCCGACGCGGCCATCCTCGATGGCGGCGGCTTCGGCTGGGTGAAGGCCCCCGGCCGCCTCGCGCTCGAACGCTACTTCCGCGGCGTGCTGCTGGTGCCGGAGCGGGAGCTGTTCGCAGCCCGGCTCGACGGCGTCATCGTCGGCAGCGCCCAGCTCGTCCGCCCGCCGCGCAACAACGAGGCGCAGGCCTTCGCCGCCACGCTCATGCACGCCTTCGTCGCCCCCTACGCCCGAGGCCACGGCCTGGCCCGGCTGATGACGATGCGCGTCGAGGAGGCCGCCCGCGCCCTCGGCTACCAGGTGCTGAACCTCGACGTGCGAGAGACGCAGGAGGCCGCGATCGGCCTCTACGAGCGCCTCGGCTACCAGCGCTGGGGCGAGCACCCGGCCTACGCCCGCGTCGCCGGCCGTACGATCCGGGGCGTCTACTTCACCAAGCGGCTGCAGGCCGAACCGAAGGCATGATCCTATACCCGGCGATCGACCTGAAGGACGGCGCCTGCGTCCGCCTCCGCCGGGGCGAGATGGACCAGGCAACGGTGTACTCCGACGACCCTGCCGCCCAGGCCCGCGCCTGGCAGGAGGCCGGGTGCGAATGGCTGCACGTGGTCGACCTCAACGGCGCCTTCGCCGGCCGCCCCGTGAACGGAAAGGCCGTAGCCGCCATCCTCGCGGCCGCGACCGTGCCCGTGCAGCTCGGTGGCGGCATCCGTGACATCGTGGGCGTCGCGGCCTGGATCGAGGCCGGTGTCCAGCGCATCATCCTCGGCTCGGCCGCCGTGAAGAACCCTGCGCTCGTGCACGAGGCCTGCCGCGCCTACCCCGGCCGCATCGCAGTCGGCATCGACGCGCGGGACGGATTGGTGGCGACCGAAGGCTGGGCCGAGACCTCCACCCTCGAGGCGGCCGAACTCGCCCTGCGCTTCGAGGATGCCGGGGTGGCGGCCATCATATACACCGACATCGCCCGCGACGGCATGTTGTCCGGGGTGAACGTGCCGGCGACGGTCGCGCTGTCCGAGCGCATCCGAACGGAGGTGATCGCCTCGGGCGGCATCGGCTCGGCGGCCGACCTGGTGGCCCTGCGCGAGGCGGCCGCTTCCGGCGCCGGAAGGATTGCAGGCGTGATCGTCGGCCGCGCGCTGTACGATGGCCGTGTCAGCGTGCAGGAGGCGCTGGCCGCCGTGCGCGGCTGATCACCTCGAGACCGCCATGCACCAGTGGGGCTTGCCAGGACTCGGCGCATGGCGCGATGAAGGCCGATGCTCAAGCTGCGCGTCATCCCTTGCCTGGACGTGAAGGACGGACGCGTCGTGAAGGGCGTGAACTTCGTGAGCCTGCGGGATGCCGGGGACCCGGTGGAGCAAGCGGCCGTGTATGACGCGGCCGGCGCCGACGAACTCACCTTCCTGGACATCACCGCCAGCCACGAGAACCGGGACACCATCCTGGACGTGGTCAGCCGCACCGCCGAGCGCGTGTTCCTGCCCCTCACGGTGGGCGGAGGCGTGCGCACCACCGAGGACATGCGCCGCCTGCTGCTGGCAGGTGCGGACAAGTGCAGCATGAACTCCGCCGCCGTCGCCCGCCCGGCGCTGGTCGCAGAGGCCGCGCGCAAGTTCGGCAGCCAATGTGTGGTCGTGGCCGTCGACGCACGGCGCCAGGGCGACCATTGGGAGGTCTTCACCCATGGCGGCCGCACCGGCACCGGGCGGGACGCGGTGGCCTGGTGCAGCGAGGTGGAGGCGCTCGGAGCCGGCGAGATCCTGCTGACCAGCATGGACCGGGACGGCACCGGCAGCGGCTTCGACCTAGATCTCCTCCGGGCCGTGTGCAGCGCCGTTCGGCTGCCCGTGGTGGCCTCGGGCGGCGTCGGCTCACTGGCGCACTTCGCCGAGGGCGCGCGGGCCGGGGCCACGGGCCTGCTGGCCGCGAGCGTGTTCCATTTCGGCACGTTCACCGTCGCCCAGGTCAAGGCAGCGCTGGCCGCCGAGGGCCTGCCGGTGCGTCCCATGGCGAAGGCAGCATGAAGAAACCGAAAGCAACCACCGACACAGCCCCGAAGGCCCGCGTGAGGAAGTCGGCGCCGCCAACCACGGCGGTCGAGCCACCCGAGACCGCCATCGTGCTCGACCGGCTGCACGCGACCATCATGCAGCGCCGCACCGCCGATCCGGCCCGCAGCCATTCCGCCCGGCTCCTGTCCCGCGGCCGGGCCAAGGTGGCGCAGAAATTCGGCGAGGAAGCCGTCGAGTGCCTCATCGAGGGCGCCGGCGGCACGGCCGCGGCCCTCGTGGCCGAGAGTGCGGACGTGCTCTACCACCTGCTCGTCATGTGGGTGTCGAACGGCATCGACCCGGCGCTAGTATGGGCCGAGCTGCATCGGCGCGAGGGCGTGAGCGGGGTTGCCGAAAAGGCATCCCGCGCCCTTCAGGGCACCACGAAGATCCCCTGAGCGCCCGCTCCCGCTTCCGTCGACCCGGCCTAGAGGCTGGAGCGGCGACGCACCAGCATGGCCGCACCCGCGCCGAGCCCGAGCAGCGCCAGGCTGACCGGCTCGGGGACCTTGAACGCCTTGTCCGAACCCGTCACGGCCGCATACTCGAACGACACCACGCCGCTCGAGAACTGGATCGACTTGAACGTCGTGTCCCGGTTCACGGTCACATACGCGCTGCCGCCCGGCCCCTGGAAGCCGTTGCCCACGAACCCGCTCGCCGCTGCCTGCACCATCGCCCCGGTCAGGTTGTCGGCGCCGAACTCCGACACGGCGTCGTTGAAGAACACGACGTTGTTCTGCGCGTCGATGGAGCCCCAGAGCAGCGCGATCGCCGTCTGCGGCGTGTTGAAGGTGATCGTGATGGTGGAGCCGCTGCCACCGGTGGAGAAGTAATTGCCCGACTTGGCCGGGTCGCTCGTAGGCGCACTGCCGAGGTTGCCGACCAGATACTGCGCGGCCCCGCCCGACACCCCGGCCACCGGAATGGCGTGCAGCCCGGACGCTGCACCCTGCACCACACCCTGGTCGGCGGCGACGCTGCCGAACACCACCTTGTAGGTCGGCGTCGTGATCGTCGTCTGCGACGGCGTGCCGAGCGCCGTCAGATCGACCGCGGTCAGCACGGCGCCAGGGGCCGCCGTCGGCGTCGTCGTGCTGGCAGCCACGATCAGCCCCGCCTGCGCTGCGGGAGCAACCAGGGTGAACACCGTCGCGAGAGTGGCCAGACGAGCGGACATGA
Organism: Acetobacterales bacterium; assembly: GCA_038229135.1. Classification (GTDB taxonomy): domain Bacteria; phylum Pseudomonadota; class Alphaproteobacteria; order Acetobacterales; family Acetobacteraceae; genus JBBROS01. The sequence goes on from JBBROS010000002.1 coordinate 38,501, forward strand.
GAACTCCGAGGGCGCCGGTGGTTGGCGTTGCCTACGAATAACGCATCGTTCACGGTCCAACAAAGGGGCACGCTGTCAGGTTTTGTCCGACGGCGCCCGCCCGATCATGAACCCGAAATCGCAACCCTCATCCGCCTGCAGCACCTCGGCGTCGAACAGCCGCGCATAGCCCCGGGCCGGCCCTGGCCGCTTCGGGCGCGCGTCGAACGCACGCTGCCGCTCGGCCAGGATCGTGTCGTCCACCAACAGCTCGATCCGCCGCCCGGGCACGTCGAGCCGGATCTGGTCTCCCGTCTGCACCAGCGCGAGCGGGCCGCCCGCTGCGGATTCCGGCGTGATGTGCAGCACGATCGTGCCGAACGCCGTGCCGCTCATCCGCGCGTCCGAGATCCGCACCATGTCCTTCACCCCCGCGCGCGCGAGCTTCTTCGGAATGGGCAGGTATCCCGCCTCCGGCATCCCGGGCGCCCCTCGCGGCCCGGTGTTGCGCAGCACGAGCACGTCGTCCGCTGCAACCTCGAGCGCGTCGGTGTCGATCCGCGCCGCCATGTCCGCCACGTCCTCGAACACCACGGCACGCCCGGTGTGCTGCATCAGCGCCGGGCTGGCGGCGGCGTGCTTGATGAGGGCGCCGCGCGGCGCGAGGTTGCCGTGCAGCACGGCCATGGACCCCTCGGGCCGGATCGGGTCCTGCCGGGTCCGCACCACGGTCTGCCCCGGCACGTCCTCGGCCGCCGCCGCGCGGTCGGCCAGCGTGCCGCCCTCCACCATGGGGGTGCTGCCGTCCACCAGGTCCCCGAGCTGGGCCACCAGGCGCGGCACGCCACCCGCGTGGTGGAAGTGCTCCATGTAGTGGTCGCCGGAGGGCTTGAGGTCCACGAGAACGGGCACCGTCCGGCTGAGCGCATCGAGCGTGCCCAGCGTGAACCCGTGCGGCGAGCGGCCTGCCATCGCGGCCAGGTGGATCACCCCGTTCGTGGATCCCCCGATCGCCTGCATCACGGCCGCGGCGTTGCCGATGCTGGCGGGCGTCATCAGCGCCGACGGCTTCGGCCCGCCCTCCACCGCCAGCCGTGCCGCCACCCGCCCGCTCTCTTCCGCGATCCGGATGCGCTCGGCATGCGGCGCCGGGCAGGTGGCGGACATGGGAAGGGAAAACCCCATCGCCTCGATCATGCAGGCCATGGTGCTCGCCGTGCCCATCACCATGCAGGTGCCCACGCTGGGGGCCAGCCGGGCGTTCACCCGCTCGATCTCGGCCGCATCCATCTGCCCGGCCCGGTGCAGCCCCCACAGCCGCCGGCAATCGGTGCAGGCGCCCAGCACCTCGCCCCGGTGATGCCCCACCACCATGGGGCCCACGGGCACCACGATCGTCGGCAGGTCCACGCTGATGGCGGCCATCAGCTGCGCCGGCAGCGTCTTGTCGCAGCCGCCGATCAGGATCACCGCATCCATGGGCTGCGCGCGGATCATCTCCTCCGTGTCCATCGCCATCAGGTTGCGCAGATACATCGAGGTGGGATGGGCGAAGCTCTCGTGGATGCTGATGGTGGGGAACACCATGGGCATGGCGCCCGCGAGCATCACGCCGCGCTTTGCCGCCTCGATCAGCTGCGGCGCATTGCCGTGGCAGGGGTTGTAGTCGCTGGCGGTGTTGGTGATGCCGACGATGGGCCGGTCCAGCGCGTCGTCCGAATAGCCGGCCGCCTTGATGAACGCCTTGCGAAGGAACAGCGCGAACCCGTCGTCGCCGTAGGAGGTCAGCCCCTTCCGCAGGCCGCGCGCCCCCGGCTTGCCATTCGTGCCGTCGCTCATCTGCGTCCTCCCCTGCACCGGCGGCGGGGGGCATGCGGGCGGTCGGAGTCGAACCGACACTCCTTGCGGAACCGGATTTTGAGTCCGGCGCGTCTCCCAATTCCACCACGCCCGCGCGGCGTCCCGTCCGTTGTCGCGCAAAGCCGTGGGGGGAGGCAAGAGGGCGCGTGTCGAAAGGGATTTGCGCCACCGCGCCGGTAGGGCTATACGGACGCCCCGCGGTGATCCCTGATAGCTCAGCTGGTAGAGCAAGCGACTGTTAATCGCTCGGTCGTAGGTTCGAGTCCTACTCAGGGAGCCAATCTCGCCGGCCCACTTCCCATCATCATTCGCCAGCTTTCCCTCGCACGACAGCCGTTAGGCCCGTCGCCGCGCGCTGAGTAGTTGTGCGTTTGCATTGCCGTTTACGTAAAGGTGCCATCGCTCCCTTCGTCGGTTGACGTGAGCGTACAACGCGCGTCATAAAAGTGAGATGAACGAAACAGGTCCGCACTGAACGGGCCGTGAGGGAGAGAACGGAATGGCACGTCGCGCTCTGGTTATCGCTTGTCTGGTGGGTTCGTGCGCGGCGTTCGGCGCCGCGGGACAGGCGCGGGCCGCCGCCTTCCAGCTCAAGGAAGACAGCGCCGTCGGCCTCGGCACTGCGTTCGCGGGCGCCTCGTCGGCCGCCAACACGCCTTCGACCGTATTCGACAACCCGGCCGGCATGACGCAGCTGCCGGGACTGCAGATCCAGCTCGGCTCGTCCGTCATCGTGCCCTCCTTCACCTTCAGCGGGTCCTCCCGCAACGCCTTCGGGCAGCCGAACTCCGGCTTCGACAGCCGTGACGGCGGCAACGCGGCGCTCGTCCCGCACGCCTTCGTCACCTACAAGGTGGGGGACCTCTCGATCGGCCTCGGCCTCACCTCCCCCTACGGCCTAGCCACAACCTACGGCCCCAACTTCGTTGGTCGCTTCCAGGCGGACAAGACCGAGCTCAAGACGCTCAACATCAACCCGTCGATCGCCTACCAGGTGCTGCCGTGGCTGTCGCTCGGTGCCGGTTTCTCCGCGCAATACGGCCGGGCCGAGTTCACGAGCGCCCTCAACAGCCGCACCCTCGGCTTCCAGGCTACCGGATTGCAGCTGCCCCTCTCGGACGGCTATTTCCGCCTGCGTGGCGACGACTGGGCGTTCGGGTGGAACGTCGGCGCACTCATCCAGCCCGGGCCGCAAACCAATATCGGCCTCGCCTACCGCAGCCGCGTCCAGCAGGAGTTCAAGGGCACGGCCGACTTCATCGTGCCCGCGCCGCTCAACGCGAGCCCGCGTTTCCGCAACTCGGGCGGCTCGGCCAAGCTCGTCCTGCCGGATACGGCGACGATCAGCATCACCCAGGGCCTCGGCCAGGCGTGGACGCTGTACGGCGAGGTCACCTGGACCAACTGGTCGCAGTTCAAGAACCTCAACGCCTTCCGCGACGACGGGACGCTGCTCAGCTCCACGCCGCAGCGCTACGACAACAGCTACTTCGCCTCGCTCGGCGCCAGCTACAAGGTGAACGAGGACCTCACGCTCCGTGGCGGCACGGCGTTCGACAAGAGCCCGGTCAGCAACGCCTACCGCACCGCCCGCGTGCCGGACCAGGACCGGGTGTGGCTCGCCGCCGGCATCAGCTACCAGATCCTTCCCGGCACCGTGCTCGACGTCGGCTACGCCCATATCTTCGTGAAGGACGCCCGTATCCGCGAAGTGTCCGCCGCAGGGGACGTGCTGACGGGCAACTACAAGAACAGCGTCGACATCGTGTCGGTCGGCACGCGCCTGAAGTTCTAGGCCATGGTGTCTGGGCCGACACCCCCGTCGTCGCGACCTTGGCTGGACCATTACCCCAAGGGGGTCGACTGGCACGAACCCGTGCCCGTCGGCCCCCTTCATTCGTTGCTGGACGAGGCGGCGCGGGACTTCGGTGCGCGCCCGGCCTGGGACTTCCTCGGCGCCCGCGCGACCTGGGCCGAGGCCGCCCAAGGGGCGCAGCGGGTCGCGGCCGGGCTGCAGCGCATGGGGCTGAAGAAGGGCGACCGGCTCGGCCTGTTGCTGCCCAACTGCCCTGCCTACCCACTTCTGTTCTTCGGGGCGCTGGCGGCCGGGCTGACGGTGGTGAATTTCAACCCGCTCTACGTCCCCCGCGAGCTCGAGGCGCAGGCGAGGGACGCGGATCTCGCTGCCATGGCCACCCTCGATCTGGTCGCCACCTACCCGAAGGCGCGCACGCTGCTCGACCAGGGGGTGGTGCCGCGCCTGATCGTGGCGGATTTTGCTGTCATGCTGCCGCCCGGAAAGCGCGCGCTGTTCCGCCTTCTGAAACGCAAGGACGTGGCCAAGGTCGGGCAGGACGCCCGGCACGTGCCGTTTTCCAGCCTGATGGCGCCCGGCACCCCCGCCCCGGTCACCATCGACCCCCACACGGACGTGGCCGTGCTGCAATACACCGGCGGCACCTCCGGCGTGCCGAAGGGCGCCATGCTCAGCCACGCGAACCTGTATGCCAACGCCGTCCAGGGTGTCCGTTGGTTCAACGGCACCCGTCCGGGGCAGGAGCGCACCCTGGCCGCCCTGCCCTTCTTCCACGTGTTCGCCATGACGACCGTGCTGCTCTTCGCCGTGCGCGCCGCCGCCGAGATGGTCCTCATGCCGCGGTTCGAGCTGAAGCAGGCCATCGGCCTCATCGCCCGCAAGAAGCCCACCTTCATGCCGGGCGTGCCCACCATGTTCAACGCCATGGCCAATTACGAAGGCGCTGCGGACCTCACGAGCATCCGCTTCTGCATCAGCGGCGGCGCCCCGCTGCCGCCCGAGGTGAAGGCCCGCTTCGAGGCGCGCACCGGCTGCGTGGTGGTGGAGGGCTACGGCCTGACCGAGACCAGCCCCTGCGTGATCTGCAACCCGCCGGGCGGCCTGAACAAGACCGGATCCATCGGCCTGCCCATGACTCAGACGGAGGTGGAGCTGCGGGATCCGGCGGACCCGATGCGCTCGGTCCCGTTGGGCGAGCGGGGCGAGGTCTGCCTGCGCGGCCCGCAGATCATGCTCGGCTACTGGAACCGGCCCGATGAGAGTGCCCAGTGTTTCACGCCGGACGGCTACTTCCGCACCGCCGACATCGGGGTCATGGACACGGACGGGTACGTTTTCATCGTCGATCGCATCAAGGACCTCATCCTGGCAGGCGGTTACAACGTCTATCCACGCATCGTGGAGGATGCGATCTACCAGCATCCCGCGGTGCTCGAGACGACCGTGATCGGCGTGCCGGACTCCTACCGCGGCGAGACGGTCAAGGCCTTCGTCGTGCTCCGCCCCGGCGCCACGCTCACGGCCGCGGCCCTCACCACGTTCCTGAAGGACCACCTCTCGCCGATCGAGATGCCCAAGCGGATCGAGTTCCGCACGAGCCTGCCCAAGACGATGGTGGGCAAGCTCTCGAAAAAGGAGCTTGTTGCGGAAGAGCGCGAGAAGGCAGCCCGCCCATCTTGATTGAATGGGGGACCGACCTCACGTAAGCGTCAATCAACTGACGGTTGGGGAAATCGTGACGGGACTGTTCACCATCGGCGAGCTGGCGGCCGCGTTCTCGTTGAGCCCGCGCGCCATCCGCTTCTATGAGGACCAGGGGCTCATCTCCCCGCAGCGGGCCGGGACGCAGCGCATCTACACCAAGCGCGACCGCGCCCGGCTCCAGCTCATCCTCCGCGGCAAGCGCCTCGGCTTTTCGCTGGCCGACATCCGCGAGTTCCTGGACCTCTACGACACCGACCGCACGAAGCGCCGCCAGTTCGCCATGACGCTCGAGCGCACGCAGAACCGCATCCGCGAGCTCGAGTTGCAGCTCTCGGACATCACGCTGACCTTGGCCGAGCTGCGCGACATGGAGGCCGAGCTGCTGGCCTACATGAAGCAGGCCGCCAACGACACCGACGAAACCAGCATCCAACCGAGCATCCAGAAAGGGGCCCAAGCATGAGCGCGAGCCAGACCCAAGCCGTCATCGTGGGCTTCGCCCGGTCGCCCTTCACCCCCGCCAACCGCGGCGCGCTCGCCCGCGTGCGGCCGGACGACCTGATGGCGCAGGTGGTCCGAGCCCTGCTGGAGCGCACGGGCGCAAAGCCCGAGGACATCGAGGACGTCATCATCGGCTGCGCCTTCCCAGAGGGCGAGCAGGGCTTCAACATCGGCCGCATCGTGGGCTTTCTGGCGGACCTGCCCATCACGGCCGCGGGCACGCAGGTCAACCGCTGGTGCGGCAGCTCCATGAGCGCCATCCACATGGCGGCCGGCGCCCTCTCGGCCGGCGCCGGCGAGCTGTTCGTGTGCGGCGGCGTGGAGAGCATGAGCCGCGTCCCCATGCTCGGCTTCAACCCGGTGCTGAACCCCAAGCTCAGCAAGGAGAAGCCGGACAGCTACATCGGCATGGGCATGACCGCCGAGAACCTGGCCGAGCGCTACCAGATCGACCGCCCGGCGCAGCAGGCCTTCGCGGTCGAGAGCCAGCGCCGCGCGGCGGCCGCGGCGTCCGGCGGACACTTCGCGGACGAGATCGTGCCGATCATGACCAAGGGCGGCCTGGTCAGCGAGGATGGCTGCATACGTGCGGACACGTCGCAGGAGGCGCTTTCCACGTTGAAGCCCGCGTTCCTCGCCACCGGCACGGTCACGGCCGGCACCAGCTCGCCGCTGACGGACGGGGCCGCAGCGGTGCTGGTGTGCAGCGCTGCCTATGCGGAGAAGCACGACCTCAAGGTGCTGGCGCTCGTAAAGTCCATGGCCGTCGCGGGCTGCGCGCCGGACGTTATGGGCATCGGCCCCGTGCCGGCCGCCCGCAAGGCGCTGGCGCGGGCCGGGCTCGGGATGGACGCAATCGACCTCGTGGAACTCAACGAGGCCTTCGCCGCCCAGGCGCTGGCGGTCGAGCGGGACCTGATGCTGGACCATGCGAAGGTGAACCTGGATGGCGGCGCCATCGCGCTCGGCCATCCGCTGGGGGCCTCGGGTGCCCGCATCACCGGCAAGGCCGCAAGCCTCCTGGCGCGCACCGGCGGCCGGCACGCGCTCGCCACCATGTGCGTGGGCGGCGGGCAGGGCACGGCCACCATCCTCGAGAGGGCATAGGCCATGGAGAACGGGGCCATGGACATCCAACGCTGCGCCGTGCTGGGCGCCGGGCTGATGGGCGCCGGGATCGCGGCGCACCTGGCCAATGCCGGGTTGCCGGTGCTGCTCCTGGATATGGAGGACCGGGCAAACAGTGCGCTCGAGAAGCTGAAGAAGGCCGACCCGCAGCCGCTGATGTCGACCGACGCCGCAAGGCTCATCACGACGGGCTCGTTCGACGAGCTCGAGCGCATTGCCGATGCCGACTGGATCATCGAGGTCATCGTCGAGGACCTGGCCGCCAAGCGCGCCCTTTACGACCGGATCGACGCGGTGCGGAAGCCGGGCAGCATCGTCAGCTCCAACACCAGCACGATCCCGCTCCGGAGCCTGGTCAAGAAGCAGTCCGCCGCGTTCCAGGCGGACTTCGCCATCACCCATTTCTTCAACCCGCCCCGCTACATGCGCCTGCTCGAGCTGGTGGTGGCGCCCGAGACGCGGCCCGAGGTGGCGGACACGCTGACGGCGCTGTGCGACGTCCGGCTGGGCAAGGGCGTCGTGCGCTGCAACGACACGCCGGGCTTCATCGCGAACCGGATCGGCACGTATTGGATCACCGCCGCCGTCAACGAGGCCATCGAGCGTGGCCTCACGGTGGAGGAGGCGGACGCGGTGCACCGGCCCATGGGCATCCCGAAGACGGGCGTGTTCGGCCTCGTGGACCTGGTCGGGCTCGACCTCATGCCGCTCGTGTCCAAAAGCCTGCTGACGAGCCTGCCGGAGCAGGACGATTTCCGCAGGGTGTTCAAGGTGCAGCCGCTGCTGATGCGGATGATCGAGCAGGGCAACACCGGCCGCAAGGGCAAGGGCGGTTTCTACCGGATGGACAAGCGTGGCGCCGAGCGCGTCAAGCAGGCCATCGACCTCGCCACGGGCGAATACCGCACCAGCACCAAGCCCCGGCTCGAGGCGGTGGACGCCGCGCGGCGGGACCTGTCGGTGCTCGTGAAGCACCCCTCCCCAGCCGGCGGATATGCGAAGGCCGTGCTGGTCCAGGTGCTGGCCTACGCGGCCAGCCTCGTGCCCGAGATCGCAAGCGACATCCCGAGTGTCGATGAGGCGATGCGCCTCGGCTACGCCTGGGGCCAAGGCCCGTTCGAGCTGATCGACAAGCTCGGCGCCGGGTGGCTGGCCGACGAGGTGGCGCAAGCGGGCATGGCCGTGCCGCCGCTGCTGGCCATGCGCAAGCCGTTCTACCGCGTGGAGGCCGGGCAGCTCGAGTGCCTCGGGCTCGATGGCGCCTATACCGCGGTGAAGCGTGCCCCGGGCGTGCTGCTGCTGGCCGACGTGAAGCGCGCCGCCAAGCCGGTGTTGCGGAACGGCTCGGCCGCCGTGTGGGACATCGGGGACGGCGTGCTGTGCTTCGAGTTCACGAGCAAGATGAACTCGATCGACCCCGAGATCATGGCGCTGCTGGGCAAGACCGTGGCACTCGCTGCCAAGTCCCACACGGGCGTGGTCATCTACAACGAAGGCGAGAACTTCTCGGTCGGCGCCAACCTGGGCCTCGCGCTCTTTGCCGCCAACGTCGCGGCCTGGCCGATGATCGAGGAGATGGTGGGCGGCGGCCAGGCCGCCTACAAGGGCGTGAAGTATTCGCCGGTGCCCGTGGTGGGCGCCCCCTCCGGCATGGCGCTGGGCGGCGGCTGCGAGATCCTGATGCATTGCAGCGCCGTGCAGGCCCATGCAGAGACCTATACCGGCCTGGTCGAGGTGGGCGTCGGCCTGCTGCCGGGCTGGGGCGGATGCAAGGAGCTGCTGGCCCGCTGGCAGGCCAACCCGGCGCTGCCCCGCGGCCCCATGCCGGCCGTGGCGAAGGCGTTCGAGATCATCAGCACCGCCCAGGTCAGCAAGTCCGCCGCCCAGGCCCAAGGCCTCGGCTACCTCCGGCCGACGGACGGCATCACGATGAACCGGGACAGGCTGCTGTTCGACGCGAAGGCCAAGGTGCTCGCCTTGGCCCCGGGCTACGCGCCGCCGAAGCCCGCCGAATACCGCCTCCCCGGCCCGGGCGGGCGCGTGGCGCTCGAACTGGCGGTCGACGGGTTCGCCGCCCAGGGCAAGGCAACCCCACACGACGTGGTGGTGTCCAAGGCCGTCGCCCGCGTGCTGACGGGCGGCGACGCCGATGCGCTCGACACGCTGACCGAGGACGATGTCACCACGCTCGAGCGCACCACATTCATGAGCCTGATGCGCAACCCGGCGTCACTCGCGCGCACCGAACACATGCTCACCACCGGCAAGCCGCTCCGCAACTAAGGGGATCCCCGCCATGGCCACCTATCACGCCCCCCTCCGCGACATCCGCTTCGTGCTGCACGAGGTGCTCGACAGCAACAGCCTGTCCACCCTGCCCGGCTACGAGCAGGCGACCCCCGAGCTGATGGACGCAGTGATCGACGAAGCGGCCAAGTTGTCCGAGCGGGTGCTGTTCCCGCTCAACCTATCCGGCGACGCCGAGGGCTGCACCTACGAGAACGGGGTGGTCCGCACGCCGAAGGGCTTCAAGGAAGCCTACAAGCACCTGATCGAGGGCGGCTGGACCTCGCTCGCCTGCGACCCGGAATACGGCGGCCAGGGCATGCCGATGTTGCTGAGCACGGTGTTCGAGGAGATGGTGAGCAGCGCCAACCTGGCCTTCGGCATGTATCCCGGCCTGTCCCACGGCGCCTACCGTGCGCTGCATGCGCATGCGACGGACGAGCTGAAGGCGCAGTACCTGCCGAAGCTCGTGGATGGCACCTGGACGGGCACCATGTGCCTGACGGAGCCGCAATGCGGCACCGACCTCGGCCTCATCCGCACCAAGGCGGAGCCGGCCGAGGACGGCAGCTACCGCATCAGCGGCACCAAGATCTTCATCAGCGCCGGCGAGCACGACCTGACGGACAACATCCTGCACCTCGTCCTGGCCAAGCTGCCCGGCGCGCCCGCAGGCACCAAGGGGATCAGCCTGTTCCTGGTGCCCAAGTTTCTGCCGAGCGAACAGGGCGTTTCAGGCCCGCGTAACGGCGTGATGTGCGGCAGCATCGAACACAAGATGGGCATCAAGGCCTCGAGCACGGCCGTGATGCACTTCGACGAGGCGCAAGGCTGGCTCGTCGGCCCCGAGCATGGCGGCATGCGCTGCATGTTCACCATGATGAACGCGGCCCGCCTGGCCGTCGGCATGCAGGGCCTGGGCATCGCCGAGACCGCCTACCAGTCCGCCGCGGCCTATGCGAAGGACCGTCGCCAGGGCAAGTCGGTGAAGAAGTCCGACGCCCGGGACACCAAAAGCTCCGAGCCCGGCGTGAACGCGGCCGACCCCATCATCGTCCACCCGGACGTCCGGCGCATGCTGCTCGAGGCACGGTCCCAGACCGAAGCTGGCCGGGCGCTGAGCTACTGGGTCGGACTCGAGCTCGACCGCGCCGAGCATCATCCGGACCCCGCCGCCCGGCAGGAGGCGGACGACCTGGTGGCCCTCCTCACCCCCATCATCAAGGCCGCGCTGAGCGACCTCGGCAGCGAGGCCTCGAACCTCGCCGTGCAGGTGCTGGGCGGCCATGGCTACGTGCACGAATGGGGCGTGGAGCAGCTGGTGCGAGATGCGCGGATTGCGCAGATCTACGAGGGCACCAACGGCATCCAGGCGCTCGACCTCGTCGGCCGAAAGCTCGGGCAGGATGCAGGACGCCTGCTGCGGCGATTCTTCCACCCGGTCAGTGCGTTCCTCGAGGCGCAGGCGGAGAACGCGGAGCTGGCAGCCTTCGTCGGCCCCACGGCCAAGGCGTTCGGCCGCCTGCAGCAGGCGACCCTCACGGTGGCGCAGCGCGGCTTGTCAAAGCCCGAGGAGGCGGCCGCGGCGGCCACCGACTACCTCCGCCTGTTCGGCTACGTCGCGATGGGCTTCATGTGGTGCCGGATGGCGCATGTGGCGCAGGAGAAGCTGCGGGCGGGTGCCAACGGCGAGGCCGGGTTCTACCAGGCCAAGCTCGACGTCGGCGCGTTCTACATGGCCCGCGTGCTGCCCCGCCACAGCCTCCACTTCCAGGGCGTCATGGCCGGCGGCGAGACGATGATGCGGATGGAGGCGGCGGCGTTCTGAAGGCCGGCCCGGTTCAGCGGCCAGCCCTTATCCACCGGACTCCGTCTTCGCGGGTCGCAGGCGTGGCGATCGAGGGGCCGATGGGCCTGCCTGATCGAACAGGCAGCCCATCGGGGCCGGCGTCCTCAGACCAGGCCCGAGCACCGGTGTGGCATCCAGGCGCCAGCAACCGCTTCGGGAGCTACCTCAGCCCCACCGCATCGTAGGCCCGCTCGCTGGGCGGCCAGGCGCGCACGATCTGCGGGCGGAAGGCGTAGGTGGCGGCAAGCAGCAGCGCGACGGTGACCAGGGTCGCCACCCAGGCGAGGGCGAGGGCCGGGAGGCGGCCGCGCGGCGGCGGTGGCGGCTCGGCGGCGATGGCGGCAAGCAGCGGCGGACCGGGCTCGGCGGCGATGACGGGTGGGGCGGCGCGCTGCGGCGCGTGCTCGGGCGCGACCAGCGGCTTGAACACGGGTTCCGGCGGTGGCTCGGACGGCACGATGCGCAGCTGCGGCGGCTCCCGCGGGGCTGGCGGCGGCTCCTCGGGCAGCGGCTCGGGGTGCGACGGCTCGGGGTGCGACGGCTCGGGCTGCGACGGCTCCGCACGCACCGGCTCCGGCGGCTCGAGAATGGCCTCGGGCGCAGGCGGCGGGAGCTCCGGCATCGGCGGGGGCGGTGTATCTACGAGCGGTGGGGCCGCCGAAAGCGCGCCCGCCATGGCCGCCACGGCCGGCACGGGCGTCCACTGCGCGGAGCACCGGGCGCAGCGGACGGACCGGCCGGGGCGTACGCGGTCGGGCGGCAACTCGTAGGCGGCGTCGCATGTCGGGCAGATGATCCGCATGCCAGCCTGATAACGAACATAGGCCGGGCTGGCGAGAGGCTGGTGCTAGACGAGGTCGAAGACCAACAATTCGTTACGGTCCGCAGCACCTACCATCCGCAGCGTGGCTTCGTCGGCCACCGCCAGCCCGTCACCCTGCGCGAGCGCCACCCCGTTCACCGTGGCCCCACCCCGCACCGCCTGCACCCAGGCCCTGCGACCCGGCGCGAGCGCCAACTCCACCGCCGCACCCGGCTGCGGCGTCGCCCGATACAGCGCCACGTCGGCATGGATCGTCGCCGAGTCCTCTCGCCCGTCGGGGGAGGCCAGCAGCACCAACGGCGCGTCCGACAGCCCCATCTCGCCGATCACCTTCTGCTCGTAGCCGGGCGGGATGGTCGCGTCGTCCGGGCGGATCCATATCTGCAGGAAGTGCACCGGCTCCGTGGATGACGCATTGAACTCGCTGTGCCGGATGCCCGTGCCGGCCGACATGCGCTGGATGTCGCCGGGCCGGATCACGGCCCCGCTGCCGATGCTGTCCTTGTGCTCCAGCGCGCCTTCGAGCACGTACGAGATGATCTCCATCTCCTTGTGCCCGTGCGTGCCGAACCCGGCGCCCCCCGCCACCCGGTCCTCGTTGATCACCAGCAGGTCCCCGAAACCGGTATGCGCCGGGTCGTGGTAGTTGCCGAACGAGAAGCTGTGCCGGCTGTCCAGCCAGCCATGCTGGCCACGGCCGCGGTCGTCGGATTTCCGAAGCGTCATCATGGCAACGATCCTTCCTGTGTCCGCGCCGCATCTGGGCAGCCCGGCACCCGAACGCCAGAGACGGCAACCTGTCGCAGGGCTACCATGCGCGCGCATGACAGATGCCAGCCACACCCCGGGCTCACGCCGCCCGAGCCCCCTCGCCCTCCTCGTCGGCGGTGCGTTCTTCATGGAGCTGCTCGACGGTTCCATCGTCAACACGGCCCTGCCCGCCATCGCCCGCGCCTTCGGCACGGACCCGGTGGGCCTCAACCCCGCCGTGTCGGCCTACCTGCTCACGGTGGCGGTGTTCATCCTGCCCAGCGCGTGGCTCGCGGACCGCTACGGGCCGCGGCGAGTGTTCACCTTCGCCATCGCGCTGTTCACGGCGGGCTCGCTGCTCTGCGCGCTGGCCTGGTCGCCGGCCAGCCTGGTTGCAGCCCGCATCGTACAGGGCGTGGGCGGCGCCATGATGGTGCCGGTCGGGCGCCTGGCCGTGCTGCGCAGCACGCCGAAGCCCGACCTGCTGCGCGCCATCGCCATCCTCACCTGGCCCGGCCTCACCGCGCCCGTGCTCGGGCCGCCTCTGGGTGGGTTCATCGTCCAATACTTCTCCTGGCACTGGATATTCCTCATCAACCTGCCGCTCGGCGCACTCGGCCTGGTGCTCGCCTGGCGCCTGGTGCCACAGCTGCACGAGGCGGTGCGCCGGCCGTTCGACGGGCTCGGCTTCGCGCTCGGGGCCACCCTGTGCGTCGTGCTCACCCTGCTGCTCGAGGCGCTCGGCGAGGGCGGCGCGTCGGCTTACACGCTCGGCCTGCTCGCCGCCGCCACGCTCGGCCTCGGGCTCGGCTTCGCGCGCCACATCGGCCGCGCCGAGCACCCGCTCGTCTCCCCGGCGCCGCTCGCCATCGGCACGTTCAGCGTCACGCTATGGGGCGGCTCGGCCATGCGCACGCTCATCAGCGCCATGCCGTTCCTGCTGCCGCTGCTGTTCCAGCTGGGGTTCGGAATGGACCCGTTCCGCGCCGGGCTGATGGTGCTGGTGCTGTTCGCGGGCAACGTGGGCATGAAGCCGGGCACGAGCTGGGTGCTGCGGCGCTTCGGCTTCCGCACCGTGCTGCTCGGCAACGGACTGCTGCAGGCGGCCACCATGGCCTGCTTCGCGCTGCTGCCCGCCGCCGCACCCACCCCGCTTGTGGTGGCGCTCCTGGTGCTGTGCGGCGCCTCCCGCTCGCTGCAGTTCACGGCGCTCAACGCGCTCGCGTTTGCGGACATGCCGCAGCCGTTGATGGGCGCGGCCAACACCATGTTCAGCGCCCTCTTCCAGTTCTCGGTCGGCATGGGCGTCGCGGTCGGCGCCGTGGCCCTCCGCCTGGCCGGCACCCCGGGGGAGCCTGCGACGCTCGGCGCCTTCCACGGCGCGTTCGCGATCGTGGCCGGGCTAATGGCGCTGTCCAGCCTCTCCGGGCTGCTGATCGCGCCCGATGCCGCGGCAGTCGTCGCCGGCCGGGCTACGCGCTAGACTGCATGCCTCTCGAGGAGCCGCCCATGGACGCCCTGCCCGCCAGCCCCAATCCCCCCCTCCTGGACGTTCACGCCGAAATCCGCGCCGAGGTGAGGAAACTCTGCGCCCGCTTCCCCGGCGAATACTGGCGCCGGCTGGACGAGGCGCGCGCATACCCCACCGAGTTCGTACAGGCGTTGACGGAGAGCGGCTACCTCGCCGTGCTCATCCCGGAAGAATACGGCGGCGCCGGCCTGGGCCTGACGGCGGCGGCGGCCATCCTCGAGACGGTGCAGGAAGCCGGCTGCAACGGCGGCGCCTGCCACGCGCAGATGTACACCATGGGCACCATCCTTCGGCACGGCTCGGCCGAGCAGAAGCAGCACTACCTGCCCGCCATCGCCAGCGGCGCCCTGCGCCTGCAGGCCTTCGGCGTGACCGAGCCCGGCTCCGGCACCGACACCACCGCGCTCCGCACCACCGCCCGCCGCACCGATGGCGGCTACGTGGTGAACGGGCAAAAAATCTGGACCAGCCGCGCCGAGCACTCCGACCTCATGCTGCTGCTGGCCCGCACCACGCCGCGCGACGAGGTGAAGAAGAAGACCGAAGGCCTCAGCACCTTCATCGTCGACATGAAGGCGGTCAAGGGCATGACGATCCGCCCCATCCGCACGATGATGAACCACAATTCCTGCGAGGTGTTCTTCGACGACATGCACATCCCGGCCGACGCCCTGCTCGGCGAGGAGGGACGCGGCTTCCGCTACATCCTGGACGGCATGAACGCCGAACGCCTGCTGATCGCCGCCGAGTGCATCGGGGACGCGAAGTGGTTCACGGCGCGCTCGGTCGCCTATGCCAACGAGCGCCGCGTGTTCGGCCGCCCGATCGGGCAGAACCAGGGCATCCAGTTCCCCATCGCCCGGGCCTACGCGCAGATGCGCGCCGCCGAGCTGCTGGTGCGGGAGGGCCTCGAACGCTTCGAAGCCGGCCTCCCCTGCGGCGAACAGGCGAACCTGGGCAAGATGCTCGCCGCCGAAGCCAGCTGGGCCGCAGGCGAAGCCTGCATCCAGACCCATGGCGGCTTCGGCTTTGCGGAGGAATACGACATCGAACGCAAGTTCCGCGAAACGAGGCTGTATCAAGTGGCCCCCATCAGCACGAACCTCGTCCTGTCCTATGTGGCCGAGCACGTGCTGGGCCTGCCGCGGTCGTACTGATCCACGAACGCCCGCCGTCTTCGCCAAGGCTCCGTCATCGCGAGCCGCAGGCGTGGCGATCCAGGGGCCATGCAGAGCAGCCCCGAAGCCCCTGGATCGCCACGCTTCGCTCGCGATGACGAATGAGAACGACTGACGGGCGTGTCATCGGGAGCGCATACAACTTGGCAACCAACTCCGCACCCGGCGCCCCGGCTGCGAAGCGATCATCGGTCCCGGCGTCCGCCCACGCCCCGACATGGCGCACCAAATCCGCGTCCCCGACCCGCACCGCCGCGCCGAGATCAGCCCACCACGAACGGGATGCCCTCGATCGAGGCCGGGAAGCTTGGCACGGGCTGCTTCATCCACTTCCCATAAGGCTTGGCGAGCTCCCCGTTGGCGGTGATCGTGTCGAGGAAGGTGTTCACCGCCGCGTTCAGCGCCTTGTCGCCGAGCCGCGTGCAAACGCCGTTGTAGAGGCGGCTGAACTCGAGCTTCGTTTCGAAGGCGCCGGGCTTCGTGGCATCCAGCCGGTCCACGTAGAACATGTTGGAGCCCACCGCCTCCACCTGGCCCGAGAGCAGCGCCTGGATGGTGCTCGCATCGTCGTCGAAGCGGCGGATGGTGGTGCCCTCGGGCGCGCTCTTCGTCACCTGCGTGTCCTGTGCGGAGCCGCGCGGCACGCCGATGGCGACCTTCTTCATGTCCGCATTGGTCGCGATGGCCGTGCCCTTGGCGGCAACCAGCCCGATGATGTTCGCCACATACGGCTTCGAATACTGCACCGCCTTCGCCCGGTCCGGCAGCATGCCCATGGTGGCGAACAGCACGTCGCACCGCCCGGTGGTCAGTGCGGGGATGCGGTTGGCCACGGCGAGCGGCATGAACTCCGCCTTCACGCCCAGCGAGGCCGCGAACAGCTTGCCGATGTCGCTGTCGAACCCGTCGACCACGCCGGACGTGTTCACGAAGCCCCAGGGCGCATTGTCGCCTTGGATGCCGATGACGACGATGCCCTTCTTCCTGATGTCGTCGACACTGTCCGCCCACGCCATCCGCGGCAGCATCGCCGCCCCAACCAGGCCCAACCCGCCCAAAACCACGCCCCGACGTGTGACCATCCTCGTATCCTCCCTCGCGTTCACCGCGTTGTTGCGGCGAACTTCGTTTCCAGTCGAGCGCTACACAGCGACAGCGGCCAACACAATGCGAAATAGATGCCGCCCACCACGCCGAACACGAGCAGAGGCTGGAATGTCTGGTTCGACACGATCTGCCCGGCCCGCGCCAGCTCGATGAAGCCCACGATGGCCGCGAGTGACGTGCCCTTGATGAGCTGCACCAGGTAGCCGACGGTGGCCGGCAGGGACACGCGGAAGGCCTGCGGCAGCACGATGTGGCGCAGACGGGCCCAGGCGTGCAGCCCGAGCGCCTGGGCCGCCTCCGACTGCCCGCCCGGGATGGACTGGATGGCGCCGCGCCAGATGTCTCCCAGGAAGGCGCTGGCGCTGAGCGTGAACGCGATGGCCACCGCCGCCCAGGCCGGCAGCTTCAGGCCCAGCAGCCCAAGGCCGTAGTACACCACGAAGAGCTGCATCAGCAGCGGCGTGCCCTGGAACACGGCGACGTAGCCCGCCATCGTCCGCTCGAGCCATCGCCGCCCGCCGGTGCGCGCCACCGCCACCCCGAGCCCAGCCACGCCGCCGCCCACGAATGCGATGACGGAGAGCAGCACGGTCCATTGCAGCCCCCGCAGCAGGAACCCGAACTCGGCCCAGCCGAAGCCGCCGCTCATCGTGTCGGATACGCCAGGTAGCGCCGCCCGAAGGCTGCGAACCCCGTCATCATCACCCACGAGATGCCCAGGTAGAGCAGCGTGATGGTGAAGTACACCTCGAAGCTGCGGAACGTGTCGCTCTCGATCCGCTGCGCCACCGACGTGAGCTCGTACGCAGCGATGGACGAGCAGATGCTGGACGTGAGCGTCAGCATGATGAATTGCCCGGTCAGCGACGGATAGATCGCCCGCAGCGCCGGCTTGATCACGATCAGCCGGAACACCTGGCCCCGGTGCAGCCCCAGCGCGAGGCCGGCCTCCGTCTGCCCCCGATGGATGCTCTGCACCCCGCCACGAATGATCTCGATGGCGTAGGCGCCGCCGTTCAGCCCCAGCGCAACGATGGCCGTGGCCGTGGGGTTCAGCTTCAGTCCCAGATGCGGCAGCGCAAAAAAGAGGAAGAAGATCTGCACCAGGAACGGCGTGTTGCGGATGATCTCGATGAAGCCCCGCGTGGCGTTGCGGAGCACCGGGTTGGCGGAGGACCGTGTGACGACGCCGCCCACGCCGATGCCGGTCGCGAGCACGATGCCCGCCACCGCCAGCCCGAACGTGGCCGCACAGCCCCACAGCAGCTCCGGCAGCTTTTCAGCAACGACCGAGAAGTCGAGCCCACCCATCAGGCGGCCTCGAACAGCGCCCGCATGTGCCCCGCGTCCGGCTGCAGGCCCGTCCAGAGCCGCATCTGCTCCACGGCCTGGTGCACCACCATGCCGCCGCCATTCTCGGCCCGGAGCCCCAAGGACCGGGCCGCCCGCAGCAGCTCCGTCTCCCGCGGTGCATAGATCACGTCCGACACCCACAGGCCGGGCCGGAGCAGACCGGGCGGCAGCGGGCAGCCCGGATGCGCCACCATGCCTACGGGCGTCGCGTTCACCAGCCCGTCGGCCCGCGCCACCTCCTCCACCAGGTCCTCCCCCACCGCCGCGCGCCCGGCCCCGAACCGTGCCTCGAGCCGGGCAACCAGCGCCTCGGCCCGCGCAGTGTCCGTGTCGAACACCACGAGCCGCCCGAAGCCGAGCGTCAGCCCGGCATACGCCACCGCCGCCCCGGCCCCGCCCGCCCCCAGCTGCACCACACGATCCTGCGCCACGCCTGCGAACTCCGAACGGAACGCCTCGGCCCACCCCGTCCAGTCCGTGTTGTGTCCGGCGCGCCGCCCATCCCGCAGAACCACCGTGTTCACGGCGCCCAGCGCCCGCGCGTCCTCCGACAGTTCCGTCAGGTGCGGCATCACGGCCTGCTTGAACGGGTGCGTCACGGCGAGCCCATCGAACCCCATCCGCTCCGCCGCAACCAGCATCTCGGGCAGCGCCTCCGCGCCGAGCCCGAGCACGGTGAAGTCGATCAGCTCGTAGATCAGCCGGAGGCCGAGCCGCTCGCCCTCGCCCATGTGGATCGCCGGGGCCGCCGAACCCTGGATGCCGGTGCCGAACAACCCGATCAGAACCGTTCGCTTCACCATTCCGCCCCCCCCAAGGCCGCCCCCGAGGCCGCCCCCGAGGCCGCCCCCGAGGCCGCCCCCGGGCGCCCGATCCCGGAAGCCGGTATCGCGCGCAGGAAACCGTGCCGTCAACGCACCTTCTCCCTCTTTCCTTGCGGGAAACGGTCGGCGATGGGGGCCGACGCGCAGACCCGCCCGCAAAACCCTTGCACCCCAACTCTCACCCGCTACTCTCGCCGCAACGAACACGAGGGAGGGCAGCCCGCATGATCGCGCTGCAGGTAAACGGCCGCACCCACGAGGTGGACGACGACCCGGCGACGCCGCTGCTGTACGTCCTGCGCGACACGCTGGGCCTGAACGCGGCCAAGTTCGGCTGCGGCCTCGGCCAGTGCGGCTCCTGCACCGTCATGGTCGACAACGAGGCGGTGTTCTCCTGCCTCACCCCCATCACCGTGCTCGAGGGCCGCGAGATCACCACCCTCGAGGGCCTCGGCACCGTGGACAAGCCCGGCCCCATGCAGACCGCGTTCATCGCCGAGCAGGCGGCCCAGTGCGGCTACTGCATCCCGGGCATGATGATGCGCGCCCAGGCGCTGCTGCAATCGGAGCCGAACGCCACCGAAGCGCAGATCAAGGCCACGCTGCAGCCGAACCTATGCCGCTGCGGCACCCACATGCGCATCGTGAAGGCGGTGCAGCACGCCGCCACGCTCATGCAACAGGAGCGCAAGATATGACCGCGCTCTCCCGCCGCTCCGTGCTGGGTGGCGCCCTCGTCCTAGGCTTCAGCACCGCCTGTGCCGGCAGCGCCGACGCCCAGGTGCAGGCGGGGGCCCCGGCGCTGCCGGGCAGCCTGCGCACGGCCCCGTTCCTCGATTCCTGGATCCGCATGGACGCCCAGGGCGCCGTCACCATCGCAACCGGCAAGGCCGAGCTCGGCCAGGGCCTCCGCACCGCGCTGCTGCAGATAGCGGCCGACGAGCTGCGCCTGCCCATGGCAGCGCTTCGCCTGACCACGGCCGACACGGCGCTGACGGCCAACGAGGGCTACACCTCCGGCAGCCACTCCATGAAGGACAGCGGCACGGCCATTCGCCACGCTGCCGCGCAGCTCCGCGCGCTGCTGGTGGGTGCGGCCTCCGAACGCCTCGGCGTGCCCGCCGCCCA
Source organism: Acetobacterales bacterium (assembly GCA_038229135.1). GTDB lineage: Bacteria > Pseudomonadota > Alphaproteobacteria > Acetobacterales > Acetobacteraceae > JBBROS01. The sequence continues at coordinate 58,318 of JBBROS010000002.1, forward strand.
ACTCACCGTGCGCGACGGCAGCGTGGTGGCCCCGTCCGGCCAGAGCGTGCCCTATGCCGGGCTCGTGGCAGCAGCCGCGCAGCACGTGCAGGCGGCACCGCAATCGACGTTCCTGCCGCCTTCCCTCATCGGGCGGCCAATCCAGCGGCTCGACATCCCGGGCAAGGTGACGGGTGCTGCAGCCTACGTGCAGGACATGCGGCTGCCGGGCATGCTGCATGCGCGCGTGGTCCGCCCCTCTGGCATCGGTGCCACGCTGGCCGCACTGGACGCCGGGCCGGTCGAGCGGATGCCGGGCGTGGTGGCCGTGGTGCGGGATGGCAACTTCCTCGCCGTGGTGGCGGAGCGCGAGTTCCAGGCCATGCAGGCCATGCAGGCGCTGAGCGTCGCCGCGCAATGGACGCCGGGCCCGGCCGTGCCGAAGCCCGATTTCGCCGCCCTCCGGGCCCAGCCCAGCGAGGACACGGCCATCGTCGACCGCCGCACCCCCGGGGTCGGCATCTTCGGGGCCGGCCGCTCCATGGAGGCCAGCTACACCCGAGCCTACCAGGCTCACGCCTCCATTGGCCCCTCCTGCGCGCTGGCCCAGTTCGCAGAAGGCCGGCTCACCGTATGGACGCACACGCAGGGCGTGTTCCCCGACCGCAGCGCCATCGCCGAAATGATGCGGATGCCGCCCGACCGCGTGCGGCTCATCCATGTCGAGGGCGCCGGCTGCTACGGCCATAACGGCGCCGACGACGCGGCAGCCGATGCCGCCCTCATCGCCCGCGCGCTGCCGGGGAAGCCGGTGCGCGTGCAGTGGACGCGCGAGCAGGAGCACCTGTGGGAGCCGCTCGGCCCCGCCATGGCCACCGACGCCCGGGCCACGCTCGACCCGTCCGGGGCGATCGTCGACTGGGACTACGCCGTCCGCAGCAACACCCACTCCACCCGCCCCGGCCCGGCCGGTGCGCTCCTCGCAGCCCGCCTGGTGGCCCAGCCGTTCCCGGTGCCGAAGCCCACCGCCATCCCGCAGCCCGAGGGCGGCGGTGACCGCAACGCCATCCCGCTCTACGACTTCGCGTCGATGCGCGTGATGCACCATTTCGTGCCGCACATGCCGCTCCGCGTGTCCGCACTGCGCTCGCTCGGCGCCTACATGAACGTGTTCTCCATCGAGAGCTTCATGGACGAGCTGGCTCTTGCCGCCAAAGCCGATCCGGTGGAGTTCCGCCTGCGCCACCTGAAGGAAGCTCGCGCCCGGGACGTGGTCACGCTTGCCGCGGAGAAGTTCGGCTGGACGCCGGGTCAGGCGGCGCCCCCCGTGGAGGGGATGTCCCGCGGCTACGGGTTCGCGTTCGCCCAATACAAGAACCTGGCCGCCTACTGCGCCCTCGCCACCGAGGTGGAGGTGGACCGCCGCACCGGCCGCACCCGCCTGGTGCGCGCCACCGCCGCCGTGGATAGCGGCCAGGCCATCAACCCGGACGGTATCCGCAACCAGATCGAGGGCGCCATCCTTCAGTCCATGAGCTGGACGCTGATCGAGGCCGTGACGGTCGGCGACCAGGGGGTGACGAGCGCGGACTGGGCGAGCTACCCCATCCTGCGCATGAACGGCCTGCCGGACCGCATCGACGTGCACGTCATCGACCGCCCCGGCGCGCCCTTCCTCGGTACGGGCGAAACCGGCCAGGGCCCGACCGCCGCCGCCCTCGGCAACGCCATCGCCAACGCCACCGGCAAACGCCTCCGCGACCTGCCGCTCACGCCCGAGAAGATCAAAGCCGCCCTGGCGGTCTGAGGAAGCATCCCATGCGCTGGTGTCTCGCGATCGGCTGCCTTCTCCTCGCCCTGCCTGCAGCCGCGGAGGAGCAGAAGATCGGGGACCCGCCCGTGGCCGTGAACATGCGCCTCGTGGGCTACAGCGACCTGCAGGCCCGCAGCGCCTACCAGCCGACGATCCACCGCCAGGGGGACCGCTGGATCGCGTATGTCGGCCACCATGGCGGCTCGGACGCCGTGCCGCTGCCGGTCAACCCCGGCACCGGCCAGGCGGAGCCCAACGGCACCTCCATCATCGACGTGACGGACCCGGCCGCGCCGAAATACCTCAAGCACCTCCCCGGCCAGCCCGGCACCTACGAGCAGGGCGGCGCGCAGATGGTGCGCGTATGCAACGGCCGCCAGCTGCCCAAGGGAGACCCCGCGGCCGTGTACATGCTTCGCACCTTCGGCGGCGAAGCGCACGAGATCTGGAACGTGGCCAAGCCCGAGGCGCCCGTGCTGCTGACCCGCATCGCCGGGCTGAAGGACACGCACAAGAACTGGTGGGAGTGCGACACCGGCATCGCCTACCTCGTCAGCGGCAGCCCCGAGTGGCGTATCCGCCGCATGACGCAGATCTACGACCTGTCGGACCCGGCCAAGCCGGTCAAGATCCGCGATTTCGGCCTCGTCGGGCAGGAGCCCGGCTCCACCGGCGCCATCCCGACGGAGCTGCACGGCCCCATCTCGACCGGCCCCGAGGGCAACCGCGTCTATTTCGGCTATGGCACCAACAAGGGCGGCGTGGTGCAGATCGTCGACCGCGAGAAGCTGCTCCGCGGCGCCCCCGAGCCCACGCCCGCGAACCTGGCCGCCCCCGAGGTCGCGCGCCTCACCATGAGCTCGCTCAACGGCGCGCACACCACCTTCCCGATGCTGCGCATGCCCATCCCGGAGTTCGCGCGCGACAAGGATGGCAGCACGCGGGACATGCTGATGATCGTGGACGAAGCGATCCTCAACGAGTGCAACGAGGCCCGGCAGATGGTGTGGTTCGCGGACCTGACCGTCGAGACGCGGCCCATGGTGGTGTCGAACTACACGGTGTCGGAGAAGTCCGGCGATTTCTGCAGCCGCGGCGGCCGCTTCGGCGCGCACTCGTCCAACGAGAGCATGGCGCCGGTGTTCTACAAGAAGGTCGCGCTCATCAGCTTCTTCAACGCCGGCGTGCGCGCCATCGACGTGCGGGACCCCTACGCCCCGCGCGAGATCGCGAGCTTCGTCCCCGCCATCACGACCAACACGGACAAGCGCTGCGTGACCGTGGAGGGTAAGGAGCGATGCCGGATCGCGATCCAGACGAACAACGTGGAGACGGATGAGCGCGGCTACATCTACATCGTCGACCGCGCCAACACCGGCATGCACATCCTGGAGCTGACCGGCCCCGCCCGGGCCGTCGCCGGGCAGCCGTGAGACCGGCCGCCTCCCCCCTCCCCTTGCGGGAGGGGCCGGGGGAGGGGTGGCGGCGCGCACTGACACGGTCCGCCTTCGCTCTCACCCTATTCCTGGCCAGCCCGGCCGCAGCCGCCGAACCCGTGTGGCGCGAGGTGCCCTGGCCCTGGCCCCGGGACGCCTGGCCCGCCGGCCGCGCCTTCCGCTGCGAGGGCGATGCGTGCGGCCCCAGGCTCGACCTCTATGTCCGCGCCAAGCTCGGCTTCTGCAACTGCGGCGCCGGCGTCACCGACGATGCCGAGGTGGACGGCACGAGCGACCTCGACATGGTGAGCGCCCGCTTCGCCCCCACTGCCCCAGGCCAATTTGTCACCCTGGCCGGCCTTCACGGCCACACCCGCCCCTACACCATCGCCAACACCCGGGCCGCCGGCTTCGCCCTCGCCAGCACATGCGACCTCCTCGTCGTCCTGGCCCTAGGCCCGAACGCCCCGACCCCGGCAGCCCGCGACGCCATTGCGAGCTGGACGGACACGCCCGAAATCCGAAGCTGGATCAACCGCCTGCTGGGCCGCCCATGACCCTACCCCGTCATCGCGAGCGCAGCGTGGCGATCCAGGACAGCACGGACTGAGCTCAACGGCCCTGGATCGTCACGCCTACGGCTCGCGATGACGAGGTAGGTGCACGTCCCCCCTCACCCGAACATCCCCGCCAACGCATCGTGCTCCGTCAGGAACGCGGCATCGTGGGCCTGCACCAGAGCAAGCGCTTCCGCAAACGCGATCGCGCCCATCGGGCGGCCGTACACGTGCGCATGCACGGTCAAATCCAGGCACGCCGGCCGTGCCGCCAGCGCCCCCCAGCCCTCGAGGATGCGCGCCGTCGTCCGCGCGTAGGCCTCCGGCTCCTGGCCGTAGCGCACGCTCATGGGCATGTCGTTCACCTCCATGGTGAACGGCACGGCCACCATCGGGCCGTGGGCGGTGGACACCATGCGCGGCAGGTCCTGGTCGAAGAAGTCGCTGTGCCAACCGAACCCGGCCGCCGCCAGCAGCTCGGTCGTGGCGGCGCTCGGCGTGCAGCGCGGGCTGATCCAGCCGCGCGGCCGCTCCCCCGCCGCGGCCTCGAGCGCGGACACGCAGCGCGCGATGTCGGCGGCCTCCACGTCCTGCGCCTGCGTGGCCGGGATGATCTCCTGCGCCCAGCCATGCGCCGCCACGTGGTGCCCGGCGTCCACGATAGCGCGCACGAGGTCCGGGTGCCGCTCGGCCAGGATGCCGCTGATGTAGAAGACCGCCCGCACCCGCGCCGCTGCCAGCACGTCCAGCAGCCGCCATGTCCCGGCATTCACGCCGTAGGCCGCCCAGGAGCGCGCCTGCAGGTCCAGCACGCCCGCCTTCAGCACGTTGCCCATGGGGCCCACGCCGGGTGCGGCGCCGTCGCTCCAGCCCTCGAGCATGACGGAGACGCTCACGGCCAGGCTCCGCCCCTGCGGCCACCCCTGAGGCAAGCTCATGCCACTCCTCCAATTCTGAGCCGCGACCCGAGCGCCTCCAGCAGCGCCAGCAGCTCCGGGCCGATCTGCACGCCGCCCGCCACCCGCGCGGCCCGGCGCCGCGCCCGCTCGTCGCCCGGGAGCCGGATGCCGTCCACGCCCGGCAGCCGGTCCGCCGCCCGAAGCTCCGCGCAATGCGCCTGCACCATGGACGCGAACAGCGCCGGGTCGATGAACCGCGCCACGTCCAGCGCCAGGATGAACTGCCCGGTGTTCGCGGCCGTCCCGCTATCCGCGTTGAAGTCCACCACGGCGCGCCCCACCCCGGCGCCGTTCAGCGTGCCCGCGAGCAGGCCCAGCACCATCGCGAGCCCTGCGCCCTTGTAGCCGCCCACGGGCAGCAGCACGCCCTCGCCCGCCCGCTTCGGATCGGTCAGCGGCGCCCCGGTCGCGCGGTCGATCATCCATCCCTCCGGCATGGGCTCGCCGCGCAGGGCATGCGCCTTCACCGTGCCGTAGCTTACCACCGTGGTCGCCATGTCCAGCACCACGGGCGGCCCGTCGCCCGCCGGCACCGCGACCGCCAGCGGGTTCGTGCCCAGCAGCTGCTCCGTGCCGCCCCACGGCGCCATGTGGTTGGCGCTGGCCACGGCCGAGTAGATGCCCACCATACCCTGCTCCAGCGGCATGGCCGCATAGATCGAAGCGGGGCCCGCATGGTTGGAGCCGCGCACCCCCACCCAGCCCATCCCGGCCTCGCTCGCCATCAGGATCGCCTGGTCCGCAGCCCGGCGCATGACCAGGTGGCCCATCCCATTGTCGCCGTCGAACACGGCGGTGGCGGAGCCGGACCGCTCCACCCGCATCCGCGGCGTGCGGTTCACCGCGCCGCCCTCGATGCGGCGGATGTATTGCGGCAGGCGGAAGATGCCGTGCGCATCCGCCCCCACCAGATCGGCCTCGACCATGAGGCCGGACACCACCTGCGCATCCGCCTCCGGCAGGCCCACGGCCATGAAGGCGCGCCGGGCAAACCCGATCAGGGTGTCGGCGGCAAGGCTATTCGGACTGGATGTTGGCGGCACGCAGCAACTCACCCTTCGCGTCGTAGTCGGAGGCGATCAGCGCGCGGAGCTGCTCGGGGGTGCCGCCGACCACCTCGTAGCCCAGCTGCTCCAGCCGCCGCCGGATCTCGGGGTCCGCCAGCGCCTGGTTCGCCGCCGCATTCAGCTTGGCAATGATGGCGGGTGGTGTCTTGGCCGGGGCCAGCAGCGCGCCCCAGGCGATGAACTCGAATCCTGGCAGCCCGGACTCGTCCAGCGTCGGCGCGTCCGGGATGGTCGGCAGCCGCTTCTTGTCCCCGGTGCCGAGCACCAGCAGCCGCTTGTCGCCCAGGAAGGGCAGCGGCGTCGGCAGGGCGGTGAACATGACCGGCACATGGTCCGCCACCACCTCGTTCAGCGCCGGGGTGGCGCCGCGGAAGGGCACGTGGGTCAGCACGATCCCGGCCTGGCGCATCAGCAGCTCCATGGCGATGTGCTGCGGGCTGCCCTGCCCGCCCGAGGCGAAGTCGATCTTGCCCGGTTTCGCCTTGGCCGCCGCGATGAAGCCCTTCAGGTCCGTGGCCCCCAGGCTCGGCCCGGCCACCAGCGCCCAGTGGATGCGGACGAGCTGCACGATGGGCGTGAAGTCCCGCCGGGGGTCGTAGTTCGCGTCCTTGCGGAGGTTCGGCAGCACCGTGACGACACTGTCGTTCACGGCCAGCAGCGTGTAGCCGTCGGGCGCGGCCCGCGACCCGGTCCGCATCCCGATCAGCCCGGCTGCCCCGGGCTGGTTGTCGACATAGAGGCTCTGCCCGAGGATCGTGCCCATCCGGTCGCCAACGATCCGCGTGACGACGTCCACGGCGCTGCCCGCCGCCAACGGCTCCAGCACGCGGATGGGGCGGGTCGGATACTCCTGTGCACGAACCGGCCCCACCAATACGAGGAGCAGCGCCAGCCCGGGGAGGAGTTTCAAGCCGACATGCCCATCAGCCGCGCCGCGTTGCCGCCCAGGATGCCCACGCGCTCGGCATCCGCCATCGGCGTTATCAGCACGTGGTCCACCGGGTGCAGCTCCCACGGGATGGGGCTGTCCGTGCCCAGCACCACCTGGCTCGCACCCACCTGCGCCACAAGGTGGCCCAGCGCCTGGGGCGTGAACACCAGCGCGTCGAAATACATCTGCTTCAGATACTCCGTCGGCCGCTTCTTCAGCCCGACCTTCGGGTCGCAGTTCCAGGGGCTGACGAAGCAGGCATGGTCCGACCGGTCCCCATAGGAGCCCAGGAAGCCGCCGCCATGCGCGCTCAGGATCTTCAGCCGCGGATACTTGTCGAGCGTGCCCTCGAAGATGAAGTGGCTGAGCGCGATCGTCGTGTCGAGCGGGTTGCCGATCGTGTTGGACAGCCAACCATTGCCCACGAAGCGCTTCGCGAGCTCCGGCGTGCTCTGCGGATGGATGAAGATCGTGGCGCCCAGCTCCTCCGCCTTGGCCCACACCGCATCGTATTTCGGGTCGGCAAAGCTCTCGCCCAGCATGCTGGCGCCCACCGCGGCCCCAACCAGGCCCTTGTTGCGGACCGCATCCTCGAGCTGCTGCACAGCCAGGTCCGGAAACTGCATGGAGAGCGACGCGAAGGCCCGGAACCGGTCCGGATACTGCGTGCAGAGCTGCGACAGGTTCCTGTTGTTGATCGCGACGATCTTCTGCGCCGTCTCCCGGTCGGTGCGATACCAGGTCGGGTTGATCGACAGCACCTGCATGTCGATGCCCATCGCATCCATGGCGCGCAGCCGCTGCTCGGCGCCGCCCTTGCCGGAAGGGTGGCCTTCCTTGCCCAGGAAATGCTCCTCGACTCCCTTCGTGCTCGGCAACACGGCCTTGGCCTGCTCCGGCCCCAGCAGGTCCAGCGTCTCCTGGAACAGGCAATGCGCGTGCGTGTCGATGGTGCGCACGCGCTTGCCGCCGATCATCACGGGGAGGACGGTGCCGCCCCCCTCCGTCTGCGACCGCATCTGCCCACCTGCCGTTTGCGCATGCGCCGCATCGAGCATGCCGCAGCTGCAGAACAACAATCCGCCGAGAAAACCGCGCCGAGAAGCCATGTTGCCTACCCCTTCGCCTTGAGACCCAGAATTTGCCGCGCTTCGGCGACCGTCGCCAGCTCGCCGCCCAGCTCGTCGATGATGTGTGCGGCCTTCGCGCACATCGCCGCATTGTCCGGCGCCATCACGCCGCGCCGCAGGTTCACCGCATCCTCGAGCCCCACGCGCACGTGGCCGCCCAGCAGGTAGGCGCTGGCCAGCATCGGGTAGGCCATCCGCCCGATCCCGAAGCCGGCCCACACGGCATCCTTCGGCAGCATCGACACGGCATAGGCCATCGTCTGCGGCGTCATCTCGAAGCCGAAGCGGATGCCGGTCACGATCTGGAACAGCGCCGGGCTCTGGAGCACGCCCTGCTCGATGAGCATCTTGGCGAGCTGGATGTCCCCGCTGTCGAACACCTCGAGCTCGGGCTTGCTGCCGGCCTCGTACATGGCCTTGGCCATGGCGGTGATGCTCTCGGGCGAGTTTACGACGGCCGACGTGCCGGACCACATGGTGTTCAGGTCCAGCGTGCAGATCTCGGGCTTCAGCGCCACCACGTGCTCCACCCGCCGCTCGGGCCGTGTCAGCGTCGTGCCCGGCGCCGCCACGCTCGGGTCCTCCTTGCCGGGGATGAAGCGCTGGCCGGGGCCCGTGGTCAGGTTGATGATGACGTCGGTCGCGCTGTCCCGGATACGGTCGACCACTTCCTTGTAGTGCCCGAGCTCCATCGAGGGCCGGCCATCGTCGTAGCGCACGTGGATGTGGGTGATGGCGGCGCCGGCCTTGGCGGCCCCGATGCAGGCGTCGGCGATCTGCTTGGGCGTGCAAGGCAGGCCCGGGTGCTGCGCGAGCGTCGTCTGGTTGCCCGTCACGGCACAGCTCAGGATCGTCTTGGCCATCGTCACTCCCCATCGCGCCCGCTTGACAGGCGCCTCGTTGGACCCGACGCTATACGAACGTTCGTATCAGTCAACCCGGACCATGCTCGCAACGCTCGACACCGCCACCCGCCCATCCGTAAGGGACCGCCTGATCGAGGCTGGGGAAAAGCTGTTCGCCGAGCATGGCTGGCAGGCGGTGAGCATCCGCGCCATCGCCGCCGAGGCGCAGGTGAGCCTCGCGGCCCTCAATTACCATTTCGGCGAGAAGGAGAACCTGCTCGCCGAGATCTTCGCCAACCGCGCCGCACCCATCGCCGCGGCACGGGTGCAGCTGCTGGCCGAGATCGAGGCGAGTGGTGCCCCCTCGCTGGAGCGGGTCATCGAGGCGTTCCTCCGCCCCGCCATCACGGCCGGGTCCGAGCTGGGCGGACGCGTCTTCGTCAAGCTCCGCGCCCGGCTCGCCGCCGAACCTGGCGAGCTCTGCCGCCGCATCATGGCCGAGGCCTTCGACGAGAGCAGCGGGGGCTACGTGGCAGCACTCCAGGCCCTGCTGCCGGAGCTCACGCCCGAACAGCTCTACTGGCGCTTCCACTTCCTGCTCGGGACCATGGTGTACACCATGGCGGATGCCGGGCGGATCCAGTCCATGACACAGGGGCGCTGCGACCCCGGGGACGCGGAGGCGGCGCTGCGGCATCTGGTGCCGTTCCTCGCCGCCGGGTTCCGGGCCGCGCCGCCCTAAGAACGAACAGGAGGAAACGATGGACACCAACATGAAGCCAGACCCGCTGAGTCAAGAATTGGGCCGCCCCACCTTCGTGGACCGCAAGCGGCTCGACGAGACGGCTGCGCGCCTCAAGAACTGGGGCAAGTGGGGCCCGGACGACCATGTCGGCACGCTGAACTACACGACGGCGGAGGACGTGGTGGCCGCCGCCAAGCTCGTGCGCGACGGCCGGGTGGTCTCGCTCGCGCTGAATTACGACAAGGACGGCCCCCAGGGCGGCAAGACCAAGTTCCCCCCCGTGGGCCGCTTCAACCCGGTGCACACCATGCTCCGCAGCGGCTCGGACGCGTATGCCGGCACGCTCGACAACCGCGGCATCCGCAGTGCGGACGACATGGTGCTGTTCCCGCTGCAGGCCGGCACGCATTGGGACGGGCTGGGCCACATCTTCTTCGACGACCACATGTGGAACGGCTACGATTGCCGCGAGGTCTCGTCCTTCGGCGCCGCCAAGGCCGGCATCCAGCACACGCGGGAGAAGATGACGGGCCGCGGCGTCCTGCTCGACATCGCGCGCCACCTCGGCATGGAGTGCCTGCCGGACGGCTTCGCCATCACCAACGACATCCTGGACGGCGCCTGCGCCTCGCAGAAGGTGAACGTGGGCCGCGGCGACCACCTGCTGATCCGCACGGGCCAGATGGAGAAGTGCCTGGCCGCCGGCTCCTGGGACGGCTACCCGGGCGGCGACGCGCCGGGGCTCGACTTCGAGACGCTGGACTGGCTGCACGCCAAGCAGGTCTCCGCCGTGGCCACGGACACGTGGGGCGTGGAGGTGCGGCCGAACAATTCCGAGGGCATCAACCAGCCCTGGCACTGGATCTGCATCCCCATCATGGGCCTGACGATGGGCGAGATCTTCAAGCTCGACGAGCTCGCCCGGCTCTGCGCCGCCGATGGCCGCTACGACTTCCTGTTCGTGGCGCCCGCGCTGCCCATCACCGGTGCCGTCGGCTCGCCCTTGAACCCCATCGCCATCCGGTAATCGTCATCGCGGGCGAAGCGTGGCGAGCCAGGGGCAGCACGGCGCAGGCCCGTCGGCCCCTGGATCGCCACGCCTTCGGATCGCGATGACGACGTTTTCAAAGGCTACACCCGCACCAACGAAGCGCCGCTAGAGCGCCAAGGGAGGACACGATGACCGTAACCCGCCGCAGCGCCCTGCTAGGCGCCAGCCTCGCCGCATCCGGGCTCACGCTCGGCACCCGGCCGTCCTACGCCGCCGGCTACCCGGACCGCCCGGTGAAGATCATCGTGCCCTTCGCCCCGGGCGGCCCCACGGACATCATGGCCCGCGTGATGGCGGCGCACCTCAGCGAGACCCTGCGCGGCTCCTTCATCGTGGAAAACCGCCCCGGTGCGGGCGGCAACATCGGCGCCGGCGCCGTCGCGAAGGCGGACCCGGACGGCTACACGCTGCTGCTCACCTCGAGCGCGCTCGTGGTGAACCCCGGCCTCTACAAGCGCGTGCCCTACGACCCCTACAAGGATTTCGCGCCGATCGCGGAGCTGGGCACGTCGCCCAACATCTTCGTCGCCGGGCCGGCCTCGGGCATCAAGACCATGGCGGAGCTCATCGCCCGCGCGAAGGCGGCGCCGGACAGCCTCAGCTACGCCAGCGCCGGCATCGGCACGACGCCGCACCTCTCGGGCGAGCTGCTGAAGCTCGAGGCGGGCATCCAGATGACGCACGTGCCGTTCGGCGGCGCCGGGCCTGCCATCCAGGCCGGGTTGGCCGCCACGACGCCGATCACCTGCGTCAGCCTGCCGCCCGCGCGGCAACTCGTGCAGTCCGGGGCGCTCATCGCCCTGGCCGTGACGGGTCCCAAGCGCTGGTTCGACCTGCCGGACGTGCCGACCATGGTCGAGCTCGGCTTCAAGGACTTCATCACCGACACGTTCCAGGGCTTCCTCGCCCCGGCCAGGACTCCACCCGAGATCGTCGACGCCCTCTCGCGGACTTCGCTCGAGATCCTCAAGCGTCCCGCCATACGCGACCAGCTGCAGAACAACGGCTTCGACGTGCTGGCCAACGGCCCGGCCGGCCTCAAGCGCCGGATCGACGAGGAAGTGCCGAAATGGCGCGACCTGGTCGCCAAGGCCGGCATCACGGCCGTCTAGATGCGCATCACCGCCATCCACGAGCGCGCCGTCCCGGTGCAATCGGCCATGCGCAACGCCGCGTTCGACTTCTCGGAGATGACGACCAGCGTCGTCGCGGTCGTGCTCGACGGAGCCGAGGGCGGGGGCGCGCGCCGCACGGTGGGCTACGCGTTCAACTCGACGGGCCGCTACGCCTGCGGGGCCGCGATGCGGGACCGGTTCATCCCGCGCGTGCTGGCCACCCCGCCCGACGAGCTGCTGGACGAGGCCGGGCTGATCGACCCGGCCCGGGTGGCGGCCCGGATGGCGCGCCGGGAAAAACCGGGTGGCGACGCCGAGCGCTCCATCCCCATCGGCACCATCGAGGTGGCCGTGTGGGACGCGCTGGCCAAGGCGCTCGACCGGCCGCTCTGGCACCTGCTGGCCGAGCGTTATGGCGCGCCCGATCGGGAGCGGATCCCGGTGTATGTGGGCGGTGGCTGGTATCAGCCCGGCGACGACCTGGCGGCCTTGAAGGACGAAGTCCGGCGCCACCTGGACGCGGGCTACACCCACCTCAAGATCAAGGCCGGCGGCGTGCCGCTCGACCAGGACATGCGCCGCATCGAGGCCGCCATAGCGCTGCTCGGGGGTGATGCCGGGCGCCTCGCCATCGATGCCAACGCCGCCCTCGAGCCCGAGCGCGCCCGGGCCTATGCCGAGCGCCTGGCCCCCTACGGCCTGCGCTGGTTCGAGGAGCCCACGGCGCCGCAGGATTTCGCCACCTTCGCCGAGCTTGCGCACGAGTACGAGCCGGCGCTCGCCACCGGGGAAAACCTGTTCTGCCAGGCCGACGTGGAGAACCTCTTCCGCTTCGGCGGCTTCCGCTTCGGCCGCGACGTGCTCCAGCTCGACCCGCCGCAGGCCTACGGCATCGCCGCATACGCCGCGATGTGCACCCGCGTGGAGGCGCTCGGCGGCTCCCGCGACCGCATCATGCCGCACGGCGGCAACATGATGGGGTTCGCGGTCACGGCCGGGTTGGGCCTTGGCAGCTGCGAGGCCTACCCCGGCGTGTTCGGACAGTTCGGCGGCTATGCCGAGGGCATGGCGGTGGAGAACGGCACGCTGAACCGCCCGGACACGCCGGGCATCGGCTTCGAGAAGCAACCGGCGCTGCACGCCCTGATGCAGGAGATGGCATGACCCGACAGCACCGTCATCGCGAGCCGAAGGCATGGCGATCCAGGGGCCGCACAGAGCAGGCCCGCCGGCCCCTGGATCGCCACGCTCCGCTCCCGATGACGACGGAAGCCTCACCATGAGCCACTTCGCGACCAACCGTGACTACTACGCCGGGGCCACCATGGCCCTCATCGGCGCCGGCGCCATCTACGAGGGCTCGGAATACGGCATCGGCACCCTGTCCCGCATGGGGTCCGGCTTCTTTCCCGTGGCCATGGGCGCCGGGCTGGTCATGATGGGCATCGTCATGGCGCTCAATCGCAGCCCGGCGCCCGAAACCGCGGACGCCCACGGCCCGGGCGCGTTCGACGTGCGCGGCGCGCTTGCCGTCACGGCCGGGGTGGCGCTGTTCATCGCGCTGGCCAAGGGCGCCGGGCTGGCGCCGGCCATCTTCGCCTGCGTGTTCGCCTCGGCACTGGGCGCGCGCACGACCACGCTGAAGGAGGCCCTGCTGCTGGCCTTGGGCGTGACCGTGTTCGGCGTGCTGCTCTTCCACTACGGGCTGCACGTGCAGTTCCCGGTCATTCGCGGGGTGTTGTGATGGATGGCGTCGTCGGACTGATCCATGGGTTCTCGGTGGCGCTGCAACCGGGGAACCTGCTGTGGTGCTTCGTGGGCGTCATGGTGGGCAACCTGGTGGGTGTCCTGCCCGGCATGGGGGTGCTGTCGGCCATCTCCATCCTGCTGCCGCTCACCTTCGGCATGCAGCCCGTCTCGGCGCTGCTGATGCTGTCGGGCATCTACTACGGCGCGCAGTATGGCGGGGCCATCTGCTCCATATTGCTCAACCTGCCGTGCCACCCGCCCCACGCCGTCACGTGCCTCGACGGCTACCCCATGACCCAGCAGGGCCGGGGCGGCGTCGCGCTGGGCATCACCATGCTCGCGGCCGTGTTCGGGGCAGCCTTCGGCATCCTGCAGATGATGTTCATGGCGCCCTACATCGCCAACATCGCCTTCCAGTTCGGCCCGCAGGAGATCTGCGCGCTGATGCTGCTGGGCCTGCTCGCCGGCTCAACGCTCAGCAAGGGCTCGGCGGTGAAGGGCATCGCCATGACGCTGTTCGGCATCCTGCTGAGCCTGGTCGGCACGGACGTGAACACCGGGAGCGAGCGCTTCACCTTCGGCCATCTGGAGCTCGCCGACGGGCTCGAGCTCGTCACCGTCAGCCTCGGCCTGTTCGGGATCGCCGAGTTCCTGAAGTCGGTGAACGTGCTGCCCACCACGGGCCGCACGGTGCGGCTGGGCTTCCGGGACCTGCGGCCGCAGCGGGAGGACGTGCGGCGCGCCATGCCGCCCATCCTGCGCGGAACGATCATCGGCAGCCTGTGCTCGCTCATCCCCGGTACCGGCCCCACCATCGCCAGCTTCATCTCCTACGCCGCCGAGAAGAAGGTCTCGAAAACCCCCGAGCGCTTCGGCCACGGCGCCATCGAGGGCGTGGCGTCCCCCGAGGCCTCCACGCACTCGGCCGTGCAAGGCGACTTCATCCCGACCATGAGCCTCGGCATCCCGGGCGACGCGGTGATGGCGCTGCTGCTGGGCGCGCTCATGATCCACGGCATCCAGCCCGGCCCGCGCCTCATCATCGAGCAGCCGGACATCTTCTGGGGCCTGATCGCGAGCTTCTGGATCGGCAACCTCATCCTGGTGGTGCTGAACGTGCCCATGATCGGGCTCTGGGTGCGGCTGCTGAGCGTGCCCTATCGCTACCTCTATCCCACCGCGCTGTTCTTCGTGTGCATCGGCGTGTTCGCGGCCCGCAACGAGATGTTCGACGTGGCGGCCACGCTCGTGTTCGGCGGGTTCGGCTACCTGCTGCTGCAGCTGGGCTTCGAGCCGGCGCCGATCCTGCTCGGCTTCGTGCTGGGTCCGCGCCTCGAGGAGAACTTCCGCCGGGCCGTGCTGATCTCCCGCGGGAGCCTGACGACCTTCATCGAACGCCCGATCTCGGCCACGTTCATCGCCCTCAGCGCCATCCTGCTGCTGACGCAGGTGTATCTGGCCCTACGGCGCACGAAGCCGCCGATCAAGATCCCGGAGGCAGCGTACGACTAGTCACTGGTTGTATTGGATCAGGAGGTAATCGATCGCATCGGCCGTCCCCGGCAGCAGCGTCCCGGACGTTATGCTGAAATGCGCATTCGCCGTGGCCAGGTCGATCCCCGTGAAGGTCATGGACGCCAGGATCCCCGTGCCGGGCCCATTGAGCTCCGAATGGATCGTGAGGCCCTTGTATCCCGTCGCCCCGTCGTTCTCCGTGTAGGGCCGCGTGCTGAGCCCGGGGTGGAAGCCGAAGATGGTGGCTTGGTCCCCCTGGTGGAAGTTCACGATCGTCGACCAAGTCTCCACGCCGCCGCGCCCGTCCACGAAGAACGTGTCGAACCCGCCATCGGCCCCCGTGGCGCCGATCAGGAAGTTCGATCCGCCACCCCCGTCCAGCACGTTGTTGCCCGCCGTGACCAGGAGCGCATCGCCCGCAGGCCCGCCCTTCAGGAATGTGTTCGGCGCGTTGGCCGCGATCGCCACCGCGCCCGGCCCCGACCAGATGTATTGCCACTGCAGGTAGTCCACAGGGCCGCTGTAGCGCGTGCCGGGATCCTGGCCCGCGGTGCCCGTCGTCACGTCGGTATATTGCATCGCGTCCGGCGCGGCCGGGCTCTCCAGCAGGACCTGCGTCCCGCCGCGGCCATCCCCATACAGCTTGTAGGTCGAGCCCGCCGGCGCAACACCGAAGTTCAGCGACCCGGCGGACGCCGTGACCACCGTGCCCCCTGCCCCCGTCACGAGCGTCGCCCCGGTGATGCCCTTCAGATCGACCGAGTTCCCCGGTACGAACTGGTTCACCGCCGTCGCGCCCGACAGCGCCTTCACCCGCACCGTCGAGCCGGCACTCTCGAACATCAACGACCCGCCCGTCAGCGCCTCGGCCTGCTGCAGCTGGCTCTCCACCAGCAGCACCCCCGGCACCCCCAACGGCGTGTAGTACGTGGGAGACGACGAGGCCGCCCCCGGCGCGATGTCCTTCAGCAGGAACGTCCCGAACGCGCTGCCGTCGGTGATCCACGGCTCGAAGCCGCTCACCCCGTCGTTCATCGTGAAGATCACCTTGCCCGGACCTGCAGAAGCGAACCCGTAGGCCGTCGGCGTGCCGCTTGCCCCCACCGACGCCGCACGCCGCAGCAGGCTGGTTCCCCCGGCGGTTCCATCCGTCACCCAGATGCCGACCCCGGTGCCATCGTTGGCCGCGAACACCGCCCGCCCGTCGCCGAGCGCCGTGAAGCCATAGCCCCCGCGGTCCAGCGGGCTGAACAGCGAGTCGGCGGACCCGGCCGCCAGGTCCGCGATGCGCCGCGTGCCAGCCACGGTGCCGTCCGTCACCCAGGGCTCGATCCCGGCGCTGCCGTCATCCGCGCCGAACACGACCAGGCCGTTCCCCAGCGACGTGAGCGTCCCCGGGTTCGGCTGAGACCCTGCAAATCCCGGGTTGATGTCCTTCAGCAGCACCGTCCCGGGCGCCGTCCCATCGGTCAGCCAAAGCTCGATCCCGGTCGCATCCGAGTAAGCCGTGAACACGAACCGGCCACGCCCCAAGGGTGTGATCTGCGATGGCGAGGACCCGAACAACGACAGGTCCTTCAGCTCCTTGGACCCGGCTGCCGTCCCGTCCGTCACCCAGAGTTGCCGGCCGTCCGTCCCGATCCCGCTGAACAGGATCTTCCCGTTCCCCATCGGCCGAAAGCTGGACGTGCTCGGCTGGCGGCCCGCCCCGCCGGAGTCGACCCCGAGCGAAACCGTCCCCGCCGCCGTTCCGTCCGTTACCCAGAACGTGCGTCGGTATCGTAATACACAGCCTTGCCGTTGCCGAGCGACGCCACGCCGGTCGCGTAATTCGTGTCCACGGCGCCATGCTTGATCTCGATGGCCGCCCCCGCGGCATCGATCACCCAAAGGTTCGGGCCCACGAAGAACACGTCCAGCCCCGGGCGAAGCGGGGTGTACTTGATGACAGACGAAAGGAACGGGAACGCGCCGAACAACGTCGTCCCGCCCGCAGTTCCATCCGTCAGGTATATCGGCGCGCCTCCGAAGGCGCTCGAGTAGTCGCCCGCATAGATCCCGAGGCCGTTGCCAAGCGTGCCCAGCCCCTGGCCCGGCTGCACGCCACTGATCAGCGACGTGCCGCCCGGCGTTCCATCAGTGGTGTAAACGGGCCCGGTGGAGCTGTTGCCGACCCTGAAGATCACTGGTGCGTTGGACATGGCGGCCCTTCGTTCGTTGCGAGCACGACCGGGGTAAGTTCGCCGGCGACGGAATAAACACGGTACGGGATCGAAAAATGCCAGTGAAATGATTCTGCATTGCGGCCACGGCGCAGCGCAGGATCCGCGCGCGTGCCCTACAGGACGCCACCCGCGCCGTTCGCGCCGTCCGGTGGGGGGGGGGCGCGGCTTCGGGGTCAGTCGTGCGTCAGCAGCCGCATCGGCGCTCCGTCCAGGAAGGCCTCGATGTTCTCCACGGTCTGCGGGAAATAGCCCTCGTAGTTCTCGCGCGTCGCGTAGCCGAGATGGGGGGTGAGGATGGTGTTCGGCGCATCGAGCACCGGGTCGCCCGGGCGCACCGGCTCCGTGTCGAACACGTCCAGCGCGGCCCCGCCGAGCCGCCCGGCATGGAGGGCGGCCAGCAGCGCCGCCTGGTCCACGAGGGCCGCACGAGACGTGTTGACCAGGCACGCGGTGGGCTTCATGCGCCGCAGATCCGCCTCCCGGACCAGCCCGCGCGTCCGCTCGCCGAGCACCATGTGGATGCTGACGTAGTCGGACTCCGCGAACAGCGTTTCCCGGCTGACCGCCTCGGCGGCGCTGCCGGCCCGCTCCGGCGTGAGGTTCGGGCTCCAGGCGAGCACCCGCATCCCGAACGCCCGCGCCATGCCGGCCACCTCGGTACCGAGCTTGCCCAGGCCCACGAGGCCGAGCGTCCGCCCCCGCACCACGCCGCCGATCCGCCGCGTCTGCCACGCGCCGGCCCGGAGGCTCCGGTCCTCGGCCACGATGTTGCGGCTCAGCGCCAGGACCAGGCCGAAGGCGAGCTCCGCCGTGGGGTGCCCGCCGCCCTCCGTGCCGCTGACGACGATGCCACGCTCGCGGCAATGCGCCACGTCGATGCCGAGGTTCCGCATGCCGACGGTCGCGATCATGCGGAGGTTCGGCAGGTGCGCCAGCAGGTCCTTCCGGAAGGGCGTCCGCTCCCGGATGGCCACCGCCACCTCGAACGGGCGCAGCCGCTCCACGAGCGCATCGCCCGTCACGTTGTCGGTGAAGAAGGTCGGCTGGGCCCGGGGCGCCAACCGGGCCCAATCGGCCATGTTGCGCGCCGCATCCTGGAAGTCGTCGAGAACCGCTATGCGCATGCCATCACCCCTCGTCAGCCACGCGCGTCGCTGGCCCGATAGAGCGCGATCGTGGCGGCCACGTACAGGCTTTGTAGGCCATGCAGCGGGATCGGCCGCAACCGGCTGATCGGCACGGGCAGCGCCGACCCGTCCAGCATGTGCCGCGCCAGGGCCGCGCCGAGGCTCGTCTGCAGCCCCACGCCGCGCCCCATGCAGCCGATGTCCACGAGCAGCCCCGGCGCCGGCTCGTGGATGTGCGGCAGGAAGTCGCGTGTGATCGCCACCCGCCCGCACCAGCGATGCGCGATGGGCGCCGCCCCGAGCTGCGGGAACATGCGCGCGACCACCCGCTCCAGGTGCGCCCAGTCCTCGGGCCCGGTCGGCTCCCGGAAGGGCCCGCGGCCGCCCATCAGCAACCGGCCCTCGTGGTCCAGCCGGAAGTACAGCAGCAGCTTGCGCGTGTCCGAGGACACGTGGCCCTGCGGCAGGATGCTGCGCCGCACGTTGCCCGAGAGCGGCTCCGTCGCGACCTGGAACGAGTTGACCGCGATCACGCTGCGCCGCAGCCCCGGCACCAGGTCACCCGAGTAGCCATTGGTGCACACCAGCACCCGCTCCGCCCGCACCGCGCCCGCCGCACTCCGCACGGCCCACTGGCCATCCTCCCGCTCCACCGCCATGACGCGTGAGCCGCCGTGGATCGCGGCACCTGCCGCCTGCGCCGCCCGCACCAGCCCGCGGGCGAAGGCCAGTGGCTGGATGCCGCCGCCGCGCCGATCCACCCAGCCGCCGAGATAGGCCGGGCTGCCGAGGGCCGCGCCCACCTCCCCACGGTCGAGCACGGCCACGTCCGCGCCGTGCCGCGCCCATTGCGCCGCCCGCGCCTCCGCCGCCCGCAGCCCGGCCTGCGTGTGCGCGCCCTGGATCCACCCGGCCCGGACACGCGGCACGTCCATCCCATGCCGCTCGATCAGCCCGAACACGGTGTCGGCCGTGCTGCCGGCGAAGGCCACGAGCCGCTCGCCCGCCTGGCCCGGGAAGCGCGCGAGCAGCTCGTCCGGATCCCATTTTAGCCCCGGGATCACCTGGCCGCCATTGCGCCCCGAGCCGCCCCACCCCGGCTCGTGCGCCTCGAGCAGGACAACGCGCGCGCCCGCTTGGGCCAGGTGCAGCGCGGCACTCAGGCCGCAGAACCCGCCGCCCACGATGCACACATCCGCCCGGACCTCGCCATCGAGCGCGGGCGTGGGCGGGGCCGCTGGCGCCGTGGCGGCCCAGAGCGAGGGCGCGAGCGGGAAGGGCGCGCTCACAACGGGTTCAGCACACGGCGCAGGAAATCCTGCGTGCGCGGATGCTGCGGCGCGACCAGCACGTCCCGCGCCGCCCCCTGCTCCACGATCAGCCCGCCATCGATGAACAGCACGCGGTCGGCCACCTCGCGCGCGAACGCCATCTCGTGGGTCACCACCACCATCGTCATGCCCTCGTCGGCCAGGCTGCGCATCACCTGCAGCACGTCGCCCACCAGCTCGGGGTCGAGCGCCGAGGTCGGCTCGTCGAACAGGATCGCTTGCGGCCGCATCGCGAGCGCCCGGGCGATCGCCACGCGCTGCTGCTGCCCGCCCGACAGCTCCGCCGGCCACGCATCCTCCCGCCCTGCGAGCCCCACCCGCGCGAGCAGCGCCCTGCCATGCGCGACCGCCTCCGCCCGCGCCTCCCGCTTGACGTGGATCGGCCCCTCCACGACGTTCTCGAGCGCGGTCCGATGCGGGAACAGGTTGAAGCGCTGGAACACCATCGACACCTGCGTCCGCACGCCGCGGATCGACCGGTGCCCGGCCTCCACGAGCTGGCCCGACACCCGGATCGTCCCGCCGTCATGCCGCTCGAGCCCGTTGATGCACCGCAACAGGGTGGACTTGCCCGACCCCGACGGACCCACCACGCACACGACCTCGCCCGCCTCCACCGTGGCGGTCATGCCGCGTAGCACCGTGTTCGCGCCGAAGCTCTTGCGGACGTCCGTCAGTTCGATCACGCGCGCCGCTCCAGGCGGCGTACGAGCAGGATCAGCGGGACGCTCATGCACAGATAGAGCAGCGCCACCAGCGTGAAGACGGTCGTGTTCTTGAAGCTGGACGACGCGATGAGCTTACCCTGCAGCGCCAGCTCGGCCACCGTGATGGTCGAGGCCTGGGAACTGTCCTTCAGCATCATCACGCACACGTTGCCGAAGCCCGGCAGCGCCACCCGCAGCGCCTGCGGCAGCACCACGCGGCGCATGGACAGGCCCCAGCCCATGCCGATGGAGGCCGCCGCTTCGAGCTGCCCCGCGTCCACCGCCTTGATCGCGCCCCGGAAGTTCTCCGCCTGATAGGCCGAGTAGGCGATGCCGAGCCCCAGCACCCCGGCCTGCACCGCGGTGAGAGAGATGCCGAGGTCGGGCAGCACGAAATACATGTAGAACAGCAGCACGATGATCGGCACGCCGCGGATCAGGTTCACCACCAGCGCGCTGGCGCCCGACAGGACGGGGATGCCCGAGACCCGCAGCAGCACCCACCCGAGCCCAAGCACGGTGGACAGCACGAGCGAGCCGAGCGTGACCAGCACCGTCAGCCACACGCCCGTCAGCAGGATCGGCAGGAACTCCCGCGCGTCCTCAAAAAAGGTCGACAGGGCGCTAGAGCCCCCACTTGTCCAGCAGGGCCTTCATGCGCCCGTCGTTGCGCATCCGCTCCAATGAGGCATTCACCTTGGCCAGCAGCTCGCCCTCGTCCTTGCGGACCGCGATGCCGACGGAGCCGACGATCATGGGCTTGTAGCTCCGCACCACCCGCAGGCCGGGCCACTGGCCCTGGCCGATCGCGTAGGCGACGATCGGGAAGTCCGCGAAGCCGGCCTGCAGCCGCCCGGCCGCCACATCGCGCAGGATGTCCGGCGACGTGTCGTAGACCCGCACCTCGCTGAACACGCCGGTCTTGCGCAGCGGCTCCACGTAGGCGGTGCCCACCTGTGCACCGGCGGTGGCGCCCTTGAGCTCACTCACGTCCACGATGTCCCGCTTGTCGCCGACCGGAACGACGAGGCCCTCGCCATAGGTGTAGATGGGCGTGCTGAAGTCGATCACCTGCTGCCGCGCGGGCGTGATCAGCATCGCAGCCGACACCATGTCCAGCTTGTTCGTGGTCAACGACGGCACGAGCGTCGAGAACTGCATGGGCTGGATCTCGACGGCGAGGCCGTTCTCCTCGGCCACGGCTCGGACCAGGTCGACCATCATGCCCTGGATCGTGTTCGTCTTCGTGTCCAGGAAGGTGAACGGCATGCCGGTGGGCGTGGCGCCCACGCGGAGCACCTGCTGCGCCGACGCCGCACCCGCCCAGAGCAGCGCCACCGCCACGACCCATGCCCTGATCCGCATCGCACCCGCTCCCCGAAACCCTCGCGATGCTGGCCCATCGCGCCCCGCGCCACAAGCGACTAGCCCACCGTCCTCGCCTGCGACGGCGCCTGCCACCGCAACAGCCGCCTCTCTGCCTTGGTGACCGCGATGTCCAGCAGCAGCGCGAAGACCGTCAGCAACAGGATGCCGGCGATCACGCTGTCGATGTCGAACACGCCTTCCGCCTGGAGGATGAGGTAGCCCACGCCGCGGGCGGAGCCGAGGTACTCGCCGATGACGGCCCCCACGAAGGCCAGGCCGACCGCGTTGTGCAGCGAGCTGAACACCCAGCTGGTGGCCGAGGGCAGGTACACCCACCGCATCAGCTGCTTCCGGTTCGCGCCCATCAGCCGCACGTTGGCCAGCACGACGGGGCTCACTTCACGCACACCCTGGAACACGTTGAAGAACACGACGAAGAACACGAGGGTGACGCCAAGCGCCACCTTCGACCAGATGCCGAGGCCGAACCACAGCGCGAAGATGGGCGCGAAGATCAGCCGCGGCATGGAGTTCGCGGCCTTGATGAACGGGTCCAGCACGCGAGCCAGCGTGGGGCTGAGGGCCAGCCACAGCCCCATCCCGAGTCCGGCCACCGTGCCGATCATGAAGCCGAGGATGGTCTCGAGCAGGGTATGGCCCAGGTGGCGCCAGATGGAGCCGCTGCTGAACCAGCGGTAGAGGCGGCTCAGTACGGCCGCCGGGTCCCCGAAGAAGAACCGGGGCAGGATGTCGATCGCCACGAGCCCCCACCAGGCCGCGATGCCGCCCACCAGCAGCAGCACCTGCCAGTGCAGCACCGAGCCCTGTTCACGCTCGTGCATGCGCGTGGCTCCGCATGACCTCGGTCTTGAGCACCTGCCAGATCGCCTTGTGCAGTTCGAGGAAGGGCTGCGTGAGGCGCACTTCGGACACCTCGCGGGGCCGGGGCAGGTCGACGGCGAACTCGGCCACCGGCCGCGTGCCCGGCCCCGCCGCCAGCACGACCACGCGGTCGGCCAGCGCGATGGCCTCCTCGAGGTCGTGGGTGACGAAGATCACGGATTTGCGGTCGGCCAGCCACAGCCGCAGCAGCTCGTCCTCCATCAGCTCGCGCGTCTGCACGTCGAGCGCGCTGAACGGCTCGTCCATCAGCAATATCGGCGGGTCCAGGATCAGCGCCTGGGCCAGGCCGACCCGCTTGCGCATGCCGCCCGACATCTGGTGCGGGTAGCGGTCCGCATGCGCCCGCAGGCCCACGCGGCCGAGCCAGTCCCGCGCGCCCGCCTCCGCCTCCGCCTTCGCCACGCCCCGGAACAGCAGCCCGGCCGCGATGTTGTCGAGCGCCGTGCGCCACGGCATCAGCGCGTCCGCCTGGAACAGGTAGGCCGCCTTGCGGTTGAGGCCCGCGAGCGGCTCGCCATGGATCAGCACCTCGCCCGTCGAGGGCCGCAGCAGGCCCGAGGCCACGTTGAGCAGCGTGCTCTTGCCACACCCGGTCGGCCCCACGACCGCCACGAACTCGGCCGGGGCCACGCGCAGGTTCACGTCGTCCACGGCCACATAGGCCGGCCCGCGCCCGGCGGCGAAGCGGCAGGTGACGCCCCGCAGCTCGACCGCGGGCGTCAGCTCACTTTGCAACGGGGCCGGACGCAGCTGCGGTGGGGGGGACGCGGTTGACGAAGCTGTTGTCGTAGGTCGTCTCGACGTTGATCTTCGCGTTGCGCACGTTCTCCTCGAAGGCGCTCAGCACCTTCAGCACCGTCTCCCCGGCCTCCTTCGTCATCAGCCCGTCCGGCGAGTAGCAGCCGCGCATGTTGCCCATGGCGCGAAGGTAGAGCGCCTTGTTGCCAAGCAGGTACTCCTCGGGCAGGGCGCCCGCGATCTGCTCCGGGGTCGCGGCGGCCATCCAGCGTTCGGCGCGCACCACGGCGTTGGTCACGGCCTGGACGGTGCGCGGGTTCTTGGCCACGAAAGCCGCCGTGGAATAGAGGCTCGCCTCCGGGTAGGGGCCGCCGAACACGGCGTTGCTGGTTTCGGGCGTGCGCATGTCCACCGCGTTGATGGCGTCCCCGCTCTCGAGCAGCATGGTGATGACCGGGTCGTTGTTCAGCACCGCGTCCACCTGGCCGGCCCGGACGGCGGCCACGGCGCCCGCTGCCGTGCCGACGCCCACGATCGACACGTCGGCCGGGTCGATCCCGGCCTTCGCCAGGATGTAGTTCAGCACCATGTGGGTGGAGGAGCCCGGCGCGCTGACGCCGATGGTCCAGCCCTTCATGTCCTGCGGGCCCTTGAACCCGGCGGCGCGGCGCTTGGAGACGGCGAGCGCGAAGCCGGGGCAGCGCACCTCCTGGGCGAACACCACGAGCTTCTGGTTCTTGGCCGCCATGGTGAGCGAGTTGGAATAGGCGCCCGAGACCAGGTCCAGGCTGCCGCCGAGCAGCGCCTCGAGCGCCTTGGATCCGCCGGAGAACGCATTGATCTCGACCGAGAGGCCCTCGTCCTTGAAGTAGCCCAGACGGTCGGCGACGATCAGCGGGATGTAGGGCAGCGCGAGCGAGGCGGTGCCGATGGCGAGGGATTTCTTCTCCGGCTGCGCCCATGCGGCGGGCGCAAGCGCAAGTAGGCCGGCCAAGGCCAGCCCGAACATCGTTTGCATCGCATCCTCCCCAGGATCGCTGGAGGTGCCTTGGAATGGGCACCTCACCGCCTTTGATCCAACGCTACAATGCGCGGTTCAGCTTGCCTATGGCGTTCTCGTGCGAGTGCGGGCGCGGGCGCTTCGCGCGCCAATTCGGACCGCGTGGCGTCACGATCAACACGGCCCCAACCCGGTCCGGTGGACACCGAGCCGAGCCCGGACTGCCGGGCCGGACGCCGCGATGGTGACGGGCAGCGCCGCTCGTCAGCCGAAGACCTTCGTCATCGCGGGCCGAAGGCGTGGCGATCCAGGGGCCGACGGGGCTGCTCCGTGCGGCCCCTGACGCCGGTCGTTGCATGACATGCCTGGGTCCATGACGATGAATACGGAACGCGGGCCCCGCACCGCGGCCCAGGTCCGGGCCGCCGGGCGCTCACCCCAGCCCTCTCCCGGCGGGCGAGGGAGCGGCACCGCCTTGCGATCACCTGCCGAGCCGGCCGCCCAGCTCGTCCTCGATGTGCACCTGGATGATCTCGTCGAAGCTGCTTTCTGCCTTGAAGCCGAGCGACAGCGCCCGCGCCGGGTCGAAGCCACGCGGCCACCCGGCGACGATCCGGGCAATGCCCTCGTCGGGTTCGCGGCGGATGAGCCGCACGGCGTCCTCCCCGGCCACGCGCCGGAGCGCCTCGATCTGCTCGCCGACCGTGGCGGACAGGCCGGGGAGGGAGAGGGTGCGGCGCTGGCCCAGCGGCGCCGTGTCCAGGCCCGCTGCATGGACCAGGAACTCGATCGCTGCCCGGGGGCTCGCGTGCCAGTGGCGCACCGTCTCGGGCACGGGGAGCACGGCCTCCTTGCCCACCAGCGGCTCGCGCAGGATGTTGGAGAAGAAGCCGCTGGCGGCCCGGTTCGGGGCGCCGGGGCGGATGCAGATGGTGGGCAGGCGCAGGCCGATGCCGTCGAGGAACCCACGGCGCGAGTAGTCGGCCAGGAGCAGCTCGCCGATCGCCTTCTGCGTGCCGTAGCTGGTGAGGGGCGTGAGGGCCAGGTCATCCGGGATCCGGTCCGGCAGCGGGGCGCCGAACACGGCGACCGAGGAGGTGAACACGACCCGCGGCATGTAGGCCTGCACCCGGATGGCCTCGAGCAGATACCGGGTGCCGTCGAGGTTGATCCGGTAGCCGCGCTCGAAGTCGGCCTCCGCCTCGCCCGAGACGATGGCGGCGAGGTGGAACACCACGTCCGGCTTGTCCGCGACCATCAGCGCCGCCTCGCCCGGCGCCGAGAGGTCGGCCGCCGTGCAGGCAACGGTGCCGCCGAACCCGTCGGGCGCTTCGGGGGCCACGACATCCACCAGAGAAAGGCGCGCGATGGGCTTGCCGTTCAGACCGCCCTCCCGCGCCAGACGGGCCACGAGCTTTCGCCCCAGCATGCCACCCGCACCGATCACCAGCACATGCGATCCGCTCATGCCGCCCTCCCTCTGTTTCGACCTGTCTAGGCCACGCCGCCGGCGCCCGGAAGCGGGGGTGCGAAGAAGTCCGCCATACGGCTGATCTGCCCGCGCATCATCTCCCGCCCGCGCACCGTGCGGCACCCGCACGCCTCGGCCAGCGCCAGCAGCCGCGTCCGCTCGGGCTTCACGATGGCGTCGAACACGATCATGCCGGGCGGGAGGGCGCTGGCCGCGATGGGCATGTCCGGGTCATCCAGCATGCCCACCGGCGAGGCGTTGAGCAGGATGTCCACGCCGTCCACCGTGGGGGCGCCGACCTCCACCGCGATATCCGGGTCGATCCCGCGCACCGTCGCCGCCAGCGCGTCCACGCGCGCCGGGTCCGGGTCGAACAGCCGCATGGCGCGCGGCCCCTCATGCGCCACCGCGATGCCGATGGCCGAGCCCGCGCCCCCCGCCCCGATCAGCATCACCCGCTGCCCCGCAAACCCGTAGCCGCGCTGCCGGAACGCCTCCACGCAACCGGCGCCGTCGAACATGTCGCCCTCCCACGACCCGTCCGCCCGGCGCGCCAGCGCATTGATGGCGCCCGCCGCCCGCGCCTGCGCGCCCAACCGGTCCGCCAGCGCACGGGCTGCCTGCTTGAACGGGATGGTGAACACCAGCCCATCGAGGTTCTGCACCCGCATCAGCGCCCGCACGGTGCCCTCGAACTCATCCGGCAGCACGTGCACCGGGATCATCAACGCCTCCCGCCCCCGCCGCGCGAACTCGGCCGAAAACATCTCCGGCGAGCGCACCTGCTCGATAGGGTGCCCCACGATCCCATACACCCGGGTCCGCCCCGACACCCAATCCACCTGGTCCGTCATCGCCTACCCCTTCGTCGCGCCGGCCGTGAGGCCCGAAACCATGAACCGCAGCAGCGTGCCCGCCAGCACCAGCATCGGCGCCGTCACGATGAAGGCCGCCGCCGCCAGCGGCCCCCAGGAGAGCTGCTCGAAGCTCATCACGCCGAAGATCGCCACCGGCAGCGTCCGCCACTCGGGCGCCGACAGGATCACGCTGAAGATGAAGTTGTTCCAGCTGAACATGGCCGCGATCACCACGGCGATCACGATGCCGGGCCGCACGAGCGGCAGCACGATCCGGGTGAGCAACTGGAACAGGCTGCACCCATCGATGGCCGCCGCCTCCTCGATCTCGCGCGGCACTGCCTGGAAATGGCTGATCATGGTCCAGGTGATGAGCGGCACCGTGATGAGCAGGTGCGCCAGCACCACGGGCCAGACGGTCCCGGCCGTCCCGGTCCATTTGGCGATGAAGAACAGGGGGATGAGGTAGGACAGCGCCGGCGTCATCCGCGCCAGCAGAACCAACGCCCCGAGCTTCGGCAGCTCGAGCCGTGCGATGGCGTAGGCGGCGGGCAGGCCGAGCACGAGGCCGATGCCGGTCGCGAGCCCCGTCACCAGCAGCGAGTTGAGCAGGTAGCGCAGCATGTCGTTCTGCGCGAACACGTCCACGTAGTTCTGCAGCGTCGGCGGGTCCGGCAGGAAATTGGGCGGATAGGCGATGTTGTCGATCTCGGTCTTGAGCGACAACGACAGCATCCAGAACACGAAGAAGCAGGCCGGCGCCGCCAGCACGCCGGCCAGCAGCAGCCGCACGGCCTGCACCCGGCGTGGCTCCCGGATGGTGCCCGCACTCACGCCGCCACCGCGTGCCGGGCCTTCACCCACACCAAGGCGAGCGCCAGCAGGAACACGAGCCCGAGGAAGAACACCGAGATCGCCGAGGCATAACCCACGTTGTAGAAGGCGAACGCGTTCGAATACAGATATAGGTTGATGGTCTCGGATGCCGTTCCCGGCCCCCCCGAAGTCATGACGAAGATGAGGTCGATGGACTTCACCGCATCGATCGTGCGCAGGATGGCGGCCACCAGCAGGTAGGGCACGAGCAGCGGGAAGGTGATGGCCCGGAAGGTCTGCACGGCCGATGCGCCATCGATCCGCGCCGCCTCGAACAGCTCCTCCGGGATCGTCGTCATGCCGCCCAGCAGGATCAGCGCCATCAGCGGGGTCCACTGCCACGTCTCGATCCCGATCAGCGTGGCGAGCACCGTGCGCTGCGAGTAGATCCAGGCCGAGGGCGGGATGCCGAACCAGGAGAGCATGTGGTTCAGCACGCCCGATTGCGGGTGCAGCATCATCACCCAGACGAGCGCCACCGACACCGGGGTGGCGAGCATGGGGAACGAGAACGCGAGCCGCAGCGCCTGGCGCCCCGGGAAGTCCCGCACGAACACCAGGGCGGCGCCGAGCCCGAGCAACAGCGGCCCCGCCACGGACCCGGCGGTGTACACCAGCGTGCGCACCACCGCCTCGCCGAACCGCTTGTCCTGCACGAGCGTGGCATAGTTCTGCAGGCCGACGAACCCGGGCGCGCCCGTGAACCGCCATTCGAAGAACGACAGCCCGGCCGTGAACACCCAGGGCACGAACAGGATCAGCCCGATGGTGCCCAGCGCCGGCACGGCCAGCCACATGAGCTGGCCGCGCTTGTTCAGCATGGAGGTTTCAAGCGCGCTCGCTCGCGTCCAGCACCGGCTGGAACGCCTCGGTCGCGCGGGCCAGCTCCGCCTTCGGGTCCGCCCCCTCGAGCACGTTGGAGAGTGCCACGCCGAAGATGTCCCGGAACTCCGTGACCGGCACCACCTGCGGCAACGGCGAGCGGGCGATCCGCGCGCTCTCGAGCAAGGTCGCGAACCACTCGCGCCCGAACGGCGTGTCGGCCTGGGCCGCCGGGTCCTGCAAGGGCGACGTGCGCGCCGGCACGCCGGCACCGGCCTTGAGCATCCGAGACTGGTTCAGCACGCCGGTGGCCCACGCCACATAGAGGAACGCCGCCTCCTTGTTGCGGCTGGCCTGCGCGACGCCGATGCCATCCCCGAACAGCGCGGTGTGCCGGGCCGTGGGGCCGCGCGGGACCACGGCGTAGCCCACCTTGCCCACGATGCGGGAGCGCTTCGGGTCCTCGAGCGGGGCCGCGAACCCGATGCCGTCCAACCAGAACCCGGCCCGGCCCTGCACGAAGCTCGTCTGGCACTCGCCCCAGTTGAACCCGGCCAGCCCGGTCGGCCCGAACTCGCGCGCGAGCCTGCCGTACAGCCGCGCCGCCTCGACGGCCTCGGGCGTGGTGGTCAGCAGACGCCCGTCGCGGATGGTCTCCTGGCCCCAGCCGAGCAGCAGCGTGGTCCACACGGGCACGTTGGCGTTCTTCTGCCCGCGGCACACCCAGCCATACACGTTGGCAGCCGGCTTGTGGATGGCGGCGGCCGCCCGCACCAGCTCCTCGGTGCTCTGCGGCACCGGCAACCCGGCACGCTCCAGCAGCTCCTTGTTGTAGTACAGCACCCAATAATCGAGGTTGAGCGGCAGCACCTCGAGCGCGCCCTTGCCCGAGGACCCGTACGCAATCGTGGCCGGGCTGAAATCGGCGGCCTTGAACGCCGGGTCCGCAGCCTCGAGCGCCGCCAGCATGGGCCGCAGGTCGGTGAACCAGCCGCCCCGCTCCACTAGGCGCTTCTGCACCGCGATGGAGATGTTCGCCACGTCGAACGAGGGCGCGCCGGACGCGAACTCCACCACCATCTTCTGGCGCTGCTGCTGCTCCGGGATGGCCTCGAAGGCCAGCTTGATGCCGGTCAGCTCCTCGAACTCGCGGTGGTTCGCCGCCAGCAGGTCCGACCGCGGGCTCTTCTGGAACAGCACGGACACGCGCGCCCCGGCGTGCCGCTTCCACGGGTCCGCACCCTGGGCGCGGGCAGTGCCCGGGACCGCCGCGGCGCCCGCCATGCAGGCAAGCATCGTCCGTCGCCCGACCGGGCGTTCTTGTAGCGACATGTCGTTCCCTCGTGTTGTTTCTGGGTTGCTGGGCGTCAGGCGACGCGCGAGGTGCCCTCGCCCGTTTCGTAGCTGCGGATCGGCCATAGGCGGGACAGCTCCTCCGCCGCCTCCCGCAGCATCGGGACAAACCCTTCGAGCCGCTCCTCCGAGAGGCGGAACGCCGGCCCGGCCACGCTGATGGCCGCGACGGGCCGCGCATTGGGCCGCACCCCGTCCCGCACGACCGTCGCGATGGCCGAAACCCCGGGCTCGGCCTCCTCGTGCACCATGCCGTAGCCCCGGGCGCGCGTGACCTTCAGCTCCGTCCGCAGCGTGGCCTCGTCCGCGATGGCGTTGGGCCCGATCAACGGGCCACCATACCCCCGCACCTCGATAAGCCGGACCGCCTCGTCCTCCGGAAGCGTCGCGAGCCAGGCCTTGCCCATGGAGGTCACGTGCAGCGGCACGTCGTGGCCCATGATCGGGTCGTAGCGGAGGCTCGAGCGGGAGCCCTGGGCCTTGGCGATCCACAGCATCCGGCCCCCCTCGACGGCGGCGAGGCGGACGAGCTCGCCGGTGCGTTCGGCCAGGCGCTCGAGTGTGGGCTGGCACACGCTCGGGATATCGAGCGAGGACAGTAGCCGCAGCCCGATGGCCGCGATGGCGAGCGTAGGCACATAGCGGCCCGTGGCCTCGTCCTGCCGCGCATACCCACGCTGCACCAGGATGGCGAGCAGCCGATGCACGGCGCTCTGCGGCATCCCGAGCGCGGCGCTCAATGCAGTGAGCGCAAGCCCGGCCGGCTCATCCGCGAGCAGCTCGAGAATGGCTAGGCATCGATCTGCCGCCGAAACGCTGAAGCCAGCCAACCGATCCCCCCAGCCAGATTATCATTCTGGATTGGTGTTCCATAATGCAAGGAAGGTGGTCGCGCAACTGCCGTCGTCGTTTTGACAGCCCAATAGGCCACCCCCGTCATCGTCGTTGCGAGCCGCTTGGCGGATCGATCCATCGATGGCCGAAACCTGTCCCTCGCCGCCGTTGCACGCGGCATACCGCTGGGCGAGGTGCGAGACGGGCAAGCATGCGGAGCGTCGCGGTCTCGTCTCAGGCCAGCGCACTCTGTGCCGTGAAGGACGGGTTCGTGCCAGGACTGCCCATGGATAGCTTCGCTGCGCTCGCAATGACCAGGTGGGATGAGGCCCGCCGAAGACGCGTCAGAGCATCTCCAGCCCCGTCTTTCGCTTCGGCGGCGGGTGTGCCGCATCCAGCGTCGCGTAGTCCTCTCGCGTCAGCGCCAGCGCCCCGGCGGCAGCGTTCTGCCGGACGTGTTCGGGCGTGGCGGCCTTCGGGATGCTGACGATGCCTGGCTGGAGCGTCCAGGCGACGGCGACCTGCGCGGGCGTGACGCCGTGGCGCCTCCCCACCTCGGCGAGCGCGGGCGAGCGCAGGAGCGTTCCGGCCTGGCCCACGGGCGAGTAGGCCATGACCGGCATCGCGTGCTCGCGGCACCAGGGCAGCAGGTCGAACTCGATCCCGCGGCGCTCGAGGTTGTAGAGCACCTGGTTCGTGGCGCAGCCGGGGGGCAGGCGGGCCAGGGCCGGGGCGTCGAAGTTGCTGACCCCCCAGGCGCCGATCAGGCCGGCCTCGACGAGGCGCTCGAACGCCTCGACCGTTTCCTCGAGCGGGATGGAGCCGGGCCAGTGCAGGAGGTAGAGGTCCAGCCGCTCGACCCGGAGGCGCTTCAGGCTGCGGGCGCAGGCTTCGGGCAGCCCGCGGCGGCCGGCGTTCTGCGGGTAGGCCTTGCTGACGAGGAACACCTCCTCGCGCCGGCCTGCGATGGCGTCTCCCACCACCTCCTCGGAGCCGCCATCGGCATACATCTCGGCGGTGTCGACGAGGGTGAGGCCGAGATCGAGCCCCAGCCGCAGCGCGTCCGCCTCGGCCCGGCGGTCGGCGCCGCGCTCGCCGAGCTGCCAGGTGCCCTGGCCGAGTTGCGGCATCTCAGCCACAAGCCACCTCCGCGGCATACCCCTCGGCCTCCCGCAGCAACCGGAGCATGGTGCCGCCCCAGAGCTGGCGAAGTTCTGCCGGGCCGTAGCCGCGCTGCACGAGCCCGGCGGTGACGGCCGCACTCTCACCAGCGTTGCGCCAGCCGCTGAAGCCGCCGCCGCCGTCGAAATCGGAGCTGATGCCCACGTGGGCGAGGCCGATGCGGCGGACGGCGTAGTCCACGTGGTCCACGAAGTCGGCGACCGTGACGCCATCGGCCTTGCCGCCGGGCCTGAGGAAGGAGGGCACGGCGGTGATGTTCACCATGCCCCGGCAGTCCCGCAGGGCATCGAGCATGAGGTCGTCGACGTTGCGCGGCACGTCGCAGAGGGCCCGGATGCAGCTATGGGTGGCCACGACCGGGGTCTTGGACAGCATGGCGGCCTGGAGGGCGGCGGCGCGGCTCGCATGGCTGATGTCGACCAGCATGCCGAGGCGGTTCAGCTCGACGATGGCCGCGCGGCCGAGCTCGCTCAAGCCGCCATGGAGGGTCTCGCCGTCCTCCAGGTCCCGCCGGGGATTGCTGCTGTCCGACAGGGCGTTGTGGCCGTTATGGGTGAGGGTGAGGTAGCGCGCGCCGAGGCTGCGGAAGCGGGCGAGCATGGCGAGGTCCTCGCCCATGGCATGGCCGTTCTCGACGCAGGGCACCACGGCCGGGATGGCGTCCGCATGGGCCTGCTCGATGGCGTCCGCGGTGTCGCAGACCCTGGCGTGCTCGCCGCCCATGCCGTTGATGGCCTCGAGCATGGCGAGGGCGCGGGCGCTGGCCTCGGCCCAACCCTCCGGCGTGCGGCGCCCTTGCGGGATGTAGGCGGCGAAGAACCCGGCGGCCACCCCGCCACGGCGCATCTTGGGGATGTCCACGCGGCGCGGACCGTCCTCGAACGCGGAGGGGCCGGGGGGCCACGGGATGTCGATATGCGGGTCGAGCGCCAGCAATCCGGCGTGCACCTCGGCCGCGTAGGTGGCGGTGGCCTGGGCGTCCATCGCTAGAACCCCACCCGATCCCCGCCCTTGAGGTGCAGCATGGCCCGGGCCTCGGCGGGCGTCGCCACCTCGAGGCTCAGCGCCTCGAGGATCATCCTTATCTTGGCTACCTGCTGTGCGTTGGACGTCGCGAGCTCGCCCTTGCCGATGTAGAGGCTGTCCTCGAGGCCCACGCGGACGTTGCCGCCGAGGATGCCGGCCATGGTGGTGAAGGCCATCTGGTGCCGCCCGGCGGCCAGCACGGACCAGACGTAGTCGTCCCCGAACAGGCGGTTCGCCGTCTCGCGCATGAATTGCAGGTTGATGGGCTCGGCGCCGACGCCGCCCAGGATGCCGAAGATGGACTGCACGAACAGCGGCGGCTCGACCACCTTGCGGTCCAGCATGTGGGCCAGGTTGTAGAGGTGCCCGACGTCGTAGCACTCGAACTCGAAGCGGGTGCCGTGGGCCCGGCCGAGCTGCTCCACCACGCCCTCGATATCCTTGAAGGTGTTGCGGAAGATGTAGTCCACCGTGCCGTCGAGATACGGCTTCTCCCAGGGGTGCTTCCACTCGGTGATCTTGTCGCCGGCCCTCGAGATGTTGAAGTTCATTGAGCCCATGTTGAGGCTGGCCATCTCGGGCTTGGCCTGGAGCGGGGCAGCCAGGCGTTCGGCAAGCGTCATCTTGAGGCCGCCGCCCGTGGTGATGTTGAGCACGGCGTCGGTGGCCTGCTTGATGACGGGCAGGAAGCGCATGAACACGGCCGGGTCGGGCGTGGGCTCGCCGGTCTCGGGGTTGCGGGCGTGCAGGTGGATGATGGCGGCGCCGGCCTCCGCGGCCTCGATGCTGGCGCGGGCGATCTCGTCCGGGGTGATAGGCAAGTGCGGCGACATGCTCGGCGTGTGGATGGCGCCGGTGATCGCGCAGCTGATGATGACCTTGTTCGCCATGGACGTGCCTCCTGTTGCGGCAAGTCTGCACCGGCGGCGCGGGCGCCGCTACTCCCCGGACGGCGGTCAGCGTGGCATCGAGGGACCGACAGGGCTGCGCCGTGCGTCCCTGGATCGGCACGCTCCGCTCGCGACGACGGGTATGAGGCTAGCGCGCGAGACCGAAGATACGCTAAGCAGCGCGAGTGTGTTCGCGTAGCTCAGCAGGATAGAGCACAGGATTCCTGGTTCGACGAATTGGGCGCGGCGATGGGAAACCCCGCCGTGGATCCGCTCAAAGTCGGGGAACGCCCACCGTGCGCCTAGGCACGCGGCCGATCCCGAGCCAAGCCCCGCCGAAAGGTTGGGGACGGTGTAGAGACTGGACGGGCGGCGCCTAAAGGCCTGTTGGCCCATGGCGAAGGGACAGTCCAGACCACGAACGCGGCCTGGTGACGGGCGGCGGCGGCGGAAGCCGAAGTGGGATGAATCCTGGGGCCGTGGGTTCGAATCCCGCCGCGAACAGCACTTTCTGCAGTCGGTCCGATAAAGGATCGCAGCGAGCTTTGGGCGTGGCAGCGGACGTCCTGTAGATCGCCTCTGCCGACGGCCAAGGTCGGGCGCTCGCCCTGTCGACGTGGATCAGGGCGCTCGCCCTGTCGACGTGGATCAGGGCGCTCCGCTGCTGCGACGATACAGAGTGGAGTCGAGCCCGAGGCTTCGGCCAGCGTGGAGGGCGAACATGCCATGCACGATCGCGATGAAGACGTAGGTCCAGGGCCACTCGGCCGGGTGCCGGTAGAGCCCGATCCAAAGACCCAGCACGTAAAGCGCGCCCAGCACGGCGACCGGCCGGACGAACAGGCCGAGGATGAAGCTGACGGCCAACCCTATCTCGGCCGCCAGGACCAGCGGGTCGACGATGGCCATGTTCGGCAACATCACCGTCCGCACGATCGCAGCGAAGAACGGGTAGGCTGCGTTCTCGGCCATCTGCTCGGTCCAATACTGCAACCCTCCCGAGACCGGCAGCGGCAATTTCCAGATGGCACCCTGGAACCACATGGAGCCCATCAGCACGCGGAACAGCCACGTCCAGAGGTGGCCGGCAGTACGCTGCGCCGGGTCTGCCCGCCAGCTTGCCCGGGCGATCAAGGCGCTCGCGATCAGCAGCGCGACGAACAGGGCGGCGAGCGCATAGCCACCCCACCCCAGCTTCTGCTGATCGGGCTGCGCCCCGATCAGGAACAGCCAAGCATCCGTGAGCGGGTCGGTTTTCATGCAAGCCTCACTTTGCAGAGCCGGGGCAGGATCCACGGTCTCGACGGGTTCGGGACGCTGCCTCGACGAGGCAGAGCGCCAGGACGGCGCCCTCGGCCGCTCACGAGGTCATTCAAGGTCCCAGGCCCTACCCGCGGGCCATCACGATGGTCGTGCACGCGCTCTCGAGCTTGGGGAGCTCGCGGAGTGGCGCCATGCGCACGGTCAGGCGGCGGTCGTCGCCGCGGATGACGGGGCAGTAGGGGTCGGGCTGGTCCAGCGCCTCCAGCAGGCGGCGTCGGCCGGCGCACCCGCCGCCGCACGGCTCCCTGTAGCGGCAGGCCTCGCACGCGACCGGAAGCGAGCGGGCGGCCACGAATGGCGGCGTTTCCACGATCCCCTCGCCGGTGCCCAGCAACAGGTCGAGCGGCGCTCCGGCGCCGGGCCAGTAGACGCAGGGCTGCACGGTGGCACGGGGGGTCACGCGCACCGTCGCGACGCCGCAGCCCCCCTGCCGCGGCGGCAACCCGGCCATTGCGCGCACCAGCGGCTCACCGATCGCGATCGCGTCGGTGCGGTCGAACAGCAGCGTGAACCCGTTCCAATACTCGTCGTAGGTCAGCGCGAAGGCGTCGCTGCGCACGGACTGGTACACGTTCAGCCGCAGCGGCGCGTCGAACGCCCGGGCCACGTCTGCGATGTCGGCGAGCCGGTCGTAGTTCGTGCGCAGCATGACGGCGATGATGGTGACGCCGACCCCGAGCCGGCGGCACCGCGCGGCCTGTTGCTGGATCAGGTCCCAGTTGCCCGCGCCACGCTGTGCGTCCTGTTCCTCGCGCGTCGGGTAGTCGAGCGAGAACTCCACGTCGGCGAAGCTGCGCACGTCATCGTCGTCCAGCACGGCGATCGAGTGTCCGTTCGACGTGATCGTCAGCTTGACCGGCTGCGTGCGCAGGAAGGCCAGCATGGCCTTGAACTCCGGGTGCATCCCGTTCTCGCCGGTACCGAGGTTGACCGAGCGGACTGGCAGCCGCGCCAGCACGTCGCGCACCTGGTCCAGCGACAATCGATCGGTGCGCGAGGGGTCGCGATAGCAGAACGAGCAAGCGAGGTTGCATTCATTGGTCAGGCCGAGGCCCAGCGAGAAGCGACGCTCGGCTCCGACCGGCAATACGACTGTCATGGCCGGGCGCCTTTCAGCTTGCTAGTTTCGTTCGATGCCAATAGCCCGCGCGTTACAGCC
Organism: Acetobacterales bacterium; assembly: GCA_038229135.1. Classification (GTDB taxonomy): domain Bacteria; phylum Pseudomonadota; class Alphaproteobacteria; order Acetobacterales; family Acetobacteraceae; genus JBBROS01. The sequence goes on from JBBROS010000002.1 coordinate 94,402, forward strand.
TGACCAGGACGCCTCGCGCTGGGACCAGCACGTCGCAGAGTACGAAACTGCGTTCGAGACGCTGACCGACGCCTTTGGCGGGCAGGCGCTCGACCTGTTGGAACCGCTGGAGGGCGCCGCGCTGCTGGACCTCGCCGCGGGCGCCGGCGGCGCGGCGCTGCAGGCGGCCCGGCGCGGCGCACATGTCACGGCGGTGGACGCCGCACCCGGGATGGTGGCCCGCATTCGCGAGCGCGCGCGGGGCGCCGGCCTGGGCACGGTTTCGGGGCGCGTCATGGACGGCACGGCGCTGGACCTGCCGGCGGGCGCGTTCGACGCCGCACTGTCGAGCTTCGGCGTCGTGCTGTTCGCCGACGCGGCACGGGGCATGGCCGAGCTGCACCGGGTGCTGCGGCCCGGCGGCCGGGTCGCGGTCGTCACCTGGACCGACCCCCACCGCTACGAGCTGGCAGCCCGGCTGCGCGAGGCCATCGTCGCCGTCCGGGGCGTGCCGCCCGTGATGGGGGAGCTGCCGGCCCAACTGCGCTTCACCGAGCCTGCCCTGCTGCACGCCCTCGTAGCGGATGCCGGCTTTACCGACGTCCGGATCGAGACGGCCGAGGCCGCGCTGTTGGCTGCTTCGGCCGCTGCGCTGGCGTCGACGCTCGGCTTCGCGCCGGGGATGACAGCGATGCTGGACGCCCTCGGGCCGGACCGCGCGGCCGTGATGCAGGCGTTCGTCGAGCGGTTGCAGACCGATCAGGGGACTGGCAACGTCGCCCTGGGCGCCGTGGCGCACATCGCCGTCGCGACCCGGGCGTAACCGCTTGCAGCCCGGGCGCGAAGCGGACAGGCCAGGGCGCCACCGCCCGAAGCAGGGAGATGTCGAAGAACCATGAACCGACGCATGTTGCTGGCTGGTTTCGCCGCGCTCGGTGCGGGCCGGGTTGCCGCGCAAGCCCCACCCCGGCTCACCTTCACCGCCATCCCCGACCAGGACGAGACGAGGCTGGTGGAGCGGTTCGGCCGGGTCGCCACTTTTCTGGAGGCGGCGCTCGGCGTGCCGACCACCTATGTCCCGGTCAAGAGCTACCCGGCCGCCGTCACCGCGTTCACCAACAACCAGGTGCAGCTCGCGTGGTTCGGCGGCTTCACGGGCGTGCAGGCCCGCCGGGCGGTGCCGGGGTCCCAGGCGATCGCCCAGGGCGTGGAGGACACCACGTTCAAAAGCTACCTGATCGCCAACGCAGCGACGGGGCTGACCCGTTTAAATGCGTTCCCCGCCGGCATCGCCGGGCGCAGCTTCACCTTCGGCGCCCGTGCCTCGACTTCGGGCCGCGTGATGCCGGAGTACTACATCCGCCAGGCGCTCGGCCGCGGGCCAGACGAGGCATTCTCCCGCGTCGGCTTTTCGGGCGACCACACGCGCACCCTTCAGCTGGTGCAGTCCGGCGCATTCGAGGTGGGGGCGATGGACTATTCGGTCTTCGAGCTGGAACGCAAGGCGGACAGGGTGGACCCGGCCAAGGTCAGCGTGATCTGGGAGACCCCGTCCTACCCCGACTACAACTGGACCGTTCGCGGTGACGTCGACATGCGGTTCGGCGCAGGGTTCAAGGACCGGCTGCAGGCGGCCCTGCTCGCCGTGCGGGATCCCGCGATCCTGGAACAGTTCGGCCGAACCGGCTTCATCGCCGCCCGGAATGCGGATTACGACCCGGTGGAACAGGTTGCGCGCGCGGCCGGCCTGATCGACTGACGTCCCGGATGGGTCCGCTGCTCGAGCTGTGGGGCGCCAGCGCGGGCTATTCGGGCAGGCCGGTGCTGCAGGGGATCGACCTCGTCCTGCATCCTGGGGAGCATGTCGCGATCCTCGGACGCTCCGGCGCGGGGAAGTCCACGCTGCTGGGCCTGCTGTACGAGCGCTTGTCGGGACAGGCCGCGCTGATCCCGCAATCGGCGGCGTTGGTGCGGACGCTCAGCGTGTTCCACAACGTCTACATGGGCCGGCTCGACCGCCACTCGGCGCTGCGGAACCTGCGCATGCTCGCCTGGCCCGTGCGGTCCGAGGTGGCGCAGGTCCGGTCCGTGCTCGCCAGCGTGGGCCTGGACGACAAGCTGTTCGCCCTCGCCGGCTCGTTGTCCGGCGGCCAGCAGCAGCGCGCATCGGTCGCGCGGGCCCTCTACAACGGCCGCCCGGTGGTGATCGGCGACGAGCCGATCTCGGCGCTGGACCGCATCCAGGCGGGGGACGTGCTGCGGCGCCTCGCCGAGCGGCACGAGACGCTGATCCTGGCGATGCACGACATCCCGCTCGCCTTGGAACATGCCGACCGCATCCTGGTCCTCGATGCCGGACGCCTGGTGCTGGACGCGCCGGCGCGGACGCTGTCGGTGGCTGAGCTGGCGCGCTTCCATGGCTGACGGCGCGCGCCGCCCACGGCTGGGCTATGCGACCGCGAGCTGGGCACTCCTGCTGGCGTCGCTCGTGTCGCTGGCCGTGTCCGACCTGGCGGTCAGCGCGCTGCACCCCTGGGCCGAGCTGGCGCGGCTGCTGGGCGGCATCGTCCGCCCGGACCTGCTTGCCGTCCAGGCGAGCAGCGTCGTGCTGACGGTGGCCTTCGCCGTGCTCGGCGTGTTCGGGGGGGCCGTCGGCGGACTCCTGCTCACCCTGGGCTTTGCGCGGTCGCGCGGGATCCGGCTGTTCTGCGCCGCCGTCCGCTCGGTGCACGAGCTGTTCTGGGCGTTGCTGCTGATCCAGGTGTTCGGCCTGTCGCCCACGACCGGGTTGCTGGCGATCGCCATCCCCTATGCCGGTATCTTCGCCAAAGTCTTCTCCGAGCTGATCGAGGAGGCCGACCTGGCGGCCGAGCGCGTGCTGCCGCGCGATACGTCGGCGGTGTCGCGCTTCGCCTACGGACGGCTGCCGGAGCTCGCCGGGCCGTTCGGCAACTACCTGCTGTATCGCTTGGAATGCGGCTTGCGGTCCACGCTGGTGCTGGGCTTCATCGGCCTGCCGACGATGGGGTTCGAGCTCGAGAGCTACTTTCGCCAGGGCCATTACGCGCAAGCCGCGGCCTTCGTCGGCGTGTTCTACGTGCTGATCGGCACACGGCGCCTCTGGGCACGGCCGGCAACGCTGCCGTTGCTGATCGCCGCCAGCGCCGCGGCGCTCTGGCTGTTGACCGAGCCGATCGGGGGTGACTCCGCCTGGAGGAACCTCGGGCGGTTCCTGGGCCACGACATCGTGCCGCGCCCGTTGCGCGGGACCGACTGGCTCGACCCGGCGGTCTGGGCCGGGCTCGGCTCCTGGCTGTGGCCGATCCTGCGGCTGCAGGTCCTGCCGGGCGTAGCCAACACGCTGGTGCTGTCGCAGGTCGCGCTCGCGCTCATGGCCCTGCTCGCCCTGGCGCTGTTCCCGCTGACCTGCACCCGCTTCAACGGGCGGCTGGGCCGGCCGATGGGGCGGGTGATGCTGGTGGTGATCCGCTCGACCCCCGAGTACATGCTGGCCTACGTGCTGCTGCAGCTGCTCGGGCCTTCGATGCTGCCGGCCGTGCTGGCCCTCGGCTTGCACAATGGCGGCATCGTCGCTTCTTTGATGGGGCGGCATGCCGACGGGCTGCCATACCGCCCCGATGCGCCGCGTGGAACGGACCTCTACTTCTACGAGACGCTGCCGCGCCTCTACGGGCAGTTCCTTGCCTACGTCCTGTATCGCTGGGAGATCATCGTGCGGGAGAGCGCCATCTTCGGCATTCTCGGGGTCCGCACGCTGGGCTATCACGTGGACGCCGCCATTTCGGAGCTGCGGCTGGACGTCGCTTTGGTGCTGATCGTCGCCACCGCCGGCCTGTCGATGGCGGTCGACGCGCTCTCGCGCGCGCTGCGGCGGCGGCTTCGGATCGACGACCGGCCGGTGCGCCTGTCCGCCACCGATACGGCCCACGGCACGACCCACGGCACGACCAATGGAGCGACGGCATGCGTGCGATGAGCGGACCGGTGGTGAAGGACGTGGTGCTGGTCGGCGCTGGCCACGCCCATGTCGCGGTGCTGCGCAGCTTCGGCATGAATCCCCTGCCCGGCGTGCGCCTGACCCTCATCGCGCGCGAGCCGGAGGCGCCGTATTCCGGCATGCTGCCCGGCGTCGTGGCCGGGCACTACACGACGGACGACGCGCATATCGACACCGGCGCCCTGGCGCGCTTCGCCGGCGCGCGGCTGTATCACGACGAGGCGGTCGGGCTGGACCTCGCGGCCCGGCGGGTGCTGTGCCGCGGGCGCCCGCCGGTGCCCTACGACCTGCTCTCGCTCAACATCGGCAGCCGGCCCAACACGGGCGATGTGCCGGGGGCGGCCGAGCACGCCATCCCGGTGAAGCCGATCGACGGATTCCTGGTGCGGTTCGAGGCGTTGCGCGCCCGCGTGCTGGCCGGACGATCGCGCCGCATCCTGATGGTGGGCGGCGGCGCCGGCGGGGTGGAGTTGCTGCTTTCCGTCGAGCGCCGGCTGCGGCGGGACGCGGCAGCGGCCGGCATCGACCCGGCAGCGCTCTCGTTCTCGCTCGTCTCCGGCGCGGCCACCCTCCTGCCGAGCTTCCCGCCGGCGTTCCGCGCCCGCTTCGCCGCCGTGTTCGCCGAGCGCGGAATCGCCGTCCATGTCGGCGCGCGCGTCGGCGAGGTGCGGGCCGGCGGCGTGGTCATGACGGATGCGCGGGGCGAGCGCGTCATCGCGGCCGATGAGGTGCTGTGGACGACCGAGGCCTCGCCGGCCACCTGGCTCGAGGCAACCGGGCTCGCGCTCGACAATGGCTTCATCCGGGTCGATGCATTCCTCCGCGCGGCCGGGCGGGAGGACGTGTTCGCCGCCGGCGACACGGTAGCGTTCGGGCCGCGGCCGATCCCGCGGTCCGGCGTCTATGCGGTCCGCGCCGGGCCGATCCTGGCCGCCAACCTGCGTGCGGCGCTCACGGGGTCCCGGCTGCGTGCCTACAAGCCGCAGCGCGACGTGCTCTATATCGTCTCCACCGGGGAGCGCTATGCCGTCGGGACTCGAAACGGCATGACGGTGGCCGGCGGCTGGGTGTGGTCGGTCAAGGACTGGATCGACCGGCGCTTCCTCGCGCGCTTCACCGACCTGCCCGAGATGAAGGCCGCGGGCACCGAGGTCGCGTCGCCGCTGGCCGACGCGTCGGCATTGCGGGAGCTGTCCTCGATCGCGATGCGCTGCGGCGGCTGCGGCGCCAAGGTGGGTGCGACCGTGCTGTCCCGTGCCTTGGGCCGAATCGAGCCGGCACCGCGCGATGACGTGCTGGTCGGGCTGGACGCGCCCGACGACGCGGCCGTGGTCGATGCCGGCGGCGAGCGCCTGCTGGTGCAGACGGTCGATTATTTCCGCGCCATCGTCGACGATCCGTATCGGTTCGGCATGATCGCCGCCAACCACGCGCTGGGCGACGTTTACGCCATGGGCGCCGAACCGCAGACGGCACTGGCTATCGCCACCGTGCCTTACGGCCTGGAGGCGAAGGTGGAGGCGGACCTGTCCGACATGATGCAGGGCGCAAACGAGATCCTGCGCGACGCCGGTTGCGCGCTGGTCGGTGGGCACACGAGCGAGGGGGCGGAGTTGTCCCTCGGCTTCGCGGTCAATGGACTGGCCCGGCGGGGCGCATTCCTGCGAAAGGGCGGCCTGCAGCCCGGCGACGCGCTGGTGCTGACCAAGCCGATCGGCACCGGCACGCTGCTGGCGGCCGACATGCGCGGGGTGGCGAGGGCGCGCTGGGTCAGGGACGCGGTCGCCCACATGGTGGTGTCCAACCGCCGGGCGGCAGAGGTCCTGGCGGACCACGGCGTCCATGCGGCCACCGACGTGACAGGGTTCGGGCTGCTGGGGCACCTCGTGGAGATGACGAAGGCGAGCGGCGTGGACGTGGAGCTGTTCGCCGACTGTATCCCGGTGCTGGACGGCGCGCGCGAGTGCGTGGCGCGCGGCGTGTTCTCGTCCTTGCAGCCGCAGAACCTGCGGCTGCGCCGGGCCATCCGCAACCTGGATGCGGCGCAGGCACTTCCAATCTATCCGCTGCTGTTCGACCCGCAGACCGCCGGCGGCCTGCTGGCGAGCGTGCCTGACGGCCGGGCCGAGGCGTGCGTCGCCGCGCTGCACGACGTGGGATACGAGCATGCCGCAACCATCGGCGCCGTGCTGGCGCAGACGGACGCCGTGGCAGCGGTGACACTGGTGGAGTGCAAAAGAGCGGCATCGCGGCCTACCCCGCGCGTCCGGGGACCGGCCGAGGCGGCCGAGGCGATGGGAGGCGTCGGCGCGGGCGACGTTGGCGTCTGACGAGGCAGCCGCCCGTAAGCGGCTAGCGATCGGGCACTTTCGTGCGGTCCAGCGTGGCGAGGGCGGTGGAGGCCGCTCTCTCCAGCAATGCCCTGTGCGGCTGTAGCCGCGCCAGGACGCGAATACCCACCAGCACGCCGAGCAGCATCGTTGCCGACGCCCCGGCCGGCTGGTCTGGGTCGATGCTGCCATCCGCCTGCCCAGCCACGATACAGCGGTGGAAGAACGCCTCGATGGCCGACAGCTCCCGCGTGACCATGTCCCGCACGCCCTCGTCCCGCGGCGCCATCTCGAGAGCCGCGTTGATCAGCATGCACCCCCGGTGCAAGGGATCGGCGGCTGACCGTTCGACCACCTCGTCCAGGAAGGAGCGGATCGCGGCCAGCGGCGCCAGACCGGACTCGATCCGCGCGATGCGTTCCTGCACGCTGCCCTGCAGGTAATGGTCCAGCGTCCGGCGGTAGAGCGCCAGCTTGTCGCCGAACGCGTTGTAAAGGCTGGCGCTGGTCATCCCCATCGATTGCGCCAGGTCGCGGACCGAGGTGGTTTCGTAGCCATTCGCCCAAAAGCACGCCGTCGCCGCATCCAGCACCGTCGTCTCGTCGAACTCCCGTGGCCGGCCCATCAGGCGGGCGGGTTTTTGAAGGGAAGGTGGTGCCGGCGCGCCGCCTCGAGACGGGTCATGTCGGCTCCTGTCCAGCCTGCGGAGACAGTGCCGGCGCGTTGGCGCTATCGTCGGATGGGGTGGCGCGCCGTGCGGGCGCCGCGGCCAGCGCGACGCCGGCTGCGACGACGGCAATGGCCAGCCACCCGGCCAGCGGCGGCGCTTCGCCCACCACCGCGACAGCAAGCAGAGCGCCCACAACGGGCACCAGCGCGATGATGGCGGCAGCGGCGATCGCGCCGAGCAGCGCCACGGCCCGGTTGAACGCATAGATCGCCAGGCCGCTCATCAGCGCGCCCTGGTAGAAGCCCTGGAAGGCAAGCTCGTTCAGCGATGCATCCGGCAGGTGCGAAACGCCCGACAGCACGTAGGGCGGCAGATAGAGCAGCGCGGACCAGAGGCACACCATCGCCGCCGCCTGCAGCGGATCGAGGCCGCTTCTCCCGAGCCGCACCGTGTAGGCCGCCCAGCCCGCCGCCGCGAGCACGAGGCATGCCAGCCCGGCCGGCCCGGCGGTGCCGGCCGCTCCAACAGCGACCAGGCCGACCAGGCCCATAACGATCATCCCATACCCAGCCAACCGCTGGCCCGGTGGCCGCACGCCCGAGAGGAACCAGGCCATTCCGCCAGCGAACACCGGCATCAGCCCTGGTGTCATCGAGGCAGCATGGGCCGCAGAGGTCAGTTGCAAGCCGGCCGCAACCAACAGCACGAACGGCGCGCCCCATAGCATCGACAGCACGAAACCGGCCTGCCAAGCCGCCCAGGGCAGAACCCGGCAACGGATCAGGAGCACCGGCAGCAGGACCAGCGTGCCGCCGCCGAGCCGAAGCGCCACCACATCCCAAACCTGCAGATCCCCGGTCACGACCAGGCGCGTGACGGCGAACCAGCCGGAGAAGATCAGCAATCCGACACCGGCCCAGACCAAGCCCCGCCCGACCGACCGAGCGTCCGTGGCGACCGTCATGCAGGGGCCTCGTAGGTTGACATCGGCCGGTTATAGATCGACTGTTCTAAAACGGCCACTGGCAAATCCGCTGCCTGCCGTTTGGGCCAATGGAGGACATCGCTCATGTCGTTGCAGGACAGGCTGGACGAACACCGGGCCCAGGCCGAGGCGAAGCGCCCGCCCCATATTTTGGAAGCCATGCACCGGGCAACGGCCGACCTGGCGGCCAGTGGCCAGGCCGAGCGGGCCTTGAAAGCGGGCGACCGTGCACCCGCCTTCACCCTTCAAGGACCAGACGGAAAGCCGGTCTCCTCGGCCGACCTGCTGGCGCAAGGTCCGCTGGTGATCACCTTCTACCGTGGCGTCTGGTGCCCCTACTGCAACATGGAGCTGCAGGCCTTGCAGGAGATCCTGCCTGAAATCCGGGCTGCAGGTGGCTCCCTGGTCGCGATCTCGCCCGAGAACGCCGCCAACAGCCGCAAATCCGTGCGGCAGAACGAATTGTCCTTTCCCATCCTGAGCGACAAGGGCAACGAGGTCGCTGCCGCGTTCGGCCTGCGCTTTCGCCTGCCCGACGACGTCATCGCGATCTACAAGGGTTTCGGGAACGATCTCACGATGGTGAACGGCGAGCCGTCATGGACGCTGCCGATGCCGGGCCGTTTCGTGGTGGGACCTGACGGCGTGATCGCCGCCGCGGAGGTGAACCCCGACTACACGCGCCGGCCCGAGCCCGCGCTGCTGATCCCGTTCATCCGACAGGCTGCCCGCGCCGAAGCCGTATAGAGTTCGACGGTCCCGACAAGATATTCGGGCCTTGGTTCCTCATGGGAGCCGGGCGAGCAACCGCACGAGGCGCCTCGGTCCTGCCGCGAACAGCCGCTTCAGGACCGGTGTCGCGGCCGCTCGCTTGCCGGCCTCGGCCCGGGTCGGGTAGGGCACGACCAGCCCGGCCAAGGTGGACAGCTTGGTCCGCTGCTGGATCGCCAGCGTCCAGAGGCCCAGCATCTCACCCGCATGCGGCGAGAGGATGCCCGCGCCCAGCACCCGGCCGCCCGAGACGACGAGCTTCACTTGCCCTGCCACGTCGCCCTCGGCAACGGCGCGGTCGTTCTCCGCCATGGGCCAGCCCAAGATCTCGACGTCGTGCCCGGCTGCGCGGGCCTCGGCCTCCGTCAGCCCCACCTGCGCCAACTCGGGCGCCGTGTAGGTCACGCGCGGAAGCGCGGCGTAGCTGAGCCTCGCGGGCAGGCGGAACAGCGCGCCGCGGACGACGATGCCGGCGTGCTGGCTCGCGACATGGGTGAAGTAGCGGGGGCCGACGCCGGCCGGGTCCGCGATGTCTCCGACGGCGAACACGCGGCGGTTGGTGGGGCTGCGCAGCCCTGCATCGGTCGCGACCCCCTGCTTCGTTGCCCGGACCCGGCCAGCGTCCAGGCCCAGGCCCTCCAGGTTCGGGACCCGGCCCGCGGCCACCAACAGATGGCTGCCCGCCAGGCGGCGCCCGTCGGCCAGCCTCAGGGTCGGCCCCGGCTCCACCCCGGCCACCTCGGCATGCTCGTGCAGGGCGATACCGGCCGCGATCAGCACCCGGCGCAGGCCCTCGACCAGCTCCGGCTCGTCCTTGGGCAGGATGGCGCCCTTCTGAACCAGGGTCACCTGGCAGCCTAGCCCGGCATGGGCCTGCGCCATCTCGATGCCAATGGGGCCGCCACCCAGGATCAGCAGGTGCGCCGGCCGCTCCTCCAGCTCGAACAGCGACTCGTTCGTGAGATAGGGCACCCCATCGAGGCCGGGGATGGCCGGCGCCGCCGCCCGGCTGCCGGCCGCAACGACGATCCGCCGGGCCGTGAGGCGGCGGCCGTCCACGTCCAGCGCGTCAGGTCCGACGAAGCGTGCGCGGCCCTGGAGGACGGTGGCGCCGAGCGCTTCGTAGCGGGAGACGGAGTCGGCCGGGGCCAGTGCCGCAATCGCCCCGCGCACGTGCGCGCGCACCGCCGGCCAGGCGATCGCAGGGGCACGGGCCTCCACGCCGAACCGCCCCGAATCCCGCACCGCCATCGCCGCATGGGACGCGGCCAGCAGCGCCTTGCTAGGCACGCAGCCGGAGTTGAGGCAATCGCCACCCATCCGCCCCCGCTCGATCAGCGCCACCCGCAGCCCGAGCTGCGCTGCGACGTAGGTGACCGACAGCCCGGCGGAGCCGGCGCCGATGACGGCCAGGTCGAAATCACTCATGCTCGCCTCCATGCGCCCTCATGCCGCGACACTCCAGCGCATCGTCGCCCTGCTCGGTCTCGCGGCCGTGCTGTGGGCGGCGCTGCACCTGCCTGGCCCCGGCGTGCCGCAGCCGGAGTGGGTGTGGCCCGCCTTCGTCGGTTGGTGTCTTGCGGTGCCATACTGGCACTACCTGGAGTATCGCCTGCTCGCGCCACCGGACGGCGCTGCGCGGCGGCGATTTTTAGAGCAGCAGGCCTTGTCGCGCACCGTCTGGCTCGGCGGGGCCGCAGTGTTGGCGGTCTCGTTGCTGTGACACGGGCGGCAGTGGCCGATGAACCCATGCATCAGGGCGCGTTCAGCGCCCAGTCGTATTCGTAGGCGCGGACCGTGCTCACGCCTTCGAGCGACCGCGCCAGTTCGGGCCCGGCATACTGCTTCAGGTGGGCGATCACGCCGCGCTCGCTGCCGCCGAAGTCAGACTGGTACCAGTCGTAGATCTTAGACGCCGTCAGCCGGCCGGCCTGGACGGAGGCGCCGCGGGGGCTGTTGACGTAGTCGCGCGCGCCGCGGTCCAGCGCCGCCGCCATGTTGGCGGCCGTGTAGGGCTCGCCCGCCAGGTTGGGGCACCCGATCGACGCGCAGTTCACGGTGTAATGCGTCCGCGGGTCCCGCCAGATCGGGCGCAGGATGCGGTGCTCGATGTCGTTCAGGCTGAGCTTCGTGCCTTCCACCTGGATCAGCTTCGCATCCCAGGGTCCGCTGCTGAACAGGCCGGGGCTGAGGTTGATGCTGGTGATGCTTGGGGTCGGCATGTGCCGTAGCACCACGACGATGGTCAGTTGGTTGTACAGGTTGGTCCAGTAGGCGCGCTGCTCCGCGCGGGTGAACGTGCTGACCGGCGAGGCGGCCAGCCGGACGAGGTCGGCCTCCAGCGCCTGGCGGTCGGCTGGCGTCACGCGCGCGTAGGCCACGCGGGCGACGCCCCCCGCCCCGGGCGTGAGATAGGTGCGGAGGAACCGCGCCCAGGGCGCCTGGTCCACGACCTGGCGGCTCGACTCGTCGTGGCGCTCCCAGAGTGGCCAGGGTTCCGCGGCGGGGGCTGCGGCGGCGGGCCCGGCGACCAGAAACAGGAGCAGGACAACGAGGCGCATGGCGGTTCCTTTCACGAGGGCCCGCGCAGCAGCGCGCGCTTCAGCCCTTCGGTGGGGGGCTTGGGTCCGATGAACGTGGCGAGCAGGAGCGGCGCGAAGGCCGCGCCGTAGGAGCCGGCCGGGGCGCCGTCGAGCAGGACCAACACGCCTTCGGGCCCGAAGACGTAGGTGGTCGCCTCGCCGACGCGGGAAGGGCGCACCACGGCCAGAAAGGCCGCCACGTCGTCCGGCAGGCGGCAGGGTGCCGGGCAGTTGGCCGCGAAGGCCTCCCGCCAGGCATCGCCGATGTCTCCGGCGCCCACCTCCCGAAGTGCCCTTACCTCGACGAGCTTGCGCTGCCGGGAGCGGACGATGCTGTCCGCCGAGCCGCCGGGCTGCTCCAGATAGAGGGCGGCCGCATACACATCCACGCGAAACATTGTCACGGTCCGCACGCCGGCCCCGTTCAGGCGCAGCGTCGCGCCGAGGGCCGACCGCGTTTCGGGGAAGATCTCCGCCGCCCGGGCCGGCGCTGCAATCGCCAGGAGCAGCAGGGTCAGCGCCGCGACGCGAGCAATGACAGTGCGACCAGCGCCGCATCCTCGGCGAGCGTGACCGGCGTGAGCGGCCGGGCCAGGAACACGCCGAAGCAGCCACAATTCGGGATGTCCAGCCCGCGGGCCAGGGCCAGGCCCGACCATGCGGCGTAGCACGCGTGCAGCGCGGCCGAGGCAAGACCGGCCCGGCGCCGCGATACCGCACTCGCCAGCCAGGCAGACAGGCCCAGCTCGACCACAATCAGCGCGAGCGCCGCCGGCAGCGCCAGCCTGGCCGGCAGCGCATCGTATTGCGCGACGATCGAAGCGAAGCCCCGCACGTCCAGCGCCTTGCCGAGCCCGGTCGCCAGCAGGATCGACGCCAACACCCAGGCGGCAGCGCGCGTCATGGCTGGGCATTCACGGTCCAGTCGTAGGGGATGAACTCGACCTCGTGGTCCAGCGGGACCGGATCGGCCCGGTATCGGTTCGCGTAGGCGACCAGCGACGGCGCCTTGCGCAGGAAGTCCTCGGGGTAGAAGTCCAGGATCGACGACATGCGGACGACGCGGCGGGCCGGATCGACCTGCAGGTTGCGCGGCTCGGCAAAGAACAGCCGCGCCGCCGCGTCCAGCTCCGCGTCCAGCCCGGCCGCGGTGAACGGCGTCCGCGGCAGGCGCGGGCACGACACGGCCATGCAGTTCAGCGCGAAGTGCACCCGCTCCTCGTTCAAGGGCCGGATCACGTCGTTCTCGTAGTCGTAGAGGGAGATGGCGCGTCCGCCGACGACCACCCGCGTCAGCTTGAAGAAGTCGACCCGGTCCAGCAGCGACAGCCGGCGTGGGATGCCGCTGCGGACCACGTTGTACATGGCCAGCGCGTTGTAGGCGTTGATGTGAAAACCCAGGCGCTCCGGCAGCGGCATCGCCTCGGGCGCCGCGGCGGCCACGGCGGCGACCGCGGTCTCGAGCGTGCCGGGCTGTGCGGCGAGCCGGCGGAAATCTACTCTGCCCTGCCCGTCCACCGCCGTCTGCAGCACGGAGGGCCAGGCAAGGGCCTCGTCGGACGGCAGCGACGTCCCGGGCGGAATGGCCCGCAAGGTGGAGCAGGCGGCCAGCAGGCCCGCCGGCCCCGCGGCGATCAGGGCGCGGCGGTTCATGGGTTGGCTTCCACCCGCGCGCGACCCTTCAGCGGCACGCGGCGCCGCCCCCCGTCGCCAGCGCCGACCAGGGGGTCCCAGTCCTTCCCGCCGACGCGAAGCTTCTGGAGGATGAAAGCGTCGCGCTTCGCGTTGTGCAGGCACATCGACACCGGGCCGTCGGCAGTCGCGACCATGAAGGAACAGGCGTCGATCCGCTCGTGCTCGAGCTGGTGCGCGCCCATGAAGTTATGGATGAAGAAGCTGAGCTTGTTCGCCCGCCCGCCCGAGGCCGCGAGGTCGGCCTTCATCGCCCAGAGCTTGCGCCCGACCCAGCCGCTGCTTCGGAGCGCTTCGACGGGGTTGGCGAGGATCCAGTCCGTGAAGGTGCGCACGGCTTCGCGCTTGCTCGTGCGGTCGAAGGTCAGGTGCCTGGTCGCCTCGAACAGCCGGACGATGAACGCCCGGTCGTCGAACAGGTCGTGCACCCGGCCATTGACGACGAGCGTCATCGCATAACGGTTGCAGGCGGGATGGCCGATCCCCGGCACGTCGAAGGCGATCGGGGTGCCGGCGCCGAGCTCGATCTGCCGAGCGACCGTGTGCTGGCTTATGACGTCCGGCCGCGCCCGATCGACGCCGCGGCCGGTATCGGCCTGGAGCTGGAACGAGGCGAGGCGCACGACGTCGCTGTGTCGGACGAAGAACCGCACGAGGTCCGGGACCTCGTGGAAGTTGCCGGCGTGGACGGTCGTGTTGAAATAGACGGCCAGCGGGAGGCCGCGGGCGCGCTCGATGTATTCGGCGCGGATGGCGTCGTGGTCGGCCTCGGTCGTGAGGCCCTTGCGCTGCTGGGTGTTGTCCACGTGGAACGCCACATCGACGAGGCCGGCATCGCACAGCTCCGTCAGCAGGCTGCGGGTCGCCTTGATGCCGTTGGTGAACAAGGCGGGGCGCATGCCGCGCTCGGCGATCCGTCGGACGATGGCGACCAGCTCCGGCCGGGCCCGCAGCGTGGGGTCGCCGCCCGTCACCTGGATGTCGGTGCCGGGTCCGTAGTGGTCGTGGATGGCGTCGATGCGGCGGAAGACCTCTTCGAGCGGCATGTCCTGCACCGCCTCGGACATCTCGGACAGGTAGCAGAGCGTGCAGTCGAGGTTGCAGCGCTGCGTGATCTCCAGCGCGACGCAGCCGATGGCCCAGCGACGGCCCATCAGCTGCGACGGTGTCCATTGGCCGGCTGCCTCCATGCGGGCGCGGGCGCGGGCCAGGGGCGTCAGCCCATCCTCCGGCATGGGGCCGGGATGGGCGGCGGCGATCTCTTCGGGGGTCATCATTGCCGGGGTTCGCTCCAGTGAACCGTTTGGATACGTCGGGTCCGGGATCATTTCGGCGTCAGCCGCCCACGCCCTTGATGGCCAGCACCGCCCGGGCCTTGCGGCCCACCAGCACTGCGACGAGGCCGGTCGCGACGAGGCCGGCGCCGACCAGCAACCACTTGACCGGTCCCGCGTCGCCGCCCGCCGTCCGTGCGAGCACCCCGATGTAGACGTACAGCACAGCCCCCGGCGCGATGCCGACCAAGGTGGCGGCCACGTAGGGCCAGAAGCCGATGCGGGTGACGCCGAAGAAGTAGTTCTGCAGGTTGAACGGCACGAGCGGGCTCAGGCGCAGCAGGCCGACGACGCGCCAGCCCTCCTCGGCCACCGCCCGGTCCAAGGCTGCGAGCGTCGGCCGGGTCTCGATCATGCGGCGCACCCGCGCCCTCAGGGCGTAGCGGGACACCAGGAAGGCCAGCGCTGCCCCGGTGGTCGCGCCCGCCAGCACGACCGGCACGCCCCAGAAGCCGAACGCCAGCCCGGCGCCGATCGAGAGCGGCCCGCCGGGCGCCAGCACGACGAGGACGAGGGCGTAGGCGAGCGCATACAGCGCCGGTCCCGCAGGGCCCAGCGCCGTGACCCAGGCCGTGAAGGCCGCGATCCAGGCCTGCACCGGCAGCAGCAGCCACGCGCCGACCAGGGCCGCGAGGGCTGCCGCGAGGATAAGCGCCGGCCACGGAACGCGTCTCACCACGTGCAGGCGCCCGGGTGCAGCGCCAGGCCGCGCCGCGCGCACTCGGCGGGCGGCAGCACGTCGGCCGAGGGCCAGATCCCGGTCCGCAGCGCCCTCGCGTAGCCGCCGGACAGCCCGGCTGCGTCCATGGCGGCCGCCGCCGCCTCCCAATCGTAGTCGAGCGCCCGGTGCTCGACCGTCGTCTCGGTCAGGACCGAGAACCAGGCTCGGGGCGTCCCGTCATCGGCCGGCATGCCGATGGCGCCCGGGTTGTGCCAGAGCCGCCCGTCCACGATGCGCGTGAACGGCACCCCGCAATGCCCGGCCACCACGCCGTCGCACCCCGTCGCGGCAATCTCCCCGGCCAGTTCGGCATCGCTTGCGGACGGGAACAGGAAGCGGTTCACCACCGTGGCACCACCATGCACCACCGCGAGGCGGCGCGCGCCGACCTGCAGATCGATCCGCGGCGGCAGTGCGGCCATCCAGCGACGGTGCGCGGGCGCGACCTGCGCGTCGGCGTGGGCGAACCAGCCTCGGGAGAGCAGGTCGCATTCCGTCCCTGCCGCGAACCCGCAGCCGCAATCGGCGCTGCCCCCGGCCAGGCTCTCCTCGCAGTTGCCGCGCACCACGGCGATGCCGGAGGCGATCACGAGGTCGAGCGTCGCGGCCGGGTCGGCGCAGTAGGCGACGACGTCGCCGGTGCAGACGATGCGGGCGGGCGGGATACCGAGGCGAGTGGCCTCGTCGAGCAGCGCGCGGGTGGCGTGCAGGTTGGAGTAAGGGCCGCCGAACAGCAGCGCGGGCTCTGGCATCGAGATGGGGCGGATCATCACGGCGCCACCCGCCCGCCCACGATGCGCAGGCGCCGGTCGGCGACGCGGGCGGCCAGGTCCGGCCGTTGCGGGCAGAGCAGCACCGCGAGCCCGTCGCGCCGTGCCAGGTCGCGCAGCAGGCCTGGCCAGGCCTCCGTATTCTCCGGATCGAGGCTCGCGACCGGCTCTTTGGCCAGCAGCACCGGCGCGCGCTGCGCCAGCGCACGCGCGGTGGCGTGCAGGGTGCGGCGGACGACCATGGAGGGCTCCTTCAGCGGCTGCAGGCGGCGCCGCCCAGCACGCAGAAGCGCGCGCAGTGCGGGTGGTTGAGCGCGACTGGGCGCGCAGCCTCGGCAAGGGTCGCGCCCAGGTCGAACTCGCTCTCGTAGGGGAGCAGGGTGCAGGCTACGACCGACGCCCGGTCCGCCTCGCGCCGCCGCACGACCATGCGGGAGCTGGCGCACATCACGCTGCCGGGCGAGCGGCCCAGGATGCCCCAGCATGCCTCGGTGATCTCCGGAACGTCCGCGGTCGCGTCCATCTCGGGGAACAGCACCAGCGCCACCGGGTCGGCGGCATCGATCATGACTCCCAGCTCCGCGAACAGGCGGGCGAAGCCGGCGCGGACCAAGTCCTCCGGCTCGTTCGAGAACAGGCGGCCGGCGACTTCGACCGGGAAGCCCCGCGAGGCCAGCCAGAGCAGCCCCTCGATCGCCGGGGCCCAGCTGCGTGGGCCGCGTTCGGCCTCGTGCAGGGCCGGGCCGTAGTGGTCCAGCGAGACGCGCAGCCGCAGACGATCCCCGTGCGCGGCCCGCAACGCCTCCAGCTCGCCGGCGACGCGCATCATGGGCCGCATCGCGTTGGTGAGCACCAGCGTCCGGTGCCCGCGGGCGAGCGTGTCGGCCAGGATCGGCACGAAATCGGGGTTCATGAACGGTTCGCCGCCCGTGAACCCCACGACGCCGATGGGCAGGCGGTCGCGAGCTGCCTCGTCCAGGTAGCAGGCGACCTCTGCGGCCGTGAGGTAAAGCAGGCGATCGTTGCGCGGGCTGCTTTCGATGTAGCAGTTTCGGCAGGTCAGGTTGCAGAGCGTGCCGGTGTTGAACCATAAGGTTTCGAGCGCGCGGAGCTGCACCGCTGCCCGGCGCTCGCCCTTCGCAGTGGTCAGCGGGTCGCGGAACTTGCGCGGATCGAGGGTCGGGGGGCTTTGCAACATGCTGGTTCCTATTCGGCACGACAAACAAGGCGTTACGTGGGTTCGATGACTGCGGCTGCCACGGGGGCAGCGGCCCGGGGACACGGCCTGACGGTCGTGATCCCGACCCTCAACGCCGCCCTGAGCCTCCCCGCGACCTTGGCAGCATTGGGGCCGGGGCACGATGTCGTGATTGCGGACAGCGGCAGCGTGGACGGCACGCGCGAGGCGGCGGCGGGGGCCCGGATCGTGGAGGGGCCGCGCGGGCGGGGGGCGACCATCGCGGCGGCGATCGCGGCCGGCACCGGAGACTGGGTGCTGATCCTGCACGCGGACACGCGGCTTGCGCCGGGCTGGCGCGAGGCCGCGCGCGCACACATGGCGGCCTCGCCGGGCTGCGCGGCTTATTTCCGCTTCCGCCTGGACAGCGCCGACAGGCGGGCGCGCCGACTGGAGCGCGCGGTCGCGTGGCGCTGCCGCGTGCTGGCGCTGCCGTACGGCGACCAGGGCCTCCTGATCTCGCGCGCGCTGCTGGACGGCGTGGGCGGGGTCCGGCCCGTGCCGCTCATGGAGGACGTGGACCTGGTGCATCGCGTCGGCCGCCGGCGGTTGGTGTCGCTGCCGGTCGATGCCATCACCTCGGCCGCACGGTGGGAGCGGGACGGATGGTACAAGCGATCCGCCCGCAACGTGGCGCTGCTGAGCCTCTGGTATCTGGGGCTCTCGCCCGAACGCATCGCGCGCCTCTATCAGTGAGCCGCGTATGCTCGCGAAATGAGCCTGGCGCGCTGCCGGCGTAACTCCCGGCCCAGGCGACCGAAGAGGAAGCAGGACCACACAGGAGTGCCTGCCGCGTTGAGACCCGAGCCGTCCACTCCCGGACCGTGTGCCGTTGTGCATGCACCGCCACGGCGGCTTGCGGGCCAGTCGTTTCGACTTGTCTGCCGGTCAGCCCTACCGTCCCCTGCCCTGCCCCCGATATGGTAGATGCACGACGGCCGTAACGGTCGAACGGCGGCAAGGAGGGGCATGGAGGATCTGAGGAGCGCCTCGGCGCAGGACGCCCGCCTGTCCAGCCTGATGGCGGCAGCGCAGGATGGAGACAAGGCCGCCTATGCCGCGCTCCTGCGTGCGTGTCAGCCCGTCATCGAGCGTGTCGCGCGGGGCAAGGGCGTGCCGTTCGACCGGGTGGACGACGTGGTCCAGGAGGTGTTGCTGGCCGTGCACCGCGCGAGGCACACCTACGACCCCGCCCGGCCTTTCCTGCCATGGCTGCGCGTGATTGCGCAGCGCCGGGCAACCGACAGCTTTCGCGCGCAAAGCCGGCAGTACGCCCGGGAGGTCAGCGAGCCCACATTCTACGAAGCCCACCCCGACCCGGCCACACCGGCCGACCTGGTACTCGGCCAGGCCCAGCAGGCGGCGCGCCTGGCTGCGGCGGTCGAAGCGCTTCCGAACCGTCAGCGGGAGGCCATGGAGAGCCTCGGCCGACGCGATCTCACGCTCGCTCAGGCTGCGGCCCGAACCGGGCGAACGCCAGGCGCCTTGAAGGTCAGCCTTCACCGCGCCCTGAGAAGCTTGCGCGATAGCTTTACCAAGGAGGACGGCCATTCCTGAATCACGGTCCACCGAGGACCTCGTCTCGTTCCTGGCCGACGGCATGCGCCCGGTTCGCCGCCTGCGTCCGCCGACGCTGCGTGCGCTGGGATGGCTCGCTGTCGTTGGCGGGGCTGCGGCGGCCTTGGCTGTAGCGTCGGACCTGCATCCGGTGGGCCAGCGCCTCCTGGCTGCGGCAGACCTCCGAATCGCGGTGGTGGGTTCGGTCCTCACGGCCGTGACTGCGACCGTCGCCGCCTTCCAGATCTCCTTGCCGGACCGCAAGGCGTCCTGGGCGCTCCTGCCGTTGCCGGCGCTTGCGTTGTGGATCGCGGCAAGCGGCCTCGGCTGCCTGCGGGAGTGGGCCGTGACCGCCGCTGGCACTCATGAGCCCACCTTCGGCAACGCAGGGACCTGCCTGCTGCTCATCGTCGGCATGTCACTGCCCTTGTGCGCCGTGCTGGCCGCCATGCTCCGCCGCGGCTATCCGTTGCATCCGGAGCGGACCGCGGCGCTTGGCGGCCTTGCAGCGGCGGCAGCGTCGGCCAGCCTGCTGACGCTGTTTCACCCATACGATGCGTCTGCCTTGGACTTCGCCATGCACGTCGTTGCGGTTGCGGTGGTGATCCTTGCCTTCCGGGCATTGGGCCGGCGCACTTTGCTGGCCCCGTCACGCCGAACACGCGCGCCATGGTGGCCACAGGGAAGCAGGCCTGGTTCGCGCTCATGAACCACGGTGCTACCCCTTCAGATCGTTGCGACTAGCCGATCCCGCCGCGGACACACCGATCTGCTTCCCATGATCCGTCTCGTTCTCATCCTTGTGCTGCTCGTCCTGCCCGCACTGGGCGAGGACCGTTCGGCGGTGGAGCTCGATGTCACCGGTATCCGCTCGGACGCAGGCTCGATCGACCTGGCCTTGTGCACGCAGCCTACCTGGCTCGGCGAGGAATGCCCGTTCGGGGCGCGAGTGTCGGCACGGGTCGGCGTGGTCCGGGTCCGGATCGAGGGGGTTCCCGCCGGGCTGTATGCGGCCCAGGCCTTCCATGACGACAACGACACCGGGGTGCTGGAGCGGCCGCTGATCGGCTTTCCGCGCAAGGGCTTCGGGTTCAGCCGGGACGCGCCGATCCGCCTGGGGCCGCCCCGGTTCGCGGACGCCGCCTTTCCCGTGCCGCAGGCGGCGCCCGCCGAGGTGGTGATCCGCTACCGCTAGAGCTCCTTCCGATCGTGAGGCGGATCGGAAGAAGCTCTAGCGTGGCGTGAGCATGCAGAACCTCAGATCGAACGAAGCAGTCCGATCGGAGAACCGCTCTAGGCCCGGCGCACCGCGACCAGGAACTCGCTCGACCCGCGCTCGAGCGCGGTGGCGCGGCCGCCGAGGTCGTTGGCCGCGTCAAGCATCATCGCCGCTGCACCCCCCGTCTCCTCGGCCGACTTGCTGACGAGGCCGATCCGGGTCACGACCGCCCCGGTTGCCTCGGCCACACGGGCTGCGGTCGCCGCAATCTCCCGCGTGGCGGCCCCCTGCTGCTCCACGGCGCCTGCGATGGCCGAGGTGACGCCCTCGATCCGCTGCACGGTGCCGCCGATCGAGCGCAGCGCCTCCACGGCGCGCTCGGTCGCCTGCTGCACGGCGCCGATCTGCTGCCCGATTTCCTGCGTGGCGCGGGCCGTCTCGTTGGCCAGCTGTTTCACCTCGCTCGCCACCACCGCGAAACCCTTGCCGGCCTCTCCAGCCCGCGCAGCCTCGATGGTGGCGTTGAGGGCCAGCAGGTTCGTCTGCCCGGCGATATCCCCGATCAGCCGCACCACATCCCCGATGGTGCCGGCGGCCTCGGCGAGGCCGGTCATGATGCCGTCCGCCGACCGCGCCTCGTCCGCCGCCGCGCGGGCCACGCTGGCCCCCTCGGCCACCTGGCGCGCGATCTCGGCCACGCTCGCCGCGAGCTCCTGGGCCGCGGCAGCCACCGAGTGCACGTCCCCCTCCGCCCGTGCCCCGGCCTCCCCCACGGCCCGGGCCTGCTCGCCGGAGTTGCGCGCGGTCTCGAGTACGCTGGCCGCTGCGGCCTGCATCTGCATGGCCGCGCTGCCCACCGCCGTCGCCACGCCTCCGACGTCCCGCTCGAAGTCGTCGGCCAGCCGTGCCTGGGTGGTCGCCACCGTCCAGCAGAGCATGACGCCCACGTCCGTGCCCGACTGGTCCACGATCCGGCTCGCCACCTGGTCCAGCACCTCGCGCCCGACCACGATCCGCTCGCGCAGCGGCAGCTGCGCCTTGTCGTCCAGCGTGGCACGTTGTTTCGCGGGCTCCGGATGGAGGCGCTCGGCAGGGCTGCCGACCAGCGCATCGGCCCGAACGCCCAGCGTGCCCTCGAGCGTGGCCACCACGTCCTTCGCCCGTGCATTGGCGTAGCTCACGACGCGGTCGTTGGACCGGTCCACCCGAAGCACCGCCACCGGGAGCTGCTCGAGGATCTGCCCCTGCTCGAATGCGCGTCCCACCACGCCCCGCAGCCCCTCGGCCGAACGGGCGATGCGTCCCACTTCGTCGTGCCGGGCCGTATCCGGCATCGGCGTCGTCGCATCGCCGCTGGCCAGCCGGTCCAGCGCTCCCGCGACCCGGCCCAGCGGCCGCGTGATGGACCGCCCGATCAGCACGGCCAGCACGAGCCCGAGCACGAGCGCCGCACCAGCGAGCGTGCTCACCTCGATCACCGCCGCCCTGCCCGCGTCATCGGTTGCGGCCGCCGAGGCACTCTGATTCGCGCTCGCCAGGGCGAGCAGCTTCTGGCCCGTCTCCGACACCGTGGCGCCGATCGGGAGCATCTCGGACGTGCGCACCCGCTCCATCAGCGCAAACAGCTGGGAATACTGCCGCTGGACGGCCGCATACCGGTCGAGCTTGTCGAGGAGAGCCGTCACGGTCGACCCGGCCTCCTTCGTGTGCGACTGCCGCGACCACGCTGCCAGCTCCTCCCGCGCGAGGCGCAGGCTCTCCTGCACGCCGGCCTGTTTCGTGGACCGGCCATCCGTGGCGAGCTTCGCCGCGGACACGCGCGCATCCTGGAAGCGTGCAGACGCGAACAACAGCTCCACATCCGGGAACGTCGACGCCAGACGCTCGAACAGGCTCGCCGTATCCGTCTCGAGCGGCCCCAGATCAAGCTGGTTCACGGCGCGGAGCGACAGAGCGATGCCTTTCACCTTGCTCATCATCGGCCCGTACTGCCCCAGCGCCTCCGCGTAAGCGCCTACGAGCTCCCGCTCGGCCGTAGTGTGCGCCAGTGCCTTCAAGGGCTCGACCCGCTCCATCGTCCTGGCCAGGGCCGCTTCGGTGGCTGCAAAGTCGCTCTCGTCCTGCGAGGCGAGGAAGTCACGAAGAACCGCTCGCGTGGTGCCGAACGTGGTGCCGCTCGCGCCCACCGCGATGGCCAGCGCGGACGAGCGGTGGGCATCCGCCTCCTGTTGCTGCATCCCGTGCAGCTTGGCGTAGATGGTGCCGGCCATGAGTGCGAGCAGCAGGAGCATGATGCCGAACCCTGCCCCTAGCCGGGCCGGAACGGATAGATCCAGGCGAAGCGCACGACGGATGGCATTAGCGGGACGCGGCATGAAGGAGACCTCTCAGCAGGGCCCCCATGTTTGCCCGCCGGAGGTTGACAGGCCGTGAAGGCGGGCCGCCGTGAGGATCAGGCCCCGCGAAGCATCCCTGCGACCGCATCGGCCAGCTGTCCCAGCGCCGCGCTCATGGCCGCGACCAGCGCCGTCGTGTCCGGCCCGGCTGGGGCCTGGTTGAGTCGGACCGTGCGCGTGCTGGAGGCGCGGCCGCCCGAGCGGGGGCCGCCCGCAGGTCCGCGCCGCAGCACCGCGATCTGCGCCAGCAGCACCACGGCGCCTTGCGCGTCCGCGTCGAAGCGCTGCATATCCAGTTCCACCACGGCGTCGGGCTCGGCCGAGATGGAGCCGGCGGCGGTGAACACGCTGCTGCCGGGCAGGCGCTGGTTGAGGTTGTCGGCCAGCACGCGCGCCGCCAGCTCGGCCAGCGGCTCGCCCCAGCGCTCGCGGGCGCCGATGGCGAGGCGGTAATCGGCGTTGTTGCGGACGATCTCGGGCCGGTCGAGGTATCCGGCGAGGCCGATGCGGCGCATCTCGACCAGCGCCGGGCCGCCACGCACAGGGGTGCCGGGCGAGGGTTGCAGCGTGAAATAGAGCGGCTCGGGCGAGGCGCAGGCCGCAAGCAAAGCGGGGCCCAGAAGCAACAAGCGCCTATGCATCACCGCGTCACCCCATAATCCGCCCGGCCGCGCACCAGCGCCTCCGGATGGCGGTTCAGGTAGTCCGCCAGCAGCCGAATGGAGCGTGCGGTGTCACCCACCTGGGCCATGGCGCGGTCCAGCTCGCGGGAGAACTGGCTGTCCTTGCCGTAGCCGCTCTCGATGGCGCCGAAGGTGCGGCTGGCCTTGGCCACGGCGTCCTGCAGGGAGACGATGATGGCCGGCAGGCGCTGCAGCACCGGTGACAGCCCGGCGTCCGCGCGCTTGGCCAGGCCCTCCACGCTGCCCAGCGCGCCCGAGGCCGAGCGCAGGGTGGCATTCAGGTTGGCACCGATCTCGTCGAGCGGCAGGCGGTCGAGCTTGGCCGCGATGTTCCCCGCGGCCGCCACGATGCTGTCGAGCCCGCCGCCCGTGGTGGGCAGGACCGGCATGTCGCCATCCATGACCAGCGCCGCCTTGGGTGCGTTCGGCACGAACACCAGGCCGATCACCTGGCTGCCGGTGATGAAGCTGCCGGTGGTCAGCTGCACGCGCAGGCCACGCTCCACGAGGCGGCGCGCCACCTCCACGGGGTTCTCCTTCGTGACGATGTTCTGCACCCGTTCGGGCTGGATCTCGAACGTGACCTTCACGCGGGAGCGGAGGCTCTGCTCGTCGAAGTCGAGCTGCACGTCGGTGACGGCGCCGATCTGCAGGCCGAAGAACTCGACCGAGGCGCCGCGGGCGAGCCCGCGGACGCTGCTTTCGAAGTAGGCGACGAAGGCCTGGCGGGTGGTGTATCCGGCGGCCACCGCGTCCTGCACGGTGCGGAACAGCTCGAACTCCGAGCCTTCGGCCATCTGCCGGGCTGCCACCTCCGCCTTGCCCGGCGTGGCCATGGGCGTGTCGAACGCGACGCCTCCGGAGAGCAGGGCCTGGAGGCTCGCGACCTCCACCTTCACGCCGTCCCCGCCGAGCTGGACGGAGAGGCCGGATGCGTTCCAGAAATGGCTGCCTTCCCGCACGAAGCCGTCGAAGGGGGAGCGGACGAAGACGGTGACCATGACGGGTCCGGTGCCGTCCCCGATGTCGTAGCCGAGCACCTCGCCCACGGTGATGTCGCGCCAGAACACCGGGGAGCCGGCGCCGAGGGCCCCGATGCGGGCGGCGCGCAGGCGGTAGGTGCGTCCGGGCTCGCCGCTGCGGACGCCGGGGGGCGCTTCGAGGCCCACGAACTCGAGCTTCCCGGCGCCGTCCCGGCCGCCCGGGTCCATCTCGATGAAGCTTCCGGACACGAGGGTCTCGATGCCGGACAGGCTGCCGGAGGCGAGGCGCGGACGCACCACCCAGAAGCGGGCACTGTCGGTGAGGTAGGGCCCGGCCTCCCGGCGCATGCGGACGTTGACCTGGACCATCTGCATATCGTCGGTGAGGCGAACGGTCTCGACCAGGCCGAGCTCGACCGCCTTATGGCGCACGCGGGTGGTGCCCGCGACCAGGCCGTCACCGGTGCGGAAGGTGATGACCACGAGCGGCCCTTCGCTGCGGATGGTGCGCAGGCCCAGGTAACCCGCGAGGGCGAGGGCGAAGAGGGGCAGGAGCCAGATGAGGGAGAAGCGGTTTCGCCGGACGGCTGCGCGCGGCGGCTGGGGCTCGGGCGCGGGCTTCGGCGTGGGCGCGAGGGGGGCGTCGCTCACGCTGGCACCGCGGCGACGGAGACCCGGGCCGGGGTGGGCGCCGGGGCCTCTTCCTCGGAAACGTCCCACGCCACGCGAGGGTCGAAGCTGAGGGCGGCCAACATGGTGCAGACCACGACGGAGCCGAACGCGACCGCGCCCCAGCCGGGGGTGACGGAGCCGATGACGCCCATGCGCACCAGGGCGGTGAGCACGGCGAGCATGAACACGTCGATCATGGACCAGCGGCCCACGAAGTCGACGAGGCGGAACAGCCGCGTGCGGTCGACCAGGCGCGCCGGGCTGCGGCGCTGGGTGAGGACCAGCAGCAGGCCGAGCCCGCACAGCTTGAGCACGGGCACGAGCACGCTGGCCACGAACACGAGGGCGGCGAGCGGCCACATGCGGTATTCGATCAGCTCCTGCACGCCGCCCAGGATGGTGGAGGGGTGGCCGCGCGCGAGGCGGATGACGGTCATGACCGGGTAGACGTTGGCGGGGATGTAGAGCACGGCGGCGGTTGCGAGCAGCGCCCAGGTGCGGGCGACCATTTGCGGCTTGCGGCGCCGAAGCGGGGAGCTGCATCGGGCGCAAGCCAGGCCCTCGCTGCCCTGGTGCACGAGGCCGCACTCGTCGCACCCGATGGGCGGCTGATGGAGCAGCGTGAAAGGGGGCTTACGGGAGGGGGCGGGCGCCAGGCCGCGGGCGGCCTCGCGCCGGCCTATGGCATCCCACATCGTGTGCTCGTCGAGCCACACGTCGGCCGCCACCGTGACGAGCATGAGCGCGCCCAGGGCGTAGAGCCCGAGGCCGACCTGCACCTCGGCCAGGGCCGCGAGCCGCGTGTAGGCGACGAACATGCCGAGCAGGAAGACCTCGATCATGGCCCAGGGGGCGAGGCGGTCGCGCAGCCGGGCCATGTAGACGAGGGTGGCGCGGGAGAGATGGGTTCGCAGGCCGAGGAGCACGCCGAGCGTGAGCCCGACCCGTGCGAGCGGGGCGAGCAGCGTGGTGGCCAGCACGGCGACGGCCAGGAGCGGCATGTCCTGGTCCTCGAACGCGACGGGCAGATGGAGCAGGCTCGTCTGCGTTTCCTGGCCGGTCAGGCGGAAGGTGAGCAGCGGGAAGGTCGCGGCCACGAGCAGGAGGAGGAGCGCCGTGGCGGAGAGTGCCGCGACCACCTGCAGGCTGCGCCGGCGCCGGCGGCGCAGCACGTGGCCGCAGCGGGTGCACGCGGCGACCTCGCCCGGCCGGAGCGCGCCCATGTGCTGCACCAGGCCGCAATCCGGGCACTCGCGCCACGCCGTGCTGCAGGCGATGGCGACGGGACGGGCGCCATCGGGAGCGCCATGGGAATCGCCATAGGGCTCGCCATGGTGCTCGACAGTGGGAGTGGAAGGGGAGGCGGCGGACATCACGGCCCCAAACGCGCCGGCACGGGTTGCGTTGCGGTCGCAAGGCGGGCGGCGAGGCACGAGGGTACAAGGAACATGCGCCGCCATAGCACGCCCACCCTGCCCCGTCATTGCAGCGGTGCATCGTCGTGGTGGCAGTGAGCGATGGCGGTGGGCGGTGGGCGGCGACGGGGCGGGACGGGTTGGCGCATGCGGGGGCGGGTTCGCGGGGCCGCGCCGCCGTGGCACAAGGGGGTGCCCCAACGGGTGGGCGGAGGCGCCGAGTCGACCGATGCTGGAGCTGGACGAGGTGGGGTTGCGGTATGGCGGCGGCGACGTCCTGCGGGGCGTGTCGTTCCAGGTGCCGGAGGGGGAGTTCCGCTGGCTCGTCGGGCCGTCGGGCGCGGGCAAGACGAGCCTGCTGCGGGTGCTGCACCTGGCCGTGCGGCCGAGCTCGGGGCGGATGGTGATGCTGGGCGAGGCGATCGGCCCGCGAAGCGGCTCGCGCGGGCGGCTGGCGCTGCTCCGGCGGCAGATCGGGATGGTGTTCCAGGAGTTCCGGCTGCTGCCGCACCTCGATGCGTTCGACAACGTGGCCCTGCCGCTGCGCCTCGCCGGGCGGCCGGAAGGCCAGGTTCGGGTGGACGTGATGGAGCTGCTGGCCTGGGTGGGGCTGTCGCGCAAGGTGCGTCGGCTGCCGGCGGAGCTGTCGGGGGGCGAGCAGCAGCGGGTGGCGATCGCGCGGGCCGTGGTGGGGCGGCCCTCGCTGCTGCTGGCCGACGAGCCGACGGGCAACCTCGACGACGTGCAGGCCGAGCGGCTGATGCTGCTGTTTCAGGAGATGAACCGGCTGGGAGCCACCGTCGTCGTGGCGACGCACAACCAGGGGCTGGTGGAGCGGCACCCGGCGCATACGCTCGCGCTGCGCGACGGGGTGCTGGTGCGGGATGGCTGAGCGGCCCCACAACCGCACGGGGGAGCCTGCCTACCGGCGCGCGCGCGTGCGGCGGGGGCGGGCCGACGACCTGGGGGTGCGCCGGGCCGTGTCGGGCCGGATGCTCCTGGCGCTGGTGGGGGCCATGGCGTTCCTGGCGGCGCTGGCGATGGCTGGGCTTGCGGGGGCGTCGGCGCTGGCGGGGCATTGGCGGGCGGCGGGCGACGAGCTGACCGTGCAGGTGCCGGACCCGGCGATGCTGGGCCGCGTCATGGCGGCGCTGCTCGCGGCCCCGGGCGTGGTGGAGGCGCGGGCCGTGGACCCGGCGGCGCTCGAGGCGGCGCTCGAGCCGTGGCTGGGGGCGGGTGCCGGGCGGGTTGGGCTGGCGTTGCCCGCCGTGGTCGCGGTGCGGCTCGCGCCCGGCACCTCGGCCGAGGCGCTGGCGGCGGCAGTGCCGGGGGCTTCGGTGGAGGCGCACGAGCCCTGGCTGCGGCGGCTTGCGGCGCTGCTCTGGCGGCTCGAGGCGAGTGCGGCCGCCGTGGTGGGTGTGGTCGGGCTGGTGGCGGCGGCGGTTGTTGCGGTGGCCACGCGGGCGGGGCTCGCGCTGCGGCGGGAGGCGATCGAGATCGTGCATGGGCTGGGTGCCACGGACGGGTTCATCGCCGGGCGGTTTGCCCGACGGGCCGGGCGGTTGGCGGGCTGGGGCGGGCTGCTCGGCGTGCTCGGGGCGGCGCCGGTGCTGGCGGGGCTGGTGGCGACGGGGTTCGAGCTCGCGCCCGGGCGCGACATGGCCGAGGCGGCCGCTCGGGCCGTGCCGCCCGCGCTGTGGGCGGGTTTCGCCGCTGTCCCGGTCGCGGCAGGCATGATCGGGTGGGGCACGGCGCAGGTCACCGTGCGGCGCTGGCTGCGGCGGCTGCCGTGAGGGCACTGGTGCCGACGGCGCGTGCCTGTGCGGCGCTGCTGCTGGTGGGGGCGGCCTGGGGCACGGCGTTCGGCGTGTTCGAGCGGACGGCGCGGGCCCCGGCTCCGGCCCTGCTGCCCGAGGCGGACGGGATCGTTGCGCTGACGGGCGGGGCGGACCGGATTGAGACGGCGCTGCGGCTTCTGCAAGGGGGCCACGCGCCGGCGCTGCTGGTGAGCGGGGTCGGGCGCGGGGTGGACCTGGCCGAGATGATGCGGCGGGTGCGGCTGTCGCCTTCGCTCGAGGCGCGGATCACGCTTGGGCGACAGGCCACGTCCACCCTGGGCAACGCGGCCGAAACGGCGCAATGGGCGCGGGCCGCCGGGGTTCGACGCCTGCTGGTGGTGACGGCCGGGTATCACATGGACCGTGCGCTGCTCGAGATCGGGCGGTCCTTGCCGGAGGTGGCGCTGGTGCCCGTACCGGTGCAGCCGCCGGCGCTGCGGGGGACAATGGACATGGAGACGACGCGGATCCTCGCGGCGGAGTTCGACAAATATCTTGTTGCGCTGTTCGGGCCCTCGATCGGCCTCGGACGGCGGGAGGAGGGGCTGTGATCTGGGTGCGTTCGGCACTGTTCAACGTGTGGTTCTTCGGCGCGACCTTCGTATGGGGCAGCATCGGCGCGTTCGTGCGCACATTCCGGCCGGAGCGGTCCTTGTGGGTGGCGCAGAGCTGGGCCTTCTGCGTGCTGGCCGGGGCGCGGGAGATTGCGGGCATCCGGATCGAGGTGGTGGGCGCCGAGCACATCCCGGACGGGGCGGCGCTGATCGCCTCGCAGCACCAGTCGGCGTTCGACACGCTGGTGTGGCTCACGATCGTGCCGCGGACGAGCTACGTGTACAAGGCGGAGCTGGCGAACATCCCGCTGTTCGGGTCCATGCTGAAGCCGGCCGGGCAGATCGCGCTGGACCGGGCAGGAAGCTTCAAGGCCATCAAGGTCCTGCTGCAAGGGGCCGAGCGGGCGGTGGCGGACGGGCGGCAGATCGTGATCTTTCCGGAGGGCACGCGGGTGGAGGTTGGGGCAGAGGTGCCGATCCGCCCGGGGATAGCGGCGCTGGCCTCGCGGACGGGGCTGCCGGTCATCCCGGTGTCCACCGATTCGGGGCGGCTCTGGGGGCGGCGCGCCTTCCTGAAGCGGCCGGGCGTGGTGCACCTGGTGATCGGGGCGCCGCTGCCGGGGCAGTTGGGGCAGAAGGCGTTGCTGGACGCACTGCGCGCTGCCTGGGCCGATGGGGCGGAGCGGTTCCCGTCCTGTGGATAAGTTTGTGGGCAAGATCTCGCCCTCGTTGAAGCGCGGTCCATTTGGGGCCGCCAAACCGCTCAAAGATCACAGTTTCGTGTCAGTTCGGCTGAGGCGGGGGCGCCTAGCAAAGGCGTGGCCCGGGCGCAAGAGGTATGTAAGTGGTTGTTTTCGCGTTCCTCAACGCCCAGCGCGGTTTCGGCATGTCAAGACCTTAATGAAGTGTTTCGTTCCGGCGCGTGGATCGGCTCGGCTCCGACCCGGCTGTGGACGTTCTGCAGCGCCGGGGCCGGTCTGAGCCATGCGGCGCTGGGGTGTTTGGGGCGCGGCGATACTTGTCGCGGGGGTTCTCGGCCATGCCACGACGTGGTGGGCGGTGACGGAGCGCGTGCTCGGAGGCATCGGGCCGTTCGTGCAGGCGGCCGCGCTGGCGGGATGGCGGCTCGAGGGCGGGCCGGCCCGGCGGGCGTCGTGGCCGTCGATCTCCGTCGTGATCCCGGGGGCTCGTGCGGCCGGGCATGGGGTGCGGTGGGAGGCCGAGACGGTGCGGCTCTCGGTGCCGCTGATGGCGCCGGGGTCGCTCCGGATCGAACCGTCCGGGGCGCAGTCGGTCCAGGCGGAGGGGGCGGCGCCCGTGCCGTTCCGGGCTGAGCGGCTGGAGGTGCGTGCGGCGCTCGATGGCATGGGGCCGGGCGAGGCGGAGGCGGAGAGGATCACGGGCGCCGGATGGGGCGTGCAGCGGGCCGACCTGCGATGGGATGGGCCGGCCGTGACGGCGTCGGCGACGGGCGTACGCGGGACGGATACGGAGGGCGCGCTGGCCGGGGGCCGGGCGCGGCTCGTTGCCACGCCGGGCTGGCCGGCGGAGGACCTGGCGGCGTGGCAGCGGGCGGGCGGGCGGGTCCTGGTCGAGGGTGCGGGAGCTTGGGGCGCGGCGGCGGCGACCCTCGAGGGCGAGGCGGCGCTGGATGCGCGGCTGGAGCCGGTCGGGCGCGGGCGCCTCGCCATCGAGCGGCCCGGCCCGGCCGTGGATGCGCTGGTAGCGGCGGGGGCGATCGGGCCGGGGGCCGCCACAGCCATGCGGGGGGTGATCGGGCTCCTCGCGCCCACGGGGGGCGCGGTGACCGTCCCGGTCACGGTGGCCGATGGGCGGCTCAACGTGTCCGGGTTCGGGGTGGCGCGGCTGCCTTGGTCGCGGTGAGCGTCCTGGTGCGCTCAGCGCTTCGGTGTGCGGCCCTTGCGCGACATGACGAGGGGGGCGGCCGGCTTCGGAGCGGCTGGCGGCTCGCCGACGGCGTCGGCCATCGGGGCATGCGGCGGGTCGGCCAGGACGTTGACCGGGGCCGCCTGTGCAGGCGCGTGTGCGATGGCGTGGGGGGCGATGGCGTGGGGCGCGTGGATCACCGCCTCGGCGCGGGCGATGGCGAGTTGGGCGCGGAGGCTCTCGATCTCGTGCTGCATCGCCTGCAGTTCGGTGGGTGCCGGCTGCGGCGCGGTGGTGGCGTTGCCGTCCTGACGCTCGGCCTTCGGGGCGTCGGCGGTGCGGGCGAAGGGGTTGAACATCGTCAGCGCGCGCTCGATGAAGGCGAGGTTCTGGCGGCCCATCTCCTCCATGGGCGGCGGAAGGAACGGGAAGGATTTTTCCATCACGGTCCGCATCTGCTGCTGGCCCTGGGAGAAGGTGGCCATGGCCTGCTCGAGGTATTTCGGCACGACGCCCTGCAGGCTGCCGCCGTAGAAGCCGATGAGTTGGCGGAGGAAGGCGGTGGGGAGCATGGAGGAGCCCTTGCTCTCCTCCTCGACGATGATCTGGGTCAGCACGCCGCGGGTGATGTCCTCGCTGCTCTTGGCGTCGTAGACGACGAAGTCGCGGCCGGCGCGGATCATGTCGGCGAGGTTCTCGAGGGTGATGTAGCTGGACGTCTCGGTGTTGTAGAGGCGGCGATTGGCGTATTTCTTGACGACGACCGGGGTGGTGGGCGCTTGAGGGGCCGACGGTGGCGTCGCTGGCGGAGCCGCGGCGGTCAGGTCTTGCGGGGTGTCGGGCATGGTAGGTCTCTCGGACTATGGGGGCATCGGGTGAGCGGAGACTATCACGCAACTGCAGCACGGGCGATAAGCAGCCGCGCCGGGCCGGGTGCGTTGCAGCATGGGCGGTGATCCCAGGGGAACGGAGCGTGGAAGAGGACCCGGCGGCGTGGCTCGAAGACTGGGTGACGCTCTGGCAGAGCGAGCTGGCCGGGCTGGTGCTGGACCGGGAGGTGCAGGAGGCGCAGCTGCAGGCTATCGACGCGTGGGCGGCCCAGGCGCGGGAGATGGCGCGGCTGTGGGCGCGGGCGCTTGAGCGACGGACGCTCCACGGAGCGACCGGGCCCGCTCCGGCGCCGGGGGCCGCGGCCGCTGCTGCTGCACCTGACGAGCGGGATAGCAGGATCGAGCGGCTCCTGGCCCGGGTGGACGAGCTCGAGCGGCGGCTCGCCCGGCTCGAGCCTTCCTGATCCATCGTTGCTGCGGGGGATCGCGGCGTATCGGGAACATCCCTGGCGGCGCACGCTGGCGGAGCCGCCGGTGCTATGGTCCGAGGGGGCGGCGCGGATCCTCGACTATGGAGAGCGCGGCGGCGGTGGGATGCCGGTGCTGCTCGTGCCGAGCCTGGTGAACCGGGCCTACGTGCTGGACCTGATGCCGCACGGCGACGGCGACGGCGGGGGCGGGGGCGGGGGCGGGGGCGGGGGCGGGGGCGGCTCGATGCTGCGCTGGCTCGCGGGGCAAGGCGTTCGGCCGCTGCTGCTGGACTGGGGGTGGCCGGGCGACGTGGAGCGGCGGTTCGGGCTGACGGACTACGTCTGCGGGCCGCTCGGGCGGGCCCTCGAAGCGGTAGGGCCTGCGGTGCTGGCCGGCTATTGCATGGGCGGGCTGCTGACGGTGGCGGCGGCGCTGCGGCGGCCGGGGCTGGTGCAGGGGCTGGCGCTGCTGGCGACGCCCTGGGACTTCCATGGCGGCGACCCGGCCAGTGCGGCGGAGGTGGCGGGCGCCCTGCCCCGGCTGGAGCCGCTGATGCAGGCCACGGGGACGATCCCGGTCGACGCGCTGCAGGCGCTGTTCGCGGCGGTGGAGCCCGGGAGCGTCGCGGCCAAATACCGGGCGTTCGGGGCGATGGACCAGTCGAGCAAGGCTGCCGAGCGGTTCGTGGCGCTCGAGGATTGGCTGAACGACGGTGTGCCGCTGGCCGCCCCGGTCGGGCGGGAGACGCTGGCCGGATGGTATGGCGAGAACGGCCCGGCGCGGGGGACCTGGCGCGTGGCCGGCGAGGCCGTGGACCCGGCGCGGCTGCGCGTCCCGAGCTTCGTGGCGGTTCCGGCGCGCGACCGCATCGTGCCGCCGGCCAGCGCGCTGGCGTTGGCTGCCATGATCCCGGGCGCCGTGGTGCATCGGCCGGCCAGCGGGCATATCGGGATGGTCGCAGGCTCCAAGGCCGAGGCGGCGCTTTGGGCGCCGCTGCTGGGCTGGTTGCGGAGCCTGCCTGAGGCTCTAGTGTGACCGCAACGCGAGCTTACAGCTTCGCACAAGGGAGGTCCGGCATGGACGACGTGGTGATCGTGGCGGCGACGCGAACGCCGGTGGGCAGCTTCAACGGCGCGTTCGGCTCGGTGCCGGCGCATGTGCTGGGGGCGGCGGTGATCCGCGAGGCGATGGTCCGCGCGAAGCTCGAGCCGGGCGACGTGGACGAGGTGATCCTGGGCCAGGTGCTGACGGCGGCGCAGGGGCAGAACCCGGCGCGCCAGGCGGCACGGATGGCGGGCGTGCCGGACGACAAGACGGCCTTCGGGATCAACCAGGTGTGCGGCAGCGGGCTGCGCACGGTGGCGCTTGCCGCACAGCAGGTGCGGACGGGCGAGAGCGCGATCGTGATCGCCGGTGGTCAGGAGAGCATGAGCCAGTCGACGCACGCGGCCTATCTGCGGGCCGGGCAGAAGATGGGCGATCTGGGCCTGATCGACACCATGATCCGCGACGGGCTGTGGGACGCGTTCCACGGCTACCACATGGGCACGACGGCCGAGAACGTGGCGACGAAGTTCCAGATCACGCGCGAACAGCAGGACTCGTTTGCGGCGGCGAGCCAGCAGAAGGCAAGTGCGGCGCAGAAGGCAGGGCGGTTCAAGGACGAGATCGTCGCCATCACGATCAAGGGCCGCAAAGGCGACGTGGTGGTCGAGGACGACGAGTACATCCGGCACGATTCCACGCCCGAGGCGATGGCGAAGCTGCGGCCGGCGTTCAGCAAGGACGGGACGGTGACGGCGGGGAATGCGAGCGGGATCAACGACGGGGCCGCGGCGCTGGTGGTGATGTCCGGCGCCGAGGCTGCCCGGCGCGGGCTGACGCCGTTGGCGCGGATCGCGAGCTTCGCCACCGTGGGCGTCGACCCGGCGATCATGGGCACAGGGCCGATCCCTTCGGCGCGCCGCGCGCTGGAGCGGGCCGGGTGGCGGGCGGACGGGTTGGACCTGGTGGAGGCCAACGAGGCTTTCGCGGCGCAGGCCTGTGCGGTGAACAAGGACCTCGGCTGGGACACCGCGCGCGTGAACGTGAACGGCGGGGCAATCGCCATCGGGCACCCGATCGGGGCATCGGGGGCACGCATCCTGGTGACGTTGCTGCACGAGATGGGCAAGCGGGACGCGAAGAAGGGCCTGGCGACGCTGTGCATCGGGGGCGGCATGGGGGTCGCGATGTGCGTGGAGCGGTAAGGGAGCCGCTCACCGCGGCCCTCCCCCAAAAGGAGAGGGTGAAGAGGGCATAGACCCTCGTTTCAGGGAGGCACGAGTATGGCGCGAGTGGCATTGGTGACGGGTGGGACGCGGGGGATCGGCGAGGCGATCAGCATGGCGCTGAAGCAGGCTGGGCGGAACGTCGTGGCAAGCTACGCCGGGAACGATGCGGCGGCGGAGGCCTTCACGAAGGCGACGGGCATTCCGGCGATCAAATTCGACGCGGGGGATTTCGCGGCCTGCGAGGCGGCGGTGAAGACCATCGGCGCCGAGCACGGGGCGATCGAGATCCTGGTGAACAATGCCGGCATCACGCGGGACGGGACCATGAGCCGCATGTCCCGGGACATGTGGGACGCGGTGATGGATACCAACCTCGGCAGCTGCTTCAACTTGTGCAAGCTGACGTTCGACGGCATGCGGGCGGCGAAGTTCGGGCGGGTGGTGAACATCGGCAGCATCAACGGGCAGGCCGGGCAGTATGGCCAGGTGAACTACGCGGCGGCGAAGTCCGGCATCCATGGGTTCACGAAGGCGCTGGCGCAGGAGGGGGCGCGTTTCGGGATCACGGTGAACGCGATCGCGCCGGGCTATGTGGATACGGAGATGGTGCGGGCGGTGCCGGCCGACGTGCTGCAGAAGATCGTGGCGCGGATCCCGATGGGCCGGCTGGGGCAGGCGACGGACATCGCGCGGGGTGTGGTGTTCCTGACGAGCGACGACGGGGACTTCATCACCGGGTCCACGCTGTCGATCAACGGCGGGCAGCACATGTATTGAGGGGGCGCGCCGCAACCAGGCTGACGTGAGGGCGCGCTCCGCGACCCTGTGCGGGTGCGCCGCTATCCTTCTCTGGGCCTCCCTCGCGTTGTTGTCGCGGGCGGCGGAGGGGGTGCCGGCACTGCAGCTGACGGCGGTGAGCTTCGGCGTGTCCGGGGTGCTCGGGCTGGCGTGGCTGGCATGGCGGGGCGCGCTGCGGGAGCTGCGGCAGCCCGGCCTGGCTTGGGTGCATGGGGTGGGCGGGCTGTTCGGCTACCATGCGTGCTACTTCGCCGGGCTCGCGTTGGCGCCGGCCGCGGCGGCGAACCTGATCAACTATCTCTGGCCGCTGCTGATCGTGCTGCTGTCGGGTGCGCTGCTGGGCATGCGGCTGGGGTGGCGGCACTGGGCGGGGGCGGCGCTGGGGCTGGCTGGATGCGGAGCGCTGCTGGCGTCGGGTGCGGCGTTCCCGGCGGGAGCTTGGCGAGGCTATGCGTTCGCGGGCGGGGCGGCGGTGATCTGGGCGCTGTATTCGGTGCTGTCGCGGCGGTTGACCGGGGTGCCCACCGGGGCGGTTGCCGGGTTCTGTGCTGCGACAGCGGTGCTGGCCGGCTTGGCGCAGGCAGCGGCTGGCGGGTTCGTCGCGATGTCGCCCGGCGCGTGGACGGCCGCGGTGGCGATGGGGGTCGGGCCGGTCGGAGCTGCGTTCGCGCTGTGGGACGTCGGCATGAAGCGGGGCGATCCGCGGCTGCTCGGCACGCTGGCATTCGCCACTCCGGTGCTGTCCACGCTGCTGCTGGCGGCAGGGGGGGAGGCTGTGCTGGACGCGCGAACGGCGGTGGCAGCGGGCCTGGTGGCAGCGGGCGGGGTGTTGGCGGCACGGGGGTGAGTGCGTCCTGTGCCGGCACTGACCCAGCGGGCTGACGGGGACGGCGATGTGGGAGATCTTCCCGGGAGGTGCCGCCGTTCATCCTGGCGAGGCTGGTGGTGGCTTTGGTGGTGACGTTCTTCACCGGGCTGGCGCTGCGGGTGCCGACACAGGCTGGAACGTTGAGGGGATCAGGCCTGAGCCGCGTGTGCAAAGGCGCCGGGCCGCTTCTCCCCCGGCCCCTCCCGCAAGGGGAGGGGGAAAGAGAAGGGCTACACGCCCGGCGGCTTGGTGCGGGCGAGTTCGGGGCGGGCTTCCATGCGGGTGTACCATGCGGCAAGGCCGGGGCGGCCTTCGCGCCAGGCGTCTGTGGCGAAGCGAAGGTCGAGGTAGCCCAGGGAGCAGGCGATGCTCAGTGTGCCGATGTTGAGATGATCCGGCGGCAGGTCGGCCTCGAGCATGTCGAGCGCGCGGGCGACGGCGGTGGCCTGGCGGGCCATGAACTCGTCGCGCGCGGCCTCCTGGGGGCGCATCTGGTCCATGCGGCGGGCGACGGCTGCGTCCATCATGCCGTCGCCGATGGCCTGGTGGCGGAGCACGCTCCACCGTGCGGCACCGGCGGGGAAGAGGGTGCCGGACGCGACGGCGTCGATGTATTCGCAGATGACCGGGCTGTCGAAGAGGGCGAGCCCGTCTTCCGTCACGAGGCAGGGCACCTTCGACAGCGGGTTGGCCGCGATCAGACCGGGGGGAGAGGTGTGGGGGTTGGTGTCCACGAGCTCGATCCGGTCCTCGTAGCCGCAGGCGATGGCGGTGGCCACGACCTTGCGCACGTAGGGGCTGGTGGGGGAGTGGAAAAGCTTCATCGGAAACTGTCCTTCTGGGAGCGGAGCTTGGCGAAGGTGGCGGCGTCGGGCGCGCGAAGGAAAGGGTTGGCGGCGCGCTCCTCGTCCAGCCTCGAGGGGATCGTGGGCTGACCTGCGGCGCGGAGGCGGTCGATCTCGCGGGCGCGGGCCTGCAGGGCCTGGTTGCCGGGATCGACGCTGAGGGCGAAGCGGGCGTTGGACTGGGTGTATTCGTGGCCGCAGCAGACGAGCGTGTCGCCCGGGAGGGCGGCGAGCTTGCGGAGGCTGTGGAACATGACCTCCGGCGGATCCTCGGACAGGCGACCACAGCCGAGGCTGAAGAGGGTGTCGGCGCAGAGCAGCACGGCGCCGTCCTCGGCGTAGTAGGAGATGTGGCCGCGGCAATGGCCGGGCGTGTCGATGACGCGGAGGTGGGCCTGGCCGAGTGTCACGGTGTCGCCTTCGTGGACGGCCTGGTCGAGCTTGGGCAGGCGATGCGCGTCGGAGACGGCGCCGACCACCTTGGCGCCGTAGCGGGCACGGATTTGCTCAACGGCGCCGATGTGGTCGTGGTGGTGGTGGGTGATGAGGATGAGGCCGAGCTTGCCGCCGGCCGCATCGATGGCGGCGGCGGTGGCGGCTTCGTCGGCCGGGTCCACGAAGCCGGTGGCGCCCGTGGCGGTGTCGGTGAGGAGCCAGGCGTAGTTGTCGGACAGCATGGGAATGGCGCGTGCCGTGAGCATCGTGGGCCTTTGCGAAGCGGGGGCGTGGGGTTTGGCCGCGGAGCCTGCCTTCGCCGGGGCGGCGGCGCAAGCTCGGGTGTGGTAGAATTGGGGACGGAGGCGGGAACGGGGGCGATGACGGCGGACGCGCACATGACGGCCCGGTTCTACGGCACCCCGCGGGGCGCCGTGGCGTGCGAGCTGGTGCGGCGGCGGCTGAAGCTGTGCTGGCCGGCGCTGGACGGGCTCTCGGTGTTGGGGCTGGGCTATGCACCGCCCTATTTGCGCGGCTGGACGGCCGAGGCTGCGCGCAGCGTGTGTGCCGTGCCGGCGCAGGTAGGTGCGGTACGGTGGCCGACGATCAGCGGCAACATGACGTGCACGACGGAGGAGGACGCCCTGCCCTTCCCCGACCTGGTGTTCGACCGGATCCTGCTCGTGCACGGGCTGGAGGCGGCGGAGAACGCGCGAGGGCTGTTGCGCGAGGTGTGGCGGGTGCTGAAGGACGATGGGCGGCTGCTCGTGGTGGCGCCGAACCGGCGCGGGCTCTGGGCGCATGTGGAGAGCACGCCGTTCGGGCATGGGCAGCCCTACTCGCCGGGGCAGATCGGCCGGCTGCTGGCGGGGAGCCTGTTCCGGGTGGAGCGGCGGGACACGGCGCTTTTCCTGCCGCCGGTTCGGGCCGGGGTGCTGCTGCGCAGCGCCGAAGCGTGGGAGGTGGGCGGACGGTGGCTCGCGCCACATCTGGCGGGCGTCACGATCACGGAAGCCGTCAAGGACGTGTATGCCGCCATGCCGGTGCGGGCGGTGCGGCGGCGGGTGGTGTTCGGGCGGGCGGCGTGATGGGGCCCGGGCGGCAGAGGCTCGGAGTGGACGGGCTTTGCCCAGCCTAGACCGCGTCCGGCCCGAAGTGAGCCGGCGAGGTGCGATCCAGGGTTGCTCGATGAGGGCGACTCACGCCTCGCGCTCTAGCGGGTCGGGGCCATGGCTTCGGAGGGGGCGCGCTCCACCCGGTTCCGGCCGGCCGCCTTGGCGCGATAGAGCGCGGCATCGGCTGCCTCGATCAGTTCGGCCGGCCCGGAGTCCCCGCCTTCCGGGGTGGTGCAGGCAATGCCGATGCTGACCGAGACGCGTCCGGCCGGGTTGCCCTCGTGCGGGATCGCGAGGTCCGCGAGGGCGGCCTGCAGCCCGTCGGCGAAGGCGTGCGCGCCGACGATGTCGGTATCGGGCAACAGGACGGCGAACTCCTCCCCGCCATAGCGGGCCGGAAGGTCGGCCGGGCGACGGGCCTGGGCGACGAGGGCGGCGGCGATGCGCTGCAGGCAGGAATCGCCGCCGAGGTGGCCATACGCGTCGTTGAAGCGCTTGAAGTGGTCCACGTCGAGCATGACGAGGGCGAGGCTGCCGTTTTGCCGCAGGGCGCGGCGGTATTCCTGGCCCAGAGCCTCGTCGAAGCGGCGACGGTTCGCGACCCCGGTCAGGCCGTCCTGCCAGGCGAGGACGCGCAGGCGCCGGTTGGCCTGGCCCAGCTGCTCCTCGAGCGCCTTGTGGTTCGTCACGTCCCGCGCCACCAGGACGAAGCCGCTGTCGTCGGGCAGGCGCCGGGCGCTGCCCTCGACCCAGATGGTCTGCCCACCGCGGCGCATGGCCCGGTAGATGATGCGGACCGTGGCGCGGTGCTCGTGCATCATCGCCGTGATGGCCTCCAGCACCTGGGGCCAGTCTTCCGGGCAGACGAACTCGGCGTAATGCGTGCCGACCATCTCCTCGGGCGCGTAGCCGAGAACCTCCTGACTGGCGGGCGAGACATACAGCCGGTGCAGATCCGGCGAGAATCGCGTGATGATGTCGTTGGAGGCACTGGCCAACAGAAGATGCTGATCCACGCTCGCCTGTAGCCGCGCCTGCATGGCAGCGATGCGCTCGTCCCGTGTGCGGAGCCGGCGGGCCATCGCGATGAAGGCGATGACGAGCACCCTCAGCTCCCGCGCGGAGCCCCGCGGCAGGCGCGGCGGCACGACAAGGTCGCCCGAGCCGATGGCGGAGGCGGCGGCGACGATCTCGTCGAGCGGCCCCAAGATGGTGCGCTGCGCCGAGAGGAAGCTGCACGCGATGGCGAGCACGAGCACGATGAGGCCGAACACGAGCGCCACCATGATCCGGAGCGCCACGATGGCATGCACCTCCGCCACGTCCACGCCCACGGCCAGCAGCAGCGCGCCCTGCCCCGCCGGAAGCGCGGCGTAACCGTAGAGCCGGTCGATCGCCGCGCCATCCGGGCCCATGACGGTCGCCGTGATCGTGCCGCCTTCGGGCTTGGCGCGGAAGGCGGCGAGCACGGGGTGGAAGGGCGCCTGCTCGGACGCGGGCAGGTAGGTGCCGCCGGCGTATCGCGCGAGGACGGTGCTGTCCCGGGTGTCGATCACCTCGGCCATGTCCTGCGCTTCGGTCTGTGGGCTATACTTCCTAGCAAACCATTCGATCGGCATCGTGACGATCAGCACGCCTGCCGGCTCCTCGATGCCGGGCCGATACACGGCCAGGGCGGCGAAGATGCCGGGCAGGCCGGTGGGGCGGCCGACGACGAGGCGGCTCAAGGTGACGGCCGCACCGCGCGGGGCGTTCAAGGCGGTCTTGAAGTAGGCGCGGTCCGACGCGTCGAGCCCGACGGCAGCCGGGTTGCTGGAGCAGTGCACGGCGCCGGTCGGATCGGCAAAGCTGATGGCGTTGAACTGCGGCGCGTTTTTGACGACCCTCTGCACGACGGCGCTGCATCGCTCCGGGCTGGCCGTGATCTCCGGGATGCTCGAAAGGACCCGGAGCACGTTGCCCGCCTCGGATAGCGCATTGTCCTGCTGTTCGGCGGCGAGGCGTGCGATCGCGACCACCCGGTCCTGCTCGCGCTGCATCAGATGGCGGCTGTCGAGCACGCCGGAGACGACGAGCAGCACCAGCATGGGCAGCGTCGCAGTGAGGATCAGGAGCAGGAGCCGGACCCACAGCGAGTTCGGCCCCAACGATGCTCCGCGGCCATGCAGGTCGGACGGCTGAGAGGGAATGGTGACGACTCGGGACGGCATGCTGCGGAGAATGCGCTGGAAGCTGTTGCCAAAAATTAAACGCCGGGTTGGGGGCCTGCAGGACCGCCGGCCGGAGCAGCGGTGAGGCGGTCGAGTTCGCGCAGGAGTTGCTCGCCGCCGAACGGCTTGCCGAAGGCCGCGGTGGGGGGCGCGAGCGCGGCCGCGCACTGGTGCACGTCCGCCCGGCCCGAGACGAACACCACCGGGAGGCTCGGCTGCAGCTCGCGCGCATGCTGCGCCAAACCCCAGCCGTCGATCTGACCCGGCATCGTGAGGTCGGTGAGCAGCAGTTCGAACCGTGGTCCCTCGGCCAGCAGGATGGCCGCCTCGTCAGCGGTGCACGTGGCCGTCACGTCATAGCCGGCGTCGCTGAGCAGTTCGGCCAAGGCCTCCCGCATCACGGCATCGTCCTCGACGAGGAGAACCCTGCATTCCGTTCGCGCGTCGGCCACTCTACCCCCGGTCCGGCGCGGCTCCGTCCGCGTTGCGGTGCAACGTGGCGATGGCCGTCGAGTTTGCGCGCTGGATTCGGCAGGCCTCTGCCGGCGGGTGGTTGACGATGGGGCAATTGTCGGGCGAGGGGTGGCGCGTGCTGTTCAACTCGCAACTCTTCGTCCTCGGGTTCCTGCCGGCCGTGCTGCTCGCCTTCCACGCGGCGCGGGGGGCGGCGGCACGGCAGGCGGTGCTCGTGGCCGCATCGCTGCTGTTCTACGGCGGGTGGGACTGGCGTTTCGTCCCTGCGCTGGCCGGGCTCACGTTGGCGAACTGGCTCCTGGTGCAGGGGTGGGCGCGGCGGCGGCACGATGCGTGGCTGGTGGCGGGGGTGGCGCTGAACCTGGGCGTGCTCGGGGTGTGCAAGTACGCGAACTTCCTGGGCGCGAACCTGGCCGCGATGGCCGGGCAGGAGTGGGAGGCGCTGCCCATCATCCTGCCGCTTGGGGTCAGCTTCTTCACCTTCCAGAAGATTTCCTACCTGGTCGACCTGCGACGCGGGGACCGGCACGTGTACGGGCTGCTCGGGTTTTCGGCCTTCGTGATGTTCTTCCCGCAGCTCATCGCCGGGCCGCTGGTGCGGCACAACGAGCTGGTGCCGCAGCTGGCGGGGCTGGGGCGGCGCGACACGTGGGAAAGCCTCGGGCGCGGGGCACTGCTGTTCACCATCGGGTTCGCGAAGAAGGTCGGCATCGCGGACACTGCGGCGCTGGTGTGCGACCCGGTGTTCGCGCAGGCGGCGGCGGGGCCTGTGCAGGGGGCAGCGGCGTGGGCCGGGGCGTGGGCCTACGCGGTGCAGATCCTGTTCGACTTCTCGGGCTATTCGGACATGGCGATCGGGCTCGCGCTGATGTTCGGGCTGAGGCTGCCGTTCAACTTCGATGCGCCCTACCGGGCCACCAGCGTGCGGGATTTCTGGCGGCGGTGGCACATGACGCTGAGCCGATTCCTGCGGGACTACGTTTATGTGCCGCTGGGGGGCAATGGCCGGAGTTCCGGGGGCGGCGGCTTCACGCAGGCGCGCAACGTGGTGCTGACGATGCTGCTGGGGGGTCTGTGGCACGGGGCGGCCTGGACGTTCGTGGCCTGGGGCGGGGTGCACGGGCTGGCGCTGGCGGCCAACGGGGCGTGGGCGCGGTCGGGGCGGGCGATGCCAACCGTCGCGGGCTGGGCCCTGACGCTGCTGTTCGTGGTGCTGGCCTGGGTGCTGTTCCGCGCACCCGATTTCGGGACGGCATTGCGCATGTATGCGGGGCTGGCCGGGCTGGAGGGCTGGGGGCGGGTGCGGCTGCCCGAGGGTTGGGTGTTGGCCGCAGGCGCGGCCTTGGCGCTGGTCGGGCCCACGAGCCAGGTGGTGGCGCTGGAGCGGCTCGCGCCGCGGCGCAGGGTGGCTGTGGCGGCGGGGCTCGCGT
Organism: Acetobacterales bacterium; assembly: GCA_038229135.1. GTDB lineage: Bacteria > Pseudomonadota > Alphaproteobacteria > Acetobacterales > Acetobacteraceae > JBBROS01. Next base: position 136,444 of record JBBROS010000002.1, read on the forward strand.
TGGCAGGCCTGCTGCTGCTGGCGGGCGGACGCGTGCCGAACGAGTTCATCTATTTCCAGTTCTGACGCGCCCGGCCGGGATTGGGCCGCGTTCGCGCGCGCCTTCGCCGCCGCCGGGGTCGGTCTGGCGGCCGTGCTGTATGCGTTCGTGGCGGTCGTGGACCCATGGGATACGCTCCCCCTGTCGCCGCCCCTGCCCCGGGTGCCGATCAGCGGCAATGCGCGCTTCTCCATGCCGGCCCTGGCCCGGAGCCCGCGGTTCGACGCGGCCGTGGTCGGCACCTCGACCGCGCGCCTGCTGCAGCCGGCTGCGCTCGACCCGGCGTTCGGCGCACGGTTCGTGAACCTGTCCATGAACAGCGCCACACCCTGGGAGCAGACGCAGATCCTCGGGGTGTTCCTCCGCGCACACCCGGCCCCGCGCGCAGTGCTCGTCAGCATCGACCAGGCCTGGTGCGCAGGCACTGCGGACCGCCTCACGCCCCGGCCCTTCCCCGAGTGGATGTATGGGGCCAGCCTCTGGCCGGCCTATCGCCACATGCTCACGCCCTTCGCGGTGCAGGAGGCGGCGAACCAGCTCTGGACGGTGCTCGGCTTCAAGCGCCCCCGCTACGGGCTGGACGGCTACACGCGCTTCGTGCCCGACGATGCGGCGTGGGACGCGGCCCGGGTGGACGCCGCCTTCGCCCGCTGGGCCGCCGTCGACGCGGCCCCCGCCAGGCCGGATGACTCGATCGCGCTGCCCGCGCTCGAGTTGCTGGCCCCGCTGCTCCGCACCCTCCCGCCCGGCACGCGCGTGGTGCTGTTCTTGCCGCCGCTTCATGTGTCCCAGCACGGCCCCACAGGCTCCCGCGCGGCGGCGCGCTGGGCGGCATGCAAGCAGGAGGCGGCGGGCATCGCGCGGGCGCACGGGGCGGAGCTGGTGGACTTCCTGTGGGCGAACGCACTGACGGAAAGCCGCACGAACTTCTGGGATCCGCTGCACTACCGCGAGGCCGTGGCGGCGCGGGTAGTGGCTGGCCTGGCCGGGCCGACCCCGGATGCACGTCGGCTCGTCCCTCTCCCATGATGGTTGCGGCGCGGCGGGGCGGTCCTTTATGTCTGGCCATGGCCGCCACCAAGACCGAATCCGTGCTGCTCCCGCACGGCCCCACGCAGGTGCACTGGCGCCGCAGCGCGCGGGCCCGGCGCATCAGCCTGCGGATCGACGCGCGGGAGGGTAGCGTGATCGTCACGCTGCCGGCACGGTCGTTGACCGGCACCACGGAGGCGGCCGGGCGCGCGCTGCTGATGAACCATGCCGGCTGGGTGGCCGAGCGCCTGGCCCGGTTGCCGCAGCCGGTGGTGATCGAGGATGGCGCAACGGTGCCGATCGACGGCGCGCCGGTCCAGGTGCGCCACGCCCCCGGCCTGCGCGGGATGCGTCGCGAGGGCGACACGTTGCTGGTGGGCGGCGAACCCGAGTTCCTGGGCCGCCGCGTCATCGACCACCTTCGCGCTGAGGCCCGCCAGCGCCTGGCCGCCGCCGCCGTGGCCAAGGCGCAGTCCGCCGGCCTCCGCGCCCGGAGCGTGGTGGTGAAGGACACGCGCACCCGCTGGGGCAGCTGCACCGCCAACGGCACGCTCATGTTCAGCTGGCGCCTGCTGATGGCGCCTCCGGAGGTCCAGGATTACGTGGTGGCGCACGAGGTGGCGCACCTGCGGCACATGGACCACAGCCCGCGCTTCTGGGCGCTGGTCGCCGAGCTCACGCCCTACCGCGCCGCGGCCACGCGCTGGCTGGAGCGGGGCGGCGCCGGGCTGATGCGGATCGGGTGAGCCCCCCACGCCTATGGGCCGACCCGGCGTTCCGCGCCGTCGCCTTCTCGAACATCCTGCAGCGCTTTGCCATGAGCGCGCTGCGGGTGCTGCTCGGCTACCAGGTGTTCAGCCTGACGCGGAACCCGATGGACCTCGCCTGGCTCGGCCTGGTCGAGGCCATACCGGGGATCGGCCTCGTGCTGTATGGAGGCCACGTGGCGGACCGGCACGACCGGCGCGCGGTGCTACTGCTGGCAGCGGGCGCCATGGCGGCGCTGGCGGGCCTGGCGGCCTGGGCCTCGGTGGCGCTCGTGGGCCAGGTGTGGCCGCTCTTCGGCATCGCGTTCCTGATCGGCGCGGCAGGGGCCTTCGAGGACCCGGCTGCGGCCGGGCTCGAGGCGCAGGTGGTCCCGCTGCAAGCGCTCGTGCGTGGCACGGCGGTGCTCGCCACGTCCGGCCGGCTCGCGATGGTGGCAGGCCCCGCACTGGGCGGCCTGCTCTACGACGCGGCTGGGCCGGGCCTCACCTACGCGTTGCTGGCGGCGCTGTTCGCTGCTTCGCTTGTGGCATTGCTGCCGGTCCCCTCCGTTCGCCCGGAAGCGCATACGGACGAGCAGGGTACCTGGGCGCGCATCATGGACGGCGTGCGCTACACGCTGCGGGACCAGCTGCTGCTCGGCTCCATGCTGCTCGACCTGTTCGCGGTCTTCTTCGGCGGCGCCACGGCGCTACTCCCGGCGGTCGCGACCGAGATCCTGCACGTGGGCTCCTCCGGGTTCGGCGTGCTGCGCGCGGCCCCGGCCTGCGGCTCGCTGCTCGCGGCCATGGCGGCGCCCTATGTGCTCCCGCAGCACCGCGCCGGGCTCGCGCTGCTCTGGGTCATCGGCGGGTTCGGGGCGGCGATCGTCGTGTTCGGGCTTTCCACGTCGCTCTACCTGTCGGTCGCCGCGCTGTTCGTGGCCGGTCTTTGCGACGGGTTGAGCGTGGTCATCCGCCGCGCAATCCTGCGCCTTGCGTCGCCCGAAGCCATGCGCGGGCGGATCGCGGCGATGAAGGCGGTTTTCGTGGGCAGCAGCAACGAGCTGGGCGCCGTGGAAAGCGGGGTGGCCGCAAGCCTGATCGGCGTGGGTCCCGCCATCTGGGCCGGAGGGATTGTCACGATCGGGATCGTGCTGGCCACCGCCGCACTCGCCCCACGCCTGCGCCGGCTGAACCTCGTGGCGCTCACCGCAGCTCCAGCGCCACCTCCCGAAACAGGCGCGCCGGCAGTCCCCCGCCCGTGACGCCGCGCATGGGCCGCGCATCGTCGTTGCCGAGCCACACGGCTATCACGGTGCCGCCTCCAGCCCCCCCGACGGCTCCGATGAACCAGGCGTCGCGGAAATCCTGCGTCGTCCCCGTCTTGCCCGCCACGGCCCGACCCGGCAACGCCGCCGCCCTGCCGCTGCCGCGGGACACGACAGCCCCCATCATGCGCACCATCGCCGCCGCACGCTCCGGCTCGACCACGCGGTCCATCGCCGGGTGCGGCACCGGCGCTGACTTGCGGTCCACCTCCAGCCGATCGATCGCGGTCGGGGTCACGAGCCGTCCGCCGTTGAACAGCGTCGCATAGGCCGAAGCCAGCTCGAGCACGCCCACGTCGCCCGTGCCGAGCGCAAGCGAAAGATCGTTCGGCAACGTGCCCCCGATGCCCAGCCGCCGTGCCACCGCCGCCACCGCAAGCGGCCCGCCCGCCTGCTGCGCAAGGCGCACGGCGGCCGAGTTCATCGACTGCGCCAGCGCCTCCTCGAGCGTCACCTCGCCATGCCACGCACCATCGAAGTTCTGCGGCGCCCAGCTGCCAAGCCGGATGGGCGCATCCAGCACCGTGCTGTCAGGCGTGGCGCCTCGCTCGAGCGCCGCCAGCCACACGAAGGGCTTGAACGCCGACCCTGGCTGCCGCCGTGCCGCAACCGCTCGGTTGAACGGGCCCGTGCGGTAGTCCCGCCCGCCCACCATGGCCCGCACCGCCCCAGTCGCGGCATCGAGCACCACCACGGCACCCTGCGTCGCCTGAGAGGCCGCCCCCGGCCCGTCCAGCAGAGTGGCCAGCCGCGCCTCCACCCCAGCCTGCAGCCGCGCATCCAGCGTGGTGTGCAGCACCGCGTCGGCGCCCGGTGGCACGACGGTTTGTGACGTGTCGGCCGCCCAATCCGCGAACCACCCGGCCGTGGCAGGCCGCGGCGGGAAGGCGATCTTGGCCATCTCGGCCTCCGCCTCCGCCCGCGTCAGCGCTCCCGTTTCGGCCATCGCGGCCAGCACCTCCCGCGCACGCCCTGCCGCCGCCGCAGGGTCCGACCGAGGGTTGATCCGGCTCGGCGCCCGTGGCACCCCGGCCAGCACTGCCGCCTGCCAGGTGGTCAGCTTCCGCGCGGACACCCCGAAATACATGCGCGACGCAGCATCCACCCCCCACGCCCCGCTGCCAAGATAGACGCGGTTGAGCCAGATCTCGAGAATCTCGGCCTTGCTGAACGCCTGCTCCAGCCACAGCGTGAGCATCACCTCCTGCACCTTGCGCCGCATCGTCCGCGCATTGGTCAGGAACAGGTTCTTCGCCACCTGCTGTGTGATCGTGGACCCGCCCTGCACCAGCCGCCCCGACCGCAGGTTCACGAACACGGCCCGCGCAATGCCAACTCCATCCAGCCCCGGGTGCGACCAGAACCGCCGGTCCTCCACCGCCACCGCCGCCGCAGGCAGCGCGCGCGGCAGATCGGCCAGCCGCAACGGCTCGCCCACCACGTCCCCGAACGTCGCGAACGGCGCCCCGGACCTGTCGAGCAACGTCAGCCCCGGCCGCCGCGCCGCGTCCAGCGCCGAGTCCGGCCGCGGCAGGTCGTGCGCCAGCCAAACGAGCCCGGCCGCCCCCACCAACGCAGCCCACACGGCGAGGATCGTGCCCCACCGCAACAGCCGCCAAAGCCACCGCCGCCGGGGGCGCGGCGCCTCCCACACCCCGGCGTCGCTCATCCTACTTGTAGCAAAGAAGGTGCAGCGTGGACGGGTCCGCGATCTCCCCGATCTCCACGTTCCGCTTCTCCGGCCCCTGTGCCGACACAGCCCGCGGCTGCACGTTGTTGGCCCGCAGGAACGCCAGTGCCTCGAGCCCCTTCACCGCGAAGTTCACGTTCTGTGGGATGTCCCCACCCGTCATCTCCGCCGTCCGCATCGCGTTCAGCTTCGATACCACCACCCCGATCACCAGCCCCTGGCTGTCCAGCAGCGGCCCGCCCGAGTTCCCCGGGTTCACCGGCGCCGTGATCTGATATTGCGTCGGCTTGTCCCGCAGCCCGGCCAGTGCGCTCAGGTCCCCCGCCGTCAACGTCGGCCCCGAGGAAAGCAGCCCGGACAGCGGGTAGCCGTACGTCACCACCGTCTCCCCCCGCCGTACCGGGGGCGCCTCACGAAACGACAGCGCCGGCCCCACCGTGTTCGGCACGGACAGCACCGCCAGGTCCCGCGCCGGGTCGGTCGCGAGCACCCGCGCCGGCACCCGCACCTGTGCCGTGTTGCGCGCAACCAGCCGCCCGCACTCGGCAACCACATGATTGTTCGTCAGCACCCGCCCCTCGGCCACCACGAACCCGGTGCCGCTCGACGTCGGCCGCGCCCCAGCCGCCGGCATCCCGCCCATCCCAGGGCCGGCCGGCGTAACCTGTGGCGCCGGGTCGGGCGCCCCCAGCGGCGGCGGCTTGCCCTGATACTGCGGCCCGGCATACGGCCGTTTCTCCTGCGCAACCGCTGCACCCGCCAGCGACAGCGCAATCACCAGGTTGCCCCCAACCAGGCCGCATCGCAGGATCATCGAAACGAGAGAGGTCGGCATGAAGGGTCTGTTCCTGGACGCGAGCGATGCACTCACCAACGTCTATCACGCCGTCACCCGCCCCGGCGATCCACCGGTCACGCTGAACCACGCCGCGAAGGTCGAGGCCCACGAGCTCGCCCCCCTCCTCGCCGGCTACGACTTTTGCCTAAACGACCATACCTTCATGCCCACCGGCGCCATGCCCGCCATCCCCGGCCTGAAGCACGTCATCTTCCTCGGCACCGGCGCCCGCTCCTACATGAACCCCGAGGAGCTCGAGGCCCTCGGCATCACCGTCCACACCATCAAGGGCTACGGCGACACCGCCGTCGCCGAACACGCCATCGCCCTCATGTTCGCCGCCGCCCGAGGCCTCGCCCACATGGACCGCGGCATGCGCCAGGGCGCCTGGCCCCGCACCGAAGGCGTCCAGCTCCACGGCAAGACCATCGGCCTCGTCGGCTACGGCGGGATCGCCGCCGAAGTCGCCCGTATGGCCCTCGGCCTCGGCATGAACGTGCTGGCCTGGAACCGCACCCCCCGCCACGCCCCCGGCGTCGAGTTCGCCCCCCTCGAGCGCGTTCTTGCCGAAAGTCACGTCGTCTCCATCCACCTGCTCCTCAACGACGAGACACGCGGCTTCATCGCCGCCCCACAACTCGCCGCCATGCGCCCAGGCAGCATCCTCATCAACACCGCCCGAGGCGCCATCGTCGACGAAGCCGCCCTCATCTCAGCCCTGAGCACCGGCCCCCTCGCACACGCCGCCCTCGACGTGTTCGACACTGAGCCCCTCCCCGCCAGCCACCCGCTCTCGACCCTGGAAAACGTAACCCTCTCCGCCCACAGCGCCTTCCGAACCCCCGAAGCCAACGAAACCCTCATCCGCCGAGCCCTGGACATCGCCGTGTCCCTCGCTAAGGCTTAGCCCATGCCTGCCTGGCGGAATGGTAGACGCAGCGGACTTAAAATCCGACGTCCGTGAGGGCTTGCCGGTTCGAGTCCGGCGGCAGGCACACGCCGTGCTGCCTCACCTCCGGGAGAAGGCTGGAGTGGGGGCTTCACAGCGCACCCTCAAGCCACCCGCCGCCCCCGCGAAACCACCAACACCCCCAGCGCCACTAGCACCGGCGGAAACACCACCCAGTTCACCGCATCCCACCCGAAATGGTTCAACAACCCACCCGACGCGAACGACCCCACCGCCATCGTCCCGAACACCAGGAAATCGTTGAACGCCTGAACCCGCGTCCTCTCCTCCGGCCGATGCGTCTCTAGCACCAGCGCCGATGCCCCCACGAACCCGAAGTTCCACCCCACCCCCAACAACACCAGCCCCGCATAGAAATGCCCGGCCGTAATCCCGGACAGCCCCATCGCCGCCGCCGCCGCCAGCAACGCCATCCCGACCGCCACCACCGCACGCGCCCCGAACCGCGCGATCAGCCCCCCCGTGAAGAAGCTCGGCCCATACATCGCCACCACATGCCACTGGATCGCCCAGTTCGAAGCCGTCAACGGCAGCCCACACAGCTTCATCGCCAAGGGCGCCGACGTCATCACCAGGTTCATCAGCGTGTAGCTCACCACCCCACACACCACCGCCACAACGAATTTGGGCTGCCGAGCGATCTCCCCCAGCGGCCGCCCTGCCCCCGCATGCGCCCGCACCACGGGCGGCAACTTCACCCCCGCCAGCACCACCATCGCCACCACCGCCACACCCGCCTGCGCCAGGTAGCTCGCCACGAACACGTGCGGCTCGAGCATCCCCATCGTCAGCGTCACCAGCTGCGGCCCCAGCACCCCGGCGAATACGCCCCCCGCCATCACCCAGCTCAGCGCCCGCGCTCGATAGGAAGGTGCCGCCCCGTCCGCCGCCGCAAACCGGAACGACTGCACCACGGACCCATACAGCCCCGCAAACAACGTCGCCACGCAGAACACCACGAACGACTGCAGCATTAGCGCCGCAGCCCCCACCAGCCCCGCCGCAACGCCGCAACCCCCACCCGCCAGGAAAGCCGCCCGGCGCCCATGCACCCGCGCAATCCACCCCGTCGGCAGCGTCCCCGCGGCCATCCCCACCACGAATACCGAAATCGGCACCGTCGCCAGCGCCGGGTCGGGCGCGAGCGAGTTCCCGATGATCGCCCCGGTCGCGAAGATCACGGAGGCATTCGCCCCCGCCAGCGCCTGCCCCGCCGCCAGCCGAACCACGTTCCCACGCGTCCGCGCGTCCATCCGCTCGACCTGCACCGCAGCCGACATCCACCCGCGCTCCCGCAAACACGCGCCCCGATTACCCCCTCCCGCCAAGCTTGCCCACCCGCGAACACATCAGGTCGGCTTGGCGCAGCCCTCCACCTGTGGCATCGACACGCGCAACAAGCCGTTCAGGAGCCGTGAACCGTGACCAAGCACCACCTCGCCCTCGCCGCAGTCCTCCTCCTCGCAGGCTGCGCAAACAAGCAGGGCGCAAGCACCCAGGGCCTCGACCAGCGCAACGAAGGCATTGCCAAGACCTGCACTCCCTCAGTGCCTGAGCTGAATGCCAGCGCGTCCGCCAGCGCCACCATCACCATGACGAACGATGGCTGGTGCGCCGTCCGCACCAGCGAGCGCGACGGCAAGCCCTACCAGCTCGGCCCCCTCAAGAGCCGCCCCGAGCACGGCCGCGTCCTAATCCAGCCGGTCAACGCCGAGACACGCATCGAATACACGCCCGACCCCCGCTTCGTCGGCACGGACCGCTTCAACGTCGCCCTCCGCAGCCGCACGCCCGGCACGCCGGACGCAACCGTCCAGGTCGCCGTCACGGTCAGCATGGGCGAGGGCATGGCTCCCGAGCCCGCCCCCGCCGTCACCACCCGCACCCCGGCCCGCACGCCCACAAAGGCGCCCGCGAAGAAGCCCGCCACCCGCTAGACTAACAGGCGGCCCGGCACCTCAGCCGGGCCGCTCCGCCATGCTGGCCAGCCGCGCATCCTTCCGCGCACTCCCGGCACTGCTGCCCACCCAATACCCCACCACGTTCGTCGCCATCGCCCCCAGCGTGCCCATCAGCACGTTCAGGATTGCCGAACTCTCCGGCGGCATCGCCCGCGTCAGCGCCACACCCACCACGATCGCGAACGTCAGCAACACCACCACGCTCACCACCGGTGCACCCCACGCGGTAGAGCTGCCCGCCTGCGCAAGTGCCACCGTCGCCGCCCGCGCCCCCGCCACGTCGGCTAATCTCGCCGCCAGCGCCGTCTGCCCGGCGGCCTCGCTCGCCGCCGCCCGCTCCGCCGCAATCCGCGCCAGCGCCACACGCAGCCGCCCAGCCACCTCCGGGTCCGCCAGCACCGCAACCTGCGCGGCCGGCGCCTCCGCACCCGTCACCTCCCGAACCGCCGCCTCCACAGCCGCCAGCGCCGGCGCCGCCCCAGCCCCGAACAGCCACCGCCCGAGCTCCGGTGCCAAATCCAGCGCAATCGCCCCAGCCGCCCCGATCGCCGTCCCGACACCCGGCACCACGCTCCCCGCAGCCGCACCGCGCGCCGCATCCTCCATCACCGAACCCAGGTTCATCTCGCCACTCCCATCGCCATCGCCTCATACGGCAGCCGGCACAGCCGCCGCGCCCATCCGCCGCCGAAACGCTTCCACGTCGGCAACCCGGCCATGAAAACCAGCCGCATCGCCTGGAACTCCGCCATCAGCGCGGCACCATCCCCGCTCCGCCCGCGCACCGCTGCCAGCGTCGCAGGCCCAATCACCCCATCCGCAACGACCCCCAGTGCCCCCTGCAGCCACTGCACCGCCCGCGACACCCCGTTGTTCACCGCCGCATCGAACACCAGCAGCGCCAGTGGACCCGGCAGCGCATCCCCACAGACCCGGTCCCAGTAATCCCGCCGATACACGGCCTGAGCCCCCTCGACCGTCAGCCCCGCAATATCGAGCCCCGGATAAGCCGACGCCGAAATCCCATACTTCGTCCCGCCCAGCCGCCCGGCGCCACACCGCGCCCCGGTCCAGTTCCCCGGATCGGCCGGATCGAGGCTCAGCCCGCCTTCACTCCCCAGAACCACCGCAAAAGCCCGTTCGAACACGCAACACCTCGCTTCCCCCCTCCTCTCGCGGGAGGGGCCGGCGGAGGCGGGACCGCACAGCACGACCCCCAGCCTCCAAACCCCCTACTCAGGCTCCTCCAGCCCCGGCACCGACATGTCCGGCCACACCGGCACCCCCACGTCCTCCCGCGCACAGAACGCCGCCACGATCGTCTGCGCGTTCAGTCCCGCATGCCGCAGCTCGTGCGCCCGCTGGTGCCAGAACCGCGCTAGGTCCCAGCCCCGCTCGCGCTCCCGCTCCACCGCCGAAAGACGCCCCTGGCACCGCGCCAGCTCCTCGCGCATCCGATCGAACAGATCCGCCTGCTCCCGCGACAAAGCCGCCCGCTGCTGCTCCACCTCCCGCGTCAGCCGCTCCTCCCGGCTCAGCATCCCCTCCGACCGCCGGTCCCCGCGCTCCACCCACCAGCGCCACACCACCCAAATCCCACTCGCAGCCGACGGCAGTGCCGCCGCAGCCACCACCCACCACGGTCCCCCCACCTGCTCGCTCATCGCCTGCTCGTTCATCGCCCGCCCCCCGCCATCGCCGGCGCTCAAATCCCCTCGTGCGTCCGCCGCCAGGCCAGGTAGTAGCCAAGGCACGCCAATACCCCGTAGGTCCCCGTGGCCGTCGTCATCGGGTTCGCCACGAACAGGCACAGCGCAACCAGCCCATGCGCCGTCGCGAGCACCAGCACCGACAACAGCCGCCCTCCCCGCGACCGCGCCGTAAGGCCCATCGCTCCCACCAGCGCACACAGCCAGAACGCCAGCGCCCAACTCTCCTCATCCCCGATCCGCTGCATCACCAAGAACGTCCGGCTCGTCGAAAACGTCGACCCGGGCAGCCCCAGCACCATCCCCAGCCAACCCATCACGGCCGTCAGCGCCGCATGGATCGCCGTCCGCGCATCCTGCGCCCAACGCATGCCAACCCTCCCACTCACGACCGCACCCAACTCGAGCCAATCATCAGGACGCAGCCAGCACCGTCACCGTCCCCCCCGGCCCCTTCGCCTTCAGCTTCCCGTCGGCCTGGTCCATGAATACGTAGAACTGCCCCGCGGGCGGGCTCGCCGGCGCCGCCATTGCCTTGACACCCAGCGTCGTCCCGGCACTCACCGAATAACCGGCGTTCATGCTCCCAACCATCGTCAGCGTCCCGTAGGGGTCCAGCGTCCCCTGGAAGCTGCCGCCCTGCGTCTTGAACACGAGCCCGTTCGGCCCGTAGCTCACCGCCAGATACCCGTCCGCCCCATGCACGATCGAGGCGGCATTGTTCGCCCCAGGCCCAGCCAGCACCATGGCTTTCGTGTTGGCCATGTTCAGCCCGACGTTCACCGTCATCGCATACTGGTTCAGCAGCACCAGGTTTGCCGTGTCCGACGTGTCACGGAACACCACCCCGTTCTCCGGCGGCACCACCGTCATGAACTTGTTGCCGTCCGTCCCGATGAACGCGCTTCCCGGCCCCGAACCCTGCAGCCGCACCCGCTGCTGGTTCCCGAGCACCACCGCCGCATCCGAATACGTCCCGCCCGAGGCATTCAGCAACGAAGCCATTGCAGCGCCCGACGGCGCCGCAAACCCGGCCGACGCCGACACCGTCGCGCCACGCACCGCCCCGGCACAGCTCACCGAGCCCGCACTCAACCCGCCCCCGAAACTCCCCGCCCCGGACACCTGCATGTCGCCCGAAGCCGTCACCAGCACCAGGTTCGCCACATCCCCAGGGTCCCGCACCACGAACCCGTTCTCCGGCGGCACCACCGTCATGAACTTGTTGCCGTCCGTCCCGATATACGCACTCCCCGCGCCTGACCCCTGCAGCCGGATCCGCTGCCGGTTGCCCAGAACCACGGCCGCGTCCGAATACGTCCCCGTCGACGTGTTCACGAGCGACGTCATGCTCGACCCGACCTGCGCGCAAACCCCCGCATACCGCACCGCAGTAATCACCAGCCCGTTGTCGAAGCTCCCCCCGCCGAGGCTCCCCAGCTGGATCGCCGGCGCGCTCATCGCCTGCGAGAACGCGTTGATCGCAAGCCCGATCGACCCCGGCAGCGCCCCCGCGCCCGACGGCACCAGGTCGATCTCGAGCCCGCACAGCTTCGCACTCACTCCCGCGTCCGACCGCGCGATGAGGTTCCCTCCGAACACCGTGCTCCCGCTCGTCCGTGCCACGGCCGACCCGAGCACCGCCACAACGTCCGAACTGCTGCCCGAGGCGTTGGCAAACGCGAACAGCGTCGCAACCGGCCCCGCCGCGACCGCCGTCCCACCCACGCCCGCCACGAAGTCCTTCGACACGCCCAGATACGAATAGGGCGAGTTCGCCCAAAGGAACCCCTCGGCCGTGATCGGCCAGGCGCTCTGCTCGTGCAGCAACGACACCGCCATCCGTCCGCCCGTCGCCCCAGCCGCACTCGTCCGCGGCGTGTTCGGCGCAGAAAGCGTCCCGTCCCCGCCAACCGCGAGCCCGTCCCCCACCTTCACTCCGCCCAACGCCGCGTTGGACGCCGTCGGCAGCGGCGACGAGATCGTCCCGTCCGCCCCGATCGACACGCCCGCCCCGGCGTTGAACAGCCCCCGCAGCAGCCCGGCCGAAAGCCGCCGCGCCACACCCCCGCCGTTCACCACAACGTCGTCCACCGCCGCGAGCGAAGCCGCCACCGGCAGCCGCGCATGGTCCTCCCCCGTCGCACTGACCACCCCGCCCTGGAGCGTCAGCCCGGCCCCCAGCGAAACCGGCTCCGGCCCCCCCGCACTGGCCGAAGCCCGACCCAGCAGCTTCCCCGGAACCAACGCAATTGCCGCCTGCGTGTTCGATAGCAGCCCCCCGACCGAGAGCGACCTCGTGACCCCGCCCTGGCTCACCGGAACGACGTCCGCCGCAGAGACCGAATTCGCCGTCGGCAGCTGCTTGATTGTCGGCATATTCACCCCTGTAGCAGATTGATTTCCTATACGACTCCAAGCCAGATCGACATCAGCCCGAAATCAGAACATTCCCTTGCCCGTCCGTCAGCGTATCCCCGCCATCCGTCACCAACGCCGTCGACACCACCCCCGAGCCCGATAACGCCACCACCGGCAGAAGCACCGACCGCGACAGCGTCCGCCCCGCTTGCGTCCCGATCGTCAGGGTCACCGTATACGTCACGCCGGCCACGCCACCCTGCAGCCACAGCACCGCACGCGCCCCGTCCGCCGCAGCCGAAGCCAGGCTCAGCCCCCCAGGGGTCGCCGGCACCACGCCCACGTCGAGCGTTGCCACCCCGTCCCCGTCATTGCCCGACAGCGCCGGCGAGATGTCGAACTGGTAGTCCAACACATCCGCCGGATCCTTCGCCGGCCATGCCGGCGTCGCAGGCGCCGTCGCCGGCACCCCCCGCGGCCCCGGCACGAACCCATCCACCATCAACACCCGCGCCGCACTCGGTCGCCATACATGCCCCGCACTCGTCGCCATGCCGATCCTCCGTCCGCATCAATACTCGATCACAACCAACCCATTGGCTCCGGCCCCGCCAGACGACGGTGTCCCATACCCTCCACCGCCCCCCGATCCCGCCGCGATCCCATACGTCGGAGCCCCACCCATGCTCGCCCCACGGCCGCCGCCGCCGAACGCACTCGCCCCACCGTTCCCGGCCGGCACCGCCGCCGCATTCGCCCCGTCCCCGCCCCATCCGCCGGACTGCAGCAGCCCGGACCCAGCGCCCCGCCCGGGCCCACCACCATGGACGTCGGGGTTGTGCGCGCCACCACCTCCGCCCCCGGTCGCCGCACAAACCCCCTGGAAGCTCGAATCGCCCCCATCCTGCCCCGAAGAGCCCGGCCCCCCGCCCGGCCCGCCCGCACCGACCGCCACCCAATAGTCCAATCCTGGCCGCACCCCCGCCAGCGCCTCCGCATAACCTCCGGCCCCCCCGCCACCGCCCGAGAAGCTCGCATCCCCGGCACCCCCTCCCCCGCCGCCGCCGACCACCCGAACCCGGATCCGCGTTACCCCGTCCGGCGCCCGCCACGTCCCGCTCGAGGCGAAGACCTCCTGCCGGCTGAACCCCGGCGGCATCGCCGGCAGCGTGAACCGGCATCGCGGCACCGCGTAATACGGCACGATGTCACCCGCCCCGATCGCAGGCTGCCCATACCGCGTCGTCACCAGGTGCAGCCCGATCCACCCCGGATCCGGGTCCGGCACCACCGAACTTCCGACCGCCACCGGCCCCGAAGCCTTCGCCCCGATCGCCACCTGCAACGATCGGGCCGTGTACTGCGCAAGCCCCGAGTTACCCGGGCCCGAAAACGCCACGGCAGGGTTGGCAGCATTCCAATACGGCAGCGCGACCAGCCCCGTATCCACCTCCGAAACCCGCGCCTGCACCAGCCAGCACACAACATGGGCCGGATCCGCCGGCCCCCCGAGCGCCACGTTCGTCGCAGACGCCAGCCGCGCCATCCGGACCAGCGGCGTCCCATCCGCGCCCAACGACCCGAACGCCGTCGTATCGACCGCGACCAGCGAACTCATGCTTCCCGGCCCCACCACCACGTTGAACCCGCCACCGCCGGACGAGCACGCCAGCCCGTCCACCACCGGCGCGTCCCCCAGCACCACCCGCGCCAGCGCCCCCACCGTCTTCATCACATGCCGCTGCACCAGCAGCAGGTCCGAATCGAGCGGTATCGCCCCCGGGTAAACGATCTGCCGATCCATGCTCTTCTCCTGAATTCTCGTCCGACTGAACCTGACTGCAAGCCCGTAGCCGACGTCGCGAGCCAAAGGCCTGCCGATCCAGGCGCCGTCGAGCGCAGGCTCTCGGTCCCCGGGTCCCAGCGCCCACTAGAAGTCCAAAGGTAAACGCCCCGGCTCGAGCAAGGGGCCGCCTAACTCGTCACCCGCAACCAGACCACCCCGCCCGCCGGCGCCGCCCCCGCGACCTCCGGTCCGATCGGCTCCTGCAACGCCCCGATCGGCCTCGCGGTCATGAAGCTCTCGAGCGGCATCGCAAGCGACCCCCAGCCGCCCGCCACGCACCACCCGCCCGCAACGCCCCACGCCCCGGTGTCCTGCGGCTGCGCCGGCTCGAACACCCGAACCGACCAGCCCACCGCCGCCGCCGCCTCGATCACCCCGGCCCGCGTCCCCCGCTCCCTCAGCATCGCCATCTGCAGCCGCTGCCGTAACAACCTGTCCAGCTCGCCTGCCCGGCGCCGCAGCCGCTCCCCGAAGAAGTCGCGGCACGCCACGTCCAACCCCCGCCCGCTCGCCGTGGCCAGCCGCGTCTGCAGCCGAACCTCGTCCAGCAGCCGATACGCCCACGCCCAAGCCGACCCGAACCCCGCCAGAACCCCCCGCAGCACCGGCGCCTCGTCCGCAAACCACCCATCCGGCAGCGTCAACCGCAGCCGCCGCACCATGTCCGCCGCATCGCCCCGCATGCACGCACCCTCACCCGTTCACGATCACGTCGCCCGCCACGGCCCGCCCGAATACCGGCATCGCCAGCTCGCCGGCCACCCCGTTCACCAGCACGTCCGACACCAGCTCCACCCGCGTATCCGCCTCGTGCGCCACCTGCACGATCCGCGACGGCGCTACCGAGACCCCCACCGCCAGTCCCGCCAGGTGCTTCAGCACCGCCGCCTGCACCACCAGCCGCGCCTCGGTCGGCGCCCGCGCCCGCATCGTCACGTTCACCCGCACCGTCACCGGGCCCCGCACCGAAAAGGTCGCCCCCAACGCCCGGACGGCGTCCACGGCACTCGCCACCTCCGCCACCAGCGCAGCCGGAGGCACCCCACTCCCATCGTCGATCAACACCGTGAAATGCCCGGCCCGCAACGCCCCCGCGCTGTCCACCCGGTCCACCACCTGCACGAACAGCCCGGCACGCACCCCCTGCACGGCAAACTTCACCGCCTGCGCCGTCGCCCGAGTCCGGCTGTCCATGAACTCGGCAAACCGCGCTCGAAGCGCCGGATCCGTCTCCGCATCCATCCCGCCCGAAGCCGCCACCTGGTTCGTCACCTGGTCCACCCCAGGCACCGCCGACGCCATCAGCTGGAGGGTTCCCGCCTGCACGTTCCCACCCCGCCCGGCCATCACCGCCCGCACCGGCAACAGGATCGAACTCGCCCCCGCCGCCAGTTGATACCCGCTCCCCGTCCACTCCGCCCGCGAGGCATCGTCACTCACGGCAAAGACCTGCGCCTCGTCCCCAGCCGCCGGAACCGTCCGCACCAGCGCCCCCACAGGCACCACCGCCGCCACCCCCGTCACCGCCCGCGAGAACCGCACATCCGCCGCAGCCGGGACCGCACCAAGCCGCCAAAGCCCGAAATCCGCCACCCAGCTATCCAGGTCCGCCCCATGTGACGTCGCCGCCCGCGTCGTCGCCAGCACGTCCATGATCAGCCACTGCATCCACAGCGCCACTGAAGCATTAGCCTCCAGCACCGCCCGCAACACGCTCCCCACGCTCAAGTCCAGCAACGTCCGGCACGAAGCCGAAACCGCAGCCGCCTGCGTCCGCACCAAAGCGGTGAAATCCTGCAACGCCAACTGCATCGCCTACCTCGGAAGTTGAATGTCCACCGTCCGGGCAGCCGCCGTGTCCGCATCCGCATACCGGATCTGGACCGACAAGCTCCCCCCCGCATCCGCCTGCACCCGCACCACCGGCTCAGGCTCCTGCGCCACCGCCCCCTCGAGCACCATCTGCGCCCGGATCAGCGCCTGAACCCCAGCCGCATCCGCCGGCTCCCCCACGAACCGCCCCAACCCGGCCCCATACCGCGCATGCCAGACATACGCCCCAGGGTTCGTCAGCAACCGCCGCAACACCCGCTCCGTGCCAACCCCGGGCCGCCCGACCACCACCAGATCCCCCGTCGCCGAAACCCCAAGATCACCCCCCCACCCCAAATGCAGATCGTACAAGATCATCCCCCAATGCACCGCCCCCTGTTCCCCCGCCCCGTGCGGAACGGGCCACGGAAGGGGTGACCACAAGACCGAAGAAAAGGGCCTAAAGACTGACCCAACCAGCCGATGCGTCAGTCCGTAGGCGAAGGCCCCGACACCACCCCACCCTGCGGATCCGAGTGCACATGCGCGTTGTAGTGCCCCCGCAGCCCCGCCAACGACCCATGCCGGTCGTACACGTCCCCATCCACCCGAAGGTCGCCCTTTACCGCCACCGTTCCGTCGTTGAGCAGCCGCACGAAGCTGCCGCTCTTGTGCGTCAGCCATAGCTCCCCCACCGGCGTCGCCGGCGCCGCCGCCGCCCGGCTCCAAGCCCGCCCGGCGATCAGGCCATGCTCCAGGTCCCCCTCCTGCGGCAGCACCAGCACTTGGTCCCCGGGCGAAGGCGGGCAGCTCAACCCCCACCCCGCCCCCACCCAAGGGCTCAACACCGGCAGCCATCCCGTCAGCACACCCTCGGGCTGCAGCTGCGCCCGCGCCGTCCCCGCCGCCGTATCCACCGACGTCACAACCCCCAGCCGAGCCTGCCCTTGCCCCGCATCCTGCGCCCCGCTCTGCGCCTTCAGCGCGTTCAACAACCCGTCCATCAACTCACGCCCCCTCCGCCGCTGAGGCCCTGCAGCCGCACCGTCTGCACGAACCCATGCCGAACCCCCACCTGCCGCGTCACCTCCGACACCGCATACGCCCGGTCCCAATCCGAATCCGTTCCTTCCAGCCGCACCACGCTCCGCGCCGACAACCCGAGCTCCCCCGGCATCGTCAGCACCACGCACCGCTCGTGCCGCACCAGATCCGCCACCACCCGGTCGGCCAGCCGCTGCGCCTCCTCCGCCGGCAGGTTCGGCCGCACCACCCCCTGCTTCCAAACCCGCCCCACCGCCTTGCCGCCAGCTCCCCCGCCGCCCCGCGCCACCTGCACCACCGCGCGCGCCCCCGCCTGGTCCCAGCTCCGAACCGTCACTTCGATCTGCCGAGCCATTCCCAGCGAATGCTCCAAACGCACACCCACGCAATCCGCAGGCCGAACCACCACCGCCTCGCTCGTCTCCCGAGGGCCGAACCGCAGCGCATCCCCCTCCACAAACAGGTCGAACCCCTCCCGCCCGGCCAGGAACGCCAACAAATCCCACTCCGAACTCACCCGCGCCGACCGCCCCAGAGTCATCCGGTCATGCTCGCTCTGGTAATATCGCCCCACCAGCGTCGAGGTCGCCGCCACCTCCGCCCGCAACCCATGTCGCCCGGCCAACAGCGTCGCCACCTCCCCCGCAGTCCGGTTCGCGAACACCTCGTCCACCACGCTGTCCACCAGCAGCGCGGCCAGGTCCCGCCCACTCACCTCCACCACCCGCCGCACCGGGTCGAACATCACGCTGTCCGCCTCTCCAAGCACCAACCGCGCCCAATCCCCGTTCAGCCCGGCTTCCACGCTGAACCGCACCCCCGGCGCATCCACCGCCTCCAGCACGCCCTCCCGCGCCGCCAGCCGCACCCGGAACCGGTCCGCACTGAAATGGCTGTTCGACGCCACCTGCGCGTCGATCACTCCCGCCACCTCCACCCCGTCCGCCAACAGCCGCACCCGAGGTGCCCTCGCCTCACCGGACAAGCCCACCCCCCGCGCGCCGATCCACGACCGGGAGCTGCAACGTCACGACCCCCGTCAAAACAGGATCATCCAGGCCGTTCAGCCCCGCGATCCGGCTCCATTGCGTCGCATCGCCCAGATGAACCAGCGCCAGCCGGAACAGGTCACCCCCCACCACCGTCACGATCCTCATCCCGCCCCCCGCGCCGCCACTAGCCGCGCCAAAGCCCCGGCCGCCTCGATCGCCACACCCAGATCATCCGAACCCAACGCCACGGAAGCCGCCGCAATCCGACCCTCGAGCCCCTCGCCCGCCCCGAGATCGGCCGCCTCGGCCGCACTCCACCCGAGCGGCGCCGCATCGTCCCCCGCACTCTCGGCCACCGAAACCACGGTACATCGAAGCCGATACGGCACCCAAGCCGGGTTCTGCGCCAGCGCCTCGAACCGCTCGATCAACACCGAATACCGCCACCCGCCCCAGCTCAGCGGCAGCACGCCCCCATCCCGCCGCAACCGCTCCAGCAGCCGCACCCGCGCCCCGGCATCCACCCCCGAGAACACACCCTCCCAGGAAAGCGGCCCCTCCGCCGCCCCCATCGCATCCACGACACGCCCACCCCCGGCGAGCGCATGCACCGCCAGAACCTGCCGCCCACCGAACCGCACCCGGGCCGGCACCTCGAACCCCCGAAACACCACAGGCCCCAAAACCAGCATCACAGCCTCCTGCCGCTGACCCCTCTCCCGCGGGAGAGGGCCGGGCTGAGGACTCGCCGGCCGCGAGCCCCCCGCACCCCTAAGCCACCCCCGAACTCGACCACGCCGGCCCCTGCCGCGCGTCGAAGAACGTCGTCCCAGCCCCAGGCCGTCCCGCCTGCCGCGCCATCACCTCGCTCAGCCACTCCCCCACGAGCTGCCCATCGAGGTACACGCCACCCACACGTTCGCCCCCACCCCCACCGTCACCCCCACCGTCGCGCCCGCCTTCGGGCCCGCCTGGGCCAGCGCCGAACCCGCTCCCCCCGACCTCGCCACCCACATCCCCGTCTCGCTCACGGCCACCCGGCCGCCAGCGCCCGCCACCCTCCGGCGCCACCGCGTCCTGCAGCCCGAGCAAACGCGAGAATCCCTCCTCGGCCCCGAACGCACCAGCACCACCCGGCACCCGTCGCACTGCCGCAACCCCGGCACGCCCGGCTCCAGTCACGGCCGCCCCACCCTCCAGCGCCCCGCGCCAGGAAGGCACCGCCCCCGCCCCGCCACCACCCGCAAACCCGGCGCCCGCCGCCGCATCTGGCCCGGCGACATCCGCCGAAACCCAATCGCCGGCCGCCGAACGCGCATCGTCACCCCACTCGACCCCCGCCCCAGCCTCCGACGCCGCTCCATCCGAACCGGCCATCCCCACCAGCGAGACCGCCCCATCCACGCCGTCCAAGGCCCGCGCCCGCACGGCCGAAGCCACGGCACCAACCCCCTCACCAACCCCGCCAGACCCACTCCCCACGGAACCCAGGAGCCCGCTGCCGATCCCACCAGCCATCGCCACCACACGCCGGTCCACCTCCGAAGCCCGCGACGGCCCCGTACCCACGAAAGCCGCACCGCCCACGCCCCCAGCCAGCCAGCCGCCCCCGCCCACCGCAGCCGCCTCCGCCGCACGAGCGTCCACCGCAACATCGCTGGAACCGGCCATCGCGAGCCCGGCTTCCCCAACGCCCGCATCCCCGCCAGCAGTTGCCCGCGCCATCGCCCCACGCCGCGCCGCCGCAACCCCCTCCCGCCCCGGCCGCACCAGCCGCGCGAGCCCCGCACGCTGCGAAGCCACCGCCGCCTCCACCGCCTCGAGCCGCCCGAAACCACCCCAATTCCCAGCCCCCGCCGGATAGGCCAGGCTCAGCCCAACCGCCGCCGCATCACGCTCCCGCATGGTTGCCACCCCCCATCCAACGCCCCGCCGCATAATCCCAAACGAGCCCGTCCAACTCGCCGAACACCACCACCCAGGCCCGCCGCTCCTCCGCCCCCAAACTGAACGCGACGTCGAACGGCACCCCGTTCCGCACAAGGAACAGCGGGTCCCGCAACTCCCCCATCCGAACATATCCACGCAGCGCAGCCGGGTCGCTCAGCCCGGCTGCGCCACCCGGTTTCCCATCTCGGCCCCCGCCACGCCTCCCGCGGCATCGTCCTCGACCAGCGCCCGCCCCACGGCCACCATCCCCGCATCCCCGAGCCGAGCCACCAGCCCCTCGAGCTGCCCCTCGTTTCCAGGCTGCGGCACCGGAACCCCGTCCAGGCTCTCCACGCACATCGCTAGCATCGCGTAGCCGACATACCGCTCGTTCTGCGCCAGCCCCGGCCCCAACGCCTTGAACAGCCGCAACCGGTCCAACGCCCCAGGCCGTCGAACCCCGATCCGCCGCCCCCCGGCATCCTCCACCGCCCAGCCCGCCCCCGCCTCCGCCACGATCCGTGCCGAAGGCGACAAGCCCGCCCCAGGACCCTCCGACATCAGATCCGCTTCCGCCGCCCGGCAAAGAACCCAAGCCGCTGCTTCACCGCACTATCCCCCTTCCACTGCCCCGAACTCTCCATCCGGAACACCGCTCCCTCATACTGGTAGGTGCTCACGCTTCCATCCGTCTCCGACACGTACTGGTAAAGCGTCCCCCCAAGCATTTGCCCCTGCGAGTGCCACGCCTGCTCGAGCCCGGCGATGAAATCGTCCGCCGCCGGGCTCCCCCGCTCCAGCTCGAACGTGCCGTGCCACCCCTTCGGCAACTCCGCCGCCATGTGCACCCCGTCCATCCGGTCCACCCGCACAGAATGCGTCAGCTGCTTGCTCTCGAACCCCGTAACATGCGTCAGGTCCACCCGGCTCCCCGCCCGGCCCCCCGCCCCAGCCGGCCCGATCACCACCAACTGACAATCCCGCCCCGTCGAGAACGTGTTCGCCGCCATCGCCTACCCCCCGAACCTTCAATGATCCAACGCAAAAGGGCCGCCCGAAGCGACCCTACCCACACCCGAAACGGCCCAAACCTACCCCGCCGCAACCCCCACCTGCCCGCTGGGCAGCGTCTGCCTCGTCACCTGCACCGTCTGCCCACCCTCGAGGTTCACGATGAACCGCTCGTTGATCGCCTGGTACTGCACCTGCGCGTCCGACTGCACATACCCGAGCCCAGTCCGCGAAGCCGGGTTGTTGCTCTGGTCGCACACCACGCTGAACGGCAAACTCCCATCCACGCTCCCCAGCATCCCCTGCCCCAGCAGCGCCTGCAGGAAGCTCAGCTGCGTGCTCCGGATCCGGCGGAACAGCCCGGGCGTGATGACCTGCCCAACATACTGCCCCATCCCCGCACTCAGCGTCGCCGCGATGAAGTTCGTCAGCCGCGTGTAGTTGTCCCCGTTCGTCCCCGCGTTCGAGCTGCTGTTGTGCCCACCCCGGACCCCCCAGAACGCGCCACCAGGCTGCGGATTGGCAATAACGTCCAGCCCCGCCCCCAGCAGCACCGTCAACTCCGCCGTGCTGTAGCTCGAGACCGTGCCACCCCCCGGCACCCCCGCCCGCTGCGTGCCAACCACGCCATACAGCGGCTTGTTCAGGCTGCTCTGCTCCGGGCTCAGATTTCCCAGCCGCCCCGCCACGAACCCCTGCGGGCTCACCAGCCGCACCGTCCCCGTCACCGGGTCCGACCAATACACCCAGTCACCGAACATCAGCTTCGCCGAGTAGCTGTCCAACCCCGCCGCCTGCTTCACGCCCACCGCATTCAGGATCGCATCCCCCGAAGGCCCGGTCAGGATCGCATAGACCCCCTCCTGCTGCCCGAACCCGGCCTGAACCGTCCACGTCGCCGGGTCGTCCACGTCCGCCAGCACCAGCAGGCTGCACCCCTGCCCCCGCAACGCATACATGCCCTTGCGAGGCGTCGTATCCACGCCCACCAGCGCCGAAGCCGCCACAGCCGCCCCGTCCGTCCCACCGGTGCAGACCACCGGCCCCAACACCCCGGGCGCCGTTCCCGTCGCGCTCCCCAAGCTCGCCACACAAAGCTGGCTCGGCCCCCGCAACGGCCCCTGCCCCTGGTTCACCGCCGCAACCAGGTTCGCCCAGAACCCGCTCGCACTCGGAGCTGCGATGTTGTCGAAGCTCTCCGCCAACTGTCCCGGCAGCCCGATCGTCAGCCGCCACGTTCCCGCCGCACTCCCAGCCCCGAGCTGCACCGCAACCTGGTTCCCCAACGTCCCGGAATACCGCGCCGTCAGCAGCGCCGGATAAACCCCACCCGACCAGAACAGCCCGGCACTCGCCGCCGCATCCGTCCCGTCCGTCACCCGAACGCACCGGAACGCCTGCGCCCCCTGCTGCACCGCCGTCCCAACCTGCGTCCCCATGTCGAACCGCCGCGCCACCAGCGCCCCGAACGCCCGCGCATAGTCCGACATCGAAGCAACGATCACCGGCTGGTTCACCGGCCCCCAGCTCGCCGTCCCCACCACGCCGATCACGTTCGTCGGAACCCCGTTCACCACGAGGTTCTGCGGCGGTACCACCTGCACATACAAATCCGGCACCACCAGCGCCGTCGTGTTCAAACTCCCACCCTGCACGATCGGCATCGCCTAGTTCTCCCCGGAATTCACATGATCGACCACACGAACCACACACTCCGAATGCTCGCCCCCGAGCACCCTCTCGACCTCATCCCCCTCGATCATGTCCCCGATCGAAAACGCCCCAAACGCCCGCACCACCACAAGGTAGTCCGCCATCCAACCCTCCTCTTCGTCATTGCGAGCCGCGCCTTCGCGGCGTGGCAATCCCGGGCAACAAGCCCACAACCCAACTTTGAAGCGCTGCTCGCTCTACCTCCGGGAGAACGCTGGGGCGAGAAGCCCACTCAACCCAGATACGAAGCAGTATTCACGCTACCCACACCGAACAACATGCTCGGCAACGACTGCTCCAACACCGTCGGATACTCCACCCGATAGAGCATGTCGCGCCGCCACGCCCGCGCCGCCGCCCCCTCGTCACTCACCGTCTCCGAAGCCAGCCGAACCCGGCACCCCCACCCCTTCACGTCCAGGAACGAAACCCCGGCCAACGCCACCCCGACACACGCCCCGACCGCATCCCGAACCGCAGGCGTTGGGCACCAGCACGTCACCCGGAACAGCACCGACTGCCGCCGCAGCTCGACACCCCCCGCCCCATCCCGAACCACCCGCGCAACCACCCCGCGCCCGCCCGGGAACCAGACGGTCCCCCCATCCACGACGGCACTCCGGTCCACGCTCACCAAATCCCCGAGCACCGCCGCAACCACCGCAGCCGGCCCCGTCTCCACCCGCCAGGCGTAAGCCCGCCCATCCACCATCACCCCAGCCACCAGCCCCGGCACGACATCCCCCGAGAACCGCGCCCGCTCCCCCTCGACTTCGGCCGCCAACGGACAAGCCCCCGCCGCGCCGACCCACTCGGAAGCCCACCGCGTCCGCTCCCGCATCGACCCGTCGACAGGCTGCACCGCCACGTGCACCACCCCGCCCCGCAGCTCCGCCTCGAGCGCACCCGCGACCGGGTATCCCCGATACACCCGGCAGGTCGCCCCGACCGCACTCCCCGCCTCGACCCCGCCCGGGTAAAGCGCCGCACTCACCACCCCGGCCAGCGCACCCTCCACGTCCGAAAGATCAGGCATCACACCCCCACCTCCCGAACCTGCAGCCGCCAACCCATCGAAGTGTGCTCGGCCGACCGCACCACATACCGCCGCCCCTCCGCATCATGCACCAGGTCGGACCCCAGCACCGGCACCGGCGTCGGCGGCAACAGCACGGACCAGCTTCCCTGACCCCCATCCACAGGCAGGTGCCCAGCCCCAGGTGCCCCAGCCAGGACCTCCGCCGGCCATCCCGCCAGCACTGTACGCAACCGCTCCTCCCGCACGCCCCCATAACCGTTCAGCCCCGCCACCCCCGGCCCGGCCGCCCGCAGAACGTCCACCACCGCATTCGTCCGCACGCACAACGGGCTCCGCAACGCTGGCGCCGCAGCAATGAACAACACACCCAGCGCCCCTACCAGGTAGTCCCCCACCCGCGTGCAATCCGCGTCGAACACCCCCCGCAGCGCCCGCGCGTACCCCCGCGGTCGCCGAGACCCAGGGTCCCCCCCATCGACCGCCGCACACAGCCGCAGCACGATCCC
>JBBROS010000003.1:0-145182 GCA_038229135.1 Acetobacterales bacterium
CCCAGACTCCCGCCCAGACTCCCGCCCAGACTCCCGCCCAGACTCCCGCCCAGACTCCCGCCCAGACTCCCGCCCAGACTCCCGCCCAGACTCCCGCCCGCCAGGCGCCGTGACGACACGGTACCCGCACCTTGCAGCGCCATCCCAATTGCGCCATCCAGGCCGCAACCACCCGAGGAACACCCCATGGCAAAAGACATCGTCAGCGGCGACACCGCCGAAGCCGTCGCCTACGCCCTCATGCTCGACGTCTTCGCCGGCCTCGACAAACTCCACGGTGGCACCCCCGTCGCCGGCGTCACCGAGGTCCAGATCCTCAACCTCTACACCCTCTGCCTCGATGCCGCCCGCGGTCAGCGCTTCGGCAAGAAACCCTGAACCGACCGAGGCAGGCCTGACCGCCTCCCCCGACCATTGCGGGGCCGGGGAGGGGGACAACCCATCGAACCGGCCGCTGTCGACCAGCGGCACCGCCCCAACCCGGCGACATCCATGACCGACATCACCGCCATCCTGAACGTCCACGCCGAAGGCCCCATGGCCCGAACCGCCATGTCCAGCATCGAGGCCGCCGCCACCGCCGCCCGCACAGCCGGCCTCGTCGTCGAGCTCCTCGCCATCGCCGACGCCGCCGACGACGCCACCCTCGCCACCGTCGACGCCCCAGGCTGGCGCGTGATCCAGACCGACCATCGGGACCTCGGCCTCGCCCGCAACACCGGCATCGCCGCCTCGCAGGGCCACTTCATCGCCTTCCTCGACGGCGACGACCTCTGGACCGCACCCTGGCTCGTGGAGGCCCACCGCGCCGCCCACGCGGACCCCCGCCCCGTGGTCTGGCACCCCGAGGCCACCCTTCTCTTCGGCCCGGACGCGCCGCCCGCCTGGTTCATCCACCCCGAGACCGAGTCCCGGGACGGGGACTGGGTCATGCTCGGTATCCGCAACGGCTGGACCGCCCTCAGCTTCGCCCCACGCGGCGCCTACGAGCGCACCCCCTACCGCGCCAACGCCATCGGCGCCGGTTTCGGCTACGAGGACTGGTCCTGGAATGCGGAGACCATCGCCCAGGGCTGGCTCCACCGCCCGGTGCCGGGCACCGCCCACCTGGTGCGCGTCCGCCAGGACTCCCTCGTCCGCCAATCCGCCAGGGCCGGCGTGCTCCACACGCCCTCCACCCTGCTCCGCACCCGCGTCGGCTGGGCCGCCCGGCACGGCCTCCTCGCGCCCCCCCGCGTCTGA
This sequence comes from Acetobacterales bacterium, assembly GCA_038229135.1. Lineage (GTDB taxonomy): Bacteria > Pseudomonadota > Alphaproteobacteria > Acetobacterales > Acetobacteraceae > JBBROS01. Next base: position 1,243 of record JBBROS010000003.1, read on the forward strand.
TTGCAGCCGCCCGAGCCGCGGTCTATGCCACCACCACTGGCGGAGGCTTGATGGTGCAAGGCAAACGAGTTCTGGTGACGGGCGCAGGCGGCTTCATCGGCAGCCACCTCGCCGAAGCCCTCGTGCGCGCCGGCGCCGACGTCACGGCCATGACGCACTACAACGCCCTCTCCTCCGTCGGGAACCTCGCCTTCCTGCCGCCCGAAATCCGCGCCCGCCTCACCATCGCCGCCGGCACCATCGAGGACAGCGACTTCGTGGCCCGCGCCATGGAGGGCCAGGACATCGTGCTCCACCTGGCTGCCCTCATCGCCATCCCCTACTCCTACGTCGCGCCCCGTTCCTACGTCCGCGCCAACGTCGAAGGCACGCTCAACGTCCTCGAGGCCGCCCGCCGCCTCGGCACGCAGCGCATCGTCGTCACCAGCACGTCCGAGGTCTACGGCACCGCCATCCGCTCCCCCATCGACGAGGAGCACCCGCTGCAAGGCCAGTCCCCCTACTCCGCCAGCAAGATCGGCGCCGACAAGATCGCCGAGAGCTACTTCCGCTCCTTCGAGACCCCGGTGGTCACGCTCCGCCCGTTCAACACCTACGGCCCGCGCCAATCCGCCCGCGCCTTCATCCCCACCATCATCAGCCAGGCCATCGCCCGCGACGCCATCCACCTCGGCTCGCTCAGCCCCCTGCGCGACATGACCTTCGTCGCCGACACCGTCGACGGCTTCCTCCGCGCCGCCACCACGCCCGGCATCGAGGGCGAGACGATCAACCTCGGCACCGGGGAGACCCACTCGATCGGGGATTTCGCCCACCGCATCCTCGCCCTCATGGACTGCAAGAAACCCATCGTCCACGACGCCGCCCGCGAACGCCCGGCCAAAAGCGAGGTCCTGAAGCTCGTCAGCGACAACCGCCGCGCCGCAAGCCTCCTCGGCTGGCGCCCGGCCACCTCGCTCGACGACGGCCTGCGCGCCGCCATCGAGTTCGTCCGCGCCAACGCCGGGCTCTACGCCGCCAGCGAATACGTCCGCTGATGCAAGCCGTCATCATGGCCGGCGGCCGCGGCACCCGCCTCCTGCCCTACTCCGCCCTGCTGCCCAAGCCGCTCATGCCGCTGGGCGACCGCCCGGTGCTCGAGATCCTCCTCACCCAGCTCCGCGCCGCCGGGGTCACGGAGGTCATCCTCGCCGTCAACCACCTCCGCCACCTGCTGGAGGCCTTCTTCGGCAATGGCGACCGCTTCGGCCTCCGCATCACCTACAGCGTGGAAGACAAACCGCTGGGCACCGCCGGCCCCCTGGGCCTCGTGCTCGACCGCCTCGGCGAGAACTTCTTCCTCACCAACGGGGACCTGCTCACCACCCTCGACATGGCCCGCATGCTCGCCGACCACACCGCCCGCGGCGCCGACGCCACCATCGGCACCTACCGGCGCGAGCTCCGCAGCGAGTTCGGCCTGCTCGAGGTCGACGACACCATGCGCATGACCGGCTACCTGGAGAAGCCGACCTACCAGCATCTGGTCAGCATGGGCCTGTACGTCCTCAGACGTGACGCCGTCCGCCCATTCATCACGCCCGGCGAACCGCTCGACATGCCCGCCCTCATGATCGCCATGCAACAGGCCGGCCGCCCCGTCCTCTGCCACTCCCAGGATTGCTTCTGGCTCGACATCGGCCGCCCGGACGACTTCGCCGAAGCGCAGGCCATGGTCGACCGCGACCCCCACGCTTTCCTGCCCAAGCTCGCCTTCTCTTCCCCCCTCCCCTTGCGGGAGGGGTCCGGGGAGGGGTGACCGCAAGCACCATCGCATGCCAACTCTTCTCCTCACCGGCGCCACCGGCTTCCTCGGCCGCCACATCGCCCGCGCCGCCCCGGAAGGCTGGACCGTCCACCCCCTCCCCCGCGCTGCCTCGCCCTGGACCGCGGCCAGCTTCGCGCAGGCGATCGAGGCCATCCGCCCCGAAGCCATCCTCCACGCCGCCGGCTCCGTTGGCACCTCCGGCCGCGCCTGCTTCGAAGCCAACACCATCCTCGCCGCCGAACTGCTCGAGGCCGTGGCGAAGCACCCCACCCCCACCATCCTCATCGGCAGCGCCGCCGAATACGGCCACGTCCCCCCGGACGCGCAGCCCGTGCAGGAAACCCACCCCTGCGCCCCAACCACGCCCTACGGCATCGCGAAATATGCCCAGACCCTGCTCGCCACCGCCGTCGCCGCCCGAGGCCTCCCCGTCCTCGTCGCCCGCCTCTTCAACCCCGTCGGCCCCGGCATGCCGGCCGCCCTCGCCCTCCCCAGCTTCGCCCGCCGCATCGCACAGGCCGAACCAGGCGGCACGATCCGCACCGGAGACCTCTCCGCCGCCCGGGACTTCATCCACATCGACGAAGCCACGCGGCTTATCTGGGCCTTGCTCCGATCCTCACCCTGGCCCTACCCGGTGGTGAATATCGGCAGCGGCCAGGCCTACACCCTGCAATCCCTCCTCGACGGCCTGCTCCACGCCAGCGGCAAGCCCCTCAGCGCCACCGCGGACCCAGCCCTCGCCCGCCCCGGCGACATGCCCACCCTCACCGGCAGCACAGCCCGCCTCCAAGCCATGGGCCTCACCCCAGCCAAGCCGAACTTCGCCAACCTCCTCCCCCTATTAATCGAGGAGGCCTCTTCTCCCTCTCCCCTTGCGGGAGAGGGCCGGGGTGAGGGGTGACGACAGGCACGGACGCAAACCGCCAGCAAACGTCTCCCGCTCCCACCCAGGAGAAGGGGGGGCGAGGGACTACCCCGGCAGGAAATCCGGCACCGAGAAATACCGCTCCCCGGTGTCGTAGTTGAACCCCAGCACCCGCGCGCCCGCCTTCAGCTCCGGCAGCTTCTGCGCGATCGCCGCCAGCGTCGCCCCGGACGAGATCCCCACCAGCAGCCCCTCCTCCCGCGCCGACCGCCGCGCCATCTCGCGCGCCGCCTCCGCCTCCACCTGGATCACCCCGTCCAGCACGTCCACGTGCAGGTTCCCGGGCACGAACCCGGCCCCGATCCCCTGGATCGGATGCGGCGCCGGAGACCCGCCCGAGATGACTGGCGAAGCCGAAGGCTCCACCGCGAACACCTGGAACCCAGGCCAGGCCGCCTTCAGCACCTGCGCGCACCCCGTGATGTGCCCGCCTGTCCCCACACCGGTGATCATCGCATCCAGCCCGTCCGGAAAGTCGGCCAGGATCTCCCGGGACGTCGTGGCCACATGCACCGCGATGTTCGCCGGGTTCTCGAATTGCTGCGGCATCCAGGCCCCGGGAGTCTGTGCCACCAGCTCCTCCGCCCGCGCGATCGCGCCCTTCATGCCCTTCTCCCGCGGCGTGAGGTCGAAGCTCGCCCCGTAGGCCAGCATCAGCCGCCGCCGCTCGACCGACATGCTTTCCGGCATGACCAGCACCAGCGTGTAGCCCTTCACGGCCGCCACCATCGCGAGCCCCACCCCGGTGTTCCCCGACGTCGGCTCGATGATCGTCCCGCCCGGCTTCAAAGTGCCATCCGCCTCGGCCGCCTCGACCATGGCCAGCGCGATCCGGTCCTTGATCGAGCCTGCGGGGTTGGCCCGCTCCGACTTCACCCAAACCTCCGCACCCGGAAACATCCGCGCCAACCGGATGTGCGGCGTGTTGCCAATGGTCCCGAGCACGCTGTCCGTCTTCACGATGAGCCTCCATGGATCGAGCCGAAACCCTACACCCCAAGCATGGAGCGCGAAACGTCCCCCTCTCCCCTCGCGGGAAAGGGCCGGGGTGAGGGGTGAGGGGTGAGGGGTGAGGGGTAAGGGGTGACCAGGCGCGCTTACCCGCAACCGCCCCTGGCCAACCCCTCCACCCTCTGCAATGGTTCTACCCAAGCGGCGCCGCCCCCGGGGGCAGGACGCGGCACCAACCGGAGGACCACCCTGATGCTGCAAGCGAAACTCCCCCGCCGCACGCTCCTGGCCACCGCCGCCGCCCTCACCGCCGGTGGCGCCCGCGCCCAGACGGCCAAACCCGCCTCCCCCCTCAACGTCAGCATCGTCGACGTCGCCGGCAACCTCGCCCTTACCCAGAAAGCCTTCGAAGCCTACCGCCGCGAGAACCCCGCCATGGTCGGCCGTTTCACCTTCACCAAGGCCCCCGCGCCCGAGCTGCCCGCCAAGATCCGCGCCCAGCAGGCCGCCGGCCGCGTCGACATCGACATCGTCATGACCGGCACCGACGCCCTCGCCGCCGGCATCGAGCAGAAGATCTGGGCCACCCTCCTGCCCAACCCCCGCCTCCCCAAGCTCGACGACATCCTCATCGAGCCCGCGAAGCGCATGCAGACGCTCACGCAGAACCAGGGCGTCATCCTCAACTACTGCCCCGGCGGCCCCCTGCTCGAATACATGCCCGACCGCGTCAAGACCCCGCCCACCACCGCCGACGAGCTCATGGCCTGGGCCGCCGCCAACCCCAACCGCCTCATGTACGCCCGCCCCGCCAACTCCGGCCCCGGCCGCGCCTTCATGATGGGCCTCCCCTACATCCTCGGTGACACGGACCCGAAGGACCCCGTCCGCGGCTGGGACAAGACCTGGGCCTACCTCCAGGCGCTGGACCGCCACATCGAGTATTACCCCACCGGGACCGGCGCCACCTTCAAGGAGCTCGGCGAAGGCAGCCGCGACATGGTCATCAGCCACACCGGGTGGGACCTCAACCCTCGCGTCCTCGGCATCGTCCCCAAAGAGGCCCGCATCACCACCCTCAAGGGCTTCCGCTTCATCACGGACGCCCAGTATGCCTGCATCCCCTCAGGCCTGAACCAGGAGCGCATGAACGTCCTCCTCGACCTCGTCACCTACATGCTCGGCAAGCCCGCCCAGGCCTACGCGTGGGACGAAGGCTACTTCTATCCCGGCCCGGCCGTGAAGGACGTCCCGCTCTCCATGGCGCCGAAGGAAAGCCAAGACGCCATCCGCGAGTTCGGCCGCCCCGAATACGACAAGCTGCTGGCCGAAACCCCCACAGAGCTGCCCCTCGAGGCCGACCGCATGGTCGTCGCCTTCCGCATGTGGGACGAACGGGTCGGCGCCAAGAAGACCAAGTGATCCCACCCTTCCGCGAGCTCCGCCTCGATCGCCTGTCGCGCGATTTCGGCCAGCTCGCGGCACTCAAGGACGTCAGCCTCACCGTCCGGCGCGGCGAGTTCGTCGCCCTCCTCGGCCCGTCGGGCTGTGGCAAGTCCACCACGCTCAACTGCATCGCCGGCCTCCTGCCAGCCACCGGCGGGGCCATCTGGCTCGACGACCGCCGCATCGACACCCTCCGCCCCGAGCAGCGCGGCTTCGGCATGGTGTTCCAGAACTACGCCCTCTTCCCCCACATGGACGTGCGGCGGAACGTCGGCTTCGGCCTCATGATGCGCCGCACCGCGAAGGCCGAGGCCGCCCGGCGCGTGTCGGACGCCATCGCCCTCGTCCGCCTGCAGGGCCAGGAGCACAAGCTGCCGGGCCAACTTTCCGGCGGCCAGCAGCAGCGCGTCGCCATCGCCCGCGCCATCGTCGTCGAGCCGGCCCTCGTGTTGATGGACGAACCCCTCTCCAACCTCGACGCCAAGCTTCGCCTCGAGATGCGCGCCGAAATCCGCCGCATCCACGGCCAGCTCGGCGCCACCACCATCTACGTCACGCACGACCAGGAGGAGGCCCTCGCCCTCGCCGACCGCATCGTCGTCATGCAGGACGGCGCCATCCGCCAGGTCGGCACCCCCGCCGAGCTCTACGCCAACCCCGCCGACCGCCAGACCGCCCAGTTCATGGGTTTTCGGAATGCCATCGCCGGGCACGTGGACTCGGTGCAGGGCAACCAGGTCGAGGTCACCTCCAACGGCGCCCGCCTCGCAGGCCGCTCCCCCCTTCTCCCTCCCCCCCAGGGAGAAAGCCGCGGAGAGGGCACACCAGCTTCAAGCAACCTGGAGCTAGGCGCCCCATGCCACCTCCTGACCCGCCCCGACGACCTCGTCCTCCACGACGAGGCCCCCGATGCGCTCCAGGCCACCACCCTCACCACCGAGTTCCGCGGGGACGCCCACACCGGCTTCGCCCGCATGGACGACGGCACCGAACTCGTCTTCACCGCGCCCCACGCCGTCCCACCAGGCACCCGCATCCACCTGGCGCCCAACCCCGCCCGAAGCCTGGTCTACCCGCAATGACGACGCTTGCTTCCCCCCTCCCCTCGCGGGAGCGGCCGGGGGAGGGGGGGCGGCACAGCGCAGACCTGGCAGCGCGACGCGCCCCCCGAGACCTCACCCCCCTCCTCGTCGCGCCCGCCGCCCTCTTCCTGCTGGCGACCTTCGCCTACCCCTTCCTCTACGGCCTCGTCCTCGCCCTCACCCCGAAGGAGGGCGGCTTCCTCGGCAACTACGCCCGCTTCTTCGCCGACCCGTTCCTCTACGACACCATCCTCACCACGCTGCGCCTCGCCATCCCCGTGACGCTGCTCAACCTCGTCCTCGCCGTCCCCATCGCGCTCCGCGTGCGCCGCATGCGCCGGCAGCGCATCCTCACCGCCATCCTCGTCGTGCCCGTCACCCTCGGCACCGTCCTCGTCGCGGAAGGCCTCCTCGCCTATCTCGGCCCCCAGGGCTGGTTCAACCGCACCCTCATGCTGCTGGGCGTCATCTCCACCCCCATCCGCCTCGTGCACAATTACTGGGGCGTATTCCTCTCGCTGGTCATCACCGGCTTCCCTTTCACCTTCCTCCTCACCCTCTCCTACCTCTCCGGCATCGACCCGGCGCTCGAGCGCGCCGCCGCCACCCTCGGCGCCGGCCCGGCAAGGCGCTTCCGCCACATCCTCCTCCCCCTCATCCTTCCCGGCCTCGCCGTGACGTTCTGCCTCTCCTTCGTCCAGGCGTTCGCCGTCTTCCCCTCCGCCGTCCTCCTCGGCGCCCCCGCAGGCCCCACCCGCGTCATCTCCATCGCCGCCTACCAGGCCGCCTTCGAGCAGTACGACGACAGCATGGCCTCGGCCATCGCCATCCTCATGGGCGCCGTCGAGCTCGCCGTCGTCGCCGCGATCCTCGGCGCCCGCTCCCTCGTGTACCGAGGCCCGGCCGGCGGAGGCAAAGGCTGATGGCCGCGCGTCTCCCCGTGGGCGAGCGCCTCTGGGCCACCGCCATCTGGGCCCTCGTCGCCCTGTTCCTCGTCAACCTCGCCGCCACGATCGCCACCGTCGTCACCAGCTCGTTCGCCACCCGCTGGCTCCGCTCCTGGCTCCCCCTCGGCTACACCGACCGCTGGTACGGCGCCGCCTGGGCCGAGTTCCAGCTCGGCGACGTCCTGCTCGTCACCGTCCAGATCGTCGGTCTCGTCGTGCTGCTCTCCGGCCTCCTCGGCGTCCCAGCCGCCTACGCCCTCGCCCGGCGCGACTTCCCCGGCAAGCGCGCCATCATGCTCCTCATCCTCCTGCCCCTCCTCGTCCCCCCCATCACCTTCGGCATCCCGCTCGCGACCGTCCTCTACCGCACCGGCCTCGGCGGCACCCTCTGGGGCGTCGTCGTCGCGAACCTCGTCCCGGCCATGCCCTTCGTCATCCTCGTCATGATCCCCTTCGTCGAGCAGATCGACCGCCGCGTGGAGGACGCCGCCCGCGTCTTCGGCGCCGGGACCTTCGCGCTCTTCCGCCACGTGCTCCTCCCCCTCCTCCTCCCGGGGATCCTCGCCGCCCTCCTCCTCGTCCTCGTCCGAACCGTCGCCATGTTCGAACTCACCTTCCTCGTCGCCGGCCCATCCAGCCAAACGCTCGTCGTCGCCCTCTACTACGCCGTCTTCGCCGCCGGCGTCCGCGCGCCCCAGTCCATCGACGCCATGGCCGTGATCTACATGGTCACCACGCTCGTCTGGCTCGTCATCGCCCTGCGCTTCGTCAACCCCACCCAGATCGTCGCCAGGCAAAAATAGCGCACTTACTTCCCCCTTCCCTCGCGCGACGGGCCGGGGGAGGAAGCCGCTTGCCTCCCCCCTCCCCTTGCGGGAGGGGACGGGGGAGGGGGCACTGCAAGCGCAAATCTCGCAGCCGGGACGCCCTCCTACGGAAACAACCCCCGCGTCGCCTTCGCGTCCCGAACCCGCTCCACCCCGATCGCCATCGCGGCCGTCCGCGCCGAGCACCCGTCCTTCGCCTCCCGCGCCGCCACCTTGTCGTACGCCCGGTCCAACACCTGCCGCAGCTTCGTGTTGACCTCCGTCTCCTCCCAGAAGAACTGCTGCAGGTCCTGCACCCACTCGAAATAGCTCACCACCACGCCGCCCGCGTTGCACAGGATGTCCGGGATCACCGCAATCTCCGGCCGCTGCTCCAGCACCCGGTCCGCATCCGGCGTGGTCGGCCCGTTCGCACCCTCCGCCAGCACCCGGCACTGCAGCCGCCCCGCCATGTCGGCGTCGATCACCCGCTCCATCGCCGCCGGCACCAGGATGTCGCACTTCTGCGCCAGCAACGTCGCCGGGTCGGCCGCCAGCTCGTTGCTGAACCCGGCCAGGCCCCGGTTCTTCGCCGCCCACGCCACGAGCGCCGGCACGTCCAGCCCCCGCTTGTCGAAGTAGCAGCCGGTGTGGTCGCTCACCCCCACCACCTTCACCCCGCGCTCGGCCAGCTCCGTCGCCGACACGCTGCCCACGTTGCCGAACCCCTGCACCACCGCCGTCGCCCCCAGGGCCGCAATTCCCAGCCGCTCGGCCGCTCGCATGGCCAGGTGCACGACCCCACGCCCGGTTGCCTCGCGGCGCCCCACGGTGCCCCCGCTCGCCACCGGCTTGCCCGTCACGATCTCCGTCACCGTCTTGCCCTGATACATGGAGTAGGTGTCCATGAACCACGCCATAACCTGCTCGTTCGTCCCCATGTCCGGCGCCATCACGTCGATCTGCGGCCCCACGAACGGGATCATCTCCTGCATGTAGCGCCGGCTCAGCGCCTCCAGCTCGTGCGGGCTCAGGCTCGCCGGATCCACCGTGATACCGCCCTTGGCACCGCCATACGGCAGCCCGGCCAGCGCGCACTTCCAGCTCATCCAGATCGCGAGCGCCGCCACCTCGCCCATGTCCACGCTCAGCGAGAACCGCGTGCCCCCCTTCGTCGGCCCGAGGCTCAGGTGGTGCTGCACACGGTAGCCGTGGAACACCGCCGTGCTCCCGTCATCCCGGTGGATCGGGCACGACACCGTCATCGCCCGCTTCGGATACAGCAGCCGGTCCCGCTCGTCGGCCGGCAGGCCGATATGGTCCGCAATGGTCTCGAACTGGTTCTTCGCCATCTCGAACACTGGCCCGCCGTAGATCGTCATGCGCTGAACGTCCCGCTGGTTTTGCGCAGACGTAGCCGAAACGGCCGCTGCCCGCATCCCCCTCGCGTGCTATGGCCGCGTTCGTGCCTCAGGAGCCCTGCGATGACCGATGCCTCGATCGAAGCCACCCTCATCCCGGGTGACGGCGTGGGTCCCGAGATCGTGGCCGCCGTCACCCACGTGCTGGACGCCCTCGGCGCCCCATTCACGTGGGACGTGCAGGAGGGCGGCATGGGCGGCATCGCGGCCCATGGGGACCCGCTGCCCCCGGCGCTGCTGGCCAGCATCCGCCGCACCCGCCTCGCGCTGAAGGGCCCGCTCGCCACACCCATCGGCGGCGGCTACCGCTCCGTCAACGTCCGCCTGCGCGAGGAATTCCAGCTCTACGCCAACCTCCGCCCCAACCGCACCATGGTCCCCGGCGGGCGCTACGAGGACATCGACATCGTCGTCGTCCGCGAGAACCTCGAGGGCCTCTACGTCGGCTTCGAGCACTACATCCCCGTCGGCGACGACCCCCACGGCGTTGCCCTCAGCTCCGGCGTCAACACCCGCGAAGGCTCGCGCCGCATCGCCCGATACGCCTTCGAATACGCCGTCCGCACCGGCCGCAAGAAGATAACGCTCGTCCACAAGGCCAATGTGCTGAAGGCCCTCACCGGCATCTTCCTCGAGACCGCCCGAGACGTCGCCCGCGGCTATGAAGGCCGCGTCGAGGTCGACGACCGCATCGTCGACGCCTGCGCCATGCAGCTCGTCATAAACCCCTGGCAGTTCGACATGATCGTCACGACCAACCTCTTCGGCGACATCCTGTCGGACCTCGTCGCAGGCCTCGTCGGCGGCCTCGGCACCGCGCCCGGCGCCAACATCGGCGCGCACGCCGCAATCTTCGAGGCCGTCCACGGCTCCGCCCCGGACATCGCCGGCCAGGGCATCGCCAACCCCCTCGCCCTGCTGCAGGCCGCCGGGCTCATGCTGGACCATGTGGGCCGTGTCGCCATGGCCGCCCGACTCAGGGCCGCCATCGACCATGCCCTGCTCACCCAAGACATCCGCACGCGCGACCTCGGCGGCCAAGCCTCCACCATGGGGTTCGCCGAGGCCGTCGTGCGCGGGCTCTCGGCCTAGCCGAGCAACAGCTTCAGCAGCGGGTTGGGGAACCGCCGCCGGGCCGTTATCGCGTGGAACCGCTCCACCAGCCCCGGCACCCGCACATGCTCCACCAGCGTGCCGTCCTGCAGCTCATCCCGCACCACCACGGGCGGCACCAGCGTCAGGCCGTCCGAGGCGCGCGCCAGCAGCCGCAGCATGGCCGCGTCGTCCACCTCGGCCAGCAGCACGGGCCGGATCGCGGCACGGGCCAGCTGCGTGTCGAACAGCCGCCGCACCGGGCTGCCCTGGCTCGGCAGCAGCAGCGGGATGTGCACCAGGTCCTCCGGGTAGCGCACCGGGGCCGCGCGCGGCCGGCCCACCAGGCTGATCGGCTGCTCGTCCAGCACCACGCTGTCCAGCGTGCTCGCCGCGTCGTGCGGCACCGGGTCGCCCTCCGCCGTGCTCGCCAGCACGACGTCCAGCGCGTGCGCGTTCAGCTGCTCCAGCAGCACCTCCATCGTGCCCGAGCGCAGCACCAGCTCCACCTCCGGGTCCGCGATGACCGGCCCCACGAAGGCCAGCTGCACGTTGCGCGAGAGCGTGGTCTGCGCCCCGACCCTCAGCGCCCTGCGCCCCGTGGCCGGCCGGTCCCGCAGCGTCGCCAGCAGCTCGTGCCCGGCCTCGAACACCGTCGCCGCGTAGTCGAGCGCAATCCGCCCGGCCTCCGTCAGCACCAGCCGGCGGCCCTCCCGGTCGAACAGCCGGTGCCCAAGCTGGTCCTCGAGCCGCCCGAGTTGCACCGAAAGCGCGGATGGCGACAGGTGCAGCGCCCGCGCCGCCGCGGTCAGGCCGCCATGGGTGGCGATGGCGTGGAACAGCCGCAGGTGATGGTAGTTGAGCGCGGGCATGCACGCTTTTACGAAAGCGAACGATACGGCGCAATCTTTGTAGTTTCTGTCACGTCCGAAGCCGCCTAGGAACGCCCTCGTCGCGTGAACGGAGGCGTGAGTGGCCCTGATCGACCTACTGCCGGCGTTGCCCGCGTGCCTGCTCCTGGGCGCGGCCGCCACCCCCCGCTTCCCCGTGGAACGCGCGGCCTGGCTCGCCGTGCCCGCCGCCGTTTCGGTCGCCTTCGCCGTCTGGGCGCATGGCTCCATCGGCGCCACGCTCGGGCCGCTCGGCCTGCATGCGGACGCCCTCACCGCCGTGCTGGTCCTCCTCGTCGCCTTCGTCGGCGCCGTCGTCACACGATACGGCCGCACCTACCTCGACGGCTCGCCCGGCCAGCCCCGGTTCATGCGCGGCCTCGCCCTCACCCTGGCCGCCGTTCTGCTGCTGATCGTGTCCGGCACCCTCGTGCAGTTCGCGCTCGCCTGGGTCGCGACCAGCCTGTGCCTGCACCGCCTGCTGCTGTTCTTCCCCGAGCGCCCGGCCGCCCAGCGCGCCGCACGCAAGAAGTTCGTCTTCAGCCGCATCGGCGACCTCTGCGTCGTCTCGGCCTTCACCATCATGGCCCTGGCATTCGGCACCATCGAGGTCCGGGGCGTGCTCGCCGCCGCGGCGGAGGCGCGGAGCTCGGGCGTCGTGCCGGCGGGCCTGGGCGTGGCCGGCCTGCTGCTCGCGATCGCTGCCCTGCTGAAATCGGCGCAGATGCCCTTCCATGGCTGGCTCACGGAGGTCATGGAGACGCCCACCCCCGTGTCGGCGCTGCTCCATGCAGGCATCGTGAACGCCGGCGGCTTCCTCGTCGTGCGCTTCGCCGAGGTACTGCTGCTCTCCGGCCCCGCCCTCCCGCTCCTGGCCATCGTCGGCGGCGCCACGGCGGTGCTCGCCTCCATCGTCGTGCTCGCGCAGACCAGCGTGAAGGTCTCGCTCGCCTGGTCCACGGTCGCGCAGATGGGGTTCATGCTGCTGCAATGCGGCCTGGGCGCCTTCCCGCTCGCCGTCCTGCACATCGTGGCGCACGGGCTCTACAAGGCGCACGCCTTCCTCTCGGCCGGCGAGGTGGCGCGCAGCCGGGCCGTGCGGGACGAGGTGCCGCTGCTCGGGCGTGTGGCCGTGCCGCTCGGGCTCTGGGCCGGGGCGGTCGCACTCGGCGCCGGGTTCGGGGCGCCGCCCGCGACGGTCGCGCTCGGCGCGGTGCTGGCCATGGGGCTCGCGCCACTCTGGCGGGGCCTCGGCCCGTTCGCGGCTCCTGCGATTGCCGGCGTGCTGGCCATCTATGGCCTGCTCCAGGCAGGAGCCGCTGCCCTGCTCGCCGGCACGGTGCCCACGGGCCCCGGCTCGTGGTGGCTGGCAGGCGTGGTGATCGTTTTCTTCGCCGGGCTCGCGGTGCTCGAGGCCCTGCTGCCTGGCCCGGGCACGTCACGCGCCCCACCCCTACGCACTCCAGCGTCGCAGGCCCTGCGCGTCCACGCCGCCCACGGCTTCTACCTCAACACGCTGGCCGACCGCGCCATGGGGCGGCTCTGGCCGTTCCGGGCCACAGCCAGGACGGAGCGCGCATGATGGACGACCTGGTGCTGCTCGGCCGAACCCTTGCCCCGCCCACCATCGAGACGGTCCAGGCCGCCGTGGCACGGGCCTGCGCCCGCATCGCCCCAGTCTGGCCGCTCGCCGACTTCGTGGCCGTGAACCCCTTCGTGGGCCTGTCCGGCATGGGCTTCGCCGAGGCATGCGACTGGATGGGCGCGGTCGCAGGCGCCGAGATGCTGCCGCCCCGCTCCGCCTGGCGGGCCGCCCTGCGCGAGGGCCGGCTCACTTGCGCCGACCTCGACACCGCCCTGGCCCGGCACACCGGGCCCCACGGCCTGGACCGTGCCGCCCTCCTCCACGCGCTGCACACGGACCGCACCCCGCCCACCGCCAGCGTGCCGGACGTCGCGGACCTCCTGGGCCAGGCCGCCTTCGTGGCAGAGCGCATCTCCGCCTTCTGCGCCGCCTGGTTCGACGAAGGCCAGGCCGCCTGGCCGCTCGACCGCGGCCCTTCCATGTTCGCCGCCTGGCGCGACTGGGTCCGGCACGACCGCACCCCCGACGCCGCCGGCCTGCCCGGCCTCCGCCAGGCGCTCTGGGGCCCGGCCGACCCCCTGGCCACGATCGAGGCCGCCCTCGCCCGCCTGGGTGTGCGCGGCCCGGCGACGGACGCCATCCTGCACCGCGCCCTGCTCGGCATCGGCGGCTGGGCCGGGTTCGCGCGCGGGCGGGGTTGGGTGGCCGCCCTCGACGGCCGGCATGACGATACGCTGCAGGCCATCCTCGCCATCCGCCTCGCCTGGGACGCAGCGCTGCTCGCCACCGCCACGCAACCGCAGGCGGCCCAATGGCGGGCGGCGCTGGCCACCGTCCCCACCGCCACGCCCGACCCGGCGGAGCATGCGCCCGACCTCCTGCTGCTCGAGGCGGCCGAGATCGCAGTGCAGCGCCGGATCGAGGCCGGCCTCGCCCGCTCCGCCTCGGCACCGGACGCCCGCCCCGCCGTCCAGGCCGCCTTCTGCATCGACGTGCGGTCCGAGCCCTATCGCCGCGCGTTCGAGCAGGCGATCCCGGGCGTGGAGACCATCGGGTTCGCGGGCTTCTACGGCGTGGCCATGGAGTGGCTGCCCCGAGGCGCCGCGGAGGGGCTGGCCGCGGGCCGCGCGCAATGCCCGGTGCTGTTGCAGCCGGGTGTGCGCGTGTGCGAGGCGGTGCTGGACGGCGCCGTCCCCCGCATGGCCGCATGGCAGCGCATGGTGGGTGCATGGCGCGCCTGGAAGGGCGGCGCCGCCTCGTGCTTCCCCTTCGTCGAGGTGACCGGTCTCGCGGCCGGGCTGCGCCTCGTGGCCGACGGATTTGGCTGGCGCCGGGCCCGCCAGCCGGGTGGCCGGCCGGACCTCGAGCCGGGCGAGGCTTGCGGCCACCCCACGGGCATCGCCTCGTCTGCCCGGGTGGACACGGCCGAAGCCGTGCTGCGGGCCATGTCGCTGGCCCGCGGCACCCTTGCGCGGCTCGTGCTGCTCGCCGGGCACGAGGGCGCTTCGGTCAACAACCCGCACGCGGCCGGGCTCGATTGCGGCGCCTGCGGCGGCCATGGCGGCGGCCCGAACGCGCGCGTGGTGGCGCTGCTCCTGAACGACCCGTCGGTCCGCGCCGGCCTCGCCGCACGCGGGCTCGTCTTGCCCTCGGACAGCTGGGTGCTCGCCGCAACCCATGACACCACCAGCGACGACGTGGCGCTGCACGACACGGAGTTGGTGCCGCCCACGCACCTGGCCGACCTGGCCGCGCTCGAGGCCGGGCTGGACGCAGCCTCCCACCTCGCCCGCCTGGCCCGCGCCCCCGGGCTCGGCGTCACGCCGGAGGCGCGCAGGCTCGAGATCACGCCGGCGGCGCGCAGGCTCGACATGCTCGTCCGCCGCCGCACGCGGGACTGGGCGCAGGTCCGCCCCGAGTGGGCCCTGGCCGGCAACGCCGCCTTCATCGCCGCCCCACGCGCTCGCACGCGCGGCATGGACCTCGAGGGCCGCGCCTTCCTCCACAGCTACGACTGGCGGCAGGACACGGGGTTCGCCACGCTCACCCTGATCCTGACCGCCCCCATGGTCGTCGCGAGCTGGATCAACCTGCAATATTACGGCTCCGTCGTGGACAACCGCGTGTTCGGCGCCGGGGACAAGGTGCTGCACAACCTTGTTGGCGGCGTCGGCGTGCTCGAGGGCAATGGCGGCGACCTCCGCGTCGGCCTCCCCTGGCAGTCGCTGCACGACGGCACCCGCCTCCGCCACGACCCGGTGCGTCTCAGCGTCTATGTGGACGCTCCCCTCCCCGCCATCGAAGCCGTGCTGGACGCACAGCCCGACGTGGCGGCACTGGTCCGCAACGGCTGGCTGCACCTCTTCCGGGTCGGCGAGAACGGGCACGTCGCACGGCTCCGGAAGCAGCCCGGCTGATGGCCGAGCTGCAACGAACCGGGCCCCCGAACGTTGCCTGTGCAACAGGAGCCTGGCCATGCGTGACGACGATCTTCGCATCTCGACCAACGTGGAGGACCGCCGCGGCATGTCGGGCGGCGCCAAGGGCGGCCTCGGCATCGGCGCCGTGATCGTGCTCACCCTCATCGGCTGGGCCACCGGCATCGACCCGAGCACCCTCATCGGCGGCGCCGAGCTCGTCACCGGCGGCGGCCAGCCGCAAGTCGCCCAGCAGACCAGGCCCGGCGCCCCCGCCGACGAGATCGGCACCTTCGTCGCCCGCGTGCTCGGCGAGACGGAAGACGTCTGGGGCCAACTCCTCCCACAGCAGGCCGGCCGCCCTTACGAAAAACCGGTCCTCGTCCTGTTCAACGGCGTCACCCAGTCCGGCTGCGGCACCGCCCAATCCGCCATGGGCCCGTTCTATTGCCCTATCGATCGCAAACTCTACCTGGACACCGCGTTCTTTCAGGACATGCAACGCCGCATGGGCGGCGGCGGCCAGTTCGCCTACGCCTACGTCGTCGCCCACGAAGTCGGCCACCACATCCAGAACCTCGTCGGACTCCTGCCCAAGGTGCAACAGGCCGAGCAGACCGCCGACAAGGCCGCCGCCAACGGCCTTTCCGTGCGCACCGAACTCATGGCCGACTGCCTCGCCGGCGTCTGGGCCAAGACCATGAACGCCCGCCACCACAACATCGACGACAATGACCTCCGGCAGGCCGTCGACACCGCCAGCGCCATCGGCGACGACCGCCTCGCCCGCCAGGCCGGCCGCGCCGCCGTGCCGGACAGCTTCACCCACGGCTCCAGCCAGCAGCGCGTCCAGTGGCTCACCACCGGCTTCCAGCAGGGCACCATCCAGGGCTGCAACACGTTCCAACGGTAAGGCAGCACCGCCTCACTACCCGTCATCGCGAGCGAAGCGTGGCAATCCAGGGCCAGTTACCCGAACCAGCAATCGCCTGACCCTGCACCGCAACGGCTCACTCCAGCGGCAGCGCCGTCGTGCTCTTCACCCGCTCCATGCTGAACCGGCTGCTTACGTTCTTGATCGGCACGGACCCGATCAGCCGCTTGTAGAACGCGTCATAGGCCGCGATGTCCCGCGCCACCACGCGCAGCATGTAGTCGATGTCGCCTGCCATCCGGTGCACCTCGACCACCTCCGGAAACCCCGCGACAGCACGCGCGAACCGCTCGATCCAGTCCGGCGAATGGTCCCCCGCCTCGATCGACACGAAGACCGTCAGCCCGAGCCCCAGCCGCTCCGGGTTCAGCAGCGCCACCCGGCGCTCGATCGTCCCGTCAGCCTCCATCCGCTGGATCCGCTTCCAGCACGGCGTCTGAGACAGCCCCACCTGGTCCGCCATCGCCGCGATGGACAGCGTGCAATCCGCCTGCAGCAGTGCCAGCAGCTTCCGGTCGATCTTGTCCAGGCTCACGCGGCCCCCGCCTTCACGCCACCACGGCCTCGGCCCGCACGTCCTTGATGTCCCGGAAGGTCAGCCCGGCGTTCTGCTCCGCCGCCCGCCGCATCATGAACAGGCTGCTGGCCAGGAACACCGGGTCCCCATCCACGTCGTCGGCCATCCCCGTCCGGTTCTCGCCGATGAAGCGCTCGAGCAGCGCCCGCTCCCCCGTCACCCACCGTGCGAGCTGATACGGCACCGGCTCGAAACCGATCCCCACGCCATACTCCCCCATCAGCCGCGCCTGCAGCACGTCCAGCTGCAGCGTGCCGACCACACCGACGATCGGCTGGCTGCCATCCTGCGGGCGGAACAGCTGCACCACCCCCTCCTCGGCCAGCTCCTGCAGCGCCTGGCGCAGCTTCTTGGCCTTCATCGCATCGTCCAGGCGCACCCGCCGCAGGATCTCGGGCGCGAAATACGGCACGCCCACGAAGTTGAGGTCCTCGTCCTCCGTCAACGTGTCGCCGATCCGCAGGGTCCCGTGGTTCGGGATGCCCACCACGTCGCCCGCCCACGCCTCCTCGGCGATCTGCCGGTCGCGCGCGAAGAAGAACTGCGGCGCATGCAGCGGGATGCTCTTGCCCGTCCGCACCTGGCGCAGCCGCATCCCTCGCACGATGCGGCCGCTGCACACCCGCGCGAAGGCAATCCTGTCCCGGTGGTTCGGGTCCATGTTCGCCTGGATCTTGAACACCAGCGCCGTCGGCTTGCTCTCCCCCGACTGCACCACCCGCGTATCCGCCGCCTGCGCACGCGGCGAGGGCCCGAACGCCACCAGGCTGTCCAGCAGGTCCGAAACCCCGATCTCCTTGATCGCACTGCCGAAGAACACCGGGGTCAGCGTCCCCTGGTCGAACGCCGCCCGGTCGAACTCCGGCAGCGCCGCCTGAACCAGCTCCAGCTCCTCGCCCAGCGCGATCATCCGCGGATCGGATTGGTCGAGCGGCTCCGTCAGGTGCATCTCCCGCGTCCGCACGTCATACGTGCCCGCGAACGTCGACGCACGGCCCACCGGCCACGTCACCGGCGCCGTGTCCAGCGCCAGCGTGTTCGCCACCTCGTCCACGATCTCGAACGGGTCCCGTGCCTCCCGGTCCATCTTGTTGATGAAGGTCAGGATCGGGATGTCCCGCAGCCGGCAGATCTCGAACAGCTTCCGCGTCCGCGCCTCGATGCCCTTGGCGGCATCGATCACCATCACCGCGCTATCGACGGCCGTCAGCGTCCGATACGTGTCCTCGGAGAAATCCTCGTGCCCCGGCGTGTCCAGCAGGTTGAACACGCAGCCGCCATACTCGAACGTCATCACGGACGTGACGACGGAGATCCCGCGGTCTCGCTCGATCCCCATCCAGTCCGACCGCGTCCGCCGCCGCTCGCCCTTTGCCCTTACGTTACCCGCAAGCTGAATGGCGCCACCCGCCCGCAGCAGCCGCTCCGTCAGCGTGGTCTTGCCGGCGTCCGGGTGCGAGATGATGGCGAAGGTCCGCCGCCGGGCAATCTCTTCCTGAGGGGTCATGAGGGCTCGCTCTACTCCCCCTCCCCGTGCGGGAGGGGGCGGGGGGAGGGGTGGCCGGCGGAGCCAGCCGTTACCGCGAGTAGAACTCCACCACCAGGTTCGGCTCCATCGTCACCGGATACGGCACGTCCGACAGCTTCGGCGCGCGGCCGAAGCGGCCCTTCATGGCCCGGTGGTCCACCTCGAGGTAGTCCGGCACGTCCCGCTCGCCGCTCTGCGCGCTGTCCAGCACCACTGCGAGCTGCTTGGACTTCTCGCGTACCTCGATCTCGTCACCGTCCTTCACCAGGAAGCTCGGGATGTTGACCCGGCGCCCGTTCACCGTGATGTGCCCGTGGTTCACGAACTGCCGCGCCGCGAAGGGAGTGATCGCGAACTTCATGCGGTAGATCACGGCATCCAGCCGGCGCTCGAGCAGCTCAATAAGGTTCTCCGAGGTGTCGCCCTTGCGGCGCACGGCCTCGTCGTAATACTTGCGGAACTGCTTCTCGCTAATGTTGCCGTAATAGCCCTTCAGCTTCTGCTTCGCCATGAGCTGAACGCCGAAGTCGGTCGGCTTCTGCTTGCGGCGCTGCCCATGCTGCCCGGGGCCATACTCGCGCTTGTTGATCGGGCTCTTGGCCCGGCCCCACAGGTTCACACCCAGGCGGCGGTTGATCTTGTACTTGCTTTCGACGCGCTTGGTCATGGCGCGGCACTCCATTCTATGTGTCGCCCGCCATTCCGGCTGGTGCGGCTTGTTGCACCGGTAGGCCCCGCCCCGAATGGGCGAAGGCGGGCGCAGGCCCCGAAGGCCCGTCCACGTTCCCGGCAGTGGCGGCGACCTACCCCCCAACCCACCCCGTTGTCAAACCGGGACCTCGCCAAACCGGGCGCTTGTCAAACAGATCGGGCAGGCTACGTTCCGCCGCATGATAACACGCGGCGAAATCCTCTGGCTCGGAATCGCATCCGGCACCACGGGCGGACTGATCGGCGGCATGATGCTCGGCGTCGGCATGGACCTGGCCGTCAACGGCCAGCCCTGGGGCATCCTTCTCGTCATGATCGGCGGCCCCGCCTCCGCCCTCATCGGCTGGCTCCTTGCCCGCCGCCTTGCCAGCCAGTTGCCCCAATAGCGCCTCACTGCGAGCGAAGCGTGGCATTCCAGGGGCCACACGCCTGCTCTCGGCGGCTCCTGGATCGCCACGCCTTCGGCTCGCGATGACGGCGCTTCAGCTCCGCACCAGCGAACACCCTCCCTCGCTCACCGGCCGCCAGCTCTCCTCCGCCGGCGTCGTCGCCACCAGCTTGAGTACGTCCCACGTCGAACGCATATCCTTCGGCGCCTTCGCCTCGAACAGGTAGGCCGGGAACAGCGCCCGCCCATCCTCCCGGATGCGCCCGCGCCCGAAGGCGATGTCCTCCGTCGGCATCGCCTTCATCTGCGCCACCACGGCCGCGCCGTCGTGCATCTTCGCCGCCCCGACCGCCTTGACCGCCTTCAGGTAGTGCAGCGTGCCCGCATAGCACCCGGCCTGGATCATGTTCGGCGGATGCTTCTGCGGCATCTGGTCGATCACCCGCTTCGTCAGCGCCCGCGTCCCGTCGTTCAGGTCCCAGTAGAACGACCCGGTCAGGTACAGGCCCTGCGCCAGCTCCCGCCCGATCGCGTCCACGTCCGTCGGGTGCGCCAGCAGCGCCGCCATCCGCATGGACTTGTTCAGCCCGAACTCGTGCGCCTGCTTCACCCCGTTCACCGTGTCGTTGCCCGCACTCGCGAACCCGATCACGTTCGCCCCGCTCGCCTGCGCCTGCAGCAGGTAGCTCGAGAAATCCGTCGTCTCCGGGAACGGATACGCCGCCCGCCCCATGACCTTGCCGCCCGATGCCACCACGAACCGCGCCGCATCCCGCTCCAGCTGCTGCCCGAACACGTAGTCGGCCGTGATGAAGAACCACTTGTCGCCCCCGGCCTTCACCAGCTGCGAGGCCGTGCTCCGGCTCAGCATGAACGTGTCGTACGTCCAGTGCACCGTGTTCGGCGTGCAAGCCACCCCCGTCAGGTCCGCCGTGCCGCCGCCCGAGTTCACCATCACCTTGTTCTTGTCCCGGACCACCCCCGCCACCGCAAGCGCCACGGACGAGGTCGGCAAGTCCAGCACCATGTCCACCTGGTCCCGGTCGAACCATTGCCGGGCGATGCTGATGGACACGTCCGGCTTGTTCTGGTGGTCCGCCGAGATCAGCTCCACCCTGAATCCCTGGTCCCCGAATTCCGCCACCGCCGCCTGCGCGCACACCACGCTGCCCGCCCCGGTGTTGTCCCGATAAGGCCCCGACCGGTCGTTCAGAACCCCGATCCGGACCACGTTCGACTGCGCCCCACTCGACTGAGCCCGAGCCACATACGGCGCGGCAAGCGCTGTCCCAACGATCAAGCGACGACTGATCGGCATCGGCATTCCCTCCGGTTTTGCGGTGATCCTGCCCTGGTTCGGACGGCCCGCCAACTCACCGCGTCGTGCGCCCGCTCACCCCTCCCCCGGCCCCTCCTGCAATGGGAGGCCGGAGGAACAGGCCTGCTCCCGCTCCCCTTGCGGGAGGGAGCCGGGGGGAGGGGGTGCCACGAGCCCGGCCTCGGCCACCAGATCGTCCTCGAACCGCCCCAGCCGCCGCCGCCCGAGCGCCAACCCCGCCACCACGCCATGCAGCGTCCGCAGCTCCTGCTCCGTCGCCTCGCCGCGCTGGAACAGGTGGCGCAGGTTCCGCACCATACCGGGCCGCTTCGGTGCGTTCCGCAGGAACCCGCACGCGTCCAGCTGGTCCACGAGGTGCACCAGCACCTGGTCCAGCTCCCCCTTCGTCGCCACCCGGGTCCCATGCGTCGCAAGCTCGGCCGGCGGCGTCGCGTCCCCCGCCGTCCACCACTCGTACGCCACCACCATCACGGCCTGCGCCAGGTTGAGCGAGTTGAACGCCGGGTTGAGAGGGTAGCGCACGAGCGTGTCCGCCCGCGCCAGGTCCTCGGCGTCCAGCCCGGCCCGCTCCGGCCCGAACAGCACCCCGGTCCGCAGCCCGCGCGCCTCCGCCCCCCGCAGCTCCCCCGCCGCCGCCCGCGCCGTCAGCACCCGCGTGATGGCGTGGCGCGGCCGCGGGCACGTCGCGAACACCCGCTGCAGATCCGCCACCGCCTCGTCCACCGTGGCATGCACCGTCGCCGCGTCCAGGATCCGGTCCGCCCCGGAGGCCAGCCGCCAGGCCCGCTCCTGCGGCCACCCGTCGCGCGGCGCCACCAGCCGCAGGTGGAACAGGCCCCCATTGGCCATGCACCGCGCCACGGATCCGATGTTGTCCGCCAGCTGCGGCCGCACGAGGACCACCACCGGGCTCGGGTCGATGGGCGCGAGCTCCGCCCCGCCGTCGCGTCCTGTCACTTGGGGTCCGCCACCTGCCGCCAGATGGTGCTGCCGTCCGGCTTGTCCTCGAACGCCACGCCGCGGCCCAGCCACTCCGCCCGGATCGCATCCGCCCGAGCGAAATCCCGTGCCTTACGCGCCGCGATCCGTTCCGCGATGGCCGCCTCCACGGCCGCCCCGTCCACGCCGCCCCGGAACCACGCCTCGGGCGCCTGCTGCAACAGCCCCATCAGCCCACCCCCGGCCAGCAACCCCGAAGCCGCCTCCCCATCCCCCGCCATCGCCCGGTCCGCCAGCCCATGCAGCGCCGATATCGCCGCCGGCGTGTTCAGGTCGTCGCACAACGCTTCCATCACCGCCCCGGGCACGGCAACCCCCACCTCGCCCGGCGTCCGCTCCAGCGCCCGGTAGAACCGGTCCAGCTCCCCCCGCGCCTCCCGCAGGCTCGCGGCACTGAACTCGAGGGTCGAACGATACTGCGCCCGCAGCAGCGCCAGCCTGACCGCCTCGCCGGGCGCCTGCTCCCGCGCATCCGCGATGGTCGTGAAGTTGCCGAGCGACTTCGACATCTTCTCCCCCCCGCTCAGCACCATCCCCCAATGCACCCAGGTCCGCGCAAAGGCCGAGCCCGGCAGCGCGCACAAGCTCTGCGCCCGCTCGTTCTCGTGGTGCGGGAAGATCAGGTCCCCCCCGCCCCCATGGATGTCGAACGTCGCGCCCAGATGCCGCCATGCCATCGCGCTGCACTCGATGTGCCACCCCGGCCGCCCCCGCCCCCAAGGGCTGTCCCACCCCGGCTGCTCCGGCGCCGACGGCTTCCACAGCACGAAGTCCCCGGCATCGCGCTTGTAGGGCGCCACATCCACCCGAGCGCCCGCCAGCAACTCGTCCGGCGAGCGCCCGGACAGCGCCCCGTAACCCTCGAAGCTGCCCACGCTGAACAGCGCATGCCCGTCCGCCACATAGGCGTGCCCACCATCGATCAGCCGCTCGATCAGAACCACCATGTCCGCGATGCTGCCCGTCGCCCGCGGCTCCACGTCCGGCGGCACGTTCCCCAGCGCCGCCATGTCCGCATGGAACTGCCCGGTCGTGCGCGCCGTGATCGCCCCGATCGACTCCCCGCTCTCGGCGGCGCGCGCGTTGATCTTGTCGTCCACGTCCGTGATGTTCCGCACGTATGTCACGCGCGGAAACATCCCCCGCAGCACCCGCGCCAGAACGTCGAACACCACCATGCCCCGGGCGTTGCCCACATGCGCCAGGTCGTACACGGTCGGCCCGCACACGTACACCCGCACATGCGAAGGGTCCGCCGGCACGAACGCCTCGCGCGCCCGGGTCATGCTGTTGTGCAGATGCAGTGTCGTCATGCGGCCCTTCTGCGACCCAGCCGCGCCGGGCGCAAGGCGGTGCGTGTCAACGCGGCGGAAGCAGCTCCACCAGGGCGGCAGCGGACACCGTTCGGTCGAGCAGAGCGTCGAGCCCGAACGGGTTTCCAGCCAAGGTCGCGAGGACCTCGTCGCAGTTGGACACGCGATTGACCGCGATTTCCAACGCATCCGCGAAAAGGGCGTCGAGATCGATCCTTTGCTGCATCGAAGCTCGATAGAAGCGGCGCGCATCCGCACGGAACGCAGCTACTTAGGCAAGCCAGTGCTTTCGCAAGATCGAATGTGGCTCGGCCCAAAGCTTCGAGAGATGCTCGATGACCTTCACGAGCGGGCTTTCAAACGACCTCCTCGATGACGTTGGCCCAGTCCAGCGCCGCGTTGACCTTCGCACCAGCTTGCAGGCGTCTCAGCAGCCCCGCCTGCTGCTCCGACCACGCCAGCGCATCCCGGTCATAGAGCGCGTCGCTCAATACATCTTCTCCCGATACGCCCGCTCGATCCGCGCCTCCGCAGCCTCCACGGTCCAGTCCGCCTGCTGGTCCGCGATGATCCGCCCCAGGCTCGGGAAGCTGCTCCGCTCCACCTGCGCCGCCTTGTCCCACAGCCGGCTCCGCTTCAGCGCCTTCGCGCAATGGAAGAAAACCTCGTCGACCTCGATCACGAGCCCCGTCCGCGGCACCCGGCCCTGCACCGCGCTGTCCTCCAGCGCCTCGGTGGTCGCCCGCCCCCGACCGTTCACCCGCAGCGTTTCCTCGATGCCGGGCACGAAGAAGATCAGCCCCACCCCCGGATGCGCCACCACGTTCCGGAACGTGTCGATCCGGTTGTTCCCAGGCCGATCCGGCAGCAGCAGCGTGCGGTCGTCCAGCACCCGCACGAACCCCGGCGGGTCCCCCCGTGGGCTCGCATCCACGCCGCCCTCCCCATCGGCCGTCGCGATGACGAGGAACGGGCTCAGCCCGATGAACGCCACGCAGTGCCGGTCCAGCCGCGGCAGCACCTTGCGCTCCACCATCGGGCTTATCGGCCCGAAATGCGCCCGCAGCGCGTCCTGGTCTGCAATCTCGTTCATGCCTCATCCCTCATCGTCCCGAGCACGAGCGTCACATTCCTGCCTGGCGCTTGCCGGCCGCCAGGCGCGTCAGCAACCCGGCCTGCCGCTCGGCCCAGGCCAGCGCAATCCTGCTCGTAAAGGTCCATGGCCACCTCCGCCCCGATCCTGGGGCACAGCCGCCACTCCGCGCAATCAGGCGATGGCGGCCCGCCGCCCCTCGACGCCCCGCCCGATGAACGCCACCAGCACGCTCGCCACCAGGCACAGCGCCCCGGCCGTGAAGAACGCTGCCACATAGCTCCCCGTCCCCACCCGCGCCACGCCCGCCAGCCAGGCCGCCGCCGCCGCCCCCGCCTGGTGGCAGGCCGCGATCCAGGCGAACATCACCGGCGCGTTCTCCTCCCCGAAGCACTTGGCCGCAAGCCGCACCGTGGGCGGCACCGTCGCAATCCAGTCGAGCCCATAGAACACCGCGAACACCGACAACCCCACGAACCCGAGCCCCGGCCCGCCCGCCCCGATGTCCAGCGCGAACGGCAGGAACAGCAGGCTCAGCCCCCGCAGCCCGTAATACCACGCGAGCAGCATCCGGTTGTCCCACCGGTCCGACAGCCAGCCGGACAGCGTGGTGCCCACCATGTCGAAGATGCCCATCGCCGCCAGCAGCCCGGCCGCCGTCACCTCCGGGATGCCGTTGTCGATGCAGGCCGGGATCAGGTGCGTCCCGATCAGCCCGTTCGTGCTCGCGCCGCACACGAAGAAGCTCCCCGCCAGCAGCCACCAATCCCGGCTCGCCACCCCCGTCGCCAGCGCCCCCATTGCCCGCCGCGCCGGGTTCATGGTCGGGGCCACGCGCGGCAGCACCGCCGTGCCGCCATAGGGCGGGATCCCCCGGTCGCTCGGGCGGTCCCACAAGAACGCCAGCACCGGCACGATCATCGCCGCCGCCGCACAGGCGATCACGATGCTCACCGCCCGCCATCCGAACGTGGTCGAAAGCTGCGCCAGCAACGGAAGGAACAGCAGCTGACCCGTGGCGGTGCTCGCCGTCAGCAGCCCCACCACCAGGCCCCGCTTCGCGCTGAACCAACGGCTGGCCACCGTGGTGGCCAGCACCAGCGCCACCACCCCGCTGCCCCCGCCCACCATGCCGCCCCAGAACAGCACCAGCTGCCAGCTCTGCGTCATCCCCGGCGTCAGCCCCACGCCCACCGCCATCAGCGCCAGCGCGCATCCCACCGTCCGCCGCAGCCCGAACCGCTCGAACAGCGCCGCCGCGAACGGCCCGATCAGCCCATACAGCAGGATGTTCACTCCCACCGCGAACCCGATCGTCGCGCGCGACCAGCCAAACTCCGCCTCCAGCGGCACCATCAGCACGCCAGGCGAGCTCCGGACGCCCGCCGCCACCAGCAGTACGCAGAACGTCGCGATCGCCACGACCCAGGCCGGATGGATGCGCCGCATGAACTCTCTCCGTCGTCAGGGGGAGCCTACCGAGCCGCGCAGCCGCGTTGCAACCTCAACGGTTCGAACGCTGCCCCGCGCTCCGTGCACGCCGCACGGGGCCCTGCAGCACCGGCAGCTCGCTCCGCGCGAACGCCGTGCGCAGCCGGGCCGCCGCATAATCCTCCGCCGCCGCCGCCTCCGGCACCACGGTGCCCAGGCCAAAGAAGTCGTACGTCGTCCCCGGGAACAGCCGCGCCTCCGTCGGCACCCCAGCCGCCGCCAGCTGCGACGCCAGCGCTTCCCCCTGGCTCCGCAGCGGATCGATTTCGGCCAGGATGATCGTGGTCGGCGGCATCCCCGCCATGTCCGCCCGGCGAAGGTCCAGCCGCGGTTTCGCCAGATCGTCCGGCGCATACAAGTCCTGCGCCCAATCCACCGTCGCCCGCGTCAACGGCTGCGCGCGCCGGTTCTCGCTCATGCTCGCCCCCGACAGGTCCGTGCCCGCCAGCGGCGTGATCAGCAGCAGATGGTCCGGCACGGCGATCGTGGACCCGGCCCGAGCCCGGTCCCGCGCCGCGATGGCCGTGCTCAGCGCCAGGTTCGCACCCGGCCCCTCGCCGGCCAGCGCCACCCGCGTCGGGTCCGCCCCCCACTCCCGAAGGTGCGCCCGCGCCCACTGATACAAGCTCAACGCATCCTCGTGCGCCGCCGGGAACCGCGCCTCGGGCGGGCGGCGCGTGGCCATCAGCACCACAACCCACCCTGTCCGCTGCGCGAGCTGCCGCGCCGACTCCTCATAGCTGTCCAGCATCGTCGTCGGCCAAGTGCCGCCCGCGAAATACAGGATGGCCGGCGTGTCCCGCGCCAGCGGCGTCCGGAACAGCTTCACCGAGAGCGGCCCCTCCGCCCCGGTGCCGAACACCTGTTCGGCCCGCGCAATCTCCGTCGTCGGCGCCGGCAGGCCCTTCACGTTCGAGATCGCCCGCGCCGCCTGCGCCAGGTCGGGCACCTCCCGCGCCTTCTCGATCGAGAGGCCCGACGGCTCCTGCGCCCGCATCGCGGCGCGCTCCTCGAGCACCTGCAGCATCCCGGCACTCGGCGCATACGGCGTCGATCCCTGCGGCGGCGCCGCCGAACACCCGGCAAGCAACAGGCCGAGCAACATCATCGAGCGCATCATCGCCACCAAACCCCAGCCCTGAACTGCCCGCACCGTGCCCGCACATGCCGAGCCGAACAAGCCTCAACCCGTCATGGCGAGCGCAGCGAACCAATCCATGGCCGCCCGCGAACGGACCTCGGTTGCGGAAGTCCCGGGACACCCGCGTTTTCCGGTCGCGCGGTCCGATGAGGGTCCGCTGCACGCGGTAGCCCGCCAGAAACTGAGTCCGGGGGCAGGGGGCAACACGCCCGAACCCGTGGCATGGTGCCCGTATAAAGGAGCCGCCCCATGCGCCTGATCCTCGCCGCCCTCCTCATCCTCGCCACCCCCACCCGAGCCGCCACCCCGCCCGTAGCCCCGTCGCTGTCCGCCAGCGTCATCGTCACCGGCATGGACCTGCGCAGCCGCGGCGACGGCCTCACGCGCACCCTCGGCATCGTCCTCGCCCGCGTCTCCGGCAACCCGGCCCTCGCCGCCGACCCCCGCCTGCAAACCCTCGACTCCGCCGCCCTCCTCGCCTCGATCGCCTACGTCGACCGCCTCGCCGACCGCCCGAAGCACGACGAGCAGGGCACCCGCGATCGGCCCTATGACCTCGTCGCCCGGTTCGACCCCACCGCCGTCGAAGCCCTCCTCGCCAGCTGGGGCGAGCGCCCCTGGACCGACCGTCCCCCGCTCGCCATCGATGCCACCATCACCCCCCGGCGCGGCCCCACCCTCACGCTGCAGGCCGACACCGACCTGGACGAGCCGCACCGCGCCGCCGCGCTGGCCGCCGCCGCCCGCTACGGCCTCGAGGTCTGGCTGCCCACCGCCATCGGTCCCGCGCCGCCGCCGCCGCCGCTTCGCCTCCAGGCCCGCCTCGCCTGGAGCGACGCCGCCGCCGGCTGGACCGCGACCGCCCGGCTCGAAGGCGCGGGCGAATGGCGCATCGAGGGCGTGAGCTTCGACGAAGCCTGGCGCACCATCCTCGCCGGCGCCGCCCGCAACCTCTCGCAGCGCGCCGCCACCCGATAGACTTCGCCAACGATCTCGCCTAGCCACCGCGCATGCCATCCGCCCTGCGCCGCCATTCGCTCCGCCGACACGCCCCGCTGCTCGCCGTCCTGCTCGCGCCATTCCTGGTCCGCCTCCCGTTCTGGGCGCTCGGCGTCAGCCTCAGCCCCTTCTGGGTGGCCGCTCAGCTCAACGAGGCCGGCCGCCCCTTCATCCTCGCCGGGCTGCCGGGCTTCATCGATATCGAGACCGGCTGGACCACCCAGGCCCTCGGCATCCAGGCCGCCCGGCAATGGCTGTCGGGCCAGATCCCCTGGTGGGACCCGTTCAGCGGCGTCGGCCTGCCGCTCGCGGCCGAGATGCAGTCCTCGGCGCTGTTCCTGCCCTACATCCTGCTCACGGCGCTGCCGGGCGGCACCGTGCTCATGCTCGTCGCCCTCCAGGTCACGGGCGGCGTGAGCGCTCTGCTGCTGGGCCGCCGCCTCGGCCTGTCTCCCCTGGCCGCCACAAC
The DNA here is from genome assembly GCA_038229135.1 of Acetobacterales bacterium. Lineage (GTDB taxonomy): Bacteria > Pseudomonadota > Alphaproteobacteria > Acetobacterales > Acetobacteraceae > JBBROS01. Next base: position 29,597 of record JBBROS010000003.1, read on the forward strand.
CGGGGCGCTGCTGTTCGAGCTGGGCGGTACCTTCGCCTGGATCGGCGCGCCGTGCGGGCTGCCGAACGCCTTCCTGCCCATGTTCCTGCTCGGCCTCGAGCGCGCCCGCGCCGCCGCCCTCGCCCCCACGCCAGCACCTGGCGACGGCCGCCGCCTCCAGGGCTACCGCACCATCACGGCCGCGGTCGCCCTGTCGCTCTACGCAGGCTTCCCGGAGGTGGCCTACATGAACGGCCTCCTCGCACTCGCCTGGGCCGCGCTCCGCCTCGCCACCCTGCCCGGCCCGGCACTCGGGCCGATGCGCCGGGCCTACGCCTGGCGCGTCGCGGCCGGCGGCACCGCCGGGCTGCTGCTCGCCGCCCCCATCCTCGTCACCTTCGCCCATCTGCTCACCCAGTCCACCCTCGGCAGCCGTACCATGCTCGACATGGGTACCATCGTCCCCATCGCGCCCAGCGAGGCGATGTATGTGCTGCCCTACGTGCTCGGCCCCATCGCCGGCTTCTCGGGGCTCGACCCCGGCGGCCTCATGGTCGACATCTGGGGCCGGGCGGGCGGCTACCTCGGCGTCCCGCTCGCCATCGGCGCGCTGATGGGCGTGGCGGCCGGCGGCGGGCGGGAGCGGGCGCTAAGGATCATGCTCTTCGTCTGGATCCTCGCCTGCTTCGGCCGCATCCACCACGTGCCGGGCCTGTGGAACGTCTGGCAGCTCGTGCCCGAGATCGGGCAGATCCAGTTCTTCCGCTACTCCGGCGCCACCTGGATGTTGGCGGCAAGCCTGCTGACCGCCTTCGCGCTCGATGCGCGCCGCGTCCACGTGCCTCGGGCAGCCTGGCTCTGGCCCGCCCTGGCCTCGGCAGCCCTCGGGCTCGTCGTCGCCTGGTCCCTGTCGCGCGGCTGGTCCATCGTCGAGGCGCTGCTCGCCGGCACCCGCGCCTACCGGCCCATCCTGGCCGGCTCCATCGTCTGGGCAGCCGCCACGGCGCTGGCCGCCACCATCCTATGGGGCATCCGCCGACCCGGACGCCCGCTCGCGCTGGCCGCACTGCTGCTGATCGACGCAGCCGCCATGTTCATGGCGCCATTCGCAAGCGGCCACAGCGGCAGCCGCATGGACCAGGCGCTCGTCTCGTTCCTGCAGGCGAACCTCGGCCTACAGCGCTTCTACACGCTCGGCCCGTTCCAGCCCAACTACGCCGGCGTCTTCGGCATCGCCTCCATCAACCACAACTACCTGCCCGTGCCGCGCTGGTGGCCCGACTACGTCCGCGACAACCTGGACCCGAACGCGCACGACATCCTGTTCATCGGCGACTTCCCGGCCGTCCCGCCCGGCCAGCCCAACCATTTCGACGCCGTCTCCACCAACCTCCGCAGCTTTGCCGGCCTCGGCGTCAAATACGTGCTGACCGGGGGCGAGAACGGAGTCGGGCTCGATGCCACTGCCCTGGCCCCGCCCGGGCCCGACACCCCGCGCGACTTCAAGCCCGGCGAGCGCCTCACCCTCACGTTGCCCAACACCCGCCCTGGGGCCGGCATCCAGGCCGTGCAGCTCCGCCTCGGCACCTACCGCGGCGCCGCACGCGGCCCGCTCGAGGCCACGCTCTGCGCCGGCACCCTATGCGGCCGCGGCACGCTCACCCTCGAGGGCGCCCGCGACAACGGCTTCTCCACCATCCACCTCGCGCCATCGCTGCCGGCCGGCGACGCGCCGCTCACCCTCACGCTGAACCACCCGGGCGGCACGCCGGTCGCCATCTACACGGCACCATCCCCAGGGCGTGACACCACCCTGGGCGCCGCATCGCTGCCCGACACCGCCCCCCGCGCAACCCTCGTCCACGCCCTCGCCGCCAATGGCCTGCGGACCGTGCTGAACACCGGCACCGCCACCGTGCTCGAAGTCGAGAACCCGTCGCCCTACTGGGAGCCTGCGGACCCGGCCTGCACCCTCGGCCCCGCCACCCGGGAAACCGTCCGCGCCACCTGCCCCGGCCCCACCACCCTCCTCCGGCGGGAGCTCTGGTTCCCCGGCTGGTCCGCCACCGTGAACGGCGCCCCCGCCATCCTCGAGCGCGACGGCCCGCTCTTCACCCGCATCGCCCTGCCCGCCGGCGCCGCGGACATACGCTTCCGCTACGTGCCCCCCTACGCGGCGGCCTTCACGGCTCTGTTCGCGGGTGGCCTGCTCGCCCTCCTGCCATGGCGCCGCCGCCGGGCCTGAACGCCTACATCGTCCGCCGCCGCACCGCAGCCGCCGCCAACAGCATCGACAGCCCCGCGCCCAGCGCCCCCAGCGTCCCCGGCTCCGGCACAGCCTCGCCCACCAGGCTGAACGCGGCATTGGTCGCCGTGCTGCCGATGATGTCCGTCTCGACGCGCAGCCAATCCGGGTCGAGCGACGCGTTGCGGATCCACGCCTGCCGGTCCGGCACGAACGGCGTGCCCGGCGCCACGATCGGGTTCGTCGCCGACAGCCACAGGAAGTGCTGCGCCGGGTTGGTCAGCGTCACCTGCGGCACGAAGAAGTAGCTGTCCGCCGGCAGATCGAACGGGACCGTGAACGTCACGTCGAACCGCACTTCCTGCCCCGTCCTCGGCCCCTCGCCCCCGGTGGTCTGCAGCGGCGACGGGTTGATCCCGGTATCGACCGAGTTCAGCACCGTGAACTCGGGCGCGAGCGTGGACAGGGTGAAGCTCAGCCCGGACCCGCTGCTCCGGCTGGTCAGCGCGTCGTCGGATGGCGAGTTGGCCCGCGGCGGCACGCGGATCGTGCGCGCCAGGTCGGAGTCCTTCGGGAACACCCGGTAGATCTCGACCGTCACGTCCGACACGCTGCCGAGCGACACGCCGGTCGGCAACAGGCCGGTGAAACTCCCAGAGCTCAACCGCGTGGCCGTGGACAGCGTGAAGTCATCCGCCGCCTCCGTCTCCTGGTTCACCCCGCTCGAGGGCCCGGTGCGCGACGCCATGCCCACGCGGTTGGTCGCGTTCCCGGTGCTGAAGGTGAACGGCGCAGCCCAGGCGGGTGTCGCGAGCAAGGCGAAGGCGCCGACCCCGAGCAGGGCCAGCTTGCGCAACGATGTGTCGGCATATGAGGGCATGACGAGGTCTCCATCCAGGGTTGAACCCGGTAGCCGGGCTCGGGGGATCAGCGGGACGGAGTTAGCCTCAATCGAACAAGCACACACGTTAAAACAACCGGATTCAGAACGTTTCAGGGTGCCGCATCGCCGTTGAAGGGAAGCGCCTGCGCGACCGCTGCATCCGATCAGGGCCGCACCGCCGGGGTTTCCACCACCAGCCCCGTCGCCCGCACCCCCAGATACAGCCGCAGCGCCGCCAGCTCGTCCGACCCGGCAGCATACGGCTCCGCCCGCACCCCCGTCTGGCAGTTCCGCAACCGCCGCTCCAGCGACCCGAGCCCCTGCCACTCCAGCCGATACAGCGGATACCCGTTCGGATGCCCCTCCGGGATCCGCGCCCCGCCGAGCCGTTGCCCCGCCAGCCCATCATGGCACTGCGCGCAGCTCAGGTTCAGCTGCCCCACCCGCCGTTGGAACACCGCCGCCCCCCGCTCCACCCAGGACGCCGCCTCACCCCCGGCCTCCACGGCCATCGGCACTCCTCGGCTCTGCTGGCCCACCAGCGCCGTCGCGGCCAGCATCTCCTCGGCATCCTCCGCCCAAGGCCCCGCTCCGGCCCGCTCCGTCCGGCACTGGTTGACCCGCCCGGCCAAGGTGAGCGGCCGCCCCCGGTCCATCACCGGATAACGCGCCGCAACGCCCCGCATGCCGCCCACATCACCATGGCACCCGGCGCACCCCGCGCCCCAGACCGCGCGCCCCTGCTCCACCCACAGCATCCCGGGGTTCGCCGCGTCGTCGTCCTGCATGGCGCGCACCGCCGGGCTCGCATCCTCCCGCCCGCTGCGTGGCCCGGCCCCCACGAGCCCGAGCGCCAGCACGGCCAAACCCAGCCTCGGGAAACAGCGCCGTAAAAACGAAGAGGGGCCCATCGAGGCCCCTCTTACCACTCCAGACCCAAGATCGACACGCCTACCGGTGCAGGTCCCAGAACGCCCGGTCGGCCTCGTAGCGCGCCGATGCCTGGTCCACGCCGATATCGGCCAGCATGCGCGCATCCATCTCGGCCAGCTGCCGCCGCGTCTCGCGCACCCGCACCACGGCACCAACCGTACCCCAGGCCCGCAGTGCCACGCCGCGCACGTCCAAGGCCGGACCCGCAAAACCCAAACTCCGAACGCTCATTTCCGTCTCCATCACCATCGGATGTTGCGGTTATGGGCTCCCGGGTAAAATCAAGGAAACGAATTGCATTGATGCCCTCCATCAGACACACTGATGGCTATGACCCCCACCGGCCTCGACCCCGACCTGCTCCGCACCTTCGTCTGCATCGCCGAGGACGGCAGCTTCACCCGCGCCGCCGCCCGCGTCGGCCGGACTCAATCGGCCGTCAGCATGCAGCTCCAGCGCCTCGAGGCCACCCTCGGCCAGCGCCTCGTCGCCCGCGGCAAGGGCGGCGCCGTGCAGCTCACGCCCCACGGCCAGTTCCTCCTGCTTCGCGCCCGCGAGCTGCTCGCGCTGAACGACGAGATCTGGTCCAGCTTCCACGCCCCCATCGTCCAGGGCACCGTCCGCCTCGGCACGCCGGACGACTACGCGCTCCGCTATCTCCCGCAGATCCTGAAGCGCTTCGCCGAGACGTACCCGGCCGTCGAGGTCGACGTGCTCTGCCTCCCGAGCCACCTCCTCGTCGAGGCCATGCGCCAGGGCGAGCTCGACCTCGCCCTCTGCTCCGAAGGCCACGAACCCCCCGGCTGGACCGCAACCCCCCTTTGGCGCGGCCCCCTCGCCTGGATCACCAGCACCGGCCACACGCCACACCGGCAGGACCCGATCCCCATCGCGGTGGCCGCCGACCACTGCACCTGGTCCACCGCCGCCCGCCGCGCCCTCGAGGCCGCCGGCCGCCCCTACCGCGTCGCCTACCGCGCCGGAACCCTCATCGGCACCCACGCCCCTGTCATCGCCGGCCTCGCCATCACGGTCGGCAGCACCGCATGGCTCCCGGACGGCCTCCGCCCCATGCGCGCCGACGAAGGCATGCCCCCGCTCCCCGAGTTCGGCATCCTGCTCCTTCGCGCCTCCGACACGGCCCGCCCCGTCATCGACGCCCTGGCCCACCACATCGAGACGACGTTCAAGCCAACCCAGGCAAGGGCAGCAGCATAGTCGTCGTCATCGCGAGCCGAGGGTGGCGATCCAGGGGCCGCGCAGAGCAGGCCAGCCGGCTCCTGGATCGCCACGCCCTCGGCTCGCGATGGCGAGAGAGCCTAAAGCCCCGCCAGCACGCTCTCCGCCTTGCTCACCTCGAACCCGCCCGGCGGCTCGACCGCCAGGGAAGCGACCTTCCCCTGCTCCACCACCATCGCGAAACGCTGGCTCCGCACCCCGAGCCCCCGCGCCGTCAGGTCCAGCTCGAGCCCCAGCGCCTTCGTCAGCGCCCCGCTGCCATCGGCCAGCATGGTGATACGCCCGTCCACGCCCTGGTCCTTCGCCCAGGCGCCCATCACGAACCCGTCGTTCACCGCCATGCACACCACGCTCTCCACGCCCTTGGCCTGCAGGGCTTCGTAGCTCGTCAGATAACCCGGCAGGTGCTTCATGCTGCACGTCGGCGTGTAGGCGCCCGGCACCGCGAACAGCACCACCTTCTTGCCCCCGAACACCTCCTCCGTCGTGCTCTCCCGCGGCCCGTCAGGCCCCGCGAGCGTCAGCTTCATCGACGGCAGCTGGTCACCAACCTTGATCATGCGTGTCCCTATGCGATGCGATCCGACCCTGGATAACGAAGCCGCACGCCCGAGTCACGCCAACCATGCAGCGTCCCGCTTGCAGCAGCCCCGTTTTACGCCAACATCTACAAAATGACCGACCCCACCCCCCTCGCCGGCCAGCTCCTGATCGCCATGCCGTCCATGGACGACCCCAACTTCGCCCGCACCGTACTGCTCGTCTGCGCGCATACGGATGACGGCGCCATGGCCCTCGTGCTCAACCGCCCCCTCGCCCGCCCAAGCTTCGAGGCTCTGCTCGAGCAGCTCGACGTCCAGCCCACGCCCCCCGCCCGCCAGATCCGCCTCTGCGAAGGCGGCCCGGTCGACCACGGCCGCGGCTTCGTGCTCCACACCAACGACTGGAAGGGCGACGGCAGCCTCGAGGTCGCCCATGACCTGGCGCTCACCGCAAGCCTCGACATCCTCCAGGAAATAGCCCGCGGCCAAGGCCCCAAGCACGGCATGCTGGCCCTGGGCTACGCCAGCTGGGGTCCCGGCCAGCTCGACCGCGAACTGCACGAGAACGTCTGGCTCACCGCCCCGGCCACCATGGACGTCCTGTTCGACGACGACGACGAAACCCGCTGGCGCCGCGCCATGGCCATCCTCCGCATTGACCCCACCGCCCTCAGCGCCACCGCCGGACACGCCTGAGCGGTCGCTGCGGAGTCCGAAGAGCGTCGTCATCGCGAGACGCAGGCCGGGCGATCCAGGGGCTGACAGGACGACCGCGCCAACCTGGACCGCCACGCTTCGCGCCCGATGACGGCTGCTCGTGCGTGCCCATTCGCCTCGGTGCCTGGTCGAACGCCCCCACTCCCCCGACCCGATGCATGCCGGGTCAGAACGCCGTCGTCACCCGCGTCAACCAGGCCGGCGAATGCTCCACCACGAACGCCTCCACGCGCCGGTCCACCCCCGTCAGGATCAGCGCCGCCACAACCAACGCCCCGCCACCCAGCAGCATCTTGCCCGCGCTCCCCACCCCCATCATCCGCCCCCGCCACCGCCGCATCGCCTCCCGCGAGAGCGTGCCCACCACCAGCAGCGGCAGCCCGGCCCCGAGCCCGAACGCCGCCATCACCGCCGTGACCGCACCCAGGTCCCGCCCCTGCGCCGCCAGCACGGACGCCGCCCCCAGCGTCGGCCCGACACACGGGCTCCATACCGCGCCCACCAGCAGCCCCATCGCGAACTGCCCGCCCAAGCCCCCAAGGCGCCCGGCCGGCTGCAGCCGCGCCATGGCCCGGCTGCCCCAGTCGCTCACCCCGCCGCCTGCCGCGGCAAACCGCGCCTGCAGCGTGCCGCTCAGCAGCACCACCCCCATCACGGCCAGCAGCACCGCCGACACCCGCCGGAACCACTCGCCATCGAGCCCGATGGAGAACCCCACCGTCGCCACGAACAACCCGACCGCCACGAAGCTCAGCACCACGCCCGCCGCCAGCGCCGCCGCCCCCCAGCGATGCGCCGCCGCCGCCGGCCCCAGCACGAGCGGCAGCAGCGGCAGGACGCAGGGCGAAAGCGTGGAGAGCAGCCCGGCCACGAACCCGAACAGGACGCTCCCCCCAGAGAGCTCCACTACATCAGCTCCACGACGAAAGCTCCCCTAGGAAAGCCCCATCACTAGGACTTCACCTTCGCCACCAACGCCTTGATCGACGCCGGGTCCGTGTCCCCCGTCGACCGGCCCACCTCGGAGGCGCCCTTGAACGCAATCAGCGTGCTCTGCATCCGCACCCCGAACGCCTGCAGCGCATCCTTCTGCGCGTCGAAATCCACCTTCAGCACCACCAGGTCCTTGTAGGCCGGGTCCGCCACGATCGAGGCGAGGGTCGGCGCCTGCGCCTTGCACGTGGGGCACCAGCTCGCCCACACATCCACCAATATCGGCTTGCCCGCCGCCTGCGCCTGCGCGAACCCCTCCTTCGTGTAGGCCGCCTCCGTCGCTGCGAAGGCAGGGGCCGAGAGCCCCATCAGCATCACCGCCAGAACCACCAAACGCCGCATCGCACCCTCCGTCCGCACCGGCGGCCCAGCGCCACCCGTGCCTTGTTCCGGTCTTACACGCCGAAGGTTACACGACGCGAGCCGTCGAGCGTTTCAGAACTTCTTCAGGACGCCTACAGGACGCGCCCGGCCGCAAGGCCCGATCCTCCGCCAGCCCGAACGCCCGGCATCCAGCCTGGCCCGCGGCGGACGGAGGACCCCATGGCCGACCGAACCGACCTCGCCCAGTACCGCCTTGGGCGCGTGGACCCGCTCGGAACCGCCGCCTCGCCCCGCCGCCGCTTCGTCGACCACCTCTGCGAAGCCCGCCTCTCCACCGTTCGGCATGCCCTCCGCCCAACCTTCCGCGCCGCCAGGGCGCTCGCCCCCCTCGCCCCGTTCGCGCTCGCCTATGCCCTCGCCTGCCTGCTCCGCAACGTGAACGTCGTGCTTGCCCCCGACATCGCCCGCGAGCTCGGGCTCGGCCCGGCGCAGCTCGGCACCCTCGTGGCCGCCTACTTCGTCGCCGGCGCCGCCGTGCAGCTGCCCCTCGGCGTCGCGCTCGACCGCTTCGGCGCCACGACCGTCCAGGCCACACTGCTCGCGGTCGCTGCACTCGGCAGCGCCCTGTGCGCCTGGGGCGAGGGCGTCGGCATGCTCTTCGTCGGCCGCATCCTGATCGGCCTCGGCACCGCCGCCGCCTTCACGACCGCCGCCACCGCCGCCACAACCTGGTGCCGTGCGCCGAGGCTGCCCTGGGTCAACGCCACCTTCCTCGCCGCAGGCGGCCTCGGCGCGCTCGCCGCCACCCTGCCGGCGCAGGCCGTGCTCGAGGCCGCGGGATGGCGCTGCGTCATGGCCGCAATCGCCGGGTGCTGCGCGCTGGTCGCACTCGCGGTGCTCGCGGCCCAGAGCCCATCGCGCCCGACCATCACGCTCCAGGCCAGCCCGCACCGCGCCTTCACCTTCGGCCCTCTCCTGCGGGACCGCGTGCTGCAGGCCACCCTGCCCTTGCTCGCCGCGACGACGGGCTCCGTCTTCGCCCTGCAGAGCCTCTGGGCCGGCCCCCACCTCTCCGCCGTGCACGGCTTCACCCCGGCCCAGACGGTCGCCGCGCTGGCGGGGATGGCCCTCGTCATGCTCGCCTCCACCCCGCTCTGGGGAGCGCTCACAATCCTGCTCCGCCGGCGTATCGGCCTGCCCTGGGCCCTGTTCGCCTGCGCCGCGGTGCTCCTCGGCCTCGAGGCACTGCTGCTCCCCGCACCGGGCCACCCCGCGCTGCTGCTGCCCGACGCCGGGCCGCTGCTCCCCTGGCTGGGAATCGCCGCGTTCACCGCCTCGACCGTGCTGGGCTTCAGCCTCGTCGCCGACCAGGTTCCGCACGCCGCCCTCGGCCGCGCCAACGCGCTGGCCAACGCCGCCCAGTTCATCGTCGCCTTCGCCGTGCAGGCCGGCATGGGCCTCGTCATCGAGGCCTACGCCAGCAACCCGGCGCTCGGCCACCGCGTCGCCCTCGTCCTGCCCATGGCGCTCCAGAGCGCCGGCCTTCTTTGGTTTGCGGCCCGCATTCCCGGCCGAGCCCGCGCCGCCTCCCCCGGGAGGCCCGCGCGGCCCTGAACCAACCCCCATACCGGCCACCCCGGCCGGGCCACTCCCGGGGCAACGGCAGAAAGGACCCGCACCATGGACGCCACCAACTACCACTGGATCCCCCGGATGGAAGAGCCGCAGCCCCGCACCGAAGCCGACGAGCGCCGCGGCGCCCTCCTCTCGGTCGTCATCACCTTCCTGTGGATCGGCCTGCTCGCCACCATCGCGGCCCCGCCCGCAACGGACATGCTGAACGACACCACGGCCTCCCTCCCCAGCCCATGACGAGGATGCGCGCCGCCCCAGTCCCCTTCTCCAATTTAAGAAACGATTCGGCATATTATCGAGACGGGGCGGCGTCCATCTGGAACGGTCGATCCATGACCGAACTTGGGTTTATCATTCTGAAACTGTTGCGTCCTTCGCACTCGATCCGCCATCGTCCCGTCCGGAGCAGGCACGATGCGGTTGGCGGAGGCAGAGATCGGGGGGCAGTGCGAGATCGGGCCGTTCCTGCTGGACGCCCGGGCGGAGATGCTCACCCGCGACGGCACCCCGCTCCCGCTCGGCCGCCGAGCCGTCGCGCTGCTGCTCACCTTGCTGGAACGCCCGGGCGAGCTGGTCACCAAGGACGAGCTGATGGCCCGCGTGTGGAAGGGCCTCGCCGTGGAAGAGGGCAACCTCGCCGCCCAGGTCGCCGCCCTCCGCCGGGCGCTCGCCGCCGTCCCCTCGGGCGATGAGTGGATCGAAACCTTGCCTCGGCGCGGCTACCGATGGCGCGGCCCCCTGCACTGGCTGCCGGACACGGCGCCCAGCCAACGCGCAGCACCCGCCCACACGGCGCACGCCCAAACTGCGCACGCCCATACTGCGCACGATCGCCCCTCGGTCGCCGTACTCCCGTTCCAGGCCGTGCCCGCCGGCTCCGTCCCCGAACTCCTCACCGACGGCCTGGCCGAGGACGTGCTCTCCGCCCTCTCCCGCCTCGAGGCCCTCACCGTCATCTCGCGCAACTCGAGCTTCCGCCTGCGCGACGCCGGGCTGGACACGGGGCAGGTGGGCGCCGCCCTGGGCGCACGATACGTGTTCGGCGGCACCATGCGCGCCCAGGCAAGCACCATCCGCATCGGCTACGAGCTGGCCGAAGCCGCCCCGGGCATCGTCCTGCTGTCCCGCTCGCGGGATACCCGGGCCGACCAGGTCTTTGCCGAGCAGGACCAGATCGTGGCTGAGATCGTCCGCGCCCTCGCACCGCGCGTCCGCGACCACGAGCTCGCCCGCATCCACACGGCGGATCCCGCCGACCTCCGCGCCTACGAGCTCGTGCTCCAGGCCCGCGCCCTGATGCACACGCTGCAGCCCGACGCCCTGGACAAGGCCGAGCCCCTCCTCCTGCGTGCGGCCACGCTCGACCCGCAATACGCCCTGCCCTGGACGCTCCAGGCCGAGCTCCACAGCCTCCGCCTCGGCCAAGGCTGGGCCACCAACCGCGCCGCCGAGACCGAGGCCGCCGAGCGCTGCGTCAACGAGGCCCTCGCCCGCAACCCGCACGACGCCCACGCGCTGGCCCGCCTCGGCCACACGCGCGCCCTGCTCCACCGCGACCACGCCACCGCCCTCACCCTCTTCAAGCGCGCGCTGGAGGCGGACCCGAACAGCCCCATCGCCTGGCTCATGAGCAGCATGACCTACTCCTTCCTCGGTGACGGCCCGACCGGCATCGCCCATGGCGAGCAGGCGCTGCGTCTCTCGCCCCGCGACTGGTACGGCTTCCGCTTCCACATGGCGCTGTCGCTCGCCCACTACACCGCCAGCGACTACGCCGAGGCGGCCCATCATGGCGCGGCCGCCATCGCCGAGAGCGGGCGGGACCTTTCGAGTCACGGATACCTGATCGCGTCCCTTGCCGCCGCCGGCGACATGACCGCCGCAACCAGGCTGGCCGCCGACATCGCCGAGCGATGGCCCCCCGGGAACGTCGCCGGGACCGTTGCCCGCCACCCCTATGCCGACCCGGCCCGCCGCGAACGCTACGGCCAGCACCTGCTCGCGGCCGGCTTGTCCTAATCCCACGCTACGGAGACCACACGATGCGCTTCCCAACCAACCCGGCCCTGCTCCTCCCAGATGGCGGCGGCGCCTTCGTCCATGAAGGCCCTGTGGGCGGCGGCGGCGCGTTCGGGGGCGCCGGCAACCCGTGCTGCAACGGTCCCGAGCTCCTACCCGGCACCAAGCTCGAACCGCTGGACGCGGACGGCACCCTGCTCCCCTTCCACCACTTCCCCATGCTGCTGCCCGCCGAGTTCCCGCGCCGCCTCTGGGGGGCGGAGTTCTGGGCCACCACCATCGTCACCGAGTTCGCCGCCACCCCCTGGGCCCGCACCGTCACCGTCGGCCCCCCGCCGGACTGCCCCGACACCATCCGCGACGAGATCTACCAGCTCCTGCTCCTCGCGAAGGACCGGAGCACCTTCTCGGCCGAGATCGTCGCGCAGGCCACGAACCCCCTGCCCTATTGGCTGAACCTGCTGAACATCACCGCCGCCTCCCACCCGGCCACCTGGCAGGCGATCCTCGCCGCCAACGAGTGCGGCCACGTCGTCGCCATGCACTACAAGCGCAGCTTCGCCCGTCCCCGCCCGGTCCAGCACTACCCGGCCCTGATGCCCCCCCTGCACACGCCCGCGCACCCCTCCTACCCGAGCGGCCATGCGCTCGAGGCCATGACCGTCGCCCGCATCGTCGAGCACATCTACCCGGCCCTTGCGCAAGCCAAGCCCCCCACCCGCGGCCCCGCGGACGCCCTCGCCCGCCGCATCGCCCTCAACCGCGAGATCGCCGGGGTGCACTTCGAAAGCGACTCGAAGGCCGGCTTCATCCTGGCCGACCTGCTCGCCCCCCACCTCCTGACCGTTCCCTCCTTCGCCGCCACGGTCGCGGCCGCGCAAGCCGAATGGGGCACGATCCCCACCCACACCTTCGACCCACCCACGGAAGGTCTCAAGGACACCAAGGCCCTCACCGAGGATCTGAGGATCCCGCTCAAAATCACCCGATGACTGCGTCCCCTCCTCTCGCGGAAGGCGCCGGGGGAGGGGGGCCACAGCCGCTGGCACGAACGAACGCGACGTCATCGCGAGGCAAGTTTTGGCCGTGGCGATCTCAGAAGCCGTGAAGGCCAGCCCCGGCGGCCCCTGGATCGCCACGCGGCGCTCGCGATGACGACAGCCGATCCGACCGCCTCACCTCACCAGATGAACGACCCCACTGCCGCCGCCGGCGCCAGCCCGGCCCCTCGCGCCTCCGCCTCCACCACGTCCCACCCCGCGCCATGGGCTCCATGCAGCCCGCCCAGCACCCAGCACGCATCCACCCCGACGGCCGCCGCCCCGGCGATGTCCGTCCGCAGCGCATCCCCCACCGCCAGCACACGCCCGCGCTCCACGCCCAGCATGCCGAACACCGGGGCGTAGATCGCAGGGTCCGGCTTGCCCAGGCTCGCCACCTGGCCCCCCATCGCCTCATACCGCACCGCCAGCGCCCCGGCGCAGATCACCCGAACGCCTCCGCGGATCACGGCCAGGTCCGGGTTCGCGCAGATCATCGGCAGACCGGCCGCCGCACAGGCTTTCAGCACCGGGTCGAACGCCGCTTCGTCCTCGCCGCCCAGCTGGTCGTCTGGCCCCGTGTTCAACAGCACCGTCGCCGCCCCCGGCCGCCCCACCAGCTCCAGATCCAGCCCCGCCACCACGTTCCGGTCCCGCTCCGGCCCAAGGTGATACACGCGCCGCCCCAGCCCGGCCCACCACGCATCCGGCCGGTCCCGCAGCATGAGGTGCACCGCCTCGCCCGAGCTCATCACGCCGTCGTACAGCGCGTCCTCCACCCCCATGCCCCGCAACTGCTCCCGGATCGGCTCCGCCCGGCGCGGCGCGTTGGTCAGCATCACCACCCGCTTGCCCGCCGCCCGCAGCGCCCGCAGGCAGTCCACCGCTCCCGGATACGGCCGCACCCCGTCATGCACCACGCCCCACAGGTCCAGGATCAGCCCGTCATAGCCCTCGGCCACTTCCCGCAGCCCCGCGATCTGCTTCACTGTGCCGTCCCCACTGCATCGCCCACACTGGCAAAGCCCTCGCGCCGCAGCGCCGCCGCCAGCTCCCGCTTGATCCGCCCCACGATCGCCGGCCCGTCATAGGCGAATGCCGTGTAGAGTTGCACCAGCCGCGCCCCCGCCCGGATCTTCTCCAGCGCATGCTCCCCCGTCGCCACGCCCCCGCACCCCACGATCTCGAGCCTCCCCGCCGCCAAGCGATACGCTCGCCCCACCATCGCCGTGCTCGGCTCCCGCAGCGGCGCGCCGGAAAGCCCCCCGGCCTCCGACCGCGCCGCGCTGCGCAGCCCGTCCCGCGCAGTCGTCGTGTTGCTCACGATCAGCCCCGCCACCCCGTAAGCCGCACACGCCTCCACCACCACCTCGAGCCCCGCCTCGTCCAGCTCCGGCGCCACCTTCACCAGCAGCGGCGGCCGCTCCGGCGCAATCGCCTCGAGGATCTCCCGCAGCTGCCGCTCCCCCTGCAAGTCCCGCAGCCCTGGCGTGTTCGGCGAACTCACGTTGATCACCACGTAATCCACATGCGGCGCGACGGCGGCCACCATCGCGGCATAGTCCCGCACCGGATCCGCCCCCTCCTTGTTGATCCCCACGTTGGCCCCCACGACCAACGCCCGACGCCCCCCGCTTCGGCCCGGCAGCCGCGCCAGCCGCGCCACATAGGCCTCGAGCCCCCGGCTGTTCAGCCCATACCGGTTGATCACCGCGCCATCCTCCGGCAGCCGGAACACCCGTGGCACGGGGTTGCCCCCCTGCGGCCGCAGCGTGACGGTCCCCGTCTCGACGAACCCGAACCCGAGCCGCCCGAGCCCCCGGACCGCCACCGCCTCCTTGTCGAACCCGGCCGCCAGCCCCACCGGGTTGGCGAACCACTGCCCCAGCGCCTGCACCCCCAGAACCGGGTCGTCCGCCCGCGCCTCCCGCCCCGCCAGCCCCAGCCGCAGCGCCAGCACGGCCAGACGATGCGCCCGCTCGGCCTCGAGCCGGCGCAGCAGCGGCGCGAGCGCCGTGGAAAAGGAGGGTGTCATGCCCGGCTTCCTGCCCGATGGTGGCCAGTGAAGCAATGCTTCCCCCCTCCCCTTGCGGGAGGGGACGGGGGAGGGGTGACCGCACGAGCAGTCCCGCGACATCGCACCTACAACTGGCGTCTGCTACACACCCGCCATGTACAACGAGCCCTACCTCGAGACCTGCTGCCGCGCCGCCCTGCACCGCCTCTCGCTCGCCGCCCAGCTCGGCCGCCCCCACGGCCTGCGCGACGAGCCCTGCCTCGAACGCCTCGCCGCCATGGGCCTGGTCGAAGAAGGCGAGCGCTGGACCCTCACCGAAGCCGGCGCCGCCCGCCACGCCTCGGAGGTGCTAAAGGCCGAGTAGAGCGCCGTGCCACTCCGTCACTCACAAATGATGTTCCCAGAGTGTGGCGGATACGCGCAGCTCCGATCCAAGTTGTCATCGCTGTTCGAAGTCGGATAAGGCGCCCTGCGTCGAAGGTCAGCTCAGTCCGATGCCACTCCTTGCGCGGCAGCTGCATCAACGTCCCATGCGCAACGAAATCGATACGTCGGTCGAGTTGATCGCGCTCTGAGGTGGTGTCCGAACCAGCCTTCGTCAGCCTGTCCTTCGACCCTGCCGTACCGTGGCCGAACCACATGTGATACTGCCGACCCTGATCCTGCCAAGTCATTCACAGTCTTCCTTGCTCAATGCCATCGGCGCCACGACGAGCCACGCGCCGCCTAACCCAGCCCCCCCACGATCCCCCGCGCACGCAGCGGCCCGTCCAGCTCCGCCATCGCCTCCCGCCACAGCCGCCAGTCGCTGCCCTCCTGCAGCCGCCGCGCGTCCGGGGCCCGGCCCCGCAACCCCCAGATCCGCAGCACCCGCGCATGCAGCAGCTCCACCCGCCGCTGCCGATATAGCTCGTCCAGGCACTTCACCACGTCCCCCGCACGCCCGCGCATCCGCCCCTCCGCAACCCGCCGCATGGCCCAGATCCACGCCGCGTCCGGCGAGCCGAACACCGTGCCTTCCCCAAGCGTCGGGTCGGGCGGAACGAAGAGCGGCGAGCCATGATCCATGACCGGATAAGATCATTGTCCTAGACACACGACAAGCCGAAATTCCTACTTGCGCAAGCAACGAGTCCTATGCCAAAAACTGGACACCACCGCTCCGAACGGGCCGAATGCCATGAGGCATGACGACATCTGGCGCGCACTCGACACACTGGCGGCCGAATACGGCCTGTCGGCCTCCGGGCTCGCCAAGAAATCCGGCCTCGATGCCACCACCTTCAACCCAAGCAAGCGCCGCATGCCGGACGGCCGCAACCGCTGGCCCAGCAGCGAATCCCTCGCGAAGGTGCTGGACGCCACCGGCGCCAGCCTCGAGCAGTTCACCGCGCTGGTCACCGGCAACCGCACCATCACCAGCGCCCGCCCGCCGCGCCGCATCCCGCTGCTCGGCCTCGCCCAGGCCGGCGGCGACGGCTACTTCGACGACGCCGGGTTCCCCGTGGGCGGCGGGTGGGACGAGATGAGCCTCCCCGAAATCGGGGACCCGCACGCCTACGCCCTCGAGATCGCCGGCGACAGCATGGAGCCCGTGCTGCGCGACGGGGACACCGTCGTCGTCTCGCCGGCCGCCCCCATCCGCCGAGGGGACCGCGTGGTCGCCCGCACCATGGGCGGCGAGGTCATGGCAAAGCAGCTCGCCCGCCGCTCCGCCCGGCGCGTCGAGCTGAAAAGCCTCAACCCGGCCCACCGCGACCGCACGTTCGACCTCGCCGAAGTCGCCTGGATCCACCGCATCGTCTGGTCCAGCCAATAATCGTTTTGCCCGTGACTCGATCGTAAACCGTCGCTACCGTTCTCTCGATGGCCCATTTTTCCAATCGGGTGGTGGACTTCCTCGAGGTCGGCTTCGCGCAACCCAGCGCCGCCGCGATCGGCCGCGCCTTCTTCCGCGCCCTCGAGCCGTTCGGCTGCAAGGCCATCAACGCCCGCGCCTACCGCAGCCCATCCGACCTGCAGACCCACGGCCACATCTACACCCGCATCGCCCCCGAGCGATGCACCCACGTCTATGCCGACCGCCGGTTCGACGCGCACAACCCCCTCCCCCGCCTCCTGCGCCGCCACGTCGGGCCCATCCACTGGTCCGCCATCAAGCCCCGCGACCCGGGGGAGCGATGGATCGTCGAGACCCTCCGCGACCTCGGCTTCCCCGACGGCCTCGCCATCCCCTGCCATGGCCCGGACAATTATTTCGGCATCACCAGCCTCGCCTTCGAGCGCCTCCACCAGGTCTCCCCCGAGGACCGCCACGCCATCGAGCTGGCGGCGCTCACCCTCCACCAGCGCATGCTGACGCTGGCCAACCAGGCCCGCCCGAAGCTGCCGCCGCTCACCACCCGCGAGCAGGACGTGCTGGCCTACGTCGCCGAGGGCCGCTCCAACAACCAGATCGCGGACAAGCTCGGGCTCTCGGCCGCCACCATCGCCAGCCACGTGGCCAACCTCCGCCACAAGCTCGGCGCCCGCACCCGCTCCCAGGCCGTAGCACTCTATCTGTCGGGCCTCGACGCGCTCCAGGACTGACGAAACCTATTCCCTTGCAGCCCGTGCGGCGCCACGATGCCCCTCCCACCCGGAGGCCTGCCCCCATGCGCGCCATCGCCCTCCTTCTCGTCCTGCTCGCCCTGCCCGCCACCGTCTCCCGAGCGCGCGCCGCCGAACCGGTCGACGTCGTCCTCGTCCTCGTCTCGGACGTCTCCCGCTCCGTCGACGACGCCGAGTTCCGCATGCAAAAGCAAGGCTATGCCACCGCCTTCAACGACCCCCGCGTGCTCGCCGCCATCCGCGCCGGGGCCATCGGCGCCATCGCCGTGGCCTATGTCGAGTTCGCCGGCGCCTACGAGGTCCGCACCGTGCTCGACTGGGCCATCATCCGGGACCCGGCCTCCGCCCGCGCCTTCGCCGCCAACATCGAGGCCGCCCCACGCTCCTTCTGGGGCCGCACCAGCATCTCCGCCGGCATCGACCGCGCTATGAGCCTACTGGCCGAAGCCCCCTTCGAGGCCCAGCGCCGGGTCATCGACGTCGCCGGCGACGGCACCAACAACAACGGCCGCGACGTGGACGCCGCGCGGGACGACGCCGTGGCCGCGGGCGTGGTGGTCAACGGCCTGGCCATCATCAACGAGAACCCCGTCAACTACAGCTTCGCCCACGTCCAGCCCCCGGGCGGCCTCACCGAATGGTATCGCCGCCACGTCTCCGGCGGCCCAGGCTCCTTCGTGCTCGAGGTCCGCGACTTCGCCCAGTTCGGCGAGGCCATGACCCGCAAGCTCATCACCGAAATCGCCGCCCTTCCGGAGTTCAAAGCGCCTCTATGATCATCAACAACCTCGGCCGCTCCGGCCTGCGCGTCTCGTCCATCGGCCTCGGCTGCAACAATTTCGGCGGCCGCATCGACACCGAGGCCAGCCGCGCCGTGGTCCACGCCGCACTCGACGCCGGCATCACCCTTTTCGACACCGCCGACGTCTACGGCAACCAGGGCGGCTCCGAGGCGGCATTGGGCGAGATCCTCGGGCCGCGCCGGCACGACATCGTCCTCGCCTCCAAGTTCGCGATGCCCATGGACGCTGCCGAAACCCTCAAGGGCGCAAGCCGCCGCTACATCGTCCGCGCCTGCGAGGCCAGCCTGAAGCGCCTCCGCACGGACCACATCGATCTCTACCAGCAGCACCGCCCGGACCCGCTGACCCCCATCGAGGAAACCCTCCGCGCGCTGGACGACCTCACCCGCGCCGGGAAGATCCGTTACGCCGGGTGCAGCAACCTCCCCGCCTGGCAGGTCGCCGACGCCGCCTGGACTGCCCGTCTCCACAACCTCTCGGCCTTCGTCTCCTGCCAGGACGAGCTGAGCCTTCTGCATCGCCGCCACGAGGCCGAGTTGCTGCCCGCCATGCGCGCCCACGGCCTCGGCCTGCTGCCCTACTTCCCCCTCGCCTCCGGCCTGCTCACCGGCAAATACCGCCGCAACCACCCAATGCCCGAAAACGCCCGCCTCACCACCACCCAGCGCCTGGCGGACCGCTACCTGACGGACGCGAACTGGACCGGCGCCGAAGCCCTCGCCGACTTCGCGGAGGCCCGCGGCCACACCCTGCTCGAGCTCGCCTTCAGCTGGCTGCTGGCCACCGCACCCGTCGCCAGCGTCATCGCCGGCGCCACGAAGCCCGAGCAGGTGCACCAGAACGTCGCCGCCGGGTCGTGGACGCTGACCCCGGAGGACATGGCCGAGATCGACCGGCTGGCGCCGCCCCCCGCCTAGCCTCACAATCCCGTATGGGCCGAACTTAACAATCGGTCCCGCGCTCTGCCTGCACGACTGCAGCAGGAGCGACCCACGGTGCCTCACGACCCGCCGACCGCCCACCAGGAGGCGGATACGATCCGCCTGATGGCGGAGGAGGCGCGAGTCGATACTCGCCTGGTCGAGCGGGAGCGCGTCCGCGTCCACGTGTCCACCGACGAGTACGACGAGACGATTGAAACCCTGCTGATGCGCCAGGATGTCGTCGTCGACCGGGTCCCGCTCGGCCATGACGTGAACGTGGCGCCCCAGGTTCGGCAGGACGGCAACACAATCATCGTCCCGGTCCTGGAAGAACGGATCGTGGTGACCAAACAGCTCGTCCTAAAGGAGGAGCTGCACATCCGCATTGACGTGACCCGGACCCCGGAGGCCCACACCGTCCGCCTCCGTCGCGAGCACGCGACCATCGAACGGGACGACCCAACTCACTCGAAACCTACAAGGAACGAACCATGAGCGACCTCTCCGGCAGCGGCGCCTACAACCAGTCGGCGGCCCACGACACGGCCCTCTATGACCCGAACGTGCACGACAACCAGATCGTGGCCATGTACGATTCGGACGCCGGCGCACGCCAGGCCATGCAGGTTCTGGTGAGCCAGGGCTTCCCGGCCAGCGCCATGCACGTCGTCGCCCGCCCCGGCGACACCACGGACGCGACCGCCGCCGAGGAGGGCCTGTGGGGCGCCATCAAGTCCCTCTTCGTGCCCGACGAGGAGCGCAGCACCTACAACCACGCCATCACCCGCGGCCATGCCATGTTGGTCGTGACCCCCGAGGGAACGACGGACCGCTCGCGCCTGATCCACGCGCTCGAGGCCACGCACCCGCTCGACTTCGACGCCAAGCTCGAGGAGTGGCGCCAGGCTGGCTACGAGAACATCGCTGCCGTGCCGGAGAAGACGGGCGGTATGAATACTCTTGCGGCAGCCGGGATGGCCGGCACAGCGGTCGGCATGGACCAGCTTCCGAAGAGCACCGGCCCGGCTGCCTCGCACGCCTCCCCCACCCCTGCTCCGACCGTTGCGCCGACCGCTGCGCATGCCGCCGCCCCCGCGCCCAAGCCGGTGACGGCCTCGCAGCCGTCCAGCGCCGCCACCGGTAACGATACCGATACCATCAAGGTCATGGAGGAGCGCCTTCGCATCGGCAAGCGTGAGGTTGCCGCCGGCGCCGTGCGCATCCGCAGCTACATCGTCGAGCGCCCCGTCGAAGAGCAGGTCCGCCTGCACGAGGAGCGCATCCACGTCGAGCGTCACCCCGTGGACCGCGCCGCAACCGCGGCCGACACCGCCGCATTCCAGGAGCGCACCATCGAGGCGCGCGCCACTTCGGAAGAAGCCGTCATCAGCAAGGAGGCCCGCGTGGTCGAAGAGATCGGTATCAAGAAGGAAGCCTCGGACCGAGTCGAGACGGTGCGCGACACCGTGCGCGAGACAAAGGTCGAGATCGAGGGCGACACCAAGGGCACGCTCGCCGGCAAGACCGGCCCAACCGGTGCCCCGAACGCCACCCCCGGCGTAACCAACAGCGGCATGAACGCGCCGCGCAAGTAGAGCGGACACTCTCCCCCCCCTTCCCCTCGCGGGGTGGGCGGGGGAGGGGACATCGCGAACCCCGCCTGCCGACCTGAGAGGGCCCTAGTGCGCCGCCGAGCCCTCCTTCTCACGATTACACTCGCCGCCTGCTCGGATCCCCTGCCGGTCGCCGATTTCGCCGAGCAGCCCCCCATGCTCGACCCGGTCCGCTTCTTCAGCGGCCACGTCAGTTCCTGGGGCGTCATGGAAAACCGCTCCGGCCAGCCCACCAACGTGGTCCGCACCGACTGCCGCGGCACGCCGGACGGCCCCGACGCCATCCGCATGACCCAGACGCTGACCATCGGCACCGACGCGCCCATCACACGCGAGTGGCGCATGCGCCGCATCTCCCCAGGCCGGTTCGAGGCCACCGCAAACGACATGGTCGGCACCGCCACGGGCGAAGTCGCCGGCCGTGCATTCCACTGGCAATGGACCCTCGCCCTTTCCCCCGGGAACGCGCTGAAGAACGTCACCATGGACCAGTGGTGGTACCTGCAGCCCGACGGCTCCTTGCTCAATCGCACGACCGTCCGCAAACTCGGCATCATCGCTGCCGAGGTGACCGAACATTTCGTCCCAACGCCCTGACCCCCTCCCTCCCGAACCCTGGCCCTCGCACCCCGTCGACCCCACGGTGGAACTGCACATCACCCGGGAAATGCCGGCGCTCGACCCGGCGCTCGAGGCGCGCATCGACGCGCTCTGGCTCGAGGCCAACACCCGCTCCCGCCTCTTCAACGGCCGCATCTTCAGCGTCGACCGTATCTCCGCCTACCGGATCGAGGGCCACTGGAGCGAATACCGCCGCATCATCGCCCAGCTGAACGACGCGAGCCTCGTGCCCCTCGTCGGCGTCCGCAACCTCGCCGTCGTCGGCGTCATCCACACGCCCCAGGGCTGCATCGCCGTCGGCCGCCGCGAGCCCCGCGCCTCATACCAGCAGGGCCTATGGCAGCTCTGCCCCGCCGGCAGCGTGGACCAGTCCGCCGCCACACCCACGGGCGCGGACTGGCGCCAGGCGATCCTCGCCGAGCTAGAGGAGGAGCTCGGCCTCCACGCGGCAGACATCGCCGCCATGACGGCCTACCGCCTCGTCGACCACCCCCACGGCGTCATCGACCTCGGCATCCACATCGAGACCCATCTCGACGCGGACGCCCTCCGCGCCCGACACGCCGCGAGCGGCAATGACGAATACGACGCGCTCGAGGTCCTTCCACCCGACGCGCTCCTCGCCCTCAACCCACTATCCCCGGCCGCCCCCGTCCTGCTCGGCTGAAAGACGCGCGTCGGGTAGCATCACGAACGGACCGCTGGAAAAGCGGGAAAAGCTCAATCGAACAGCCGGAACAACCCTCGCAGGAACCCGGGCGTCAGCGCGCTCAGCGGGTTCACACTCACCGAAGGCGAAGCACTCGGCCCCCGCATCGTGTAGTCGACCGCCACCAGACCCCCGCCCTGCTCCGCGCTGAACAGCCGCCCCAGCAGCGGGATCCGCCCCAGCAGCGAGTTGAACACGTAGGCCGGCACCACCGTCCCCTTCAGGTCCACCGTCTTGCGAGCCGTATCCACCCGCCCCCGCGCCGTCAGCCCCAGCGAGGCGCTGAATGCCCGCGCCTGGTCCACCTCGAGCACCCGTCCATCCCACGAGAACGGCATCACCCCCTCCCGGAACGATAAGCCCGGCCCGCTCAGCGCCTCCACCACGCCATAGATCGTCACGGCCTGCAGCAGCTTCCCGAAGGCAGGCGCACCCTTCACGCTGAACCCGCTCAGCCGTGCCTCTCCAGCAAGCGGCGCCGGGCGCCTGGTGTCGTCGTACACCGCATCCAGCGCCAGCGTGCCGCCGACGATGTCGTCGACGAAGTCCATCGCCCGGAGCGCCGCGCCGCCATCCTCGGCGCGCACCACGAGCCGCCGCCCCGTCCCTTGCGGCCGGATGCTCGCCGTCGCCCGCGCCGCCCCCTGCGTGGTCGCATCCAACAGGTTCAGCCGCCGCCCATCGTGCCCGGCCTTCGCCACCACGCCCTCCAGCACCCCCTTGTCCGACAGCCGCACCCGGTCGAACCGCACCTCCGCCACCCACGGGTCCCCCCGCTCCCCGGTATCGGGCCGCGCCAGCTCGGCCGACAGGTCGAGCATCGCCCCCTGGAGCTTGGCTTCCAGCACCTCGTTCGGCCCGGCCGGGAAGCGCACCTGGCCGCTCGCCTGCGTCGCCCCCAGCACGGCCCGGCTCAGCACCAGCAGCAGAGGCCGGTTGCCCACCATCTCGGCCCGCCCCTCGATCGCCATGCCCGGCCCCGCCATCCGGATCGCGTCGATCCCGGCCAGCGCATCCCCCCGCAGCCGCACCACCGCCTGCCCCTCCGCGGGCTGCCCCGGTGCCTTGCTCCATCCCGGCAGCTTCAGCGCCGCCTCCCGCAGGTCAGCCTTCACCACGATCTCGCCCGACCCATCCCGCCGCTGCGAATACTGCGCCGTGAACGCCCCCGGCCCCGTCATCACCCCCGCCGCATCCAGCCCCGCCGCCGCCAGCTGCACCGCCGTCGCCCGCCCCGTCGCCGTCGCCCGCTGCACCACCTGGCTCGCCGGGCCGTTGCGGAAATCCATCTCCACCTGCATCTGCCCCAGGATGCCCGCCACGGCCGCCGTACCCTGGGCGCGGAGGCTGTCCTGCGTCACGTCGAACCGCACATCCCCCCGGTCCAGGTCCCGCCCGGCGATCAGCCCGCCCAGCCGCAGCTCCGTCGCCCGCACCTGCGCCCCGATCTTCACGTCCTCGAACTGCAGGTGCTCCTCGAGCGGCACCGTCACGTTCAGCCGCCCGGTGAACCTGCCCGCCGGGTCCCGCATGGGGATCGGCTTGCGGTCGAGCAGCCGGAGCCGCTTGTGCCGAAGCAGCGCGATCAGCTCCGGCACCTGGCCCGCCACGTCCGCCTGCAGCGACAGCACCTGGTCCTTCTCCGCCAGCCCCACGATCCGCACGGACCCGTTGCTCAACGTCGCATTCCCCTGATGCGCGCTGGGGATGGCGATCGTCAGCTCCTCGAGCCCCTTGATCGTCAGCACCGCCTGCGCCCCCTCCACCGGCGGCACCGGCTTCAGCCAGTGGATCGTCACGTTCTCGCCTACCATGCTCCCGTCGATGCTGGTGATGGCCACGTCGGACAGCCCGTTATCCGTCACGAACCCCAGCGCCACCGCCCCGTCGCGCGCCACCCCGGCGGTGATGTTCTCCACCAGCCACGGCCGCACGTGCCCGCCCAGCGCCTCGGGCCACAGCACGCCGAGGTCGGTGAACGACAGATGGTCCAGCGCCGCCATGACCTTGCCCTCGATCCGGTCCCCCAGCGCCGCCTCGCCCTTCAGCGTCACCGTCGTGGGCCACGCGCCGCCGGGCGCATGCACCACGGCCTGCACCTGGTGGGCCACCACCCGGTCGGGCCGCCGCCAGCCGGGCCGCGTCCAGGCCGCCTCGAGGTCGGCGACCATCCGGTCGAACCCGATCAGCGTGTCGGCCGCCCGCAGCCGCCCCGCCCCGGCCTCGAGCCGCAGCGTCGCCTCCATCGGCCGCAGCCGCGCAGAAAGCCGCGCCGTCGCCACCCCGCGCACCGCCGCCTCGAGCGTCCTCGGCGCCACGTCGTCCAGCGCCGGAAGTGCGGCCTGCATCGACCCGGCATCCACCGGCGCCAGCTCCACCCGCGCCGCCGTCTCCCCCTCGCCGGACACTTCGGCCCGCAGCGTGAGCGCGGCCACCGCCCCGCCCACCTTCGGCCCCGCCAGCACCCGCGCCACCCCCTCGCCGCTCACCCCGCCCGACTCCGGCCGCTCGAGCACCAGCCGCGCCACCTCCACCACCACCGCCCCGCCCGCCACACGCTGCAGGAACGGGTCGTGCACCTGCACCCGCGCCTCCTCCACCCGCACCGACTGCAGCGCCGTGGTCCAGGGTGGGCCGTTCCCCGCCTCCTCCCCCGAAGGCGGCGCCGCCAGCGCCCGAAGCACGTCCTCGATCGTTGCCAGGTCCTGCGCCGGCGGCGCCCCCTCGTCCTCCAGCACGAGCCCACCGAGGTCCAGCGCCAGCCCCGCCGGCCCCCGCCGCAGCGCGAGCTCGAGCCCCCGCGCATGCACCGTGCGCAGCGCCACCTGGCCCCGCAGCAGCGGCCCGGCACGCAGGGTGCCCTCCACCAGCCCGGCCCGCAGCACCGCCACCGCCGCTCCGTTCACCACCATCACGTCCCGCAGCGCGAAGCCAAGCGGCGCCCCCGCACCCCGGTGGAACCCGCCCCACTCCAGCGCCGCCCCCCCGATCACGAGCCGCGCCCCGCCCTCGCGCACATTCACCGCCGCCTCGGCCTGCCGCGCCAGCCATGGCACCTCGAGCGGCCCCTGCGACAGCCGCCACCCCAGCCCCAGCGCCGCCAGCGCCACGAGCACCAGCAGCCACAGGGCCAGCGTGAGCAGCCCCCGCAGCGCATGCCCGCACTCCCGCGCGACCGCCCCGCCTCTCCATCGTCCCTCGGCGGAGGGCCGGGGCGAGGGCTCGGCCGCCTGCACGTCCGAACTCATGGCGAGGCCTGCCCGTTGACGCAGGCCACCCCAGCCACCCACCCTGCCGCATGCCCTCCCCGCCCGTGTGGCCCGCCCCCGCCGACCCCGCCGCCGCCGCCCGCCTGCAGGAGCGCTACGCCGCCCAGGGTCCGCTCGACCACGCCTTCGCCCACGGCCCCGGTGCCCCCATGCTCGCTGCGATCGGCGGCGGCAGCCCGTTCCTGTCCGACCTCGCGATCCGCGAACGCGCCACCACCCGCGCCGTCCTGGAGCAAGGCCCCGCCGCCATCGTCGACGCTGCCTTCACCGCCCTCGCCACCACGCCGTTCGACGCACCCCGCGCAACCGTGGCGGCCGCCCTCCGCCGAACCCGCCGCCAGGTGGCGCTCACCACGGCCATCGCCGACATCGGCAGCCTCTGGACCCTCGCCCAGGTCACGGCCACCCTCTCCCGCATGGCCGAGGACACGGTCGCCCTCGCCATCCGCCACCTGCTCCACGCCGCCCACCGCCAGGGCACGCTCGTCCTGGCCCACCCCAGCCGCCCGGATGACGCCAGCGGCCTCATCGTACTCGGCATGGGCAAGCTCGGCGCGCGCGAACTCAACTACTCCAGCGATATCGACCTCATCCTCCTCTACGATCCCGACCTGCACGCGCCCTCCGACACGCTCGGCGCCACCTTCACACGCCTGGCGCGCGACCTGGTTGCAATGATGGAAACCCGCGACGCCGACGGCTACGTCTTCCGCACCGACCTCCGCCTCCGCCCAGACCCCGCCGCCACCCCGCCCTGCGTCGCCCTACCCGCCGCCATCGCCTATTACGAGAGCATGGGCCAGAACTGGGAACGCGCCGCCATGACGAAGGCGCGACCCATAGCCGGAGACATCGCCGCCGGCCACGCCTTCCTCGCCGCCATCCATCCCTTCATCTGGCGCCGCCGCCTCGACTTCGAGGCCATCGCCGACCTCCATGCCATGAAGCGCCGCATCGACGCCCATCGCGGCTTCTCGCCACACACGATGAGCGCGCCCGTCCTCCCGGGGCTCGACGTCAAGCTCGCCCCCGGCGGCATCCGCGAGGTGGAGTTCGCCGCCCAGACCCTCCAGCTCGTCTGGGGCGGCCGCGACCCGACCCTCCGCGACCCCACCACGCTGGGCGCCCTCCGCCGCCTCGCCCGCGCCGGGCACCTGCCGCGCCGGGCCGCCGCCGAGCTCACGGTCGCCTACCGCCTGTTCCGCCGGGTGGAGCACCGGCTGCAGATGGTCGACGACCGCCAGACCCACGCATTGCCCACGAACGAAGCCGCCCTCGCCCGCTTCGCCCCCTTCCTCGGTTGCCCCACCCCGGCCGCGCTGGCCACACTCCTCGGCACCCACATGGCCCGCGTGCGCGCCCGCTACGCCGCCGTGTTCGAGGCCGTGCCCGACGAGGCCGGTGCACCCCGGCTCGACCTCGCCGGACCGGACCTCCCGCTCGAGACGGCCGCCCGCCTCCAGGCCCTCGGCTTCCGCAACATCGAGGGCATGGGCGCCACCCTCCGCGGCTGGCGCGCCGGCCGGCTCCGCGCGCTCCGCTCCGCCCGCGCGCGCGAGCTGCTGGACGCGACGCTTCCACGCCTCCTCGCAGCACTCGCCGCCCAGGCCGACCCCGACGCCGCCTTCGCCCGGCTCGACACCATGCTCGCCCGCCTCCCCGCCGGTGTCCCCCTCCTCTCCATGCTTCAGCGCAACCCGGCGCTCGCCCCCCGCATAGCCGCCGTCCTCGGTGCCGCCCCGTCGCTCGCCGACCACCTCGCCAGCACCGCCGCGGCATTGGAGGGCCTTCTCTCCCCACCCGAAGCCACCTGCATCCCGCCGGCGCAGATCCTCGCCGCGCGTCTCGCCGACGCCCGCACCCTCGAGGACACCATCGCCATCACCCGGGACCTCGTGCGCGCCGAGGAGTTCCGCCTCTGCGTCCAGCAGATGGAGGGCACGCTCGACGCCGACGAAGCCGGCATCCACCGCACCGCCCTCGCCGACGCCGCCCTGGGGGCGCTGCTCACCGCCGTGCTGGCGGACCACGCGCGCCGCCACGGCACCATCCGCGGCGGCGACATGGCGGTGGTCGCCCTCGGCAAGGCCGGCAGCGGCGAGATGATGGCCGGCTCCGACCTCGACCTCCTCCTGCTGTATCACGTGCCGCCCAACGCACCCGACAGCACCGGCCCCCGCCGCCTGCCGCCGAGCCAATGGTTCATTCGCGCCGCCCACGCGTTCGTGGCCGCCCTCACATCCCCCGGCGGCTCCCAGGGGGCGGCCGGGCCGCTCTACGAGGTGGACATGCGGCTCCGCCCCAGCGGCAACAAAGGCCCCGTCGCCGTCCCGCTCGCCGGCTTCGCCCGCTACCAGGCGGCCGAGGCCTGGACCTGGGAGCGCATGGCCCTCACCCGCGCCCGCGTCGTCGCCGGGCGGCCCGCCATCCGCGCCCGCGCCGCCGCCGCCATCGCCGAAGCGCTCCTGGCACCCCACGACCCGGCACGCACCCGCGCCGACGCCGCGGACATGCGCCGCCGCCTGTTGCGTGACAGGCCGGCCGCCGGGCCGTGGGACATGAAGCACCGCGACGGCGGCGGCATGGAGGTCGAGTTCATCGCCCAGGTCCTCCAGCTCACGGAACGGCCCACGCCCATCCGCCAGAACACCGCCGATGCCCTCGCCCACCTCGCCGCGACCGGCGCGCTCGAGGCCGCCGAAGCCGCCACCCTCATCGAGGCCGACCGCCTCTGGCGCACCGTGCAGTCACTGCTGCGCATCACCGTCGGCCGTGCGCCCGCCGGCCTCCCGGCCCCTGCCGAGGCCGCCCTGCTGCACGCCGCCGCCCGCATCGTCGGCCGCCCTCTTGACCGCCCCGCCCTCGATGCCACGCTGGACCGCGCCGCCCACGCGGTGCGCGCCAGCTTCAACCACCGGATCGGACCCGTCCCATGAGCCTAGAACCCGGCCAGAAGGCCCCCGACTTCTCGCTCGCCGCCACTGGCGGCCGCACCGTGAGCCTCGCCGACCACGCCGGCCGGCCACTCGTGCTCTACTTTTATCCCAAGGCCGACACGCCCGGCTGCACCAAGGAGGCCCAAGCCTTCCAGGAAGCGCTGCCCGATTTCGGCCCCACCGAGGTCATCGCCGTCAGCAAGGACAAGCTGTCCGCGCTCGAGAAATTCGCAGCCAAATACGCGCTCGCATTCCCGCTGGCCTCAGACGAGGCCGGATCCACCGTCGAAGCCTACGGCGCCTGGGTCGAGAAAAGCATGTATGGCAAGAACTACATGGGCATCGACCGCTCCACGATCCTCATCGCCCCGGACGGCACCGTCGCCCGCATCTGGCGCAAGGTGAAGGTCCCCGGGCACGCCGCGGACGTCCTGGCCGCCGTCAGGGCACTCTGACACAGCCGGACCACTCTGCCCCCCTCCCCTCGCGGGAGGGGCCGGGGGAGGGGGCGCCGCGTAGGCGGACCGTCGATGTCCTCCCTACCCCGGCGCCCCATTGATCGTCAGCACCGTCCCCGTCGTGTAGCCGGACCGCGGCGACGCGAGGAACGCCACCGCCGAGGCGATCTCGTCCGCCGAAGCCGGGCGCCCGAACGGCATCGCCGTATGGAACTCCCGCCAGCGCCCCGCATCGCCCAGCTCCCGCTCGGCCCGCACGCGCTGCATCGTCTCCATCCGCTCCGTCTCGACCGGCCCCGGGTTGATGCCCACCACCCGCATCCCGTCCCGCCAGGCGGCGCGGCCCATGGCCCGCGTGAACGCCATCAGCGCCGCGTTGCCCGCCACGCCCGCAACGTACCCCGGGTCGAACGTCTCGCCCGCCGCCCCGATCACGTTCACCACCACCCCGCGCCGCGCCGCGAGCCCGGTCCACATCGCTCGCGTAAGGCCGATGTAGCCGTACACCTTCAGGTCCCACGCAGCCCGCCACCGTGCCTCGTCCACGTCCTGCAGCCCGCCCGCCGGGATGGCGCCGGCATTGTTCACCAGCACGTCCACCCCGCCCGAAGCGGCCGCCACGCGCGCCACTTCGGTTGCCTGCGACAGATCCGCCGGCTGCGCCTCCACCGCCACCTGGTGGCGCGCCCGCACCGCGTCGGCCGCGTCCCCCAGCGCCGCCGGGTCGCGGCTCACCAGCACCAGGTCGCACCCCTCCTCGGCCAGCATCATCGCAACGGCTAGCCCGATGCCCTTCGAGGCCCCGGTGACGAGCGCCCGCTTGCCCCGCAGCTGCAGGTCCACCGCGCTAGCCCACCACGCCCCGCACCAGGTCGCCCGCGAAGTATTTCGGCAGCTCCGCCGACACGTCCTTCGTGATCACCCCGAGCCGATGGAACTCCACCGCCTGCCGCTGCATCTGCTCGAGTGAAAGCACCGCCCCGAGCTTGATGCCGGCCGCGATCCGCACCGCGATCTCGGGCCCGATGCCGGTATAGGCCGTGATGGCCTGCGCGAACGCCTCGGGCGAGGCGGCAAGCCGCTGTTGCGCCTGCACGTAGGCCCACACGAACCGCTCCACCGCCGGGCGCTGCCCCTCCACGATGGCCTTGGACGCCGCGAACATGCCCAGCTCCGCGCCCACCGCCCGGCTCTGCGAGTAGTCCAGCGCCCGCGGCCAGTAGCCATACCCCTCCACCAGCGGCGTGCTCTCGAACGGCTCCCACGTCACGATCGCGTCCACGTCGCCACGCTTCAGCGCCTGGTTGAAGTTGGACCCGGCGCCCTGGATGTTGACCACCTTCAGCTTCGTGTAATCCACCCCCTGCTCCTGCAGCGCGGCCACGAACTGGAACCACACGGCACTGCCCGGCGCCACCGCGACCGTCTTGCCCTCCAGGTCCTTCCACGTCTCGACCTTCACCCCCGTGCGCACCACCGGGAACTTCGCCTGGCTGCCGACGCCCATCAGCGCCACCATGCTCGTAACCCCCTGGCTGACCGCGATCGGCAAGTCCGCCGGCCCCACCGTGGCCATGTCCAGCGAGCCCGAGGCCAGCGCCGTGCGGGCATCCGCATACCGCACGAAATCCACCCGCTTCAGCTCCACGCCGAGCGACTTCAGCTCGTCCACGATCAGCGCGATGGGCGAGAGGTGCGCAACCGTGGCGGCCCCCACGGTCAGGGTCACCGGCTTGTCGAGCGGCGTCGGCCGTGCGCCCAGCGCCTTGGCGACCCCAGGTGCGAGAAGCGGTGCCAGCAATGCGAGTCGTCGAGTGATGGCCATGATCGTGCCCCCAGATGTGACGCGGAGAATGGGCGACGAAACCGCTCGCCACAACCACGAAACGACCGCCGCGGCGGCGGCGCCCGCTCGTCATGAACGGTTTGGACACCCTTGCCAGGCATGCTGCCCCACCGTAGGTAATCTGTACTTCACGGAAACGCGAGCTACATGCCGACCAGCACTGCCTCTGCCACCGAGCAGTTCCTCCTGGAGTTGACCAACGAGGCCCGCATGGACCCGATGGCGAGCGCGGCCCGCTACGTCGCGTCCTACGCCCCGCTCACGGCCCGGCAGACGAACATCCAGAACGCGTTCAGCTTCTTCCATGTCGATGGCGCCGTCCTGCTCGCCGCCTACCAGGCGCTCACCCCGGTGCAGCCCCTCGCCTGGAACGAGGCGCTCACCGGCGGCGCACGGCTGCACAACGCCGCCATGATCGCGGCCGACCTGCAGACGCACCAGGCGCCGGGCGAGCCGGACCTCGCCGCCCGCCTCACCGCAGACGGCTACGCCTACGCAACCGCGGGTGAGAACGTCTACGCCTACGCCGCCGACATGGTCTTCACCCTGGCCGGCTTCATGGTCGACTGGGGCCCCGGCGCCACGGGCATGCAGAACCCGGCCGGGCACCGCGAGAACATCATGAACGCGACGCTTCGGGACATCGGCATCGGCGTCGCCGCCGACGCGGTCGTCGGCGCCAAGATCGGCCCGAACGTCGCCACGCAGGACATGGGCGTCCGCCAGTCCCAGCCCGCCATCGTCACCGGCGTGGCCTACGCGGACACGGACCGCAACGGCTTCTACTCCATCGGCGAGGGCACGGCCGGCGTGTCCGCCACGCTCGACGGCACCGCGACCACGGGCACCGCAGGCGGCTACACGCTCGAGACCCAGCGCACCGGCCAGCAGGTGCTCGCCTACGCCGGAGCCGCCGGCACGGCCACCATCGTCGTCACGCTCTCGCTCGGCAACAACGTCAAGATCGACGTGGTCAACGCCACCGAGCTCCGCAGCTCGGCCGACGCGACCGTCGCCGGCGCCACCACCTCGCTCACGGCCCTCGGCACGGCCGCCCTCAGCCTGGCGATCGGGGACGGCACGGGCCGCACCCTCCGCGCCAACAACGGCGGCGACACGCTGACGGGCAACACCGGCAACGACACCCTCGTGGGCGGCGCCGGCAAGGACACGCTGCTGGGCGGCGGCGGCACCGACACCCTCGATGGCGGCGACGGTGACGACACGGCCGTGTTCGCCTTCGCCCGCAACCAGGCCAGCATCATCGCGAGCGGCGGCGCCTGGGTCGTCGACGCGCCGGGCGTGCACGACACCCTCACGAACGTGGAGCACCTGCGCTTCACCGACGGCACGATCGCGGCCCCCACCACCGTGGCCGACGTGTCCTACACCAACACGCGCACCAACGCCGCCGGCGCCGCCACGTCGGACCTGTACACGGGCCCGGTCGCCGGGCTCGACCGGCAATGGATCTGGGCCAGCCCCGACAGCGTGGCCCTCCGCGCCAACAGCCCCAACGCCTTCCTCAAGGGCGGCGCCGGCGGGGACGCGCTGCAGGCCAGCAGCGGCAGCAACGTGCTGGACGGCGGCGGCGGCTCCAACTTCCTGGTGGGCTCAACCGCCAACGACGGCGGCACGGACACCTTCTTCGTCGACGCCCGCGGCGGCCTCGAGACCTGGTCCACCATCGTCGGCTTCCGCCCGGGCGACCAGGCCACCATCTTCGGCTTCCACCCCGGCCTCAGCACCCGCCCCTGGACGGCGGATGACGGCGCGGCCGGCTTCAAGGGCCTCACCCTGCACAGCGACATCGACGGCCCCGGCCGCGGCACCAAGGCCAGCATGACCTTCACGGGCATCGACCAGGCCACCGCCGACGC
The DNA here is from genome assembly GCA_038229135.1 of Acetobacterales bacterium. Lineage (GTDB taxonomy): Bacteria > Pseudomonadota > Alphaproteobacteria > Acetobacterales > Acetobacteraceae > JBBROS01. Next base: position 61,831 of record JBBROS010000003.1, read on the forward strand.
CCGTTTCAGCATCACCGCGGACACGCTGGCCAAGGGCACGGCCGGCGCCGTCGACTACCTGCTGATCCAGTTCAATCGGTAACCCGACCTTACGGTAGCAAGAAGGCCGGCTCCCCCCTTCCCTGTGCGGGAGGGGGCGGGGGAGGGTTGACCGCGAGCGCGGTCCTCCATCGGCTCACCCGCGCCGCACCACCGCAGCATCCGGCACCACCTGGTCCAGGATCCGCGCCGAGGACACCACCCCCGGCACCCCCGCCCCAGGATGCGTCCCGGCGCCCACGAAGTAGAGCCCCGCAACCTCCTCGCTGATGTTGTGCGGTCGGAACCAGGCGCTCTGGAACAACTGCGGCTCCAGCGAGAACGCCGCCCCGTCCATCGACAGCAGCCGGTCCTGGAAATCCTGCGGCGTCAGCATCCTCGAGGTCACGATACACTCGCCCAGGCCCGGCAGCACCGTCTCCTCCAGCCGCTGCTGGATGCGCGCGCGGTAGGGCTCCGCCTCCACCGCCCAGTCCGTCCCGCTCCGCAGGTTCGGCACCGGCGCCAGCACATAGAACGCATCGCACCCCGGCGGGGCCAATGACGGGTCGTTGGCCGTAGGTCGATGCAGATACAATGAGAAGTCTTCCGACAGGACGTGCTTGGTGAAGATGTCCCGCAGCAGCCCCTCGTAGCGCGGCCCGAGCACCATCGTGTGGTGATACACGTCGGGGAACGTCCGGCTGGTCCCGAAATACCACACGATCAGGCTCATGGACGACCGCGCCCGCGCCAGCTTCGCATCCGTCCAGCGCCGCCGCTTCACGTGCGCGAGCAGCTTCGTGTAGGTCCACCCCACGTCCGCGTTCGACACCACGACGTCCGCCGCAAGCACCTCGCCACCCGCGAGCCGCACCCCCGTCGCCCGTCCGGACTCGACCTCGATCCGCTCCACCTCGGCGCACGTCCGCAACGTGCCCCCCTGCCCCTCCATCAGCCGCACCAGCCCGGCCACGATGGCGCCGGTGCCGCCCATCGCGTAATGCACCCCATGCAGCCGCTCCAGGTGCCCCACGAGGCAGTAATAGGCCGTGGTGGTGAACGGGTTGCCCCCGATCAGCAGCGGATGGAAGCTGAAGGCGATCCGCAGCTTCTCGTTGCGGAAATATTGCGAAACCTTGGCGAACACCGTCCGGTGCCCGCCCAGCCGCAACATGTCCGGTGCGGACTTCAGCAGCGTCCCGAGCTTGTGGAACGGCTGGTCCGCAAGGTCGTGGAACGCCACCTTGTAGATGCGCTTGCTTTCCTCGATGAACCGCTCGAACCCCGGCACGTCGTTCGGCTCGAACCGCTCCACCTCGGCACGCATCCCCTCGAAATCCGCCGTGGCACTGAACACCGTGCCGTCGTCGAACCGTATCTTGTAGAACGGGTCGATGCTGCGGAGCTCCACATGGTCCGCCATCCGCTCCCCGCACAGCGTCCACAGCTCCTCGAGCAGGTAGGGCGCCGTGATGATCGTGGGCCCGGCGTCGAACGTGAACCCGTCCTGCCGATAGACATAGGCCCGTCCCCCCGGCGCATCGAGCTTCTCCACCACCGTCACGCGATACCCGCGCGCGCCCAGCCGGATTGCGGCGGCAAGCCCACCGAACCCTGCCCCGATGACCACGGCGTGGGGGCGATCGGCACCGACACTATCGAGCATGAAAGGTCCCCTTTTCAGGTTGGCCCTCTTCCCCCCTCCCCTCGCGGGAGGGGCAGGGGGAGGGGGTCTGGCCGCACAGACGGCCCTCCCCCTCGTACCACCCGATATCCAAAGTCGCTACCTCCCCGAACGTCGCCCGGCGGCGCACCGCCTCCCGGATGATCGGCCAGGACGTCCCTATCATGCCCAGGAACGGCCAAGGGTCCGTCCGGTCCCACGTCACGTCCCGCGTCGAAACCAGGTGGCGCAGCGCACGCCGGCCCCGCGCGCTCACCAGCGCGAGCTGCGCCTCCGTCAGGCACGAGTAGAATTGCTGCAGCTCCCGCTCGGGCCGCACCACCGGCGCCGACCCGGGCGTCAGCACCGCCTCGGCGATGCTGCCCGGCTCCCAGAAATGCAGCCCGCTCGTCGCCCGCGGGTTGCACTCTATGCCGTGGACCTCGCCGTCCTCGCTCACGATGAAGTCGAACGAGACGAACCCCGTCCATCCAGCCCCCATCACGAAACGCTCCACCCACGCGGTCAGCGCTGCATCCTCCATCCGCTCGAACGACACGGCAACCGAGCCCGACATCACCGTGCCCCGATACAATACCGTCCCCATGGCCTGGCCGGCCTGGGCAACCGTACACGAACTGACGACCCGCCCCGGCAGGAACGCCTGCACCACGCAGGGCTCGGCCGGCTCCGGCAGCGCCTCCCCCCGCCGCACCACCCGCACCCCCCGCCCCGAGCACGAGGAGCGCGGCTTCACCACCACGTCCCGCACCGACGCCATGCCCCGCCCACACTCGGAGCCGAGCGCATAGGTCTTCGGCACCGCCACCCCGAACCGCCGCGCCGCCTCGATGAAGCCGCCCTTGTCGTGCAGCGCCAGCACCTGGTCCGCCGGCATCGTGAACAGCCCCACCCCGGCCGGCAGCCGCCCATGCAGGTGCGCGACGTGCATCGTCTCCTCCGACACCGGCACCACGAGATCGGCCCGCTCCTCGTCGACCACCCGCAGCAACGCCTCCAGATACGCCGCCTTCCCGTCCCGCGGCGCCGGCACCTGCACGCTCCGGCTCACGTGCCGCGACGCGCCGGCCAAATGCCGCCTGAACGGCTCGGCCACCACCACCCGGCATCCGGCCTGGGCGAACCCCCGCACCAGGTCCAGCGCCTTGGGCAGCCGACCCAGCGTGAGCAGCACGGTCTTCATGCGGCCCGCGTCACCCGCACCATCACCTGGTGCATGGGCCGCGTCGTCAGCCGCGCGGCCGGGCGCACTCGGCCCGGCTGCTCCACGTGCCAGTCGAACGCCCGCACCAGCTCCGCGATCAGCAGCACCGCCTCCGTGGTGGCGAACGCGGCGCCCGCGCACACCCGCGGCCCGAGCCCGAACGGGATGTAGGCGCCCGGCGTCATCTCCCCGTCCCGCTCCGGCAGGAACCGGTCCGGGTCGAACACGGCAGGCGCCTGCCAATACCGCTCGTGCCGGTGCAGCACCCAGGGCGCAACCATCACCAGCGCCCCCCGCCGCACGCGCTTCTCCCCCAGCCGCGTGGCCTGCAGCGCCACCCGCGGCAGGAAGGTGATGGGCGGATACAGCCGCAGCGTCTCCCGGAACACGTTCCGCAGGCTCGGCATCGCCCGCGTATGCTCGATCCCGATAGGCCCCGCCCCCGCCACCGCCGCCACCTCCCGCCGCACCCGCGCCACCCAGTGCGGCTGCATGGCCAACAAGTAGAAGACCCAGGTCAGCGCGCTCGCACTCGTCTCGTGCCCGGCCAGGAACAGCACGCCCAGCTGGTCGATCAGCTCCTCGCGCGTGAACGCCTCGCCTTCCATCCCCCGCGCCGCCGCCACCTGCGCCGCGATGTCGTCGAACGCCGCACCTTCTGCCAGGTGCGTGTCCACGAGCTCGCCCAGATGCCGCCGGATGGTGGCGCACGCGGCCAGCACCGAAGCCCGCTGCGGCACCTGCGTCCAGGCCCGGTCCATGATCAGCCGCCGGATCTCCACCTGCGCCACACTGCGCTCGAACTCGGTGAACGCCCCGAACACCTCGTGCGCCGCATGCGTCTCGAGCCCGGTCGAGAACACGGTCCGGCAGATGATGTCCGCAGTCAGATGGCTTGTGAACAGGTCGAGCGAGAACGCCTCCCCTCGCGCCGCATGCTCCCGCAGGGTCTCGAGCCCGGCCTCCGCCCCCGCCTGCATGGCCGGATAGGCGCGCGTCACGCGCATGCCGGTCAGCGCCGGGTCGATCATCTGCCGCTGCCGCTGCCAGGTGGCGCCGCTCGAGACGAAGATGCTGTCCCCGATCAGCGGCGCCAGCGCGTTCACCATCAGGTCGCTCTTGGGGAAGATCCCGTCCGGGTCCGCCAGCACGTGCCGCACCAGGTCCGGCTGGTTCACGATCAGGATCTGCCGCCGCGAGTAGCCCAGCGGCCCGATCGGCACCCGGTACGCCGCCGTCGGCAGCAGGCTCAGCAGGTCCCCATCCCCGTTCAGCGCCGCCCGCAGCAGCGCCGTCACGGCCGAGAGCGTGCCGGGGCGCGGCGGGACGTAGGGCGGGCTGTCCGGCGGCAGCCGGGCGGGAATGCTGTCCATCGCGGGATCGGGCGGCTTTACACCCGTAAGTGTCAAGTGCCAGTCTGGACCCGCTTGGGGCGCTGTCCATGACACCGTCATCGCGAGCGAAGCGTGGCGATCCAGGGCCGTCGAGGCCGCTTCTCGTTGTCCTGGATCGCCGCGCCTTCGGCTCGCGATGACGAGACTCCTGAACCGGAGCGGCTCGTGCTGGCAATGTTCCACACCCTCGTCGCCGCACACATCCTGGCAGGCAGCACCGGCGCCATCGCCTTTTGGGTGCCCGTGCTCGGCCGCAAGGGTGGTGCCAATCACCGCAAATGGGGCCGTGTCTTCACCGTTGCCCTGCTGATCACCGGCAGCCTCGCCATCGCCATGAGCCTGCTCTCGCTGGCGGACCCGCTGGGCACCCACCCGCATCTGGCAAGCCAGTTCGACGCCGCCTTCCTCCGCGGCATCTTTGGCTGGATGATGCTCCACGTCGGCGTGCTGACCATCAACCTCACCTGGTATGGCTGGCTCTGCATCCGTAACCGCGCGGACGTGGCAGCCAATCGCACGCCGCTCAACCTCGCCCTGCAATGGGCCGTGATCGCGGTCGCACTCAACTGCGCCTACCAGGGCTGGCGCATCGGCCAGCCCCTCATGATGGGCATCGCCCTCGTCGGCATCGCCACCGGGGCCACCAACCTCGTCTTCCTGCACGCCAGGCGCCATGGCCCGAAGGACTGGCTGAAGGAGCACATCAAGGCCCTCGTCGGCGCCGGGATCAGCGTCTACACCGCTTTCCTCGCCTTCGGCTCCGTCCGCCTCATTCCCAGCATGGCCCTCCACCCGGCCATGTGGGCCACCCCGCTCGCGGTCGGCATGGCCATCCTGCTCTGGCACCGCCGCCAGGTGGACCTCCAGGTCCGCGCCCAGCGGAGCACCGCCCCGGCGCTGGCCCCGGGGGAGTGACGTAGCGGCAGTCGACGTGCCGCTCGCGGCCGCCCGTTTCATTAAAGTGTATGGTGTGCCGCTTCCACCGATCCGACTCGCAGCCGGATTTGCGAAACTCGTGACGCGTCGCTGGGTGCGTGCCCCGAGGCAGCATCGGTCGGCCTGACACGAAAGCGACTGGCGGGCATCCGACGAGATGGACGTCCTCGGCCTGGTCCAAGGACGTCCATCGCTCGAGCACGACGTCTAGAGACGCGGCCAGCCCGCCGGCCACCGCAGCATGACGTCGTGCCCGCCATCCCAGATGAGCTTCAGCGCCACATACAACACGATCAGCAGCCCGACCCAGGCAATCCAGCGGTAACTCTCCAGCAGCCGCGCGATCACGCTCGCAGCCGCCCCCATCAGCACCACGCTGATCGCGAGCCCCACCACCAGCACCCATGGATGCTCGCGCGAGGCGCCTGCCACCGCCAGAACGTTGTCGAGGCTCATGGACAGATCGGCCAACACGATCTGCACCATCGCCTGCTTCATCGTCTTCGGCGCCGTCTCGCCCGTCGCCGCCAGCGCCCGGCTCCGCGCGCTCGGCCGCAACTCGCGGAACATGCGCCAGCACACCCACAGCAGCAGCATGCCCCCCGCAAGCAGCAGCCCCACGACGGCCAGCAGTTGCAGCGTGATGAACGCGAACCCGATCCGCAGCAGCGTCGCCACGCCGATGCCCACCAGGATAGCCTTCTTGCGCTGCACCTCCGGCAGCCCAGCCACGGCCAAACCCACGACGATCGCGTTGTCGCCCGCCAGCACGAGATCGATCAGCAGCACCTGCGCAAGCGCGGTCAGCTCCGCGCCCCAATCCGCCCCTATCTGAAACCCCAACATCGTCTTGCGTTCACCTTTGGACGGGCGTAACGGCCCATTCCTGCACCAACCCGGGATAGCTACAATGGTTCCGCGATACAGCCGCCCCGACATGGTCGCCATCTGGGCTCCCGAGAACCGCTTCCGCATCTGGTTCGACATCGAGGCCCACGCCGCCGACGCCATGGCGCAGCAGGGCATGATCCCGGAGACGGCCGCCCGCACCATCCGCACGAAGGGCACCGCCCGCACCGCCGCAATAACCCAAGCCGACCTCGAGCGCATCGACGCCATCGAGCGCGAGACCCGGCACGACGTCATCGCCTTCCTCACCTGGCTCGCCGAGGGCATCGGCCCCGACAGCCGCTTCGTCCACCAGGGCATGACGAGCAGCGACGTGCTCGACACCTGCCTTTCCGTCCAGCTCACCCAGGCCGCCGACCTGCTGCTGGCGGGCCTGGACCGCGTGCTCGCCGCCCTGCAGGCCCGCGCCATCGAGCACCGGCGCACCCCCACCATCGGCCGCAGCCACGGCATCCACGCCGAGCCGACCAGCTTCGGCCTGAAGCTCGCCGGGCACTGGGCGGAGTTCGCCCGCAACCGCGCCCGCCTGGTGCAGGCCCGCGCCGAGATCGCCGTCTGCGCCATCAGCGGCCCGGTCGGCACCTACGCCCATCTTGGCCCGGCCATCGAGGAGCACGTGGCGGCCGCCCTCGGCCTCGCCGTCGAGCCCGTCTCCACCCAGATCATCCCGCGCGACCGCCACGCCGCCTTCTTCTGTACGCTCGCCGTCATCGCCAGCGGCATCGAGCGCCTGGCCACGGAAATCCGCCACCTGCAGCGCAGCGAGGTGCGGGAGGCGGAGGAGTTCTTCCACGCCGGGCAGAAGGGCAGCAGCGCGATGCCGCACAAGCGCAACCCGGTGCTCAGCGAGAACCTCACCGGCCTCGCCCGCATCGTCCGCGCCTGCGCCACCCCGGCCCTCGAGAATGTTGCCCTCTGGCACGAGCGCGACATCAGCCACAGCAGCGTCGAACGCGCCATCGGGCCGGACGCCACCATCACGCTCGACTTCGCGCTCCACCGCCTGGCCTCCATGATGGAGCAGCTCGTGGTCTACCCGGACCGCATGCGCGCCAACCTCGAGAGCCTCGGCGGCGTGGTGCACAGCGGCGAGGTTCTCCTGGCCCTGACCCAGGCCGGCATCCTGCGGGAAGACGCCTATCGCATCGTCCAACGCGCCGCCATGGACACTTGGCAAGGCCTCGGCCGACCCGGCGCCCAGACCTTCCGCGAGGCGCTCGCCGCCGACCCGCAGGTGGCCGCCCACATGACCGTGGAGGCACTCGGCGCGGCCATGAACCTCGATCGGCACCTGGCCCATGTCGATCACGTATTCGCGCGCCTGTGGCCCAGCCACGAAAATGCCACCAAGGCGGCCTGATCCCGCCCCACGGACGCTGCAGCTTGACGACGGATCAGAAGGAGGTCCGTCCCATGCGCAACGCCCTGTTCTCGCTCACCGCCCTCATCGGCCTGGCCGCGGCGGCCCCGGCCATGGCACACCCGATTGCCGCAGCCACGGCGCCACTGGTGCAGACCGTCGATTGGCGCGGCTATGGATACGGCCCTGGCTACGGCTATGGCTACGGCCGCCCGCACTACGAACACGACCGCTACCGCGAGTGGCGCCGCCGCGAGGCCTACGAGCACTGGCGCTACCGCCAGGCCTACCGCCACGGCTACCCGGCCTACTACCGCGGCTGGTAACATGGCCGAGGGGGTTGCCCTACGGGCGACCCCAGCCGTCCGAACGCGCTTGCGGCTGCTCGAGCAGCTCCGACGTCAGTGCCCCGGAAGCGGCGGCAAGCCGAGCTGGTGCTCCACGCGCCGGAGCCGTTGATCCAGTTCGGTCAGCATGATCCCGTGTCCCATCACGGAGCTATGGTAGAACTCGAGCTTGCTGGTCAGCGAACCTACATCCTGCTTTACCGCTGCCGTGTCCTGTTTCAACACTCCAACGCTCTGCTCCAAAACCATCAACTTCGACAGGACTTGGCTCAGCATCGCCACGATGGTGTTCAGATCCGTCCCATTTCCGTCAGCCATTGCCGACTCCAACGAGGTTACCCAACCTACACCCCATGTGCCCCATCGGCAACACTCCCACCACAAAGCAACACCCCTGCCCCTCGCCGCCGGGTTGTGGCAACCCTCGCACCCCCCTGCTATACCCGCCCCGCAGGACGAGGGATCGAGCATGGCACGCCGCCGACAACTCTACGAAGGCAAGGCCAAGGTCCTGTTCGAAGGACCCGAGCCCGGGACCCTCGTGCAGCATTTCAAGGACGACGCCTCCAATGGCCAGGGCAAGTCCGGCACCATCACGGGCAAGGGGGTGCTCAACAACCGCATCAGCGAATACCTGATGCTGCGCCTCGCCGAGATCGGCGTGCCCACCCATTTCGTGCGCCGCCTCAACATGCGCGAGCAGCTCATCCGCGAGGTCGAGATCATCCCGCTGCTGGTGAAGGTGCGCAACGTCGCGGCCGGCTCGCTCAGCACCCGCCTCGGCATCCCTGAAGGCACGCGGCTGCCGCGCCGCATCATCGAGTACTCCTACAAGAACGACGCCCTGAACGACCCGATGGTGGCGGAAGAGCATATCACCGCCTTCGGCTGGGCCGGCACGCAGGACATGGACGACATCGTCGCCCTCACGCTGCGCATCAACGATTTCCTCTCCGGCCTCTTCCTCGGCGTCGGCATCACTCTGGTGGACTTCAAGCTCGAGTTCGGCCGCCTGTGGGAAGAGGACGACATGCGGATCGTGGTCGCCGACGAGATCAGCCCCGACAATTGCCGCCTCTGGGACAGCAAGACGAGCGAGAAGATGGACAAGGACCGCTTCCGCCGGGACCTCGGCCGCGTGGAGGAAGCCTACCAGGAGGTCGCCCGCCGCCTCGGCATCCTCCCCGAGGCCGGGAACAACGACCTGAAGGGGCCGGAGGCGATGCAGTGAAGGCACCCATCTTCCACGCGACCGTCACCGTCATGCTGAAGCCCGGCGTGCTCGACCCGCAGGGCCGCGCCATCGGCCATGCGCTGGGCACCATGGGCTTCGAGGGCGTGGGCGAAGTCCGCGCCGGCAAGATCATCGAGCTCGAGCTCGCGGCCAGCACCGAGGCCGAGGCCCGCACCCAGGCCGAGGACATGGCCCGCCGCCTGCTCGCCAACACCGTCATCGAACGCTTCCACGTGGAGGTCGCCCCATGAAGACGCTGCTGCTCGCCGCCTGCGTCCTGTCCCTCGCCGCCCCGGCCCAAGCGCAGCGCTTCACGAACCTCACGGGCGCCAAGCTCGTCGAGCTCTGCACCAGCAAGGACCGCCTGCAGGTCGAGCAGTGCAACGCCTACATCGAGGGCATCTCGGACACGACTGCCTTCTACCAGCGCCTCCGCCCGGCCGACGGCAGCCGCGGCGCCGCCTTGCCCGCCTATGTGTGCATCCCCGCCGCCGTCACCGGCCCGCAGCTGCGCGAAACCGTCGTCGGCTGGCTCCGCAAGAACGCCGGCGAGGGCACCAAGCAGGCCAGCGGCATCGTGCTGCGCGCCATCGACGATACCTACCTCTGCCCTGGCGAGGCCAAGAAGAACTAGCATGCGCGCCGCGATCACCGTCTTTCCCGGCACCAACCGCGAGCGCGACATGGCCGCGGCCCTCACCGCCGCCACCGGGCAGCGCCCGCGCATGGTCTGGCACCACGAGACCTCGCTGGACGGCATCGACCTCGTGGTCCTGCCGGGCGGCTTTTCCCATGGCGACTACCTCCGCTGCGGCGCCATGGCCGCCCGCTCGCCCATCATGGCCGCCATCCACGCCCACGCCGCCCGCGGCGGCCTCGTGCTCGGCGTCTGCAACGGCTTCCAGATCCTCACCGAAGCCGGCCTCCTCCCCGGCGCCCTCCTGCGCAACGCCTCGCTCCGCTTTCTGAGCCAGGACTGCCACCTCCGCGTGGAGCGCGCCGACACCCCGTTCACCCAAGGCTACGCACAAGGCGCCGTCTTCCGCGCCCCCATGGCCCACGGCGACGGCAACTACACCGCCGACCCCGATACGCTCGACCGCCTCGAAGGCGAGGGCCTGGTCGCGCTGCGTTACTGCGACCCCCGAGGCGCACTGACCGAAGCCGCCAACCCCAACGGCAGCCAGCGCCACATCGCCGGCATCCTCTCCCCCAACCGCCGTATCATGGGCCTCATGCCGCACCCCGAAGACCTGGTCGACCCGCTGCTGGGCGGCACCGACGGCCTGCCGATGTTCCAAGGCCTCGCCAGCTTCATGGCCAAGGCGGGGGCCCACGCATGATGGAGCCCAACCAGGCCCTCGCCCGCCAGTTCGGCCTCAGCGCCGACGAATATGCCCGCGTGCTCACCATCATGGGCCGCACCCCGAGCCTCACCGAGCTCGGCATCTTCAGCGTCATGTGGTCCGAGCACTGCTCCTATAAATCCAGCCGCGTCCACCTTCGCACGCTGCCCACGAAGGCCCCCTGGGTCATCCACGGCCCGGGCGAGAACGCCGGCGTCGTCGCCATCGGGGACAACCTGGCCGCCATCTTCAAGATGGAGTCCCACAACCACCCGAGCTTCATCGAGCCCTACCAGGGGGCTGCCACCGGCGTCGGCGGCATATTGCGGGACGTCTTCACCATGGGCGCCCGCCCTATCGCCAACCTCAACGCGCTCCGCTTCGGCTCGCCGTCCGACCCCCGCACGAAGCGCATCGTGGACGGCGTGGTCCGCGGCATCGGCGGCTACGGCAACTGCGTCGGCGTCCCGACGGTCGGCGGGGAGGTCAACTTCCACCCGGCCTACAACGGCAACCCGCTCGTCAACGCAATGACCGTCGGCATAGCCCCGGCCGACCGCATCTTCCTCAGCGCCGCCGCGGGCATCGGCAACCCGGTCATCTACGTCGGCGCGAAAACAGGCCGCGACGGCATCCACGGCGCCACCCTGGCCTCGGCCGAGTTCGGCGCGGACTCGGAGGAGAAACGCCCCACCGTCCAGGTCGGCGACCCGTTCATCGAGAAGCTCCTCATCGAGGCCTGCCTCGAGCTTATGGCGACCGACGCCATCGTCGCCATCCAGGACATGGGGGCCGCCGGGCTGACGAGCAGCAGCGTGGAGATGGCCGGCAAGGGCGGCGTCGGCATCCGGCTCGAGCTGGACGCCGTGCCCCAGCGCGAACCCGCCATGACGGCCTACGAGATGATGCTGTCCGAAAGCCAAGAGCGCATGCTCATGGTGCTCCGCCCGGACCGGATGGACATGGCCCGCGCCATCTTCGCCAAGTGGGAGCTCGACTTCGCCGTCATCGGCCACCTGACCGACACCGGCCGCATCGAGATCGTCCACCAGGGCCGCACCGAGGCCGACATCCCGCTCGAGCCGCTGGAGAGCGAGGCGCCGCTCTATCGCCGCCCCATGGAGGACACGCCGAAGCTGCCGCCGCTCGGCCCCGTGGCGGACCCGGTCGGGCTTCGCGCCGCCCTCCTCACCCTCGTCGCCTGCCCGGACCTCTGCAGCCGCGCCTGGGTCTGGAACCAGTACGACAGCACCATCGGCGCCCAGACCATCCGCCGCCCGGGTGCCGCCGACGCCGCCATCGTCCGCCTGGAGGGCCACACAAGGGCGCTCGCCCTCACCACGGACTGCACCCCCCGATACTGCGCGGCCGACCCCGAGGCCGGCGCCGCCCAGGCCGTGGCCGAAGCGTGGCGCAACATCACCGCCACCGGCGCCACGCCCCTCGCCATCACCGACAACATGAACTTCGGCAACCCCGAGAAGCCCCGCATCATGGGCCAGTTCGCCGCCTGCGTCCGCGGCATCGCCGCCGCCTGCACCGCGCTCGACTTCCCCGTCGTGAGCGGCAACGTCAGCCTCTACAACGAGACCGAAGGCAACGGCATCCTCCCCACCCCGGCCATCGGCGGCCTCGGCGTGATAGAGGACGCCGCCCAGTCCATGGGCCTCGCGCTTTCCCCGGGCCTGTCGCTCGTGCTCGTCGGCGGCGCCCCGTCCCACCTCGGCCAGTCCCTCTGGCTGCGCGAGGTCGCCGGGCAGGAAGCTGGGCCGCCGCCGCCCGTGGACCTGGCCGCCGAGCGCCGACACGGCGACTTCGTCCGCACCCACATCCTCGAGGGCCGCATCGCCGCCTGCCACGATGTGTCGGACGGCGGCCTCCTCGTCGCCATCGCCGAGATGGCCCTCGCCGGGGACACCGGCGCAACCCTCACCGCAAGCCCTGGCGAAGGGGGCGACCATGCCTTCTGGTTCGGCGAGGACCAGGCCCGCTACGTGCTGGCCCTGCCCGACCCGGCCCCGTTCCTCGCCGCCGCCGCCGCCGCCAACATCCCAGCCCAGCTCCTCGGCACCTCCGGCGGCGACGGTTTGACACTGCAAGGCGAGCCTCCCATATCCTTGGCCGAGCTACGGGCGGCGCACGAGCGCTTCTTCCCGGCATGGATGGGGACCTGACGACCATGGCGATGGTGGCAAGCGACATCGAGGCCCTGATCAAGCAGGCCCTCCCGGACGCGACCGTGAACATCGAGGACCTCGCCGGAGACGGCGACCACTACGCCGCAACCGTCGTCAGCCCGGCCTTCCGGGGAAAATCCCGCGTGCAGCAGCACCAGATGGTCTACGCCGCCCTGCAAGGCCGCATGGGCGGCGCCCTGCACGCCCTCGCCCTCCAAACCTCCGCCCCAGCCGAATAGGAGCAAACCGATGAGCAGCCCCGTCCACGAGCGCATCCAGTCCGACATCACCGCGAACCCGGTCATGCTCTACATGAAGGGCAATGCCATGATGCCCCAATGCGGCTTCAGCGCCCGCGTGGTGCAGATCCTGACGCACCTCGGCGTCCCGTTCCAGACCGCCAACGTCCTCGCGGACGCCGACCTCCGCGAAGGCGTGAAGGAGTTCTCCTCCTGGCCCACCGTCCCGCAACTCTACGTCGCCGGCGAGTTCGTCGGCGGCTGCGACATCGTGACCGAGATGTTCCAGTCCGGCGAGCTCGAGACGATGCTGACCGAGAAGAACATCCCCCACAAAGCCGCAGCATGAGCCGCCGCTAGGACCGCACTGTTCCCTCTGCCTCCGGGGGAACAGCCGCGGAGGGCGCTCTTTCCTCCTCCCCAACACGTAAGTCGCCGGGGCAGCCGAGCCCCTTCCCCCCTCCCCCTCGCGGGAGGGGCCGAGGAGAGGGGGTGCCGGAGGAGCTCGCCACCACGATGTCGATGCAGCTCTACGTCTTCCTGCCCACGGCCCACCTCGACACCACTGTCTGGCAGGCCGGCCTCGACCGCGTCGGCGCGGCCGTCCAGCTCGACCCGGCCACCGACCCGGCATCCCATCCCGGCTTCACCCCGATGGTGCTTCGCGGCCAAGAGGCCGGAGCCGAAATGCGCTTCGAAGACGTGCAGGAACTCACCGCCGGTCTGGAGAATGCCGCGGCCCGGATCAAAGACCGCCCCGTCGTCCTCGCCTTCGACTACGGCAGCGCGCTCGAAGGCGCGTCCGCCCACGCCGCCGCCGCCGGCCTCATCGCCGCCTTCGACGGCCTGGGGTGGGACCCGCAATGGGACCTTTGGTTCCCCACGCCCGAGGCAGCGCTGAAAGTCGTCGACGACCTGCTGACCTGAGCCGCACCGCTCCGTCAGCGCCGGTTTGGAAACTCCGCCTCGATCCGGTCGATGATGGCCTCGAGCTGGAACCGATCCTCGAGACAGTTCAGCGCCGCTCTGGAATACACCGCCACCGCCCGCAAGCGCGGATCCTCGACGCTCCTGTCATACGCGTCAGCCAACACCCGACGGGCAAGCGCGAAGTGGCCGCATAGCGCCATGCCGAATCCATTACAGAACGAGACTGTGGTGGAGTGCCAGATAGGGTACTCGCGAGATATGGCTGATTGCGTAGGAACACGCATGCGTCATAGTTCCCGATAGTAGGAAAAAGGAAGCTCGACCTGACTGTTTGACATACTTCGTTGATAGATTGCTGCTTTGTAGTGAGTTCTACAAAATCGAGCGAGTCACTGTAATTTAGTATTTCATAGTCCCGCGGAAGAAAGCGGGGTGTAACCTGCAGGACAGGCCTTCGATATTTCTTAGACCCCGTTTTACTCATGTAAACGTCGATACGAAAGTGCTTTGTCAATGATAGTGTAACGCTGTCGGACCTGATTTTGAGAGGCTCGAATCCAAGACGACCCGCGATTTCGCTAAGGACCTCTTTCATCCTGGCCGGCGTCAGCAGAAGATTGTCGCTCAACGTACGATCTCTATCTTAATCTCGATCACGGGCACCTCTACAGGCAAGCTTCTTGCCGGGCCGACCCTGCCCCCCAGTAAAGATGGCCGTGTCGGACCTTGTCGGGCAGAGCGCCGTCGAGCTGGGGCCGGACCGGTTCCTGGCATTGAAGCCGCCCTGAAGATCGTTCAGGAGTTACTCGCCTGATGCGGGGTGGTTGTTCATAGCCTCTCCGGGAAGTCCGCCTCGATCCGGTCGATCAGCGCATCGAGCCGAACCCGGTCCTCGACACAGTTGAGCGCCTCCCGTGCGTAGACCGCGATATGACGCATCGTCGGCTCGTCGAAGCTGCGTGCATACGCACTCGCCAACACTCGCCGGGCAAGCGCGAACCGGCCGCACAGCGCCATGCTGATGCCATTGCAAAAAGCCGTCGAGATCGTTCCGGTCATTGGAAACAAACGAAGGTGTTGCTGGCATTCAAGAAAGAACGCCGGATCGTAGTCGTCCACCTTCGCAAATATATGGCTCGTCGTTATTGCTTGCGCTGCATCTGCGATGAACTGATCTTCGCCTGTGTACTCGATGTAACCCAACACATCGGAAAAGTTTAGATTACTACGTATCGCAGGCAAAAAACGAGGCGTAACCATTATGCCCGGTCGCTTCCAGACTTTCGAGCTCGTGCGTTCGAGTATCAGCTCGATCCTATAATAACCTTGGCGACCAACTTGAACACGATCCCGCTCGATTCCGAGTGGCCGAAGGCCGACAAGCCCACAAATCTTCGTCAGTAGTTGGAGGCTACGTTCGCGGCCCATTAGGGCCGTCTCTCAATACGTATTTTAATCATGATGACTGGCACTTTCACCTCCGGCTCACCTTCAGGGACCCTTTTTCCAGCACGGTCCGCCAGTTCCCGAGCGCGCGACAGAGAAAGATCAGCGGTTCCGGTCTTATAGTCCCAGATGCCTTCCACTCGACCGGTAGCGGGATTGGTGTAGATCACATCGGTCCTTAAGGAATCCTCCTCGCCATATCGCGCGTCGCCGCCTTCCGGGGCGATCCCGTGCTCGACTAACACGCCAGGAATGTTTGCTGCCCTCACAGCTCGTTCCAATTGCATGTGTAGTAGGGTTCCAATCTGCTGCGGAGACAAGCCGTCGACCTTGCCCTCCCACTGCTTGATCACGGCGCGTGTGATCTCGTTCAGACGCACCTCCACGGCGTCCGCCTCAGGCGTGAACGGAACCCTGCGAGGATCATAGCCGATCGCTGCCGTTTGGTAAGGCGCAGGCACGAACTCCGGTGCCGAGATGCGATAGTGAGCCGGGGCGCTGTCCGTGGCGACGCGCCTTGCGAGTATCGCCGAACCATCCGGCTGCCCGTCACCAACCCGGCGCAGCAAGGCCAGGAACCGGTCCGGCCCCATCTCGGCGGCGCTCTGCCCGACAAGGTCCGACACGGCCATCGTCACTGGGGCGGACTGCCCCGTGCCGACGAGCAGTCCGGCCACGACCAGCGGCAGGATCCCAGGCGCGTCCGGGGCAACGTGCAACACGTCGCGAGCGATCGCATGCGGCCCCTCGGCACGCTTCGCGATCATCCCGGCAAAAATCCGGTCGAGCCGACCATGATCGACAGCGTCGAGGCGCGCTATCGCATGATGCCGCATCCCCCTCGGCAGGCTCGCGACAAATGTGCTCCCAATCGCATGGACTCGGTCGGCGAGTGTCTCCGCACGTCCTACGCCGTCGTCCGGCTTCGTCCCATGGCCGAACCACATGTGGTATTGCCGCCCTTGATACATCCAACTCTCGTTCGCACTCACGCCTAGTCTCCCGACCTGTTCGGCAAATATTCCTATTACCAGCCCAGGCGTGCAAGCGTGTTCCCTCCCTATGAAGCCCTACCGGATGCCGAGATGCCCCGCTCCCCCACCCGAACCACCTTCCCCGGCTACCCCCCAGCCGCCCTCCCCTTCCTCCGAGACCTCGCCGCCAACAACGAGAAACCCTGGTTCGAGGCCAACCGCGCCAGCTACGAGCAGGCCATCAAGGCCCCAACCGCCGCCCTCGTGGACGCCGTCGCCCTCGAGCTCCGCGCCCGGGACCTGCCGCTCGAAGGCTCCCCCAAGCGCTCCGGCTTCCGCATCCACCGCGACGTGCGGTTCAGCAAGAACAAGAGCCCCTACAAGACCAGCATCGGCACCGTCTGGTATCGCCAGGGCTCCGGGAAAGACGGCGCGGGCGTCCTCTACTTCCACCTCCACCCAGGCGCCTGCTTCGTGGCCGCCGCCTTCTACATGCCCGAGCCAGAGGTGCTGTCGGCCATCCGCGAGCGCATCCGCGTCCACCCCGAGGCTTTCCTCGCTCTCGTCGAGCAGCTCCGCGCCGCAAAGCTCCCGCTCGACGTCAGGGACAGCCTCACCCGCATGCCTCGCGGCTTCGAGGACATGGCCGCCCACCCCGTCGCCCCCTGGATCAAGCTCAAGAACTACATCGTGAGCCGCCCCATCCCCGACGCCCTGGCCCAAAAACCCGGTCTCGTCCCCGCCATCGCCGACCTCGCCGCGGCCGCCCTACCCCTCCTCCAATTCGGCTGGGCCGCCGTCGACGAGGCACGCTGACCCTCAGCAGAGCCCGATCACCGCGGCCAGCGCCCCAACCCATTCCGGCCAACCGACCGGCCGGCTGCCGAGCCCGTTCGTGCACCCGATCATGCCCTGGTTGCCACCCGCGCCCGCGCACGCCACATCCTGGCGCATGAACCCGTCTCCGCTCTCCTTTGCGACCTCTCGCCGCGCGGCGCTGCTGGCCTTGTGTCTGATAGCCCTGGTGCCGCACCCCCTCACGGCGCAGCCCGCCCCGGCGGCCCCGGTCCGCGCCGACCAGCCCTGGGCCCGCGCCACGGCCCCGTCGCAATCCGTGGGCGGCGCCTACGTCACCCTCACCAGCCCGGTCTCCGACCGCCTGCTGGGCGGGAGCAGCCCCGTCGCCGGCCGCGTGGAGCTGCATGAGATGCGGATGGACGGCGCCATCATGCGCATGCGCGAACTCGGCGAGGGCCTGCCGCTTCCCGCCAACACGCCCGTCGCCTTCGCGCCCGGGGGCTACCACCTCATGCTCGTGGATCTGAAGCAGCCCCTCGTCGCCGGGCAGACCGTCCAGGTCACGCTCCGGTTCCAGAACGCCCCGCCCCTCGACCTCGTCCTACCGATCGCCCCGGTCGGCGCACCCGGCCCGCACGCGCACAAATGAACCGGCGCGCCCTGCTCCTCGCCCCGGCCGCGCTGCTCGGCGCCGCCATGCTGGGCACCGCCGCCTATCTGCAGCTCCGCCCGACCGAGGATGACGGCGGCACCGGCGTGGCCAGCATCGGCGGCCCCTTCCGCCTCGCCGCGGTCCGCCGAGACGTGTCGGACACCGAGTTCCGCGGCCGCTTCATGCTCGTCTATTTCGGCTACACGCGCTGCCCGGACGCCTGCCCCACCGCCCTGCAGGACATCGCGAACGCCCTCGACATGCTCGCCCCAGAGGCCCGCAGCCGCGTCGCCGTGCTGTTCATCACCATCGACCCCGAGCACGACACCCCCGCCGTGGTGCAGGACTACGTCAGCGCGTTCGACATTCCCATCACCGCCCTTTCCGGCACCCTCGAGCAGGTCGCCGCCGCCGCCCGGGCCTACCGCGTCTATTACGCCAAGCACCAGAAGCCCGGCGGCACCTACGACATGGACCACTCCTCCATCATCTACCTCATGGACAAGCAAGGCCGCTTCATCGGCAACTTCACCCACGAGACCCCACCCCAGGCCATCGCCGCCAAGCTCCGCACCGCCATGGGCTGACGCGCCGACCCGCGAGGAAGCACCGCCCTCTCCCCCGGGAGACGGCTGCGCGAGGGACGCGGCCGGCAAGGAATGCATTGCGAACTCCCGACCACCACGCAAGTATCCCACCATGAGCACCGCCGCCGCCGCCGCTGCCGCCACCTCCCGCGCCGCCCCATTCGCAACCCGGTTTGCAACCTGGTTCGCGTTGCCCGCGACCGCCCTCCTCGCCGCGGCCGCAGGCCTCGCCGTGGGCGGCGGCTGGGCCGAGCCCGAGCTCATCCCGCTCATGCGCTTCATGGCCGCCATCAAGGCGCTGATCACCGCCGGCGCTGGTGCCGCCGTCGCCTGGCGGCTGGTCCGTCCGGCCCCGCCGGCCGCCAGCATCGCCTACGGCCTTGCCATCGCCGCCATGGGCGCTGGGTCGGGCCTCATCTGGTCCCTGCACGCCGCGGCCGGGGCCTGCGCCGTCCATGGCGGCCTGGCCACCCTGCTGCTCATCGCCGCCATCGACCGCCGGGGCTGGGCCCAGGCGCTCTCCGCCGCCACCGCCCGAAGCCCGGCCCGCTAGCCCGCGTGTGCAACGACTACGGCAACCGCATCGCCTACGAGTCCTACGTCGAAGCCTTCAGCGACCTCCGCATCCCCCTGACAACCCCGGGCGCCACCCCCAACCTCGAGCCCCGCGACGACATCTGGCCCACCGACCCGGCCCCCATCCTCCGCCGCACGGCGGCAGGGGTGGAGCTGGTCCAACTCCGCTGGGGGTTCGACCCCAAGCGCCCCAAGGCCGGCCCGGTCATCAACTTCCGCTCCGAAGGCCGCGCCTTCCCGAACGGCCGCTGCCTCGTCCCGGTCTCCTGCTTCTACGAATTCACCGGCGCCCGCTCGCCCAAGGCCAAGTGGCGCGTCACCCTCGAAGGTGCCGACTGGTTCTGCCTCGCCGGCCTCTGGCGCCCCGCCACCGCCGCCACGCCCCCCGCCACGCCCCCCGCATTCACCATGCTCACCACCGCGCCCGGCCCAGACATCCTGCCCATCCACGACCGCCAGGTCGCCGTGCTGGAGCGCGAGGCCTGGCTCCCCTGGCTGGACACCGGCGACCCCTCCCTCCTCGCCCCACTCCCTGCCGGCCGCCTCCGGGTCAACCAGGTCCGTGCAGAAGCGGGGCGGCTCCTCTAAAGCATCGTCCGACCGATCGGGGTCACGCGTCGGTGGGTTGAAGCCGTATCGGCTCAGCCGGCCGCCGCCCGGTCCAGCATGGCCCGCACCCGCGCCGTCAGCGCATCGAGCGCGAACGGCTTGCCGATCATCTCCATCCCCGGCGCAAGCTGCGCCTCGAGGGCCGACCCGGCATACCCGGTGATGAACAGCACCGGCAGCCCCGGCTCCCGCCCCCGCGCCGCTTCGGCCACCTGCCGCCCGTTCATGCCGCCCGCAAGGCCCACAGCCGTCAGCAGCAGGTCGATCCGGAGCCCCGAATGCAGCACCTGCAACGCCGCCCCGCCATTGGCTGCCTCCAGCACGTAGTAGCCCAGCTCTCGCAGCCGCTCGGACGCGACCGATCGCACCGTGCCCTCGTCCTCCACGAGCAGGATCGTCTCGCCCTCCCCTCGGCCGGGCTGCGCCGGCCGCTCGGGCACCGCACCCACCAGGCCGACCGCCTCGTGCCGGGGTAGGAACACCCGGAGCGTCGTCCCCTGGCCCGGCGCGCTCTCCAGCCGCAGCACCCCGCCCGACTGCCGCACGAAGCCATAGGCCTGCGACAGCCCGAGACCGGTGCCTTGCCCGATCGGCTTGGTGGTGAAGAACGGCTCGAACGCCCGCGCCCGCGTGGCCTCGTCCATCCCGATGCCGGTGTCGGCCACCGCGATCTCGACATACGCCCCGGGGGCCGCACCGTCCTGCCCCAGCACGTCGTCGGGCGTCAGCATCAGGTCTCGCGTGGAGAAGGTCAGCCGCCCCCCCTCCGGCATGGCGTCGCGCGCGTTGATCGCGAAGTTGAGCAACACGTTCTCGAGCTGGTTCTGGTCGCACAGCACGGACCACACCCCGTCGCCCAGCCGGAGCTCAACGTGCACCGCAGGTCCCACCGTCCGCTGCAGCAGCTCCGCCAGGCTGCCGATCAGATCGTCCGGCTCCACCGCGACCGGCAGCAGCGTTTGCCGCCGCGCGAACGCCAGCAGCCGGTTCGTGAGCGCCGCCGCACGGCCGAGCGTCTCCCGCGCAGCCCCCAGGAAGCGCGTCGCCTCGTTCGCGCGCCCCTGGTCCACCCGCCGCTGCAGCATCTCCAGCGCGCCGCCCATCGCCTGCAGCATGTTGTTGAAGTCGTGGGCGATCCCGCCCGTCAGCTGCCCCACGGCCTCCATCTTCTGGCTTTGCCGAAGTGCCTCCTGCGCCTGCTCCAGCGCCGCCTCCCGCTCCTTCTCGGCCGTCGTGTCCCGCCCAACCCCGTTGATCAGCCCGTCCCCCGGCACCGCCGCCCAGGTAATCCAGCGATACCCGCCATCCTTGTGCCGATACCGGTTCTCGAACCGCTGCGGCGTCGCGCCCTCGGCCAGCAGCCGCGCTCCCTCGTCGGTCCGCACCACGTCCTCCGGATGGATGAAATCGAACAGCCGCTGCCCGATCAGCTCCGCCTCGGGCCAGCCCAGCACTGCCGTCCACGCCGGGTTCACGGCCGTGATCGTGCCGTCGTGTCGCGCCACGAGCATGATGTCGGTCGAAAGCTGCCACAGCCTGTTGCGGTCGGCCGTCCGCTCCGCCACCTGGTGCTCCAGCGTCTCCGTCAGCCGCCGCAGCCGTGCCTCGCTGGCCCGAAGCTCCGTCTCGGCCCGCCGCCGCCCGCTGATGTCGTTGAACAGGATCGCGACCTGCTGCGCCGCCGCCTCCCCCACGCGGAACGCATGCACTTCATACCAGCGGCCCAGCGCCGCCACCGCGTTCTCGAGCCGCACCGGCTCGCCACTCGTCGCCACGCTGCCATACGCGTCGAACCAGTGCTGCTCCAGCTCCGGCAGCACGTCGCGCACCCAGCGCCCCTCCACGTCGTGCAGGCCCGTCTGCGTCTCGAACGCCGGGTTGACCTCGAGGAAACGGTAGTCGACTGCCCGTCCCGCATCGTCCAACTGCAGCTCGACGATGCAGAAGCCTGCGTCGAGCGCGTCGAACAGTGTTCGGTAGCGCTCCTCGCTCAGGCGCAGCGCCTGCACCGCATCCTGCCGGGCCGTAACGTCCTGGAAGGCCGCCAGCGCACCCTGGACCGGACCGGCCGAGGCTCCGGAGCCTGCCGGCACTTGCACCGGCACGGCATCCACCAGCAGCACCGCGCGCCGTCCGTCGACCGTCGCCACCGCCGCCTCGTAATCCGCGACCGGCACGCCCTTCAGCGCCCAATCCGTCGGCAGCCGACCGGCCGGGATCGTCTCACCCGTGGAGGCCTGCCAGAGGAGGTCGTCGTGGCGGCGCCCCGCGAGCGTCCCGGGCGGCGCACCCAGGATGCGTTCGGCCGCGGGGTTGGCGTAGGTCAGGCAGCCATCTCCATCCACCTCGACGATCCCCGCCGGTGTCGTGGCCAGGATGCGCGCGAGCCGCGCCTCGCTCGCCTCCTGCGCACGCAGCCGATCCGTCACCTCGGCAAGCAGCGCAGCGTTCCGCAGCTCGAGCCCCGTCAGCCGCTCGCGCTCCAGCGTCACGTCCACCTGGCTTGCGAAGAAGTAGGCCAGCTCCCCCGCCCCGTCCCGCACGGGCGCCAACAGCAACCGGTTCCAGAATGGCGTGCCGTCCTTGCGATGGTTGCAGATGTCGAGCTGGACCGGCTCCGCCGCCTGCACCGCCGCCCGCAACCGGGCCACCGCCGCCGGGTCCGTTTCCGGCCCCTGCAGGAACCGGCAGTTCAGCCCAACGACCTCGCTGCGCGCATACCCCGTCAGCCGGCAGAACGAATCGTTGGCGAAGACGATGGGGTTGTCCGGCCGCCGTGGGTCCGTCACCACCATCGGCATCTGGTTCGCATACACAGCCGCCGCGAAGGGGTCGGTCCCGCCGTCCATCCGCAAGAGCTCTGTGCCGATCCGGGCCGCGTCGGCGCGCAGCGCTCCATCCACGGCCAAACCCGCGTCGCCCTTCACAGGGTCCGTCACGAGAATTCTCCGCCCGTTCCCACAAGCAAAGCCGTCGCGACGAGAGAGGTCAGCATGCCTCCCGACTTAGCCGAATTCCGATCTCGCGCAAGGTTCGACGGGCTTATGCTATGAACAAACCGCCCGGTTTCACGAGGGTTTGCTCTAGCGACTTCGATCCCCGCTAGCCACGCCCGATAAACGGCATCTTGCTCGCCAGGATCGTCACCGTATGCACGTTCGCCTCCAGCGGCAGGCCGGCGATGTGCACCACCATGTCCGCCACATGCCGCACGTCCATCCGTGGCTCCACCGCCGTCTCACCATGCGCCTGCGGCACGCCCTTGGTCATCCGCTCCGTCATCGGCGTGGCCGCGTTGCCGATGTCGATCTGGCTCGCCACGATGTCGAACGGCCGCCCATCGAGGCTGAGGCTCTTCGTCAACCCCGAGATGGCGTGCTTCGTGCTGGTGTAGGCGATGCTGCCCGGCCGCGGCGCATGCGCGCTGATACTGCCGTTGTTGATGATCCGCCCGCCCTGCGGCGCCTGGTGCCGCATGATCCGGAAGGCCTCGCGCGCGCAGAAGAAGCTGCCGTTGAGGTTCGCCCCCACCACCCGCAGCCAGGCAGCCACCGCCAGCTCGTCCGGGATCGTCGCCGGCGTGCCGCCGCCGGCGTTGTTGAACAGCAAATCGAGCCGCCCCCATTCCCGCTCCACCTGCGCGAACCCCTCGGCCACGGAAGCCGGGTCCGACACGTCCACCTCGGCCACCAGCATCGCGTGGCCGTCCGCCGTCTCCTCCAGCGGCGCCCGCCGCCGCCCGAACGCCGCCACCGTCCACCCGGCCGCTGCCAGCGCCTGCGCGCTCGCCCGGCCCACGCCGCTGCCCGCCCCCGTCACCACTGCATACGGCATGCTCAATCTCCCCCTTGCGTGTCTCTGAACGACGACCGTGCATACACGCCTAATATCCGCGTCTCCCGCGAGAAGAACGCCAGCTCCTCCAACGCCCGCCGGAGCCCCGGCTGCTCCGGATGCCCGTCCACGTCGCACATGAACTGCGTGGCAGTGAACTGCCCGTCGAGCATGTAGCTTTCCAGCCGCGTCATGTTCACGCCGTTGGTCGCGAACCCGCCCAGCGCCTTGAACAGCGCCGCAGGCACGTTCCGCACGCGGAACACGAAGGTCGTCATCACGCCGGGCGTGTTGGTCGCCACCGTCCGGGCCTGGCGCGCCGCCACGTAGAAGCGCGTGGTGTTGTGCGCCGCATCCTCCACGTTCGCCCGCAGCACCTGAAGCCCATACGTCTCGGCGGCCAGGCTGGACGCGATGGCCGCATCCTCCCGCCTTCCCCAGGCGGCCACCATCTCGGCCGCCCCTGCCGTGTCCGTCTCCACCACCGGCTCGGCCCCCAGCTCCGCCACCAGCCGCCGGACCTGGCCCAGCGCCACCTGGTGGCTGTGCACCCGCCGCACGTCGCCCACCTCCGCCCCGGGCACCCCCAGCAGGCAGTGCTCCACACGCTGGAAATGCTCCCCCACGATGGAGAGCCCGCTGCCCGGCAGCAGCATGTGGATGTCCGGCACCCGCCCGGCCAGGCTGTTCTCGCAGGCCAGCATGGCCAGCTCTGCGCGCCCCGTCCGCACCGCGTCGATCGCCCGGTCGAACGTCTCGCACGGCAGCGTCGGCATGCCCGGATAGGCGTCGCGGCACGCCAGGTCCGAATAGGCCCCCGGCCGCCCCTGGAACGCGATCATGTGCTTGCCCCCAAAATCGCCCGCGCCCGCTCCAGGTCCGCCGGCGTGTCCACGCCGAACGCCCCGTGCGCCACCCGCGTGCACGCAATCCGCATCCCCGCCTCCAGCGCCCGAAGCTGCTCCAGGCTCTCCCGCCGCTCCAGCGGGCTTTCCGGCAGGCTCACGAACCGCGCCAGCGCCGCCCGGCGATACGCGTAGATCCCGATATGGTGCCACAGCGGCCCCGGCCCGGACGGGATCGCCGCCCTCGAGAAATACAGCGCCGCACACACCGCCCGCCCCCGGTCGAACGCGCACGCTGCCTTCACCACCTGGGGTGCCGCCGCCTCCTCGGCGCTCGTCACCTCCGTCACCAGGGTCGCGATGTCGAACGCAGGGTCGCTCAGAGGCGTCAGCACGCGCCGCAGCTGGTCCGGCGGCACGGTCGGGAAATCCCCTTGCAGGTTCACCACCACGTCGTGCCGCCCCTGCGGGTCCAGCACGCTCAGCGCCGCATGCACCCGGTCCGAGCCCGAAGGCAGCGAGGGGTCCGTCATGATGGCCACCCCCCCATCCGCCCGCACCGCGTCCGCAATCGCCTCGTCCGCGCACGCCACGGCCACCGGCCCCACATCCGCCTCCCGCGCCCGGTCCAGCACGTGCAGGATCATCGCCCGCCCCCCGATCAGCTCGAGCGGCTTGCCCGGCAGGCGCGTGGAGGCCATGCGCGAAGGGATCACGATGATGGGCGTCACCGCGCGGGCGGCCTTGGTGCGGGGCGGTCGATCATCATAGGATGCCTCATCCTAGGAACCACGGCGCCCGCACGCAACGTAGGGGCGCGCACAGGAGGCCCGCTTGACGGACCATCATTCAGACGCAGGGCAGCCGAACGCGGGGCAGCCGAATGCGGGGCAGCCGAACGCAGGGCCGCACGACGAGAGGCAGCTCGACACCTGGCTCGAAGCCGCCCACGCCGCCGCCGACGCCGCTGCCGCCGTCATCCGGCCCTTCTTCCGCGCCGGCCTTCAGACGATCACGAAGGCCGACCGCTCCCCCGTCACCCTAGCCGACCGCACCGCCGAGCAGGTCATGCGCGCCGTGCTCTCCGAACGCCTGCCCGGCCACGCCATCCTCGGCGAGGAATATGGCGAGACCAACCCCGGTGCCCGCCACCGCTGGGTGCTGGACCCGATCGACGGCACCCGCGCCTTCATCACCGGCCGCCCCACCTTCGGCACGCTCATCGCCCTGCTGGAGGACGGCCGCCCCATCCTGGGCCTCATCGACCAGCCTGTCAGCCACGAGCGCTGGGTGGGCGCCAAGGACGGCACGCAGTTCCAGTCGCAGTTCCTCGGCGCCCACGGCCGCATCGGCACCCGCCTGTGCCCCACCCTCGCCGACGCCGAGCTCTCCTGCACCGCCCCCGAGATCTTCACCGCCGACGAAGCCCCCCGCCTCGCCCGGCTCCAGGCCGCCACCCGCCGCACCACCTGGGGCGGGGATTGCTACGCCTACGGCCTGCTCGCCCTCGGCAGCATCGACGTCATCGTCGAAAGCACCCTGCAGATCTGGGACTGGGCCGCCCTCGTCCCCGTCGTCGAAGGCGCCGGCGGCCGAATGACCGGGTGGGACGGCGCGCCGCTCGGCCCCAACAGCGATGGCCGGGTCATCGCGGTCGGCAACCCGGCCCTGCTCGACGAAGTCGTGGCCATGATGAAGGACCCCGCCTGATGCGCCTCCTGCTCGCCCTGCTGCTCCTCGCCGCGGCACCCTGCCTGGCGCAGACGGGCCGCAGCCACGCCATCGCCGTCCTCGGCACCCCGGCGCTCCCGCCCGACTTCCCCCACTTCCCCTACGTGAACCCGAACGCCCCCAAGGGCGGCGAGGTCACCTTCGGCCAGACCGGCAGCTTCGACGGCTTCAACCCCTTCATCCTCCGCGGCAACCCCGCCCTCGGCCTCGGCGCCCAGTGGCAGCCCGGCATTGGCGGCACCGCCTCCGGCAGCGCCGGCGGCCATGTCTGGGAGTCCATGCTCGTCGGCAGCGCGGACGAGATCGACAGCGCCTACTGCCATGTCTGCGAGACCGTCGAGCTCGCGCCGGACCGCCTCTCGATCGCCTTCGACATCCGCCCCGAGGCCCGCTTCGCCGACGGCAAGCCCATCACCGCCGAGGACGTCGTCTGGACCTTCGAAACCCTGCTCGAGAAGGGCCGCCCCACCTACCGCGTTACCTACGCCGAGGTCGCCTCGGTCGAGGCCGTGTCCCCCAGCCGCGTCGTGTTCCGCTTCAAGACCGACACCAACCGCGACCTGCCCATCCAGATGGGCGGCCTGCCCATCCTGCCGAAGCACTGGTTCGCCAACCGCGACTTCGCCCGCCAGATCACCGAATCTCCCCTCGGCAGCGGCCCCTACCGCGTGGACGGCTTCGAGCTCGGCCGCACCGTGACCTACGCGCGCCGCGACGACTGGTGGGCGAAGGACCGCCCGACCGGCCGCGGCTTCCACAATTTCGACCGCGTGAAGATCGAGTACTTCCGGGACGCGACGGTCCTGTTTCAGGCCTTCAAGGCCGGGCAGATCGACTACCGCGGAGAGAACATCTCCCGCCAGTGGGCTACGGCCTACGATTTTCCGGCGGTTGCAAAAGGCTTCGTCCAGAAGCAGGAACTCTCGCACAAGCTGCCCATCGGTATCCAGGGCTGGCTGTTCAACACCCGCCGCCCGTTGTTCCAGGATGCCCGGGTGCGGGAGGCGTTGGGCCAGGTATTCGACTTCGAATACATGAACAAGACGTTGTTCTACGGCCAATACCAGCGCACCCGCAGCTACTTCGGCAACACCCCCGGCGAAGCCCAGGGCCTGCCCGGCCCCGACGAGATGAAGCTCCTCGAACCCATCCGCGCCCAGCTCCCCCCCGCCCTCTTCACCGAACCCTTCACCCTCGCCACCACCGACGGATCAGGCGCCAACCGCGAAGGCCTCCGCCGCGCCATCGCCCTCCTCGCCGAAGCCGGCTGGACCGTGAAGGACCGCAAGTTGGTGGATCGCGCCGGCAAGCAGATGGCGCTCAGCATCCTTCTCAGCGATCCCAGCTACGAACGCATGGGCATCCCCTACCAGCAATGGCTCCAGCGCCTCGGCATCGAAGTCCAGGTCCGCACCGTCGACCCGGCGCAGTTCCAGCGCCTGACCGACGAATTCGACTTCGACGTCATGAGCATGATCTACCCGGGCAGCGACCTCCCGGGCCTCGAGCTCAAGAGCTACTATGGGTGCGAGACGGCCAACGTGCCGGGCAGCAACAACGTCGCCGGGCTGTGCAACAAGGCCGTCGACACCCTCATCGAGGCCGCCATGGCAGCGCGGGACCGCGAGACCCTCTTCATCGCGACCCGCGCCCTGGACCGCGCCTTGCTCCGGACCTGGATCATGGTTCCCATGTGGCACGACACGAAGTTCAAGGTCGCCACCTGGGACCGCTTCGGCCGCCCGTCCCAGCCCGTCCTCTCCGGCTTCGTGCTCGATAGCTGGTGGATCGACCCGGCCCGCGCCGCGGCCACCGACGCCGCGCGGAAGGCCGGCGGTTGAGCGACGCAAGCGGCTTCATCACGACCGGCCACGAACCCGGCGCCCCCTACGCCACCACCCACCCCGGCATCTGGGCCGTGGGCGACGTCCGCTCCGGCTCCGTCAAGCGCGCGCCAGCGGCGTCGGCGAGGACTTCGTCGTGGTCCGGGCGAGCCACGCCTGGCTCAGCCCTGCCTGGCTTAGCCCTGCCCGATACTGCTCTCGTCGCGGCGGGGCCACGGAGGAGAGCCGCTCGCGCCGATCTACGCTCTGCACAGCTCCCCCATCACCCGCGGCACCTCGTCCAGCAGCTCGCGCGCTAAAAAGCCGATCCCGCCATCCCGCTCCACCAGCCGGACCCCCGCCGCGCCGTGCAGGTATACCGCCCACATCGCCGCCCGCGCCGGGGGCGCCCCCCGCGCCAGCAGCCCACCCACGAGCCCGGCCAGCGTGTCCCCGCTGCCGCTCGTCGCCAGCCCCACCGTGCCGCCGTCGAACCGCCACACCTCGCCCTGCGGGCTCACGATCTCCGTCTCGGCCCCCTTCATCACCACCACCGCCTGCAGCGCCGCCGCAGCCCGGCGCGCATGGCCCAGCTTGTCGGCCTCGACCGCACCCCGCTCCACGCCGAGCAGCCGCGCCATCTCTCCCGTGTGCGGCGTCAGCACCACACGCCCGGCATGCCGCCGCAGCAGCTCCGGCCGCTCGGCCAGCACGTCGAGCGCCCCCGCATCCAGCACCATCGGCAGGTCGCCCAACTGGTCCAGCACCGCCTCCACCAGCGCGGCCGTCGCTGCCCGGTCCATCATCCCCGGCCCCAGAACCAGCGCCTCGGCCCGCTCTGCCAGCCGCAGCAGGGCCTCCGCCGCACCGGGTGCAATGCCGCCCTCCGCCGTCTCCTCCAGCCCGACCGCCATGCACTCCGGCACCATCAGCCCGAGCATGGGCGCCACCGTTCGGCACGTCGCGATCTGCAGCCGCCCGGCGCCGGCCCGCAGCGCCGCCACCCCGGCCAGCAGCGCGCCCCCCGGCACGCTCACGCTGCCGCCCACCACCAGCACCGTCCCCCGCGCCTCCTTGCTGCCCGCCCCCTCATGCCCCGGCAACGGCTCGGCACGCAGCAACGCCGGGGTCAGGTGCTTCAAGGCACCGTCTCCGCCCGCGCCATGGTGGCAGGCGTGTCGGACGCGACCGTCACCTCCGTGCCCTCCCGCTCCATGGGCACCGTGAAATTGTAGCGCTTCAGCACCAGCCCGCCCGTCGCACCCGCATCCGGGTCGAACGCGTATTCCGTGATCCCGCAATTCGCCACGTCCCCCTCGCGGTCGATCGCCAGGACCCGCTCCTCGTCCATGCCCTCGAGCAGATAGCGCATGCACAGCACCACCACCTGGTGCCCCACCACCAGCACCCGCCGCCCGCCATGGTGCAGGCTGATCGTGTCCAGCGCGCTCCGCAGCCGCAGGATCACGTCGCACCAGCTCTCGCCGCCCGGGGGCCGGTGATAGAACTTGCCCAGCTCCGTCCGCAGCGTGGCCTGAAGCGGGTGCTCCTGTTCGATGCCGAGCCGGGTCAGCCGGTCCAGCACGCCGAACTCCTTCTCCCGAAGCCGCTCGTCGGCCAACGGGCGGTCCGCGTCCGGGCACAGCCCGCCCCGATCCACCACCCGCTGCGCCGTCTGCCGCGCGCGCGAATAGGGGCTGACCAGCAGCACGTCCGGCCGCAGATCGTCCGGCAGGTCGCCGAACCACCGCCCCAACGCGTCGGCCTGCCGGGTGCCGAGCTCGCTCAGCGGTACGTCCACGTCCCGCACGGCCAGGTCGATCCGCGGCAGCCCGGCCGCCTGGGCCGCATCCCGCGCGACGTTCCCCGCACTCTCCCCGTGCCGCACGATCCACAACCGGTCCGGCCAACGCTGCTG
The DNA here is from genome assembly GCA_038229135.1 of Acetobacterales bacterium. Taxonomy (GTDB): domain Bacteria; phylum Pseudomonadota; class Alphaproteobacteria; order Acetobacterales; family Acetobacteraceae; genus JBBROS01. Next base: position 91,405 of record JBBROS010000003.1, read on the forward strand.
CATGTCTTGAAGCCCTCCAGGGGCCACAACACGCCAGGAGCAAGACCGTTCAACCCGAAGCCGCTCGCTCCCTCGAGGCCACGGCTGTTTGCCTCAGGTCCCGTCATCGCGAGCGCAGCGTGGCGATCCAGGGGCCCCACAGACCAGGCCCGCCGGCCCCTGGATCGCCACGCCTTCGGCTCGCGATGACGGGCGGCTCGTGGAGTTTGGCACCGCGCAAGCCCTCAGGGCGGGTGCAGCTCCACCCGCGGCCGCGTGAACACGCGCCGCCCCGCCTTCATGCCCCACAACGGCGCTGCCAGCCGCCGCACCACATCCGCCGGGTCCGCCGCGTCCAGCAGCACCAGATCCGCCGCGTTCCCGACCGCCACGCCATAGCCCGGCAGCCGCATCAGCCGCGCCGCCTCCGCCCCCACCATGCCCAGGCACGCCGCCAGCTCCGCCGGGCGCGACACCTGGCTCACGTTCGCATACAGGTTCGCCATCCGGATGAGCGAACCGTCCCCATACGGCGTGAACGGGTTCAGGACGTTGTTGGTACTCACCGAGCAGCACACCCCCGCCGCCCGCAGCCCCTCCGCCCGAACCACCCCGCGCGGCACTGCATGGTCGTGGCTGCGGCCCATCAGATAGAGGTCGGTCGCGGGCAGGATGGTCACCGCCACCCCCGCCCGCGCCAGTGTCGCCGCGATGGCGTCGTAGCGCGGCCGGTCCACCAGGCTCAGCTGCGTAACGTGTCCGACCGCGACCCGCCCGCCCCAGCCGAATTCTTCCGTCTTGCGGCACACGTACTCGATCTGCATGCCCTCGGTCGTCTCGGCCAGGTCCAGGTGCATGTCGATGTCCACGTCGAACTCGCGTGCAATCTCGAAGATCCGGTCGATCTGCCCCCGCGGGTCCGTGTCGATGTAGGGCACCGCCCCGATCGCCCGCGCCCCCCGCCGCAGCCCCTCCCGGAGCAGGTCCTCCGTGCCCGGGTTGTTCAGCAGCCCCTCCTGCGGGAACACGCACAGCTCCACGTCCACGGCCCACGCATACTCCGCCGCCAGCGCCTGCACGCCCTCGAACCCGCGCATCCCGATCCCGGGGTCCACCTCCACGTGCGTCCGCATGTGCATCGTGCCCCACCCGATGCACCGCTCGAGCGTCTGCCGCCCACGCGCCATCACGTCCTCTACGGTGAACCCCCGCTTGGCGGCCGACGTCTCCCGCACGGCCTCGGCCACCGTGCCCTCCTCGGCCCGGCACCGCTCCAGGATGCACGTCTTGTCCAGGTGGATGTGCGTCTCGACGAACCCCGCGACCAGCAGCCCGCCCCCGGCCTCCAGCACCGGCGCATCCGTGGCGACCTGCGCCTCGATCACCGCGATCCGCCCGGCTTCCAGCCCCACGTCCACGCGCCGCCCGTCCACCACCGCGCCCCGGATCACACAGTCGAGCATGCCACCTCCCCACCCAGATACGCCGCCTCGAGCCCGGCCCTGAGCCCGTCCGCCGGCCCGGCCCGCACCACCTCGCCGCCCCCCAGCACGATGCCATGCGCCGCGATCGCCAGCACCCCGTCGGCCAGCTGGTCCACGATCACGAGGGTCATCCCCTCCGCTGCCAGCGCCGCCAGCTGCTCCAGCAGCGCCTCGGCCACGGCGGGCGCCAGCCCCAGGCTCGGCTCGTCCAGCAGCAGCACCCGTGGCCGGGCCAGCAGGCCGCGCGCCACGGCCAGCATCTGCTGCTCGCCGCCCGAGAGCAGCCCCGCCGGCCGCGTCAGCAGCGGCCGCAGCTTGGGAAACCGCACCAGCATCGCCTCGATTTCGGGGCCCGGCAAAAAATCCCGCCGCGTGGTGGCCCCGAGCCGCATGTTCTCCGCCACCGTCAATCGGGGGAACACCTGGCGCCCCTCCGGCACCAGAACGAGCCCGGCCCGCGCCACCGCATGGGCCGGCCGGCCGCTGAGCTCCACGCCTGCCAAGCGCACGGACCCGGCGCTCGGCCTGATCAGCCCGGCCAGCGCCTTCATCAGCGTCGTCTTCCCCGCGCCGTTCGCCCCCAGCACCGCCGCCGTCTCACCCCCTCGCACGGCCAGCGACACACCCTGCAACACGCCGAGCCCGCCATATCCGGCCCGCACCCCCGCCACCTCCAGCAGCGCCGCCCCGGGCGCCATCCTCCGCGCGGAAGGTGGCTTCGCCCCGCTGCCCAGATAAGCCGCCCGAACCGCAGGGTCCGCCCGCACCACCTCGGGCGCCCCACGCGCAATCACCCGGCCGGCATCCAGCACCACCACGCTGTCCGACACGCCCATGACCAGGTCCATGTCGTGCTCCACCAGCACCACCGCCACGCCCGCCGCCGCCACGCGCCGCAGCACCTCCCCAAGCCGCCGCGTGTCCGGCGCATCGAGCCCCGCCGCAGGCTCGTCCAGCAGCAGCACCGCCGGCCGGGTCGCAAGCGCCCGCGCCAGCTCCAGGCGCCGCCGGTCCCCATGCGGCAGCGTGCCGCCCAGCGCCTCCAGCGGCCCGGCATAGCCCACCGCCGCCAACAGCCCCGCCGCCTCGGACGCGGGTGCAGCACCCCGCCACCGCCCACGCAACAGCCCGAGCCGCACCGTGTTGAGCACGCTCAGCCCCGCAAAGGGCTGCGCCGTCTGGAACGTCCGCGCCAGCGTGCCGCCGTGCACCACCACCTCCCCCGCATCGGAGGGCTGAAATCCGCTGATCAGGTTCAGCAGCGTGGTCTTCCCCGCCCCGTTGGGCCCGATCACGCTCGTGATCCGCCCTGGCGGCGCCACCAGGTCCACCCCCGCCACCGCCGCCACGCCGCCGAACGACACGGCCAGCCCCCGCACATCGAGCCCGCCGCCCCGCACCGGCACCAACCCGCCCGAGGGCGCCACCACCAGCGCCCGGCCCCGCCGCACCCGCCGCCACGCCGCCTCCAACCCGCCTGCGATCCCGCCCGGCGCCACCCACAGCACCGCCAGGAGCAGCGCGCCGAACACCAGCAGCCGATACTCCGCCAGCCCGCTCAGCGCCTCCGGCAGCGCCGCCACCGCCACCGCCCCCAGCACCGGCCCCCACACCTTGCCAGCCCCACCCACCACCACCACGAGCAGGAGGAGGATACTCGTGCTGAACGGGAACGAGCTCGGCGCCACGAACCCCGTCAGCCCCACCATCAACCCGCCCGCGAGCCCCCCCGCCGCCGCCGCCAGCACGAAGGCGAGCGTCCGCACCGGCAGCGCCCCGATCCCGATGGACCTCGCCGCCGCCGGAGCCTGCGCCACCGCCTGCATGGCGAGGCCCGCCGGGCTGCGCGCGAACCAGGCCCACGCCGCCAGCACCGCCCCCGCAAGCCCGCAGCTCAGCGCCGCCATCCCCCGCGTGCCCATGGGCGCCGGCACGCCCGAAAGCCCGCTCGCGCCTCCGGTGAGCGACGCCCACTCCACCGCCGCATTGTCCACGATGAACCCGAACGCGATCGTCACCATGGCAAGGTAAGGCCCCGAGACCCGCAGCGCCGGCACCGACAGCGCCGCCCCGACCGCCGCCGCACCCGCCGTGGCCAGCACCAGCGCCACACCGAACGGCAGCCCCGCCCGCAGCTCCAGCAGCGCCACCCCATACGCCCCCAGCGCCAGGAAGCCGGCATGCCCCAAGGACACCTCGCCCGCGAGCCCCAGCAGCACGTTCAGCCCGGCACCCACGATGACGGTCGCCGCCACGGTCCCCGCCACATACGCCCAGTACCCGGGCAGGATCAGGCACAGCGCGGCAGCAGCCACCCCCAACAGCAGCTTGATCAAACCCGCACCCGCCCGCGCCCGAACACGCCCGCAGGTGCCGCCGCCAGCGCCAGGATCACGGCCGAGAACGTGATGATCTGCGTGGCGCCCGACCCGAGCCACACCGTGGTGCCCGCCTCCACCAACCCATAGGCCAGCCCGGCCGCAACCACGCCCCAGGGCCGCGTCAGCCCGCCCAGGATGGCGACCGCAAATGCCTTGACCCCGAACAGCGTGCCCATGTCGTAGGCAACGTTGAACAGCGGCGCCACCAATATGCCCCCGAGCCCCGCCAGCGCCGCGGCCGCCGCGAAGGTGAGCGCCACCAGCCGCACCACGTCGATCCCCATCAGCCGCGCCGCGTCCGCATTCTCCACCGCAGCCCGCAGCCGCAGCCCGAGCCCCGTCCGCCGCAGCGCCCAGTGCAGCCCGAGCGCCACCGCCAGCAGCACCGCCGGGATCAGCAGCTGCAGCGGGAACACCCCCACCTCGCCCCACACGATCGGCTCGTCCGCCAGGGACGACGGCAGCGAGCGCGGCTCCTTGCCGAACAGCGCCATCACCGCGTTGTCCAACACGATGCCGAGCGCCACCGTCGCCATCAGCCACGCATCGCTGCCCCGGCGAACGAACGGCCGCACCGCCAGCCGCTCCACCACCGCGCCCCACAGCGCACAGGCCACCAGCGCCACCGGGACGGCGGCCGCATAGGGCCACCGCCACCCCACGGCCAGCGCGTGGCACACCACGGCACCCAGCATCATGCTGGATCCCTGGGCGAAGTTCACCGTGCCGGACACTGCGAAGGTCAGCGTGAACCCCAGCGCGATCAGCCCATAGACGCTTCCGCTGCCCAGGCCCGAGACGAGGGCCGTCTCGAGCATCAGCCGCTGACGGGCTCGATGCTCTCGCCGTTGTACTTCACCATCACGTAGTCGTTCTCGTCGAGCGCATCGTGGTTGCCCGGGCTGAACGGCTTCACGTAGGACTTGATCAGACCATCATGCCTGTCGATGGCGAGCAGCCCCTCGCGCAGCTTCGGACCCTCGGTGCTCCCGGCCTGCGCGATGCCCTTTGCAACCAGGTGCGCCGCGTCGTACGCATTCGCGACCCCCACCGGCGGCGTGATGTCGCCCAGCCCCTTCACGTCCGGGTACCTGGCCATCATGGCTGCCGCGACCCGCTTGCCCACGGCGCCCTGCGGCCCGAAGAAGCTGTAGGTCTGCACGAAATGCACCCGCCCGGCCCAGCTCCCCGCCAGCTCAGGGAAGCGCCCGCCCGAGATGCCCCAATGCGACACGACGGGCACGCTCCAAGCCCCTCGCTGCAAGCTCTTCATCACCTGCGCGCCAGGTGCGGCATTGCCCACCAGCACGAGGCAGTCCGCACCCGCCGCCCGCAGCCGCTGCAGCTGCGGCAGCATGTCCGCATCCGCCTCGCCGAACTTCTCCACGCCCGCGACCTTGATCCCCGCCTCCGCCGCCGCCGCCGTCAGGCCCGCCTGGTTGCTCTCGCCCCAGGCGTTGTTCACCAGGATCAGCCCGAGCGATTTCGCGTTGAACGTGCCCATCGCGTGCTTCACCAACCGCTTGTCCACCAGCACGTCCACGGCGCTCACCCGGAATACGTAGTTCGGCTCCGCCCCGTTGCGCGTGATGTTCGTCGCGGCCGCCCACACCCCCATGAACGGCGTCTTGGTCTGGTTCGCGAGCGGCACGATGGCGAGCGAGACCGGGCTGTCGATGCCGCCGAACAACGCCGCCACCCCCTCCCGGTCGATCAGCTCCCGCGCCGCCGCCTGGCCCTTCCCGGGGTTGCTCTCATCGTCCCGCCGCACGAGCTCGAGCATCCGCCCGCCCAGCAGCCCCCCGGCCGCGTTCACCTCGTCGATGGCCACCTGCAGCCCGCGCGCGATCCCCTCGCCCGACTTCGCGGACGCGCCCGACAGCGCCGCGACCAGCCCGAGCTTGATCGGCTCCGCCGCTCGCGCCCGCGATACACGCCCCCCCGCCAACGCCGCGCCAGCCAGCAATACCCCACGCCGATCGATCATGCCCCGGTCCTCCTGTCATCCCGCGTGATGCAATTGACGCGCCACGCGTGCCCGTCGGGCTCTGCGCAACCGAGGGATCGTCATCTCCGCAAGTGAGCAGGCCTCCCTTGCCGCAACCGTATTGATGCGTGAGGGCACGGACTGGACGGGACGGCTGATCGCTGGTTAGGGCACCGTCGAACTTCCCACGCTCGGCCCTCGCCACCCTCGACAACGGCGAGACTAACGCTTCCTGTCACGCCCAAAAAAAATGGCGGCGCCCGAAGGCACCGCCAAGTTTAGGGAGGAAACGTCCTGCAGGACGGCGGCGAACCACCGTGCTGCGCTGCACAATCTATTCCTCGTGCAATCGGATGCAAGCGTTATCTGAACCCTGGTCCAATCGATGGCGTCACGACACCGCGACCGCGCACCACCGGCCGCTCCTCGTGGCTCGCCGTCGCACTCGCAATCACCCCAAGCCACAGCACCAGCGAGACCACGCCCGCCACCCGGGCATGCATCGTCAATGCCCCGGCCCCGATCGCCCGCAGCCCCATGGACCGCGGCCGGCTGAACAGCGCCGCATTGCCCATCGCCGCACCCACCAGCAGCAGCTTCGGCAGGAACCAGCTATGGCTGCCCGTCTGGATCGGGTCATACAGGAACAGCCACGCCCCGCTCGCGAGCGTGACGGCGAAGGCCGTGTGCACCACGGGCAGCACCAGCCTGGACAGCGCATCGAGCGCGATGTCCCGCCCGAGCAGCCCGAGCAACCGCACATCGAGCGCCACGATGCCGCCGAAGAATGCCGCCGTGCCCAGGACGTGCAACAGCCGCAGCGGCCCGTGCCAGCCCTGCATCCGATAGATGGCGAGGCGGGCCGAACTCGTCGCCAGCCACACCAGCCATTCCGAAGGCAGGACCCACGCGCTATCCGAATAGACGCCTTGCATCAGACGCCTGCGCCTGCCTGCTTGAACCGCGCCGCCAAGGCCTTGTACTCGGCCGGCCCTGCCAAGGGCCGCGCGGGCGGCAGCAGCGTCGGCACCACGGCCTGCATGTCTGCCAGCGCCGCCCGCACCGGCGCCAACCCTGCCCCTCGCGCCTCCAGCCGCTTCAACTCCCCGTCCACCTGCATGAGGTAGCCCCGGCTATCGTGATACTCGACCGGCTTCGTGATGGCTCCGCCCTCCAGCGCCTGCCCATACTCCTCCGTCGCCACCGCCGCGACCTCCGACAGAACACCGAGCATGAACCCGCGATCCTCCAGCAACGCGCCCGGCACCGTCGCCCGCAGCCCGGCCACGGCCGTCTGCACCGCCTCATGCTGCGCTGCGAACGCCGCCGAGCCCGGGGAGCCCGCCGCCAGCGCCTCCAGCCGGATCAGCGCACCATCGAACCCCGGCAAGCCCCGCCGCTCGAGCTCGGGCGCGATGTCGTCGTACAGCTCCCGCACCGGGTGCCCGTAATGCGGCAGCGCCAAACGCGCCTCGCCCGCAGCCTGCAGCGCCTGCGCGATGCCCAGGTGCCCCTGCAGCAGCAGCAGCTTGAACAGCAGCTCCGCCTGGTCCTCCGTCGTGATCGCAGCACCGGCCACGCGCACCACGGCACTCCGCGGCACCGCCGCCCGGCAGATCGGCACGCCCATCGGCCCGGGCGAGAGCCCCGCCGCCTGCGCCGGCCGCGCAGCCCATGGCAGCGCCGCTGCCATGCCCAGGCCGGCTAGCGCCACGGCCATCCCGCCCCACATCACTGTTCGAGTGCTCATTGCAGACTCCAATTGCGAATCGCTTGCATCTGCCCTGGATGTATTGCAAATGAGAACCGCTTGCAACAACGAGGCCCCCATGCGTGTCGCGACCGCCCTTCTCGCCATCCTTCTAAGTGCCAATGCCCTGCCGGCGCAGGCGGCCGATGAGCCCACCTTCCGCCTCGTGTTGAAGGACCGCACCTTCGAGCCCGCCCGCCTCGAGGTGCCGGCCAACAAGCGCATCATCCTCGTCGTGCGCAACGCCGAGCCCGCCGCCGCCGAGTTCGAGAGCAGCGGCCTGGGCGTGGAGAAGATCATCTCCGCCGGACGCGAAGCCACGATCAAGGTCGGCCCGCTGAAGCCAGGCGAGTACACGTTCGAGAACGAGTTCAACAAGGCAGCCACCGGCACCCTCGTCGCGGTCGCGGAGTAGGCCCCATGCTCGCCAGCGCGCTCATCGTCTTTCGGGAAGTGTTCGAGGCCGGGCTCATCGTCGGCATCGTGCTCGGCGCAACACGCGGCGTGGCCGGCCGCGGTAGGTTCGTCACCACGGGCGTGGTGGGCGGCCTCGGCGGCGCCGCCCTCGTGGCCGTGTTCGCCGGCGCCATTGCGGATGCGCTGGACGGCATGGGCCAGGAGGCTCTGAACGGCGGCATCCTGCTCGTCGCCGCCCTCATGCTCGCCTGGCACACCGTATGGATGGCCCGCCACGGCCGCGAACTGGCCGGCGAGATGAAGGCCCTTGGCCGCGCCGTGTCGGACGGCAGCCGCAGCCTGGTCGCCCTCAGCATCGTCATCGGCGCGGCTTTTCTGCGCGAGGGCGCGGAGGTCGTTCTGTTCCTCTACGGCCTCATGGCCAGCGGGGAGCCCGCCATCTCCGTCGCCGGCGGCAGCGCCCTCGGCGTGCTCGGCGGCGCAGCCACCGCATGGCTGCTCTATCGCGGCCTGGTCGCCATCCCGACGAAGCACCTGTTCGCAACCACCAACACGCTCCTCGCGCTCCTCGCCGCCGGCATGGCCTCGCAAGGCGTCGGATACCTCATCCAGGCCGAACTCCTCCCCGCCCTCGGCACCCGCGTGTGGGACACCGCCTGGCTCCTCAGTGAGAAAAGCATCCCCGGCCGCGCGCTCCACGCCCTCGTCGGCTACACCGACCGACCGGCAGGCCTCCAGGTGCTGACCTACGCCGTCATTCTGCTGGCCCTTATAATCGGCACCCGGGCCGCCGCCCCAAGGCGCACGGCCCACGCATGACCGTCTGCTCCCCCACCTTCGCGGGAGGAAGCGGGCTCCTCTGCCTCTACCTAACCCTCTCCCCTTGGGAGAGGGTCGGGGAGAGGGCTAGCGCACGCTGGCACAAATAGCTTGAAACCCCGCCCAACCTGTCGGATGTCTGCCCCGACGCCGGGTTAGCACAGTGGTAGTGCAGCGGTTTTGTAAACCGAAGGTCGCGGGTTCAAATCCTGCACCCGGCACCACGCACTCAGCGGATTGCTCCCGCGCGTCCGGCCATTTCAACGCGGTTCCGCCCCAAATCCTTGGCCCGGTACAGCGCCCGGTCCGCCGCACGGATCACCGCCTCCGCATCCGGCCCGCCATCGCCGCCCACCAGCACGCTCACCACGCCCACGCTTACCGTGATCGGCGAGCCCCGGTTGAACTCGTGCTCCCGGTCCGACTCGATCGCCTGGCGGATTCCCTCGGCCACCTGCGCCGCCCCGCCTGCGCCGGTGTTCGGCAGCAGCACCACGAACTCCTCGCCACCCAACCGCGCCGCCATGTCCCCCTCGCGCCGCAGCGCCGCCCGGATCGCGCCCGCCACCATCCGCAGGCAGGCATCGCCCGCCGGGTGCCCGAACGAATCGTTCACGCGCTTGAACCTGTCCACGTCGATCAGCAGCAGCGACAGCGGCATGCCATCGCCCGACACCCGCATCGCATAGCCGTGCAGCGCCTGCTCGAACCGGCGCCGGTTGCACAGCCCCGTCAGCGAGTCCTGCGTCGCCACCGCCTCCAGCCGCTCGTAGGCGTCCATCAACTCCGCCTGCTGCCGCTTCAGCATCGTGATGTCGGCGTGGCTCAGATAGGCCGTCCCGTCTGGCAGGCGCCGCTCGATCACCCTCCGCCACAGCCGCCCGGGCAGCTCCACCTCGAACGCTGCGCCCGCGAACCGCGCATTGTCCAGCAACGCCGCCATCTGCTCCGGCACCCGGTCCGGGCTTCGCTCCACCCAGGCCCGCCGCACCAGCTCCATCAGCGTCAGCCCCACCGCCGCCTCCACGCTGGACAGCCCGTAGAGCCGCAGGAACTCGGAGTTCACCGAGCAGATCCGCCCCCCGGTGTCGACCATCATGGCCCCATCGGCCAGGTTCTCCGCCACGCTGCGGAACGCTTCGTCGCTGCCGCCGGTGGGTGCCATCGGCTCGGCCAACGCCGTCCACACCCGCACGCGCCCGCCTGAGGGCAGCGGCAAGGATGCAGCGCGAAGCACCCGCCCCAGGTGCATGAACGTGAACGGCCGGCTCTGCGAACGGTGCCGGGCCACGCCGTCCTGCACGTAGCGCTCGAGGTTGGGCCGCTCGGCGGCGCTCAGGCGATGCCGGTAGAAGCGCCGTAGGTTCTCGGCATAGGGCTCACCCACCTCGATGTGCCCGGCATGCTCGGGAAAGAACGCGAGGAACGTCTCGTTCCACAGCACGGCCGTCTCCTGCGCCGAATAGACGCCCATGGCCTGGCCGAGGCTGTCCAGCACCTCGCCCATGCGCGCCAGTTCACTTTGCCCGCCAAGCTCAAGCACGTCTCACCGCCCCGCTGCTCACCTCATTCAATACGCAAAACGTCAACGGCCGCCTACCGCCCTCGCCGCGGCCGCCGACCCATGGCAGGTTGCGGCATGCGACCGGCCCCGCCTGCTCCCCCCCGCCTCGAGGCCGGGGTCATCGTCGTCGGCGCGGGCGTTGCGGGCCTCGCCGCCGCCGCCCGGCTCCGCGCCGCCGGGGTGAATACCATGCTGCTCGAGGCTGGCCCGCGCATCGGCGGCCGCGCCCACACCATCCTCGTCGGCACCGACCCGTTCGACCTCGGCGCCACCTGGCTCCACGACGCCGACCGCAACCCGCTCGCCGCACTCGCCCGCCCGGACGACCCTGCGCCCCAGCGCCTCGTGGACACCGGCGCATCCCGACACGAGCGCCTCACCGCCGCCGGCCGCCCAGTGGGGCCCGAACACCAGGCCGCGTACGACGCCGCGTGGGACGCTGCCGACCGCCTCGCCGCAGCCCCTGCTCCCGAAGCCGACACGTGCCTCCGATCCGCCCTCGCCTCCACCCTGCCCGCCTCACCCTGGGCCGGCCTCGTCGCCCTGTGGGAAGGCCCCATCATCGCGGCCGCGGACGCCGGCGACCTCGGCCTCGCCGACTGGCGCCGCAACCGTCTCGAGGGCCGCAACCTCGCCCCACCCTGCGGCCTCGGCGCCTGGCTCGCCGCCCGCCTCGCCACCGCGGCCACGCTGCGCACGCCCGCGACGTGCATCGACTGGTCCGGCCCCGGCGTGTGCGTCCACACGCCCCGGGGCACCCTCGCCGTCGCCGCCGCCATCGTCACCATCTCCACCGGCCTGCTCGCCGCCGGGGCCATCCGCTTCGACCCGCCACTCCCGCCCGAGGTCGCCGACGCCGCCCACCGCCTCCCCATGGGTCTGCTCACCAAGCTCGCCCTCCCCGGCGCCGCCGGCCTCGGCCTCGACCCGGGCACCGTGCTCGTCGACCGCGACGGCTGCATGACCTTCATTGCGCAGCCCTTCGGCCGCGACCACCTCATGGGCTTCGTCGGCGGACGCACAGCCTGGGCGCTTGCCCACGACCCCGCCGGTCTCGAAGCCCTGGCCCGCGAGCAGCTCACCCTCATGCTCGGTGCCGACGCCGCCCGCCGCCTCGGCCCCGCCACCGCCTCGGCCTGGGGTGCGGACCCGCTCACCCGGGGCGCCTACGCCTATGCCGGGCCGGGCGACGCCCCGGCCCGCGACGCGATTGCCACCGCATTCCCCGGCGAGCGCCTCCTCTTCGCCGGCGAGGCACCCTGCACGGACGGCCTGGCCGGCACCGTAGGCGGCGCCTTCCTCAGCGGCACGAACGCGGCAGAACGGCTGCTCGCCCGCTGACCGTCAACGCGCCGCTGCCGCCCCGATCGGCCCGACATCGTCCGTCATGCCCGCCAGCACCTCCGCCACATGCCGCACCCGCATCGCGCTGCCCTCGCGGGACAGCCGCCCGGCCATGTTCAGCAGGCAGCCGAGATCCCCCGCCAGCAGCGTGTCCGCTCCCGTCGCCACCACGTCCGCCGCCTTGTCCGACACCATCCGCACCGAAATGTCCGGATACTTCACGCAGAACGTGCCGCCAAAGCCGCAGCACACGTCCGGCTCCGCCATCTCCACCAGCCGCGCGCCCGCCACCTTGCCCAGCAGCGCCCGCGGCTGTGCCTGCACGCCCAGCTCCCGCAGCCCCGCGCAACTGTCGTGATACGTCACCACGCCCTCGTAAGCCGCCCCGGCGTCCACCATGCCCCGCACGTCGACCAGATATTGCAGCAGCTCGTAGGTTTTGGCCCCCAGCGCCTGCGCCCGCGCGCCCAGCCCGGGGTCGCTCGCCAGCAGCCCCGGCAGATGGTGCGCGATCATGCCGCCGCAGGAGCCGCTCGGCACCACCACGGCGTCGTAGCCCTCGAACGCCTCAAGCACCTGGCGCGCGAGTGCGGTCGCCGTCGCCCGGTCCCCGCTGTTGTAGGCCGGCTGCCCACAGCACGTCTGCGCCAGCGGCACCTCCACGTCGCACCCCGCCTGCTCCAGCAGCCGGATGGCGGCAAACCCGATGGTGGGCCGGTGCAGGTCCACGAGGCAGGTGACGAACAGGGCGACGCGGGGGCGATGAGGGTCCATGGCAACCATATAGGCCCGCTACGCAGCCTGCTCCAGCGCCGCGGCCAGCCGCCGCTCGGCGGTGGAGACGTAATCGCCGTCGATCTCCACCCCGATCGCCCTGCATCCCTCCTGCACCGCCGCCAGCAGCGTGGTCCCTGCGCCCGCGAACGGGTCCAGCACCACCGCACCCGGCTTGCCGTGCAGCCGGATGCACCAGCGCGGCAGGTCCAGCGGGAACGTCCCCGGATGGCTGAACTTCTCCGCGCGCGCCTGCACCGTCGGATAGGGCACGAACCAGGTGTCCCCTCGGCACCGCGAATCCTGCGCGTGGCCACGCCGGGCGATGTTGCTCTTGTCCTTGTAGGGCACGCCGACAGCCAACCGGTCCAGCCGGACGTCGCCCCGGTGGGTCAGGTGGAACAGCTGCTCATGGTTGCGGTGCAGGAAGCGCTCGCCCGGAACCGGCTTGAAGTGCCCCACAGCATCACCGGGCAGCGCGATCGACTTCACCCACGCAATGTGGTTCTGCAACGCGAACATGGGCCGCAGCCGCACGATCAGCTCGAACGGCAGCCAGGGCTGCGTGGACGAGCCCGCAACGTTGAGGAAGAAGGACCCGTCCGGCCGCAGCACCCGCCGCAGCGCCGCCGCCACCCGCACCATCCACTCGAGGTAATCCGCCTCGTCCCGCTTGTCCCCATAGGTCGAGTAGGCGATCCCGAGATTATACGGCGGCGACGTCACGATCACATCCACCGAGGCCTCGGGCATCGAGGCCAGCACATCGAGGCAATCGCCCTGCAGCAGCGTCCATCCGGGCGCCGCCCCAGCCGCGTTGATGACCGTCAGCCCGAGCGCGCCGCGGAAAGCCGCCACGCCGGGTCGGGCTGCGTCAGGTCCCGCTGGAAGGTCCAGATGTCGGTCAGCTCCGTCACGGCATCCGTGCCAGCCACCGGCCGCCCATCGCGCCCGAGCGTCTCGGCCACCTGGTCCGACACGAACCGCACCGTTACGTGCCCCACACTACCATCCAGCGTGGCCTCGACGATCTCCGCCCGTTCGATGGAGCGCAGTTCGCTGCGCTGCGTCTCGCCCGCCGCCTCGCGCGCCGCAATCGCCTGCTCGAACCCGGCATAGGTCTGGTCCGCCAGCAGCGGCCGCAACGTCACGCGGTCCCCGGCCGCGAAAGCCGCAACGATCATGCCGAACGCCGCTTCGGCGCCCTGCAGGAAGAAGGCGGGGTTGAACGCACGATCGACGGAGGCCATCCGCGTGAGCGTGATGCCCACGGGGCTCCCCGGCTCCGGCAGCGGGCGGGCAGGCGCGGCCGCCTCGGCCCGGCCATCGATCGTTGGCCCCACGCGCGCCATGCCCGGGACCTGGACCGGCCCGCCCTCGGGCCGCGCCGGCCGCTCGAACCCCGTCCGTCGCCCCAGGATCCCACGCAAGCGGAACACAAGGAACGCCGCAATCATCGCAAACAGAATGATGTCGATGGGTAGTCCGCCGCCCATGATGCCCGAAACCCGAATCCGTAGGTCTTACACATAGGCCCGAGCCCCACGCTAAACAATGAAGAAGCCCACTCTGCCGCCCCACCCCCCGGGAACCTTGCCCCGCTGCATCCCGCACGCTAATTCCCGCACATGATCCTGCTCCGCCACGGCCAAAGCGAGTTCAACCTTCACTTCACCGCCACCCGGCGGGACCCGGGCATCCCGGACCCCAAGCTCACCCCGCTCGGCCATGAGCAGGCCCAGGCCGCCGCGGACGCCATGGCGCTGGAGGACGTGCGCGAGATCCTCGCCTCCCCCTACACCCGCGCGCTGCAAACGGCCGCCCCCATCGCCACGCGCCTTGGCCTGCCAGTCCGCGTCCACCCCACGGTCCGCGAGCGCTACGCCTTCAGCTGTGACATCGGCTCCCCCGTCTCCACCCTCGCCACCGTATTCCCCGATCACGACTTCGACCATCTGGACGAAGTCTGGTGGCCGCAGGAAACGGAGTCCGAAGCCGCGACCATGGCCCGCGCGCACGCGTTCCGCGCGGAATCCGCGTCCGCCGAGTGGCGGCACACCCTCGTCATATGCCACTGGGGCTTCATCATGGCCCTCACCGGACTCAGCGTGCAGAACGGCCAATGGCTCCGCTTCGATCCCACCGCCGCCCCGCCCACCGAGGTGCCCTGGCGCCACGTTTGAGCCGCGAATATCCCGCCCGCCCCCTCGTGGGCATCGGCGTCGTGCTGCTGAAGCCCGATGCCGTGCTGCTGGTCCGCCGCAGCAAGCCCCCAGCCGCCGGCACCTGGTCCATCCCGGGCGGCGCGCAGGAACTGGGTGAGACGGCCGAAGCCGCCGCCCGGCGCGAGCTGCTCGAAGAAGCCGGCCTGGCCTGCGGCCCGCTCCACCTGGTCGCCAACGTCGACAGCATCCACAAGGACGAGTCCGGCCGCGTCCAATATCACTATACCATCATCGATTTCGCCGCCGCCTGGCAGGGCGGCATCCCGACCCCCGGCAGCGACGTGACCGAGGCCGTCTTCGCGCCGCTCGAACGCCTAGAGGCCTACGCCCTCTGGACGGAGGCCCACCGCGTCATCGCCCTGGCCCGGACTGCCTTGCGTCTGTAGAGGCCCCGAGAACCTCCGATCGCGAGCCGAAAGCGCGGCCATCGGACCTCGACCCTAGCTCCGCCGCCGCCGCTGCGTGCTGGGCTTGCCCAGGTTGAACGTGAGCGCCAGCCCGGCACACACAAGGCCAAGGCACGCCGGCAACAACCAGGCCGGCCGTGACAGGAACGGAAGCTCGATCCAGTTGTACACCCAGACCGGGCTCACACCCTGCAGCCAGCCGACCACCGCTGCATCCATCTGCAGCAGCCCTTGGCCCAACGGCATGCGCGACGAGGTCAGCGCCGCGATCGCCACCGCCGCCACCAGGAACACCGCCGATAGGACCGCGAAAATGCGTGCCGCCATCACATGAAAAGCTTCTCGTTGCCGAGACCAGCATACAGGTCCGCGACGAACTCGCCATAGCCGTTGTAGATCCGCGTCGGCACGCGCTGGTCGTTGCCCAGCAGACGCTCCGTCGCCTGGGTCCAGCGCGGATGCGGCACGGCAGGGTTCACGTTGGCCCAGAACCCATACTCTGCGGGCTGCAACCCCTCCCAGAACGTGGTCGGCCGCTTGTCCGTGAAGGTCACCTTCACGATCGACTTCACCGACTTGAACCCATACTTCCACGGCAGCACCAGGCGGATCGGCGCGCCGTTCTGCTTCGGCACCGCCTTGCCGTAGAGGCCCGTCACGAGGAAGGCCAGGTCGTTCTGCGCCTCCGCCATCGTGACGCCCTCCACATAGGGCCACTCGAACGCCGAAAGCCGCAGCCCCGGCATCGTCTTCGGGTCCGCCAGCGTCGTCAGCGCGATGTATTTCGCTCCCATCGTGGGCTCAGCCATCGCCACCAGCTTGCTCAGCGGGAACCCCGTCCAAGGCACCGTCATCGCCCAGCCCTCGACGCAGCGATGGCGATAGATCCTCTCCTCGAGCGAAACCTGCTTCATGAGGTCGTCCAGGTCGATCGTCTTGGGCTGCTTGACCATGCCGTCGATGGCGATCGTCCAGGGCGACACCGGCAGGCGCTGGGCTGCGCGGCTGATGCTCTTATCGGTGCCGAACTCGTAGTAGTTGTTGTAGGTCGTCGCGTCCTTCTCGGCCGTCAGCTCCCGCCCGCCATCGAATTTCGGGTTGCGCGGCGCCCCCTGCGCCCGGGCCGCCTCCGGCCACAGCGCGGCGGCGCCTATGCCGCCCGCCAACCCCAACGCCCCGCGCCGCCCGAGCACCAGGGCCTCCGGTGTCACCTGGTTCTCGCTGATCTCCCAGCCGCGGCGCTTGATCACGTGCATGGCGTCATCCTTCGGTGTCCATCGTCCTTACCATCTGGGACGCCGGGCCGCGAAGTCACGCTTTGCAGCGTGACGGATGCGTCATGCTTTCCATGCCGGGGCGGCGCCCTGCCCGGCGGCGGCCCGCTCGGCCTCCAGCAGCGCCCTCTTCCGCGGCACCCCCCAGCGATACCCAGTGAGGTCCCCCGACTTTCCCACCACGCGGTGGCAAGGCACGGCGAGCGAAACCGGGTTCGTAGCGCAGGACCGCGCGACCGCACGCACCGCCGCCGGCTGCCCGATCATGCCCGCCACCTCGGCATAGGTCCGCGTCTCGCCCGCCGGGATTCGCCCGAGCGCGGCCCAAACGCGCCGCTGGAATGCCGTGCCTCGCAGATCCAGCGGCAGCTTCAGCGCCGCCGCGGGCTCCTCGAGGAAGGCCAGCACCTGGTCCAGCGTCGCCTCCAGCCCGGCATCGTCCGCCCGCATCTCCGCCTGCGGGAAGCGCCGCCGCAGGTCGCCCATCAGCGCATCGTCCGGCTCCGCAAAGCCAAGAAAGCACACGCCCCGCGCGGTGGCGCCCACCAGGAGGCGGCCGAACGCCGTGTCCGCGAAGGCGGTGCGGATGAGTTCGCCGCCGCCGCCGCGCCGCACAGCACCCGGCGTCATCCCCAGCAGCCGCCCCGTGTGCTCGTACACCCGGCTCTCGGACCCGAACCCGGCATCCAGCACCGCATCCACCACCCGCGCGCCCCCCTCCAGCGAGGCCTGCAGCCGCCGCGCCCGAACCCCCTCCGCATAGGAGCGCGGCGTGAGGCCAGTGTGCTCCCGGAACAGCCGCAGGAAATGAAACCTCGAGTAGCCCGACCGCTCCGCCAAACGTTCGAGCGAGGGGATGCCGGGCTCCGCCTCCATGAAGGCGCACGCATCCTCCACCACCGCCCGCACCAGCGCCGCCCGCGTGCCGTCCGGGTCGCAGCGGCGGCAGGCGCGGAACCCGGCCTCCCCGGCCTGCGCCGGACTGTCGAAGAACCGCACGTTGCGCCGCAGCGGCCGTGGCGAGGGGCAGCCAGGGCGGCAGTACACGCCCATCGTCACCACCGCATACAGGAATGTGCCCGGCTCGCGGCCCAGCACCGTCTGCCAACGGGCTTCCCAGCGCCTCTCATCGTCGTTCGTCGGCATCGTCATGTCCATCGCACGGCTCCTCGCTTCGGGTGCTGCACCATCGCAATCCGCCGCTCGCAGGGCCATCCGAGGCTTGCGCTAGGTCATCGACTGCGACTGCCCCGTTTGCGATTGCGTTTGCGACTGCGTCTGCGCCGGAGACGGGGCCGGCGTCAGCAACGGCCGCCAGTCGCGGAAGAACATCGTTCCGATCGTCGCCCCGATGGTGGCCAAGTCCGTCTGCAGCGTGTCCAGCCGCTCGTGCAACCGGCCGTCCTTGCCGTCGTCCAGGTGCTCCACATCCGCCAGCACCGCCCGCAGCTCATCCAGAAGCTGCAGCACGGGGGCCGTGTCCCGCAGCCCATATCGGCTCCGCAGCTGGTGCAGATGATACTGCATGGTGCCCACGCACAGGGCCACGCTCCGGGAGAAGCCGGTGTCGCCCAGCAGGAACGCCACCACGTCGGCCGGCACGAACCCCGGTTCCGCCACGCGCCGGAACGCATGATAGCCCGCCGCCGCCCGCAGCACCGCATTCCACTGCGTCAGCTCGGCCACCCGCCGTTCCTCGGCCGAGCCGCGCTGCAGCAGGTGATACTTGATGTCGAGCAACCGCGTCGTCTGGTCCGCCCGCTCGATCGAGCGGCCCAACTCGTAGAAATGCCACCCCTGGTCCCGGAAGAACGTGCCTTCCGTGATGCCGGTATGCGCCTGCACCCCCTCCTTGATGCGCCGGCACAGGCGGCTCAAGGCATCCCCCTCCAGCTCCGAAGGCCGGATGGCCAGCACGTCGCGGTGGAACACGTTGAGCTGCATCCACATCTCGGTGCTGATCATGGGCCGCAGCTTGCGCGCATTGGTCCGCGCCGCCTCGATGCAGGCCGGGATCGAGTTCGGGTTCGCACGGTCGAGCAGGTAGAAGCGCTTGATCGCGTCCGCACTCCCCAGCGCCGCGGCTTCCGCCTCGTTCGCGTTGATCGCCACCAGCGCCGCCCAGCTCTCCGCCTCCCGCCCCGGACTCTCGAACGTCTGCGTCACGTCGATCAGACGGGCCAGGTTCTCGACCCGCTCCACGTAGCGCGCCATCCAGAACAGGCCCTCGGCATCCCGCGTCAGCAGGTTCGTCGCATGCAGCGTCACGAGGCGAGCACCCAGGTGTCCTTCGAGCCGCCGCCCTGGGACGAGTTCACGATCAGGCTGCCCTCCTTCAGCGCCACCCGCGTGAGCCCGCCCGGCAGCACCCACGTGTCCCGCCCGGTGATGGCGAAGGGCCGCAGGTCGAGGTGCCGCGGCCGCAGCCCGGCCGCCGTGAGCGTCGGCGCCACCGACAGCTTGATCATGGGCTGGCTGATCCAGTTGGCCGGGTCCGCCACCAGCGCCGCCCGCGCCGCCTCCAGCTCGGCTGCACTCGCGCGCGGGCCCACCGTGATGCCGTAACCCCCGCTTTCGCCCACGGGCTTGATCACCAGCTCGTCCAGGTGCGCGAGCGTGTAGGCCAGGCCCTCGGGCTCCCCGCAGATGTGCGTGTCCACGTTCGGCAGGATCGCGTCCTCGCCCAGGTAGTATTTGATGATGCGCGGCATGTAGGCATAGACGGCCTTGTCGTCGGCCACGCCCGTGCCCACGGCGTTGGCGAGCGTCACGTTGCCCCGCCGCCACGCGCCGATCAGCCCCGGCACGCCCAACATGCTGTCCGGGCGGAACAGCGTGGGGTCCAGGAATTCGTCGCTGATCCGGCGATAGATCGTGTGCACCCGCTGCAGCCCGGCCGTGGTGCGCATCCACACCCGGTCGTCCTCCACGGCGAGGTCCGCCCCCTCCACCAGCGGCACGCCCATCTCGCGCGCCAGGAACACGTGCTCGAAATATGCCGAGTTGTAGATCCCGGGGCTGAGCAGGACCACCTGCGGATCCTCCACCCCCTCTGGCGCGATGTCGTTCATCGCCTGGCGCAGCCGCCGCCCGTAATCGTCGACGGGGCGCAGGTTCATGCCTGCCACCAGGTCCGGGAAGGTCCGCAACATCAGGTGCCGGTTCTCGACCACGTAGGACACACCCGACGGTGTGCGCGCATTGTCCTCCAGCACGCAGAACCGCCCGTTCTCGTCCCGCACCAGGTCGATGCCGCAGATATGCACATACGTGCCGAAACGGACGGGGAAGCCCTCCATCTCGGGCCGGTAGTTCGCGTTGCCGAGCACGAGAGCGGCCGGCACCACGCCGTCGTTCAGGATCCGGCGCTGGTTGTAGACATCGCCCAGGAACAGGTTGAGCGCCCGCACCCGCTGCGAGACGCCCCGCTCCAGCACCGCCCATTCGGCGGCTGTGATGATCCGCGGCAGGCAGTCGAACGGCAGAATACGGTCGATCGCGGTCGCTTCGGAATAGACGGTGAAGGTGATGCCGAGGTTCACCAGCTCGTCCTCGGCCAGCTGCGCCCGGCGCCGCAGCGCCTCGAGCCCGATGGCGGCCACCCGCGCGCGCACCTGTGCCGCCGGGCTGGTGTCGCCCGGCAGGGCCGCAAGTTCGCAATAGAAGGCGCCGGGGTCGTACTCGGCAAACGGGTCCGGGTCCATGCTGCGCCCTATCGGTGGGCGACTATCGTGACAGATCATCGCACCGCCACAAGCGGCCGATCTGCAGCGCTGATCGACGATCGCATGTGCCTCGCCGTTTTGTGTTGCACACCGGTCGTATAGACGGTTTACCTCGCGCAGTACCGCAAGCTGGCCCGACCGGGCCGCGCGTCATCGGAGACATTCATGCGCATCCTGCTCACCACCCTCGTGGCCGCCAGCCTCGCAGCCGCCCCGGCGTTCGCAGCCACCGCCAACTGCGCCCGCGCCGTGGACCACACGGCCCTGGACGTGACCGCGCTCAAGACCCAGCTAATGGTCGTGGCGCTCACCTGCCAGCATCAGGACAAGTACGACGCCTTCGTGCGCAAGTTCCAGCCGGACCTGCAGGCGCAGGACAAGTCGCTGAACGCCTACTTCAGCCGCGCCGGCGGCCGCGCCTCGGCCAAGCAGCGTGACGACTACGTGACGAACCTCGCCAACGTGCAGAGCCAGACCGGCCTACGCCAAGGCAGCCTGTTCTGCGACCGCACGGTCGGCGTGTTCGATGAAGTGATGGCCCTGAAGACCGGCGAGCTTGCCGAATACGCTGCCGCCAAGGCCGTGGCCGCCCAGCCCATCAACGTGAGCGATTGCGGCGCCGCTGCTGCCCCGACCCGCACCGCGTCCAACACCCGCCGCAAGTCGTAGCCACGTCACCCCTCCCCACGCGGGAGGGGTGGCCGGAGCCACGTCCAAGAGGCGCGAACCCCCTCCCTCTCCCTACGAAAAGGTCGGGGCGAGGGCAACGCGCCACCTTGGGCTTTCGCTACCCGGCCCGCTCTCCACCGTCGGGAGCGGAGCGGTCAGCCCTGCTTCAGCGCAGGACGATCTCGACACGCCGGTTCTGCGGCTCCCGCACTCCCGGCCCAGTCGACACCAGCGGCCGGCTGAACCCCACGCCCGACGTGCTGATGGCCGATGCCGGCACGCCCAAACGCACCAGCTCGCCCGCCACCACCTGCGCCCGGCGCTCCGACAGCCCCTGGTTGTAGCGCGCCGTGCCCGAGGTGTCGGTATGCCCCGTCACCTCGATCCGCGTCGTCTGCACCCGCGTGCTGGCCTGCGCGGCCTCGGCGATGATCTGCCGCGCCCGGTCCGTCAGGTCCGCCCGGTCCCAATCGAAGAACACGAGGTAGGACCGCGCGGCCTGCGCGACCGGCGCGGGCGCCGCGGCCTCGACCGGCGGCGGGGCCACGTTGAACGCGTAACGCAGGCCGAGCATCAGGCTGTGGTTGTAGTTGTCCGACGTCGCCCGGCGCGCGGGCGCGAACCCCGGCGAGCTGATCGCGTAGTTCCGGTCGCCCGCCAGCGCGTAGTAGCGATACTCGGCCGTAAGCGACAGGCCGACGACCGGCGGGATGGGAAAGCTGAAGCCGGCGATGGCCTGGTAGGCGAAGCTGCCTTCCGTCCCGCTCAGCCGCGTCGTCCCGACCGGCGGCACGAGCGAGGTCGCGCTGAACTTCTGCTCGACGCTCGCGTAGCCCAGCCCGCCGCCGATGTAGGGGTAGACGTAGCCGCTGCCGATATCGAGGTCGAACAGCACGTTCAGCATTCCGCCGATCTTGCGCTCGTGGCCGCCCTGCGTGCTCCCCGCAAGGAGCGAACCCGACCGCCCGAGCCGGTTGTAGCGGTAGTTCCCTTCGACCTCGAGCCGGAGGCCGTTGCCGAAGCCGTAGCCGATGCTGCCCAGCCCGACATAGCCGGTTTCGAAGCCCGTGCCCCCGCTCGTCACCCGGACCGGCGTGCCATTGAACACACCGGTGTAGGCCCGCGGCCGCTCCTGCTGCAGGAAGTTCGCGCCACCCGCTCCGCCGATGTAGAGCCCCGTTACGGGCTGCGCCACCGCACCGCCCGTCGGAAAGCCCAATGCCGCCCCGAACGTCACGATCGGCGCCAGCACGGTCGCCGCCAGCAGAAGCCTACGCATCACCCTGTTCTCCCGCTCGGCCGCATCACGGCCAGTCCTTGACGCCAACGCGCGACTTGCACCCATGGTGGAGCAAGCTGCTCATCTTACAAGTCAAAAAGAGAAAGGCCGGCCCACATGCGTGGACCGGCCTTCCTTGCCGTTCAGCCGAAGCCGAGCGAGCCGTCCTGATTAGCGCAGGACGATCTCGACGCGGCGGTTCTGCGGCTCGCGCACGCCCGGCCCGGTCGCGACCAGCGGACGGCTGAAGCCGACGCCCTGGGTGGAGATCGCGTTCCGCGGCACGCCCAGACGCACCAGCTCGGCCGCGACGTTGTTCGCGCGACGCTGCGAGAGGCCCTGGTTGTAGCGCGCCGTGCCCGAGGTGTCGGTGTGACCCGTCACTTCGATGCGCGTCGTCTGCGTGCGCGTGCTGGCCTGCGCCGCCTCGGCGATGATCTGCCGGGCGCGGTCCGTCAGGTCCGCACGGTCCCAGTCGAAGAACACCAGGTAGGTGCGCGCTTCGACGCGGGCGACGGGCGGAACCACGGCCACGACCGGCGGCGGGGCTGCGTTGAAGGCGTAACGCACGCCGACCAGGACGCTGTGGTTGTAGTCGTCGTCGAAGCGGATCTTGGCCCGCGTCGCCGTGCCCACCGGAACCGTCGCCGGCGTGGTGAACTGGTAGTTGTACGTCCGGTCGCCGGCGAGGCCGAGGAACCGATACTCGAGGGTCAGCGCCAGGCCAGGCACTGCCGCGATGTTGAACGCACCGCCGAGGATGGCCTGGTACGCGAACGCACCCTCACCCGCGTTGCTGCGATACCGGTTCGCGAACCCGCCCGGGAAACCAGGCGTGGCGCCCGTGTTGCCGTAGAAGCGCGAGTTCTTGTGCTGCGCCCACTGGTAGCCGGCGCCGATGCCGACATACGGCGTGAACGGGACATACACGCCCGTCAGAGCGCCGAAGTCGAAGTCATACAGTGCGTTGACCATCGCGCCATACTTCATCTCGTCGCCACCGGCGCTGAAGATGTTCGCGGCATTGACGCGGCTGAACTTGTTCTGGCGGTAGCTGCCCTCGAGTTCGAAGCGCAGACCGTTGCCCAGGCCGTAACCAACGCTGGCGACGCCCACGAAGCCCGTGTCGAGCTTCACGCGGCCGCCGTTGATGCGCTGACCCTGGACCGTGCCAGCCGTCGACCCGAGGATGTTCGGGAACGCAACGCCGGTGATCTTCTCGTCGTGCATAAAGTTGGCGCCAGCGCCGGCACCGATATACAGCCCATTGATCGCCTGGGCCTTGGCGGCAACCGGGGCGACCATCACGGTCGCGGCCAGGAGCGCACTGCGGAGCTTCATTGTTCTCTCCTCTATCTCATGTTCTGCGGGTAACGCAGCCGGGGGTGGTGGCTCGGGACTCGTCCCCCGCCTCTCGGTGAACGCACAATACGCACGACTTGCGCCGGAGCGCGAGATGGTCCGACATGTTTCCATAAGGGTTGTGACCCAAATGCCACAAGCCACCGCGCAGATTTGACACACTAAGCCGTGAGTGCGGCCAAGCCTACTCCACCACCCGCGCCTCGAACGGCGGCAGCAGGTCCGGCGCCTCGAACTCCAGCACCCACAAATCGGGGTCCCGCCGCACCTGCCGCTCCACGTAGGCATCGGCTGCAGCCTGGTCCACCGGCCCCGCCCCGGTCGCCCGCAGCCAGGACACGTCGCCCTCCCCCGCCCGCACCTGCGACAGCACGGACAAGCCCTCCCGCCCCCGCAGCACCACCAGCACGCCTCCCGCATCGGCATCGCCCCGGCGCAGCACCGCCCCCGGCCGCCCGTCGATGTCGCCCATCCGCAATGCCATCTGCACCCAGAGCTTCGCCTTGACCCGAGCCTCCGCCACTGCCGCCTCCCGTTCAACTCCCCCATAGTCGCACGCCGCGAACCCATGCAACATGACAGCCGCATTTCCGGGGGGTCCCATGCTGCGCCGTCTCTGCCTGCTGCTTCTGCTCGCCCAATCGGCTTGGACAGGGCCCGCGCTCGCGCAGCCGGCACCCGACCGCGTCACGTTCGGCCTCGACTGGAAGGCCGAGGCCGAATATGGCGGCTACTACCAGGCCATCGCCCGCGGCATCTACGCCCGCCACGGCCTCAAGGTCACCATCCGCCAGGGCGGCCCGCAGGTGAACCAGGCCCAGCTGCTCCTTGCCGGCCGCCTCGACTTCAACCTCGCCTCCAACGCCTACCTGGTGCTCAACATGGCCCAGGAGCGCCTGCCCGTCGTGGCCGTCGCCGCCTTTTTCCAGCGCGACCCGTCCATCCTCCTCGCCCACCCCGGCCAGGGCAACGACAGCTTCGAGGCCCTGCGCGGCAAGCCCGTCATGATCGGCGCCGACACCCGCCTCGGCTGGTGGAACTTCCTGCGCGCCCGCTTCGGCTACACGGACGCGCAGATCCGGCCCTACACGTTCAACCTGGCCCCGTTCCTCGCCGACAAGCGAGCCGTGCAGCAGGGCTACCTCGGCAGCGAGCCCTATGCCATCCGCACCGAGGCCGGGTTCGAGCCCGTCGTCCTCCTGCTGGCCGATGCCGGGTTCGACGGCTACGGAAGCCTGCTCACGGTCTCGACCAAGCTCGCGGGGGAAAAGCCGGACCTGGTGCAGCGCTTCGTCGCCGCCTCCATCGAGGGCTGGCGCGACTACCTCGAGGGCGACCCGGCCCCCGCCCACGCCCTCATCAAGCGCGAGAACCCGGAGATGACCGACGGCCTCCTCGCCTACGGCCACGACGTGCTACGCGCCCGCGGCATCATCGGCGGCGACGGCAAGGCGGCGCCGGCCGGCATCGGCGCCATGACGGATGCGCGCTGGCAGTCCTTCACGGCCAGCCTGGTGCAGCAGGGCCTGCTTCCCGCCGGCACGGATTACTCGGCCGCCTACACGCTGAAGTTCCTGCCCAAGTAGGTGCTGACCCTCGAGGGCGTGGGCCGCCGTTTTCCGAACGGCACCGTGGCGCTCGAGGGCGCGGCGCTTCGGATCGAGGCCGGGGAAACGGTCGCCCTCCTCGGCCCTTCCGGCTGCGGCAAGTCCACGCTGCTGCGCCTGATCGCCGGGCTGGACACGCCCGACGGCGGCACGCTCCGCTGGGACAGGGGCGCCCCGCCCGGCCCCGGCCGCCTCGGCTACGTGTTCCAGGACCCGACGCTCCTGCCCTGGGCCACGGCCGCCGAGAACGTGGCGCTCCCGCTCCGCCTGCAGCGCGCCACCCCGCGGGAGTCCGAAGCAGCCGCCCGAGCCGCCCTCGCCCGCGTCGGCCTCGAAGGCTTCGGGCAAGCCCGTTCGCACGAGCTGTCCGGTGGCATGCGGATGCGCGTCTCCATCGCCCGCGCCCTGGTGCAGACGCCCGACCTCCTCCTCATGGACGAACCCTTCGCCGCCCTGGACGAGTTCACCCGGCATGCCCTCCAGGACGACCTGGTCGCCCTCGCGCCGAAGCCCACCACGGTCTTCGTCACCCACTCGGTCTACGAAGCCGCCTACGTCGCCACCCGCATCGTCCTCATGTCCCCCCGCCCCGGCCGCATCGTGAACCAGCTCGAAGGGCTGCCGCCGCTGCCCCATTTCCCCCCGGAAGAGGGCCGGGGTGAGGGAGCCGACCCAACCGCCCGCCGCTTCTCCCCCGGCTACGCCGCCCTCGTCGCCCGCATCGGCGCCGCCCTGGCGACCACCCGCGCATGAAGGCCGCTCCCGCGCTCTTCGCCGTGCTCACCCTCGCCATGTGGGAGGGTGCCGTCCGGGCCGCCGCGCTGCCCGCCTATATCCTGCCAACCCCGAGCGCCATCGTCGGCGCCTTCGCGGCGGCCCCCACGCTGCTGCTCGCGTCGCTCGCCTCGACCCTTCTCGTCACGTCCGTGGCCCTCGCTGCCAGCGTCGCCCTCGGCGTCGGCCTGGCGCTGCTCATGCAGGCGAGCCCGCTCGCCCGCGCCGCCGTGCTGCCATGGGCCGTGGCGCTCCAGGTCACCCCCGTGGTCGCCATCGCGCCGCTCATCATCGTGTGGGTGGGGGACCCGTTCGCCTCCCTCGTGGTCTGCGCCACCATCGTCGCGTTCTTCCCGGTGTTCTCCAACACCGCCGCCGGGCTGGCCGCCACGCCGCGCCCGCTGCTGGACCTGTTCCGCCTCAACGGCGCCACGCGGTGGCAGACGCTGCGCCTGCTGCGCCTCCCCGCCGCCCTGCCCCTCTTCCTCGCCGGCCTCCGCGTCTCGGGCGGCCTCGCCCTCGTCGGCGCCGTGGTGGCCGAGTTCGTGGCCGGCTCCGGCGGCGTCGCCTCCGGTCTCGCCTACCGCATCCTCGAGGCCGGATACCGCCTGCAGATCCCCCGCATGTTCGCCGCCCTCGCCCTCCTCTCGGCCGCCGGCATCGCCATCAACGCGGCCCTCGGCTGGGTGGAGCGCCGGCTGCTGGGCGCGCGGCCCGGGTGACGGCCCGGCAAGCCTTGAACCCACCGCGCCCGGCTGCCACCTTGCGCCCCGGAGGACCACCCGAATGACAGACAAGCAGATGAGCGCCGCCCAGCGCGCCTACGAGCAGAAGCGCGCCGCCAAGGCCGGCAAGTCGCTCGACGCGTGGCTGTCCATGAAGGCCAAGGAGCGCCAGGCCGCCGCCGCCGCCGAAGCCGCCGCAGCGGCCCCACCGGAGCCGCCCAGGAAGCCGGGCCTCATCTCCCGCCTGCTCGACCGCGCCCACAAACCGCTCGGGCCCCAGGGTGGGACCAAGACCGGGAAGTAAAGGCCCGGCGCTTGCTCGCCGCCCATGCGGATTGGAGCATGGCGCCCGCCAAGCGCTGGATGGCGCTGGCCCACCCCGTCCCGCTCGGTTGGAGCCTCTCGGTCCACCCGGTCGGCCCCGTCGACACCCTCCTCGCCCGGCTGTTGCACGAGGCCGAAGGCGGCCCGGTCGCGTTGGGCGTCGACTTCCCCATCGGCCTGCCCCGCGCCTACGCCGCCCTCCACGCCGGCACGGCACCCGACTTCCCGGCCTTCCTCCGCACCCTCCCACCCGACTTCCTGCGCGTGGCCGACACTCTGGAGGAGGCCGGCCCGCGCCGCCCCTTCTACCCCCGCCTCGGCATCCGCGGCATGACGCGCCTCGCCCATGCCCAGGCCCTTGGCCTCGCCACCGCCGCAGACCTTTCCCGCCTGTGTGACCGCGCCACCCCGCACCGCCCCGCCGGCGCCCCCCTGTTCTGGACCCTCGGCGCCAACCAGTCCGGCAAGGCCGCCATCAGCGCCTGGCGGGACCTGCTCATCACAGCGCACCCCGCCCCCGCCCTCTGGCCCTTCGACGGCCCGCTCCTCGGCCTGCTCCGCCCCGGCCGCGTCGCCATCGCCGAAACATACCCCGCTGAAGCCCTCCGCCAACTCGGCCTCCGGCCCATCGGCAGCAAGCGCCGCCAGGCCGACCGCGCCGCCCTCGTCCCTGGCCTACGCGCCGCGATGGACGGGCTCGACGCCGCCCCCGACGCCGCGCTCGAGGCCTGGCTCGCCAACGGCTTCGGCCCGGACGCCGCCGGCGAGGACCGGCTCGACTACATGCTGGGCCTGCTCTGCCTCCTGATGGTCCTCGCCGGACGCCGCCCCGACGCGGCGCCGCCTGATCCCTGGATCACGCGCTGGGAGGGCTGGGTCCTGGGCCAGAGTACAGCCCAGCCTGGGCCGCCCGCACCCTGACGAGCGAGACCAGCAGGTCCAGCACCGGCGTCGCCACCCCCGCCGCCCGCGCCATGGCCAGCGGCGCGTCGTACAGCGCCGCCACCTCCATGGGCCGGCCCAGCATGAGGTCCTGCACGATGCTCGAGCGATGCGCCGACTTGGCCACCCGCTCCAGCATCAGCTCCACATCGAGGGTCACCGGGCACCCGGATGCAGCCGCAATGGCCATCGCTTCGGCTGCGACGTCGCGCAGCGCCTTGCGCCCTGCAGGGTCGGCAAGGAAGTCCCGCGGGGACGCCTGGCCCAGCACGCCCAGAGGGCCGGTCGCGAGGTTCAGCACCAGCTTGTCCCATACCGCATCCCGGATGCGCGGGCTCGCCACGCCCATCATGCCGCCCGCCGCCACGGCATCCGCCAGCGCCTGCAGGCGGATGCTCATCGCGCCGTCCGGCTCACCCAGCACCAGCCGGTTGCGCGCATGCTCCACATGGATGACGCCCGGCTCCGTCACGGTGCAGGCCGAGTAGATCACGCCGCCCAGGCTGCGCCGCCGCCCGGCCGCCGCCTCCAGCCGCCCGCCCGGGTCAAGCGCGGCCGCCTGTGGGTCCGATGCCGGGTGATACCACCACGGGATCCCGTTCATCACGAACGCCACCGTCGTGTCCGGCCCCAGCAGCGGCCCGATCGCCCCCGCCACGTCCGGCAGCGCCGGCGCCTTCACGCAGACCAGCACCGCATCCTGCACGCCCAGCGCCGCCGGGTCCGCGCTGGCCGCCACCGGCGCCGCAATCACCCCGTCCGGCGCCTCGATCCGGAGCCCACGCGCCTGGATGGCGGCAAGCTGCGCGCCACGCGCGACCACCGACACCGCCGCGCCGCCCTTGTGCAACCGCGCCGCCAGATGCCCCCCGATCGCCCCCGCCCCGAACACGCACACCCTCATCCGCCGCCCTCCCCGCCCATCAACCGCCCGTCCGCCGGCCGAAGCAGGTAACGGACGCGCTTCGCCCCACCATGGATCCACTCGGCCCCGACCTCCCGGAAGCCCAGCCCGGCGTGCAACCGGTCCGACGCCGGGTTGGGCGGCTCGAGGTTGACCTCGCAAGCCACCAGGCTCCCCGGCACCCGCGCCAACAGGTCCGCATACATCGCCCGCGCCAACCCCCGCCCGCGCGCCTGCGGAGCAACGACCAGGCGGTCCACATACACGAAGCGCTCGTATCGCGCCCGGACCCACAGGTAGTTCGGGCTGCCATACGCGGCCCCCTCGTCGAACGCGAGCAGGAACGCCTCGCGTCCCACGTGCCGCGCATGCACGGCCTGCCCGAGCAGCCGCACGAACCCATCCCGCTCGAGCAAGGAGAGCTCCGCCGCATGGGCGTTGTTCAACGCAAGCAGCGCGTCGACATCCCCCTCCGCGATGTCGGCCAGCCCGCTCAGGCCAGCATGTCCACCGCGGCCCGGCTCAGCGCCTGCACCCCGTTTCCGATGCACCGCTCGTCCGGCTGGTAGTCGCTGTTGTGCAGCCGGTCGTCCCGCCCTGGCGCGCCCGCGCCCACCCGCAGGTGCGCGGAGGGCGCCAGCTGCGCCATGAGCGCGAAATCCTCGGCGCCCAGGCTTGCCTCGCCCTCCTCCAGCACGTCCCCCATCTGCGCCCGGACGCTGGCCGTGAGCTTGTCCATCACCGCGTCGTCGTTCACCGTCGGCGGCACGCCCCGGATGTATTCGCACTCGATCCGCACCCGCAGCCCGGTCTCGAGGCCCCGGCACAGCCGTTGGATCGCCGCCTCCGCCGTGGCCCGCGCCGCCTCGTGCAAGGTCCGCACCGTGCCCCGCATCGTCACCGCGTCCGGGATGATGTTGCTCGCCGTCCCGCCATGGATCGCCGCGATCGTCACCACGCAGGGCTGCAGCGGCCGCATCTCGCGCGACACCACCGTCTGCACCTGCGTCACGAAGTGCGCCGCCGCCACCACCGGGTCGATGGCGCTGTAGGGGTGCGCCGCATGCCCCGACTTGCCGTGCACCACGATCTCGAGCCGGTCGGCGGCGGCCATGCACGAACCGCGCGTGTAGCTGAACTGCCCGACGGGGAGCTGTGGCGCGTTGTGGAAGCCGAGCGCCATGTCCACCCCCTCCATGGCCCCGTCCTCGATCATCGCCTTCGCACCCCCCACCGCCTCCTCGGCCGGCTGGAACAGCAGCCGCACGGTGCCCCCCAGCTGCGGCGCCAGATGCTTCAGCACGGCGGCCACGCCCAGCAGCGTGCTCGTGTGGATGTCGTGCCCGCACGCATGCATCTTGCCCTCGAGCGTGCTCGCGAACGCAAGCCCGGTCTTCTCCAGGATCGGCAGCGCATCCATGTCCGCCCGGATCGCCAGCGTCGGCCCGGGCCGCCCACCCTCGATCGTGCCCACCACCCCGGTGCGCCCCACGCCCTCCTGCACCGAGATCCCCAGCCGCCGCAGCTCGGCCGCCACGATGCCGGCCGTCCTCACCTCCTCGAACGCCAGCTCCGGATGCGCATGCAGATCCCGCCGCACCTCGATCAACCCGGCCTCGATCGCCTGCGTGTGCTCGGCGATGGCAGCAGTGACGTCGTTCCGAAGCGCGGTCATGAGGTGGGTCTCCATTCAACTGCCAATCATGCGGTCAGCGCTCGAGACCCGCAACTTTTCCCCCTCCCCTTGCGGGAGGGGCCGGGGGAGGGGTGGCCGCGAGCGCCAGCCACCTCACCGCCAACGCACCCTGACTGGACACGCGCGCACCCCCAAACCTATAGCTTCCGCACCCTACGCCCGACGCCTCGCAAAAGGACGCCGCATGCCTGCCCCAGCCCACACCGACGCGGACATCATCCCCGTCATCCTGTCGGGCGGCTCCGGCACCCGCCTCTGGCCCGTCAGCCGCGAGAGCTTCCCCAAGCAGCTCTGGCCCCTCGTCAGCGAGCGCACCATGCTGCAGGAGACGGCCCTCCGCGCCATCGGCCCAGGCTTCGGCCGCCTCATCGCCGTGTGCAACAACGAGCACCGCTTCCTCATCGCCGAGCAGCTGCGGGATGCCGGGATCGAACACCCCATGATCGTGCTCGAGCCGGCCGCCCGGAACTCCGCCCCCGCCATCGTCGCCGCCGCCCTCCTCGCCCCCAGCCCCGACAGCGTGTTGTGGATGATGGCCGCCGACGCCGCCATCGAACGCACCGACGCGCTGCACGAGGCCCTCGCCCGCGCCGTGGTCGCCGCCCGCGACGGCCGCATCGTGCTCTTCGGCATGCAGCCCCATCGCGCCGAGACGGCCTATGGCTACATCGAGGTCGGCCCAGAGCTCCCGCTCGCCCCCGGCGTGCACGAGGTCGCCCGCTTCATCGAGAAACCCAACGCCGCCACCGCCGGGGAGCTCGCCTCGAGCGGCCGCCACCTCTGGAACTCGGGCATGTTCGTCTTCACCGCCCGCACCCTGCTCGACGAGATGCGCCTCCACGCGCCCGACGTGCTCGAGGCCGTCGAGGAAGCCGTCGCCGGCCGCACCCAGGACCTCGACTTCATCCGCCTCGCCCCGGCCGCCTTCGCCTCCTGCCGCAACATCAGCCTCGACTACGCGGTCGCCGAACGCACCACCCGCGCCGCCGTCATCCCCGCGAGCCTCGGCTGGTCCGACGTGGGCAGCTGGGACGCATTGTGGGAGCGCCTGCCGAAGGACGACCACGGCAACGCTGCCGTGGGCGACGTGCTGCTCGAGGGGGCCGAGCGCTGCTTCGTCCGCAGCGACGGCATCCTCACCGCCGTGGTGGGCCTCGAGGATGCGGTGGTGGTGGTCACGCAGGATGCCGTGCTCGCCATGCACCGGGATCGCGCGCAGGACGTGAAGCGCGTGGTGGACCGCCTACGCGCCGCCGGGCGGCATGAGGCGGTGGCGCATAACCGCACCTACCGCCCCTGGGGCTTCTACGAGAGCCTGATCCGGGGGGACCGCTTCCAGGTCAAGCGCATCGTGGTCAACCCGGGGCAGAAACTCAGCCTGCAGCGCCACCATCACCGCGCCGAGCACTGGGTGGTGGTCCACGGGACAGCCCTCGTCACCCGGGACGAGGAGGATATCATGGTGCGCGAGAACGAGAGCATCTACCTGCCGCTCGGCTGCACCCACCGCATGGTGAACCCGGGCCGCATCCCGCTCACGCTCATCGAGGTCCAGTCGGGCAGCTACCTCGGCGAGGACGACATCGTCCGGATCGAGGACACCTACGGCCGCGTCTGATGTGTTCTCCTCCTCCCACTGCGGGAGGAGGCCGGGAGAAGGCCGGGAGAAGGCGTTGCCGTCGGGCGCAGACTTTACCGCTTGCCGACCGACCACAGCATCAGCCACCGGATGGGGAACACCCAGACGATGCCGGCCACCCCCCAATACACCGCCTCGAGCGCCCAATGCATGCGCCCCATCACCTCCGACACCGCCACGGCAGCTCCGATGTAGAGGAGGATGAACACAATACCCGCAAGGGTTGCGATGCTGGAGCGCGACATGCCCCTGAGCTAGCGCACATCGCCCCGCCGCGTAACCCGGCCGCTTGCCCCGGCGTAGGCCGGCTGCTTGCGCACCGCCCGCGGCCGGGGCCTATGGCAGCCACACGAACCGACTGGACACGGCGATGGACCTCAAAGACCACATCCGCGGCATCCCGGACTTCCCCAAGCCCGGCATCCTCTTCTACGACATCAGCACCCTGCTCCGGCATCCCGACGCCTGGCAGGTCGCCATGGGCCGCCTCGCCAACGTGGTCCGCGCCCACTCCCCCACGCTCCTCGCTGGCATCGAGAGCCGCGGCTTCCTCCTCGCCGCACCCCTGGCGCTCAAGCTCGGCTGCGGCTTCGTCATGCTCCGCAAGCCCGGCAAGCTCCCCGGCGCCACCATCGGGCTCGATTACGCCCTCGAATACGGCACCGACCGCCTCGAGATCCAGGCCGACGCCATCCCGCCCGGCGCCCGCGTGGTGCTCGTCGACGACCTGCTCGCCACCGGCGGCACCATGCAGGCCGCCGTCCAGCTCCTCCAGCAGGCCGGCGCCCACGTGCCCGCCGCTGCCGCCCTCATCGAGCTCACCTTCCTCGGCGGCCGCGCCCGCATCGGCGTGCCCTTCGAAGCCCTGGTCGCCTACGACAGCTGAGTTCTGCGCCCTCACCCCGTGCGGGACAGGGCCGGGCGCGAGGCTGACCACGCCGGCAAACCCCAGCCACGGACGGCCTCCACACCCGTCATGGATTTGACACGCACCATAAGGACCGTCACACCCGCCCGGCGCTGTCGAGAAGCCTATCCGGGGGGAAGGGTCGCCGATGCCTTACACGCCGATGCCTTACGCGCCGATGCCTCACACGCCGATGCGTCACGCACTCCGACGCCGCACGCTGATGTCGCTCGCCGCCGTCGGAGCCGTCCTTCGCGAGGCCAACGCGCAACCGCTGCCCGCTACCCTCCTCGTCGCCGGGCCGCCCGGCGGCCGCCTCGACCGGTGGGCCGAACTGCTCGCGCTGCCGCTCGCCCGCGCGCTCGCCCGACCGCTCAAGCGCCAGCCCGTCGGCGGCATCGACGGCGTGACCGGTGCCAACGCCTTCCAGGCCCGCGTCGAGCCCGATGGCAACACCGCCATGCTGCTGCCTGGCACGGCCGCCACAAGCTGGCTGGTGGGTGAGAGCCGCGCGCGGTTCGAGCCGGCCCGCTGGGTCCCGCTCTGGGCCGGCGCCACCTCCTCCGTCCTCGTCAGCCGGGTGCAGCCCTTGCCGGGGCGCCCGTTGCTCGTCGCCGCGTCGGGCCCGGCCGGCCCCGAGCTCCCAGCCTTCCTCGCACTCGACCTGATGGGCATCGATGCCCGCCCGGCCCCTGCCGCGCAGGCCGACGCCATGCTCCTCGCCGGCCCCGGCCTTCTCATAGCCCTCGCCGCGGCACAGCACGCCGGCATGCAGCCCGTGTTCACCTTCGGCCCCGCCAGCGCCACCACGCCTGTGCGGGACGAGGCATGGCCCACCCTCCCCTCGGTGTTCGAACGCCTGTCCAACGCCCCGCCAGACCTGCTGACCGCCCTTCGCGCCGCCGCCACCGCCGTGCAGCTCGAGGCCGGGCTGATGCTTCCGGCCCTCACCCCTGCCGCTTCCATTTCCCAATGGCGCCGCGCCTGCGCCGGACTCGCCGCGGACCCCGAGCTCCTTGCCGAAGCCGCACGCCTCGGCGTCCAGATCGTCCCCGACGCCGCCGCCTGCGCCGCACGGCTCGCACCCAACCCGGCCGCCGTCTTCGCACTCCGCCGCTGGCTCGCCGCCCGTTTCGACTGGCAGCCGGCCTAGCCCCCCACGCGTCCGCCCGATCGCGCGCGACCGGACCCTTCGAAAGACCGCCGTTGCGAGCGTGGCAGAACAAGGCGTGGTGGTTCACGGCACTCGAGCGCCGAGCTCCGCCCCCATGGGACGTCGTCGTCCGGTTTGGAACAGTAATGTAACGTTACGCCCGCCTCGAAGGACGGGCCCGAACGCCTCACACGCCCGACAGCCCCGCCGCAATCTGCTCGTTGATCCCGATCAGGAACCCAAAATCCGGTTCCGCCCGCGCACTCTCGCGCTTCACCGCATGGCCCACGGACATGATCGATGCCCGCAGCGGCGCCGGAAGCCCGTTCGCCGGGTCCTGCAGCACGCCCATCACCGCCGACCACAGCCGATCATTGTCGGCCAGCGCCCGCGCCCGCGCCAACGGGTTGTCGGAATACGCCCCGCGCAGCACCGCGTTCACCCGCAGGAACACGTCCGCCTCCTGCGCCCGCAGGCTCCGATGCGCAGAGGACCGGCGATACGCCGTCGTCGCTACGCCGTGCATGCCTCGTCCTCCCGCGCCAGCTCGGCATCCCGCCCCAACACCGCGTCCTCGTGCCGGATGATCCGCCGCGCCAGCTTCAGCGCCTCGTAGCACTGGTCCGCCTCGGCGGCGGCGATGGCCCGGTCCAGGATGTCCCGCGCCAGGCCCGAGCTCGTCACCTCCTTGAACCGCGCACACAGCTCCCGCGCCGCCTCGAGCCCCTGCGGCCGCTCCTCGTCGGACCCGATATAGGCCGACTGGAACGCGAAATAGATCCGTCGGGCCGGCGTGTCCGCCTCGGCGGGCGGCATGATCTGCTTTCCGAACAGAAACCGCGCATGCGCCGTCAGCTCGATGCGCGACTTGGTGCGGAACCGGATCGGCGCGCCGTTGATCACCATCGTCTCGCCCTGCCGCAACTCCAAAACCAGGTTCGACATGCTCATTCCCTACTGTTCAGCCGCAAACCGGGGCCGCCGCCAAGCGGCCCCGGGGCTCGCCTGCCCTACTTGAACAGGCTCAGCAGCGACTGCGGCGCCTGGTTGGCCAGGCTCAGTGCCTGCGTACCGAGCTGCTGGCGGATCTGCAGCGCCTGCAGGTTCGCAGACTCCTTGCTCAGGTCCGTGTCCACCAGCGCGCCCAACCCGGCATTCAGGCTGTCGATCTTGGCGTTGGTGAACGTGATGGTCGCGTCCAGGAACTTCTTGTCTGCGCCCGTCTGGTTCAGCAGGTTCGCAACACTCACCTGCGCCGTCGAAAACGCCGTCGCACCCGTCGTGGTGGACAGCGCCGTCGCCGCCGCAGCCTGCGCGGCAGACGCCGTCACCGCCCCGAAGGAATCCACCCCCGCCGTGGTGCGCGCGAACGTCGACCCGATCAGCCCCGCAAGCGTGTTGGCCAGCCCGCTCACGTCAGCCGCCGACAGCGTGCTCGTCGCGCCCGCCTCGTTGTTGATCACGGACTTGGCCGTCCCGGCGACGGCACCCGCGGCCGCCCCGAGAAGCGTCTGCCCGTTATAGGTCGAGCCGTCGACCGTGTTCGCAACGCGCGTCACGAGCGACTTGTAGGAGGCCACATACTGGTCCCGCTGCGTGCTCGAGATGCTCGAGTCGCCGATCTGCACCAGCAGGCTGTTCGCCTCCGTCAGCGAGTTGCTGACGCTCGTCAGCCCCGCAAGCGCCGTGCCGACCAGGCCCTTCGCGTTGCCGAGCTGGCCGTTCACCGTCGTCAGCGCCGCCACGTCCGAACGGACACGCTGCGCCACCGCGAAGGCCGCACCATCGTCTTCCGCGTCCGCCACGCGGTAGCCGGTGCTCACGCGCTTCTGCGTCGCCTGCAGCTGCGTGGACGTGAGGTTGAGGGATTGGAGCGCGACCTGCGCGCCGATGTTCGTGTTGACCGAATTGAGGGGCATGGTGTCTTACCTCGTGCCTGAAACGTGGTTTGTTGCCGTTTGCCCACGTTTTGCAGGCAGCGCCGATCTGGCGTGACCCCACCATGCCGGGCGGGACTTAACGCCCGATGAACCGGCGCGCGACAAAAACACACCGCATCATCGCGGTCGGCAGCCCGGCCCCATCCAGCGCGTCGGCCGCGACCAGCACACCCTCGGCCGCCACCTCCGCCACACGCCCCACATACACGTCGAGCCGCAGCTCGAAATGCGTGAACCCGTGCACCGCCTGGCCCGCCAGCGCCCACTCGGCCGGCTGCGGCGCCGCCTCCGGGCCAACTTGGTCACCCCACGCCGTCCCCGGCAGCTCCAACATGCCGCCGAGCAAGCCGCGCGCCGGGCGCCGCCGCAGCAGCACGCGCCCCCCCGCATCCTCGAGCCAGAACGCCGCCCCATGCCGCACCGGCCGCACCCGCCTGGCCGCACGCACCGGCAAACGCTCCGGCGCGCCCGCCCGCAGCCCGGCGCACGCCCCCCGCCACGGGCACAGCGCACAGGCCGGCGACCGCGGCGTGCAGATGGTGGCCCCGAGGTCGAACAGCGCCTGCGTGAAGTCCGCCGGCCGCGCCCGCGCCGCCGCATCCTCGCCCAGCCGCATCGCCGCCCGGTCGATCGCCCGGCGCCCGCCCGGCAGCGGCGCGTCGATCGCGAACACCCGCGCCGCCACCCGCTCCACGTTGCCGTCCACCGGAACCGCCGGCACCCCGAACGCGATGCTCGCCACCGCCGCCGCGGTGTAATCCCCAACGCCGGGCAGCGTGCGCAACCCCACCAGGTCCCGCGGGAACCCGCCGGCCGCCACCACCGCCCGCGCACAGGCATGCAGGTTCCGCGCCCGGGCGTAGTAGCCGAGCCCGGCCCATTCCTGCATCACGTCGGCCTCGGGCGCCGCCGCCAGCGCGTGCACGGTCGGGAACCGCGCCACGAACCGCTCGAACCGCGGCGCCACGGCCGCAACCGTCGTCTGCTGCAGCATCACCTCGCTCAGCCACACCCGGTACGGGTCCGGGGCCTCGCCCGGCAGCGCCCGCCATGGCATGCTGCGCCGGTGCCGGTCATACCAGCCCAGCAGCGCCGCCGCACTCGGCACGGGCAGTTCGTTCGGCGCGCTGGCATCCATGGACCCCCTATGGCAACCGCTCCGCCCCCCGACAAGCCGCCCGACACGTCGCCGCGCCACGTCTACGGCCCGCGCCCGGTGGGTGCCGTGCTGCCCGCCATCGTGCGCCCCGCCTTCCGCAGCCAGGGCGCAGCCACGGCCCAGCTCATGGCCGACTGGCCCGCCATCGTCGGCCCCGCGCTGGCCGCCGCCACCCGCCCCAACCGCCTTGCCGCCGGCACCCTCACCCTCGGCTGCGCCGGCCCGGTCGCCCTCGAGCTGCAGCACCTGGCCTCCCAGCTCATCGAGCGCATCAACGCCCACGCCGGCCGCCCCCTGGTCCAGCGCCTGCGTTTCACCCAGGCCATGCCCGACCGCCCCGACCCCGCTCCGCCCCCCCGCGTCCCGCGGCGACTCGACCCGGTTCCCGTCGCCGGGTTGCCCGACGGCCCCCTTCGCGACGCCCTGGCGGCCTTGGGCGCCGCGGTCCGCGCCGATCGCGCTTGACGGCGGCGGCGGAACGGGGCGCATAAATCCGAAACCCATCCATCGCACGAGGATCCTATGCATCTCCCCCGTCGCGCCGCCCTCGCCCTTCCCGCCCTCCTGCTCGCAGGCGCTGCCCGCGCGCAGGCCTCCAACGTCCCCGAACGCGCCATGGGCGACGCCGCCGCCAAGGTCGTCGTCCACGAATGGTTCAGCCTCACCTGCAGCCACTGCGCCGATTTCCAGAAGACCACCTTCCCCGAGGTGCGGGAGAAGCTCATCGACACCGGCCGCATCCGCTACGTCTGGCGCGACTACCCGCTGGACCAGGTGGCGCTGGCCGGCGCCATGGTCGCCCGCGCCCTGCCGCCGGAGCGCTACGAACCGTTCATCAGCGTGCTGCTCGCCAGCCAGGACCGCTGGGCCTTCGCGCGCAACGTCAACCCGCTGGACGAGCTCGCCAAGATCGCAGCCCTCGCCGGCCTCGCCCGCCCGGCGTTCAACGCCGCCGTCAACGACGACGCGCTCCGCACCGCGATCCTCGCCGAGCAGAACGACGCGGAGAAGAAGCGAGGCGTGACCTCCACCCCCACCTTCGTCATCAACGGCAAGAACCTCTCCGGCGCCGCCCGCTACCCGGACTTCCTCAAGGCCGTCGAAGCAGCCGGCGTCTAGCAGCCGCATGGCCGTCCGGTTCGCCCGCCTCGGGATCGCCGGCTTCAAGAGCTTCGCGGACGCAGTCTCGCTCGAGATCCTGCCCGGGCTCACGGGCATCGTGGGCCCCAACGGCTGCGGCAAGAGCAACGTGACCGAGGCGCTGCGCTGGGCCATGGGCGAGGGCAACGCCCGCACCATGCGCGGCGAGGGCATGGACGACGTGATCTTCAGCGGCACCGCCCACCGCGCGGCCCGCAACCTGGCCGAAGTGTCGCTCACGCTGGAGGAGGCCGAAGCCGGGGCGTTGCCACCGCCGTTCACGAACCAGGCCGAGCTCCAGGTGGTCCGCCGCATCGAGCGCGGCGGCGGCAGCCAGTATCGCGTGAACGGCCGCGAGGCGCGCGCGCGGGACGTGCAGACGCTGTTCGCGGACCTCGCCACCGGCGCCCGCTCTTCCGGCATGGTCAGCCAGGGCCGCGTCGCCGCCCTCGTCAACGCCCGCCCCGACGAGCGCCGCATGGTGCTGGAGGAGGCGGCCGGCATCACCGGCCTGCACGCGCGCCGGGCCGAGGCCGAGACCCGCCTCCGCGCCGCCGAGCAGAACCTGGTGCGGGCGCAGGAGCGCCGGGACGACCTGATGCGCCAGCAGGATGCCCTCGCCCGCCAGGCCCGCCAGGCCGCCCGCTATCGCACCGTGGCCGAGGCCGCGCTGCACAGCGAGGCCGCCCTGCTCGCGCTCCTGCAGGCCCGCGCCGGCGCGGCCCGCGCCGCCGCGCACACCGCCCACGCGGCCGCCCTGGCCGCCGCCGCCGCCGCCGAGGCCACGGTGGCCACCGCACAGTCCGGCCACGCCGCCGCCGAAGCCGCGGTCCCCCCCCGGCGGGGCCAGGAAGCCGCGACCCGCACCAACCTCGAGCGCGCCCGCATCGTGCACGAGACCGCCCGCGCCGCCCGCACCCAGGCCGACGCCAACCTCGCCACCGCCCGCGCCCGCGAGGCCCAGCTCGCCCGCGACCTCGCCCACGCCCAGGCCGTCCTCGCCGACGCCGACGCCGCCGACGCCCGTCTGGTGGCCGAACGCGAGCGCCTCGCCCACGAAACCGACGCCCATCCCGCGCTCGAGTCCGCCGCCGCCGCCGAAGCCGCCCAGGCCGCCGCCGCCCTGCTCGAGGCCGACGAGGCCGCCGCACTGGCCGCGTCCGCCGCCGCCGAGGCCAGCGCCCGCGCCGACGGCGCGCACCAGGCCCTGCAACAGGCCGAAGCCCGCCTGCGCCGGGCCGAGGAGGCCGCCGCCCGCATCGCCGCGGACCACGCCCAGGCTGCCGCACAGGCCATCGCCCCCGACCGCCTCGCCGAAGCCGCCACGGCCCTCGAGGCCGCCCGCCTCGAGCTCGACCAGGCCCGCGCCGCCCAGGCCGCCGCCGACATGGCCCGCAGCGAGGCCGCCCCCCGCGCCGCCGCCGCCCGCGACGAGGCCGCCCGCCTCGATGCCGCCCGCCAGCGCCTCGCCGCCGAAGCCGGCGCGCTCGCCGAGGTGCTAGCCGTCCGCGACAACGAGCGCTGGCCCCCCATGGTGGACCGCGTCGCCGTCCCCCCCGGCCTCGAGGCCGCCCTCGGCGCCGCCCTGGGCACGGAGCTGGCCGCCGCCGATGACCCCAAAGCCGCCCGCCACTGGCGCGCCCTGCCTGCCCTCGCGGTCCCCCCGGGCGCGGGGACGGCACTGCTCGAGCGGATGGAGGCGCCGCCCCTCCTGGCCCGCGCGCTCGGCGGCGTGTTCGTCGTCGACACCGAAGCCGAGGGCGACGCGGCACAACCCGGCCTCCGCCCCGGCCAGAGCCTGGTGAGCCCGCAAGGCGCCCTGTGGCGGTGGGACGGCTATACCGTCCGCGCCGGCACCCCCACCGAGGCCGCAGTCCGCCTGCAGCAGCGCAACCGCCTCGCCGGGCTGCAACGCCGCCTCGCGGAGGCCACCGCCGCCGCCGACCAGGCCCGCACCGCCAGCGCCGCCGCCACGAGGACCGAGCGGGACGCCGCCATCCTCGAGCAGGAGGCCCGCCACCGCCGCACCCGCGCCGACCAGGCCGAGGCTGCCGCACGCACCCACGCCGACGGGCTCCGCACCCGCGCCGAAGCCGCCGCCGC
The DNA here is from genome assembly GCA_038229135.1 of Acetobacterales bacterium. Taxonomy (GTDB): domain Bacteria; phylum Pseudomonadota; class Alphaproteobacteria; order Acetobacterales; family Acetobacteraceae; genus JBBROS01. Next base: position 131,858 of record JBBROS010000003.1, read on the forward strand.
CCGCCTCGCCGCCATCGAGGCCAGCCGCGACCAGGCCCGGCGCGAGGCCGACACCGCACGCATCGCCGCCAGCGCCGCCCGCGAGGCCGCCGCCGCCCTGCCCGACCCCGCCGCCCTCCGCGCCGCCGCCACAGCCGCCCGCGCCGCCGTCGCCGCCGCCCGCGCCCGGGACCAGGCCGCCCACCGCGCCTTCGACGCGCTCCAGCGCACCCACGCCGCCCGCACCACCCGCCTCGGCTCCATCGGCCGCGAGCGGGAGGACCGCGCCCTGCGCGCCACCGACCTCGCCGGCCGCGTGACCGACCTCGAAGCCCGCCTGCACGAGGCCGCCCGGGAGATAACGGCCCACGAGGCCGCCCCCACCCGCGCCGACCACCACGCCGCCGAGGCCGCCCGCGCCCTGTCCGAGGCCGAAGCCGCGCACGCCGCCGCCGCTGCCGCCTTGCACCAGGCCGAGCAGGACACCGCCCGCGCCGCCGCCGCCCTCCGCACCGCCGAGCAGTCCGGCTGGTCCGCCCGGGAGGCCACGCTCCGCGCCGAAGCCGCACTGGACGCCGCACAGGACGCCGTGACCACCGCCACCGCCCGCGCCCTCGAGCGCGAAGGCGCCCTGCCCGAGGCCCTCACGCCCACCGACCTCTCCCCCCAGGCCGAGGACCGCGCCCGCGCCCGGCTCCAGCGCCTGCTGCGCGAGCGCGACGAGATTGGCCCCGTCAACCTCCGCGCCGAGATCGAGCACGCCGCCCTCGAGGAGGAAGCCGCCTCCATCGGCCGCGACTCGGCCGAGCTCGAGACCGCCATCGCCAAGCTCCGCGGCAGCATCGGCCACCTGAACCGGGAGGGCCGCGAGCGCCTGTCCGCCGTCTTCCACGAGGTCGACCGCCAGTTCCAGGCCCTGTTCGCCCGCCTCTTCGGCGGTGGCCGCGCCCACCTGGCCCTCGTCGGCTCGGACGACCCGCTCGAGGCCGGGCTCGAGATCTACGCCCAGCCGCCGGGCAAGAAGCTCGCCGCCCTGGCCCTCCTCTCCGGCGGCGAGCAGGCGATGACGGCCCTCAGCCTGGTGTTCGCCGTATTCCGCTGCAACCCGGCCCCCCTCTGCGTGCTGGACGAAGTCGACGCGCCGCTCGACGACGCCAACGTCGACCGCTTGTGCGCCCTGCTGGCCGACATCGCCGCCGAAACCGGGACCCGCTTCCTCGTCGTCACCCACCACCAGCTCACCATGGCCCGCATGGACCGGCTGTATGGCGTGACCATGCAGGAGCGCGGTGTCTCCCGCCTCCTCTCCGTCGATCTGGCCCGCGCGAGCAGCATGGTGGACCAGGTCGCGGCGGAGTGAGGTCGCAGCGCAGCCCGCGCCGCGCTGCCATCGTCGCGTTCAGCGGTTGTGCTTGGAGTGGTCCGCGGCGGCGGGCGTGGCTGGCGCGCTCCGCGGAGTGGCCGGGCGATCCGCGGCGGCACGGCGGCGGGGGGGGGCAGGCGCGGGCATGGCATGCTCTGCATGCGGACCCGCCACCGCCATGACGTGCCCGGCATGCGTCGGCTCAGTCGCGATCGATAACAGACCATCACGACGGCTTGCAGAGCGAGTACTCGGTGACTCTGGTCGACCATCGAAGGCGGCGCACGGCAGACCGGCTCATAGCGGCTCCCAAGCCACGCCCCGGCCCTCCCCGAACCGAAACAACCCCCACCATATTGACACCCCCGCCCCCCGCCGGTAGCAAGCGCGCGCCGACCGGAGGGGCGGCGGACATGGCGGACGAAGGCGGATCGTTCAACGACCGGCTGCGTGCGGCGGAGCAGCGAAGGCTCGACGAGCAGCCCAAGCCTTCGCCCTACACGGCCGGGAACACGAGCCCCATGGGCATCGGCGTTCGCGTGGGCGTGGAGCTTGTCGCCGCGATGGCCGTCTCCGTCGCCATCGGCTGGGGGCTCGACCGCTGGTTGGGCACCCGGCCTTGGCTCACCGGGTTGTCCGTCCTGCTGGGCGGCGCGGCAGGCGTCGCGAACGTGTGGCGCCTGATGAAACCCGCGAAGCCGCGGCAGGACTAGGACGGGGGCAAGGGTTTGGCGGCTGAATCCAAGATCGACGCGCTGGGGCAGTTCGAGCTGCACACCGCCCTCGGCGCAGTCGGCCGCTCGGTGAATTTCACCAACTCGAACCTCATGATGGTCCTCTCGGCCACCGTGCTGCTCAGCATCCTCTATTTCGGTATGAAGCCCCGCGCCGTCGTGCCCGGCCGCCTGCAGGCGCTGGCCGAGATCGCCTACTCCGGCATCATGGGCATGGCCGTCGGCTCCATCGGGCCGGAGGGCAAGCGCTACTTTCCCTTCGTGTTCACGGTGTTCTTCTTCGTCCTGCTGGGCAACCTGCTGGGCCTGCTGCCCTACTCCTTCACCTACACGAGCCACGTCGCCGTCACGTTCGGCCTCGCCATGATCGTCATCATCACGGTGACGGCGGTCGCACTCGCCATCCACGGCCTGAAGTTCTTCAGCTACTTCCTGCCCGAGGGCGCGCCGCTCTGGCTGGCGCCGCTCATCATCCCCATCGAGATAATCTCCTACCTCTCGCGCCCGGTCTCGCTCGCCATCCGTCTCTTCGCCAACATGGTCGCCGGGCACGTGATGTTCGAGGTGTTCGCTACGTTCGCCGTGCTGCTCGCCGGCGCCGGCGCGGTCGGCACCATCGCCGGCATCGTGCCCATGGCGCTCAACGTCGTCCTGGTCGGGTTCGAACTCCTGGTCGCTGCCCTGCAGGCCTATGTGTTCGCCATCCTGACCTGCATCTACCTGCACGACGCGGTGCACCTGCACTGATCGCCGACGCGGACCTCTCCACCCAAACGCTCAATTTCTAGAAGGATACGGACCATGGAAGTCGCTGCTGCTAAGGCCCTCGGGGCTGGTCTCGCCATGTTCGCCCTCGCCGGCGTCGGCATCGGCATGGGCAACATCTTCTCCTCGATGGTGTCCTCGGTTGCCCGCAACCCGTCGGCCCGCGACGTCGTGTTCCCCATTGGCATCCTGGGCTTCGCGCTCACGGAAGCCGTCGCGCTCTTCGCATTGCTGATCGCGTTCCTGATCCTCTTCACCTGATCCCGATGCCTTGACGGCCGGCCGGCGCTCCACGCGCCGGCTATCGCCTATTCCGCCCCTACCGGACAGGATCCGATGCCCCAGCTCGACTTCGGCAACAGCCTCACCATCGCCCAGGTCGTCTGGATGGCGCTGATCTTCGGCGCCCTCTACCTGCTGCTCAGCCGATGGGCCCTGCCGCAGGTGGGCACCGTGCTGGAGCACCGGGCCGCCCGCATCGGCGCCGACCTGGACACGGCCCGCCTTGCGCGGGACCAGGCGGATGGCGCCATCGCGGAACTGCAGGCCGCAACCCGCAAGGCCAGCGCCGAGGGCCAGGCCGCCATCGCGCAAGCCATGGCCGAAGCCAAGGGCGAGGCCGCCGACCAGGCCCGCCTGGCCAATGAGCGCCTGGACGCCCAGCTGCACGAGGCCGAACGCCGCATCGCCGCCGCCCGCACCGCCGCCATGGGAGCCCTTCGCACGGTGGCGGCCGAGACGGCCGGCACCGTCGTCCAGCGCCTGACCGGCACCACGCCCGACCAGCACACGGTGGATGGGGCCGTCGACGCCGCCCTCGCCGGCGCACACTAGGAGCACGCGCATGGCCTCCCCTCACGAGCACGGCAGCCTCTTCGAAGACCCCAGGACCTGGGTTGCCGTCGCGTTCACCCTGTTCTTCGTCATCTTCGGCCGCAAGATCGTGGGCCTCGTCCTCGGCATCCTCGACAAGCGCGCCGCCACCATCCGCGCCGAGCTCGACGAAGCCGCCCGGCTCCGCCGCGAGGCCGAGCAGATGCTCGAGGACGCAAACAGGCAGCGCACCGCCGCCCTGCAGGAGGCCGAGGCCATGCTCGCCCGCGCCCGAGACGAAGCCGCCCGCGTGGCCGAAGCCGCCCGCACGGACGCCGCCGCCTCCGCCACCCGGCGCGAGCGCATGGCCATGGACCGCATCGCCGCCGCCGAGAAGGCTGCGATCGACGACGTGCGCCTCGCCGCCGCCGACATCGCCGCCCGCGCCGCCGGCCGCGTGATTGCCACCACGCTGGACGCCAACGCCGATGCCGCCCTCATCGACCGCGCCATCCAGGGCCTCCCCGCCGCCCTCGGCGCCCGCCGCGCCGCGTAGCCCACGTCCCCCGTTCTCTGGGGGGAGGGGAGTCTGCCGGCCCGGACAGTCGCCCCAGGTAGCCCTCTCCCTTTCGCGAAAGGTTTTGGGGTGCGGGTGCTGGATACCGACTGAATCCCGAAATCACGACACGGCAGCCAAGCCTTTCCGTTTGCGCATCCGGTGATATCGAATATTGTGAAATCACTTTCGCAGCGTATTCACGGAGACCCCATGACCTTCAAGCGATCGGCCCGGGCAGCCCTGCTCGCCAGTGCCATGCTTCTCGCCGCCATCCCGTCCCACGCCGCCAGCTTCCGCTGGGCCAACGACGGCGACGCCAACTCGATGGATCCCTACACGCGTAGCGAAACCTTCCTCCTCACCTTCACCCAGAACATCTACGATCCCCTGGTCCGCCGGAACCGCGAGCTGAAGGTCGAGCCGGCGCTGGCCGAACGCTGGGAACAGCCGGACCCGCGCACCTGGCGCTTCCACCTTCGCCGCAACGTGAAGTTCCAGGGCGGCGAGGCCTTCACCGCCGACGACGTGGTCTTCAGCTATCAGCGCGCCATCGGGCCGGGCAGCCAGATCAACGCCTACTTCCAGTCGGTCAAGGAAGTGAAGAAGATCGACGACTACACCGTCGACTTCATCACCAAGGAGCCGAACCCGATCCTGCTGGAAGAGATCACCCAGTGGGTGATCATGTCCAAAGCCTGGTGCGAGGCCAACAAGGCCACCGAGGCCGCCGACCTCACCAAGGCCACCGAGAACTACGCCACCCGCAACGCCAACGGCACCGGGCCCTTCATCCTGCAGCTCCGTGAGCCGGACCGCCGCACCGTGCTCCGCAACAACCCGGCCTGGTGGGACAAGCCCGAGCACAACCTCACCGAGGTCACGTTCAACGTCATCGGCAATGCCGCCACCCGCGTTGCGGCCCTGCTCTCGGGCGACGTGGACATGATCTACACCGTGCCGCCGCAGGACATGGACCGCCTCAGCCGCACGCCGAACCTTAAAGTCGCCACCAGCCCCGAACTGCGCACCATCTTCCTCGGCTTCGACGTGGCCCGCCCCGAGCTGCTCAAGTCCGACGTGAAGGGCAAGAACCCGCTCCAGGACAAGCGGGTCCGCCAAGCCTTCTACCAGGCCATCGACGTCCAAGCGATCAAGCAGCGCGTCATGCGCAACCAGTCCCGCCCCACGGCCAACATGTTCGGCCCCGGCGTCAACGGCTTCGTGGAGGCGGCCGACACCCGCTACCCGTACGACCCGGAGGCGTCCAAGAAGCTGCTGGCCGAAGCCGGCTACCCGAACGGCTTCGGCATCACGCTCGACTGCCCGAATGACCGCTACGTCAACGACGAAGCCATCTGCCAGGCCGTGACGGCCATGCTCGCGCGCGCCGGCATGAAGGTCACGCTCAACGCACAGACCCGCCTCAAATACTTCGCCGAGATCAGCAACCCCGAATACAAGACCAGCTTCTACATGCTCGGCTGGACGCCCAACACCTACGACGCGCACAACTCGTTGTTCAACCTGCTCGGCAGCCGCAACGGCACCCGCGGGGTGTTCAACGACGGCGGATGGTCCACCAAGGAGTTCGACGCGCTGCTCGACAAGATCGCCGTCGAGATCGACCCCGCCAAGCGGCAGGCCATGATCACGCAGGCCGCCAAGATTGCGCACGACGACGTCGCCACCATCCCGCTGCATCAGCAGACGGTGGTGTGGGCCACCAAGTCGAACATCGACTTGCAGCAGCTCGCCGACAACACGTTCCCGCTCCGCTACGTGATGGTGAAGTAACCTACTTCAGCACGACCGCGACACGGCTCACCCCGGCGTCGCGGTCCACCTGCACCCGCCCGCCCCTTGCCAGCGCATGCACCAGCCGCATGCCGAGCCGCCCGCCGCCAGCCGCCGGGTCGAACCCGTCCCCCTCGTCATCGACCTCCACCCGCACCGGGCCACCGCCCACGTCGACGAGGCGCACCAGGATCCGCCCGCGCCCATGCTTGATGGCGTTCGTCACCAGCTCCGACACGATCAGCCCCAGCGACGTCAGCCGGTCCGCCGAGAGCGGCAGCGTCCCGCCCTCCAGCGCCGCCGCCCGGCCGCCCGCATCGTCGAGCAGCGGCTGCATGTCGGATAACAGCCCCCGCACATAGGCCGCGGCATCCGCCTCCGCGACAGAGCCACCCTCATAAAGCCGTTGATGCACCGCCGCGATGCTCATGATCCGCTGCGCCGCCACGTCCAACTCGGCCCGCACCTGCTCCGTCGCTCCCCGCGCCTGCAGGCCCAGCATCGTCTTGACCAGCTGCAGGCTGTTCTTCACCCGATGATGCACCTCCTGCATCAACAAGTCCTTGTCCCGCAGCGCCTGGTCCTTCGCAGCCTCGATCTGCGCTCGGTCCAGCGCCGCCTCGAGCACGTTGGCCACCGACTGCACGAACCATGTGTCGGCCTCCATGAACTCGTGCCGCCGCGTGCTATCGACCTCGAGCACACCCCACGGCCCCAGGTCCCGCGCCGCGATCGGCACGTTCAGCGCGCTCAGCACACCATGCTCGGCCAACACGCCCGGCACGCGGAACCGCCCTTCGTTCAGCAGGTCGGGCGCAACCGTAGGACCCCCGGATTTCAGCGCGAACCCGGCCGGGCTGTCGAGCTCTCCCCCTAGCGTGGAATGCCCCACCACGCCTGCATGCCAGCCAACCCCGGCCGCAATCAGGAAGTCGTTCGTCTCCGGACGATACCGGAGCACCTTGGCGTAGCGCGTCCCAAGCCCGTCCGACACCGTCCGGCATGCCTCCGCGAGCGTGTCGTCCACGGTGCGCGGCTGCAGGGCATAGATCCCGAACGCCGCCACGAGCTCTTGCTGCCGAAGGCGCAGGAAGACGTCGGCCTCAGTCGCCGCAACCGGGTTCGCGCTCATCGGTCCATCACTCTTGGTTCACTCTCGCCTAACTTGGGACAACCGTATCAAATTTCCAGAATGTAGCGGGCGCGCAGGTGCTGCTGAAAGAACGCCGGGTCGAGCGGGGCCCCCGTGGCCGCCTCGAGCAGCGCATTGAAGCCGAGAACGCTGCCCTGCGCATGCACCGAAGCACGCAGCCAAGCCAGCATCGGCCCGAGATCCCCGCGCGCGAACGCCGTCTCCAACCCCCGAACCGCCTCCCGCGCCGTCGCCATCAGTTGAGCCGCAGCCATGGCACCGAGCGTGTAGGATGGGAAGTAGCCGAATGCCCCGTCATACCAATGGATGTCCTGCAGGCATCCCCGGGCATCGTCGGGCGGAACCACGCCGAGCAGGTCCCGCATGCCATCCCGCCAGGCACCGGGCAGGTCCACCACGGCCAGGTCGCCTGCGACCAGCGCCTGCTCCAGCCGGAAACGCAGGATCACGTGCGCCGGATACGTCATCTCGTCCGCATCCACACGGATGAAGCTCCGCTCCACCCTGCGCCACAACCGAGCCAGGTTCGCCGGCGCATAAGGCTCCGGCGCGCCCCCGAATGCGCCGTGCATCTCCGGCCCGAGCCACGCCAGGTAGGCATCCGACCGGCAGGCCTGCATCTCGACGATCAGCGACTGGCTTTCATGCGCCGCCATCCCCGCGGCCTCGCCCACGGGCTGCCGTCGATGCGCCGCCGGCAGCCCGGCCTCATACAGCGCATGCCCCGTCTCGTGGAGCACCGCGAGCAGCGCAAGGGATGGGTTGGCCTCGTCGTAACGCGTCGTGATCCGCAGATCGGTCGGCGTGCCGCCCGAGAACGGGTGCGCCGACCGGTCGAGCCGCGCCGCATTGAAGTCGAGCCCCGTGCGCGCCGCGAGCAGCCGGCACAGCCCCTCCTGCCGCCCCGTTGGGAATACGCCCGCAAGCGGCAGAGGCGGCCCGATCTCGGCCGCAAGCCGGTCCTGCCGCTCTTCCACCAGTGGCAGCGCCTCGGCCAGGAACGCTTCGTATTCGGCAAACACCGGCGCCACGTCGGCCGCGCCGATGCCGGGCTGGAACCCGTCCATGAGGGCATCGTAGGGCGAGAGCCCCAGCGCCTCGCCCAAGGCCAACGATTGCTCGCGCACCAGGGACAGCACCTCGGCCAACGCCGGCGCCACGCTCGCGAAGTCGCTCTCTCCCTTCGCCCGGCGCCAGACGGTCTCGCAGGCCGACTCCGCCCGCCGCCGCGCCTCCACCAGCTCGGCCGGAATGCTGGTCGCCCGCGTATGCGCGTGCCGCATGAGCCGAAGGTTTGCCGCCGCCCATGGCTCCGTCGGCGCATCGGCCTCGGCCGAGCCCAGGTCATCCTCGGTTTCCGCCGCCGTCAACACGCCATGAGCCACACCCGCGAGCACCGCCATCTGGTCTCCGCGCGCGGCGGCTCCGCCCGGCGGCATCATGGCGGCAGCATCCCACCCCAGGACCGACCCGGCCTCCCCCACCGTGGCGATCCGCGCAAACCGCTCCACGAGCCGACCGTACGCACCCTGGTTCATGCTCGTTCCTTCTGCACCACCTGGCGCGCATACACGGCAAACACCACTGCCAGCACGGCCGACAGGCCGAACCAGGTGATGGCGTAGGTCAGATGGTCGTTCGGCGGCCTCGGCAGGACCCGCACCGGCTCCGGTACGCTGCCCGGCGGCCCCATCAGCACCAGCGTGAACGGCGCCACCTCCCCGGCGCCGAGCGTCTGGCCGATCCGCACCGGATCGAGCGCGAAGTAACGCCGGGCCGCTGCGTCATCCTGGATCGCGAGCCGCCCCGCAGGCTCGGGCGGCCGCACATAGCCCTCGAGCCGGATACGGCCGGGCGGCGCTGGCGGCTCGGTATCGATCGGCGCCCATCCGCGGTCCACCAAAATCGGCGAACCTTGGTCGGGCCGCAACAGCGCCAGCACGTGCGCGCCCATGGCCGCACCTGCACGCCCGGTCCGAACCTCAGCCCCATACCGGGCCGCGCCAGGCAGATACTCCCCGTCGACCTGCACGCGTTGGAACGGGTTGGGGCGCAGCGGCAGCGGCACGGGTGCCGCCTGCTCGCCCCGGTCGATCTCCGCCAGGATCTCCGTCTTCCAAGCAAGCCGCCGGACCTGCCACGTGCCCAACGACAGCGTCAGTGACAGCATTGCCGCAGTTGTCAGCGCGGGCCAGCGCAGGCGGCGCCAACGGCCCTGCATGGACCGCGTGGTAGAGCTACTCGGCAACGGCCGAGCCGGCGCCCCAAAGGTAGATGGAGACGAACAGGAACAACCAAACCACGTCCACGAAGTGCCAATACCAGGCAGCCGCCTCGAAGCCGAAATGCCGCTGCGGCGTGAACTGCCCGGCCTTCGCACGGAACCAGCACACGATCAGGAAGATGGTCCCGACGATCACATGGAACCCGTGGAACCCGGTAGCCAGGAAGAAAGTCGACGGGTAGACACCCCCACCCGCAAACTTGAACGGCGCCTCCGAATACTCGAGCGCCTGGAACGTCGTGAAGATCATGCCCAACAGGATCGTGAACCCGAGCGAGCGGATCAGGTTCTTCCTGTCCCCGTGGATCAAGGCGTGGTGCGCCCAGGTGATGGTCGTCCCCGAGAGCAGCAGGATCAGCGTGTTCAGCAGCGGGAGGTTGAACGGGTTGAAGGTCTGCACGCCCACCGGCGGCCAAGCCGGCGTCTCTGCGCCCAATACGTGCGCGGGATACAGCGCATAATGGAAGTAGGCCCAGAAGAAGCCGACGAAGAACATCACCTCGCTCGCGATGAACAGCGTCATCCCGTAGCGCAGCCCGATCCGGACGACCGGCGTATGCACCCCCGCCGTTTGGCTCTCTTTCAGGACATCCCGCCACCACAGCGCCATGGTCGCGAGCACCATCGCCAAGCCCAGGCCGAGCCACAGATAGCTCGCGCCGTGCGCCTTCTGCACGATCCCAAACACCAACACACCGCCGCCGAGGGCTCCAGCCAGCGGCCAGGGGCTGGGGTCGACGAGGTGGAAGGGCTGCTTCGACGACCCGTTCTCGTCGGCCGGCGTAGGCGCACCGGCTGCTGCGTTCGCGTGGATCGTCTCGGCAGTCGCGTCGATGCTCATCGTGTCCCGTCCAAAAGCTGCGGCATCATCGCGATATCGTTTTCGCGTTCAAGCCGGAAATGGCGCCACCCACCCCGGCTTGCGGCCCTACATGCGGCCCCGCCCGCTCGAGCCCGCCATTGCGGGCCGCGTCGTCGAGGCTGCGGAAGAAGGTGTAGCTCAGCGTGATGCTTCGCACATCCCGCGTTTCTGGGTCTGTCGCAATGGCCGGGTCCACCCAGAAACTGAGCGGAAAGTGCATTTCTTGCCCGGCCGCCAGGGTCTGTTCATCGAAGCAGAAGCATGCCGTCTTGTGAAAATACTTTGCCACCTTCTCGGGCGTCACGTTGTAGGTCGCAACGCCCGTGACGGCCCGCGAAGCCTCATTGCGCCCCGTGTAGGTCGCAAGCCGGTCCTCGCCGAGCGCCACGCGGACCACCCGCTCATCGGCCGAGAAGCGCCAGGGCAGGGCAGGGTTGGTGTTGGCGTCGAACCGCACCTCGATCGTACGCCCGGTGGCGCCTGGCGCCATCGCCACGGCACGGCCGAGCGTGCCGTTATACCCCGTCGCCTCGCAGAACATCCGATAGAGCGGCACAGCGGCAAACGACACGCCTGCCATGAGCGCGATGCACCCAACGAGCGCCCCGGCCATTACCCCGTTCCGTCGACCGCGCTCCATCTAGCTCACCTTGAACCGAACGACGCTTATTGCGTAGAACAAAATGGCAACCACCACAAGCACTCCAAGCACGGCCAGGTTGCGGCCACGTCGCCGTCGCCGCAGCTCCGCCGCCTGGTCCGACGAGAGCGGCGGTGGGAAGCCGTCATCCATCAACGCACCAGATGGTCGACGGCGAGCGCCAGGAACAGAGCGAACAGGTAGGCCAACGAATACCGGAACGCCTGCTTGGCCGGCGCATCCTTGGTCAGGCTCCGCCCGGCCGCATCCTGCACGTCGAACAGCACCCGCCACGCCGCAACGCCGAACCCGAGCCCGAGTGCGGCTGCCGCCCAGCCATACACCGGTCCCGTGTAACCGAGCCACCAGGGCAGCAACGACGACACGACCAGCACGGCGGTATAGAACGCGACGTGCCGACGCGTGCTGCGCGCGCCACTCACCACAGGCAGCATCGGCACCCCGGCCCGCTCATAATCTGCATGCGCATACAGGCTTAGCGCCCAGAAATGCGGGGGGGTCCAAAAGAACACGATTGCAAACATCAGCACCGGCAGGACGTCCACACCGCCCGTGACCGCCGCCCACCCGATCAGAGGCGGGAACGCCCCCGCAGCACCACCGATGACGATGTTCTGCGAGGTCCGTCGCTTCAGCCACATCGTGTAGACCCCGACGTAGAATACGATCGACAGGGCAAGGATGCCGGCTGCGACCACGTTCGTGGCCAGGAACAGCATCAGCACGGAAGCTACCGAAAGCCCGATCCCGTAGGCCAACGCCCCGCCCGGCGAGATCCGGCCCGCCGCCACCGGCCGCTGCGCCGTCCGCCGCATCACCGCATCGATATCACGATCGTACCAATGGTTCAGCGCCCCTGCCGCCCCGGCGCCGAGCGCGATGCACAGCACCGCCGTCAGCGCCAAAACCGGATGCAGGTAACCCGGCGCCAGCAGCATGCCGATATACCCAGTGTATACCACGAGCATGATCACCCGCGGCTTAAGCAGGACCACCCAATCCCGCACATCCGCCGGCATGTCGTCGTAAACCGCCGCTTCGTAAGCCGCAGGGGCGGCCAAAGCCGCCCCCCGATCCGCCGTAGTCAGGACCTTGTTCATCACCGTAGCCGCGGCAGCTCCTCGAACGTGTGGAACGGCGGCGGCGACGTCACCGTCCACTCGAGCGTGGTGGCGCCCACGCCCCAGTAATTGTCAGCCACCGTCACCTTCGAGGTGAACGTGCGATAGACCACGTAGAGGAAGATCAGGACCGACACAGCGCCGCCATAGGCGCCGATCGAAGCGACCATGTTCCACCCGGCAAAGGCGTCCGGATAATCCGGGTAGCGCCGTGGCATGCCCGCCAAGCCCAGGAAGTGCATCGGGAAGAAGGTCAGGTTCACGCTCACGAACGTGACCCAGAAGTGGACCTGCCCCCACATCTCCGGATACTGCCGGCCCGACATCTTGCCGATCCAGTAGTAGAAACCGGCGAAGATCGAGAACACCGCACCCAAGCTCAGCACGTAGTGGAAGTGCGCCACCACGTAGTAGGTGTTGTGCAGCACCTGGTCGATGGAGGCGTTCGACAGCACGATTCCGGTCACGCCGCCCAGCGTGAAAAGGAAGATGAACCCCACCGCGAACAGCATCGGCGTCTTCATCTCGATCGAGCCGCCCCACATCGTCGCGATCCACGAGAAGATCTTGATGCCGGTCGGCACCGCGATGATCATCGTCGCCGCCATGAAGTAGGCCCGGGTGTCGACGCCGATGCCGGACACGAACATATGGTGCGCCCACACGACGAACCCGACGACGCCGATCGCCACCATGGCGTAGGCCATGCCCAGGTAGCCGAACACCGGCTTCTTGCTGAACGTGCTGATGATGTGGCTGACCATGCCGAAGCCCGGCAGGATCATGATGTAGACCTCGGGGTGCCCGAAGAACCAGAACAGATGCTGGAACAGCACCGGGTCACCACCGCCCTGCGGGTCGAAGAACGCCGTCCCGAAGTTGCGGTCCGTGATCAACATCGTGATGGCGCCGGCGAGCACGGGCACCGCCAGCAGCAGCAGGAATGCCGTGACCAGCATGGACCACACGAACAACGGCATCTTGTGCAGTGTCATGCCCGGGGCACGCATGTTGAAGATCGTGGTGATGAAGTTGATCGCGCCCAACAAGGAGCTTGCCCCTGCAAGGTGAAGCGCGAACAGGGTGTAGTCCATCGCCGGCCCGCCCATATAGGTCGAGTTCGACAGCGGCGGATACAGCGTCCAGCCGGCACCGGCGCCGTCACCGGTGAACAAGCCGAGCATGATCAAGGCAAACGCCGGCACCAGCAGCCAGAAGCTGATGTTGTTCAATCGGG
>JBBROS010000004.1:0-125260 GCA_038229135.1 Acetobacterales bacterium
ATGATGCACGGGTAGCTGACGCTGGCGGGCACCTTGGCCGTGGCCGTGGCGGTCACGGTGGGGGCCGGGGTGGCTGCAAGGAAGGAGTTGTTGACCTTGATCACGTTCGTCAGCCCGGCGAAGTAGAGTGGGGCCACGGCCGTGATGGTGACGCGCACGGTATCGACCCCGTCGAAGGTTGCGGAGGCGACGTTGATGCCCGAGACCTTCGGGGCCGCGGCGGCGGCCTGTTCGGCGGCGACGCTCGCGAGGGCGGCGTTGCTGGCCGAGCTGTTGGACTTGACCGCGAGCGCAGCCCCCATGGCCGCCGCGTCGGCCGCCATCTGCAGCCGGGTCTGGCTCATGATCCACACGCCAGTGTCGGTGATGACGGCTAGGAACAACAGCATGGCAGGAGCCATGATGGCGGTGGCGATGCCGACGGATCCGCGATTGTCGAGCTTTTTCATGAGTTGTCTCCTACTGCATAGAGGACCCAGCCGCCGCCGCTGCCGACGCGGTGAAGCCAGGATGGGGGATGATCGTCGTTGACGCGGTCGAGCAGGGTCGTGCGCGGCAAGCCGTGCAGCAGCATGGTCCGGCCGGCACCGGGGCAGGCGAGGACGTGCGTTGCGGCCGTGGCCTGGACGAGGGGACCGGGGCTCGTTTCTGAAGGCACACCGCGGAGGGCCTCGTGGAGCCGGACATAGGCCTCCGGGTTGCGGTGATACAGCGAGCCGACGGTGCGGACCTTGGTGGCGTAGAGCAGGTCGGGCGAATGGTTCACGTGCGCCAGGACGATGGCGCCGGGGTAGGGTGCGAGCAGCGGAGCCGCATCCGTCACGCGGCAGACGGCCATGGGCCCGGCCACGGCGTGCGAGGGCGTGGCGATGCCCACGAGGAAGGGGACGCAAACGCCAAGGGTCAGGGCCGACGAGCGCCCGGCCGCCTGCCAGCTTGGCGAGAGGGAGGACCGGGACAGCCGGGTGAGCAGGACGGGAAGCAGCACGGCGGCGGCGCAGACCGGGTAGGCCGCGAAGCGCACGTGGAGCGCCGTGAGCGCCACCGCGGCGGCGACGGCGAGGGCAGCCAGGGCCAGCGCCGCGCGCGCAGCCCCGCGCTGCCGCAGGGCAAGCAGCAGCAGGAACGCCACGGAGGCCATGCCGCCGAACAGGTGTTCCATCGCCCCGCGCAGGGACGAGACGGGCAGCATTTCGCTGATGCCGGTGAAGAATGCGCTGGCCTGGTCCGGCGTCATGAGCCCGTGGGTGCCCTCCAGCACGGCGGGGAACAGGTTCAGCCACGACACGGCGGCCGCCAGTCCGCACGCGAGTGCGCGCAGGCGGCTGCCGGTGCCCAAGGCCACCAGCGACGTGGCGAAGGCGCCCGCCCCCAACAGCACGAATGCGATCGAGAGCCGGTCGGGCTCGGTCGCCAGCAGCGAGGCCATCGGCGGATCGGCGAGCAGCATCAAGAGGGTGAGCGTCGTGTAGACGCCCGAGGCGGCGACGAGGGCCTGCGCCATCGGACGGCTCGTGGGGCTGGCGAACCAGGCCGCCCAGACGGCACCCAACGCCGCAAGGGCAAAGGGGAGGGCCTCGGGGCTGAGCCACAATCCAGCGGCCAGCGAGGCGCCTAGCGCGAGCCCGCCCGTAGTTGGCGAACAAGCGCCGCGGACGATCCGATGCGCCCAGCCTGCGGCCATGGCCACCGCGACAACCAGCAGGATATGGTGGTGCACCACGCCGAGCGCCCCGTAGCCGAGCAGTACGGGTGCGGCCGCGGCGGCGAGCCCGGCAGTCCAGAGCCAGCCGCGCTCCGCAGCCGGGGCCGCGGCCCAGGCGAGCGCTGCGCCGAGCCCAGCCATGGCGAGCGGGCCCGACGCGAGCCCGGCGCCATGGAGCGCCGCCGGCCAGCCCAGCGCCGGCGCCAGCGGGGCGGCCAGGAGGATCAGCAGGCTGTCGAGGAGATGCGACCAATGCAGGACGGTGCCGCCGCCCGAGCCGTCGCGCATTACGGCGTGGAGCGGCGCGCCGGCCGTCACGATGTCGTTCAACCGCACCAGGCGCATTGCGCTATCGGGGTTGATCAATGCACCCTGCATCAACATCGGGTTGGCTCGCAGGCCGACGAGCGTGGCCGGCGCCGCCGCGATGAACGCCGCGAGGAGGAGCTGATAGCTCCAACGGCTGTTTCCCATGGTGGGGGCCATGGCTGCGAGGGTCGGGTCGTTCCTAGGGTGGTTCATTGTTCCATCGATTCGGACATCCGGGCCTACAGTATGGCGAGCGGCGCTGTGGCGGGGTATTCAGCCAAAAGGACTAGTCCGGACGGGGCTAAGCCTCGGCCATTTGGGGGAAAGAAGCGCCCGATCACGTGTGATACTTGAACATCATGCGCACTCTGATGCAGTTCTCGCTCGCCTCGGCCATGGCGGCGCTCATCGCGTTCCCCCCGCGGCCCGCTCGGGCTGAAATGGTGCCGGCGGCTGCCGTGGACGCTGCGCAGGTGTGCAACAGCGCCGGAGAAGCGGCCGAGCGGCAGCATGGGGTGCCGGATGGGCTGCTGCGCGCGATCGGGCGGATCGAGAGCGGGCGGCTCGACCGCCGCACCGGGATGGTCGCGCCCTGGCCCTGGGCGACGAACGCCGAGGGCAAGGGCAGGTTGTTCGACGACCGGGACGCAGCACTCGTGGCGACACGCACGTTGCTCAACAGCGGGACTGCGTCGGTGGACGTGGGGTGCTACCAGGTGAACCTCCTGCACCACCGCGCGGCGTTCGCAACGCTCGAGGATGGGTTCGACCCGGGCCGAAACGCCGACTATGCGGCGCGCTTCCTCGTCACGCTGAAGCAGAAGACCGGCAGCTGGGAACAGGCGGTCGCGCACTATCACTCGGCGTCGCCGGAGCGGGGTGGGCCGTATCGGGACAAGGTGCTGGCGAGCTGGAACGGGCGCGTGCCGGAGCAGGCCGTGGCTGCGACGGCGCCCGCACCCGCGCCGCCGCCGCTCGTGCTGCGGGTTGTCACCTGGGCCCCGCCGCCCTCGGCACCTGGTATGCGGATCTGGGCGCCGAGCGCTCTAGGGCAGGGCGCGGCCGTAATTCGCATGACACCCGGCTGACGCAACGGCCGTATTGCGTCCGTCGCCGACGCGGATGACGACGGTTTAGCGCTGGTGGAACGCACGGTTCGTGCTGCGTCATCCTCTAACAGCGTGTTAAAACAACGCTGTGAGCAGAACGTCAGGAAGTGTAGGGGCGTTGGGACATTTCTCGTCGTTTCCAGATTGGTCACGAGCCCAACGGTCTGAGTAATGTCCAGTCACACGAGGCGAGCCGGTTGAAGACCACCCGCAGGACTTCGTGAACTGTACTCGAAAGGACCGCACCCATGTACGAATACGTCAAGACCTGGCTCGAGCTCAACACCGACAAGCGCGCCGTGACCGCCCTCGAATACGGCCTGATCGCCGCCGCCGTCGTCGTGGTGGGCCTTGCCGCGTTCAGCGGCATCGGCACGAAGCTGGCGACCACGGTCGGCAGCATCAACGCCAAGATGTAATCCGCCGACCCGGGCCGCCGGTTCGCTGGCGGCCCGATCTATTCCTTGAAATAGCTCAGAGGTTTGCGCCATGGCTGCCATCGTCTACTGCCTTGCCTGCCTTGGTCACGACCGCCGCGCCGTCACGGCGCTGGAATACGGCCTGATCGCCGCCGCGATCGTCGTGGTTGGCCTGTCGGCTTTCTCCGTCATCGGCGACCAGCTCGCCAACAACGTCGCCAACCTGACCGACGCGATGCCCGACTAAGGCGACTGGACCGAAACCAATCGGCGCCCGACCCGGGCCGTCTGCCGGACGCAGGCGGAGGCTCCGGGTCCGGCTTCAATAGGCTGTCATGATGATCTTCGGTGGCCAAACCCTCCACGCCTGCTCGCTTGCGACGCTGTTCGTCGCAGGGGCGGGCTTTCTCGCGTATGCCGCCGCGCGCGACATCGCGGTGCGGTCGGTGCCGAACTGGGTGCCGGGCGTGGTGGCCGGGCTCGGCCTGCTGGCGCAGGCGTTGGGCGGCACGCTGCCTTTGGGACTGGGTGTGGCCTTCCTCGTGTTCTTCGGCGCGGCGCTGATGTGGCGCCGGGGCTGGATGGGCGGGGCGGACGTGAAGCTCTACGGGGCGGCGGCGTTGCTGGTGCCGCCCGGCCAGGTGGTCCCGATGCTGTGCGCGATCGCGATAGCGGGCGGGCTCATCGGCCTGCCTTACCTCGCCTTCCGGCGCCGGTTGCGGGGGCCGCCGGGCCAACGACCCACCGGGCTGCTGGCGCGTGCGCTGCGTGCCGAACGGCGCCGCCTCGGGCGCGGCGGCCCCGTCCCCTACGCCGTCGCCATCGCGTGCGGCGCCCTTTTCGTGCTGGCGCCCATCGCGGTGCCTTTGGCGTTGAACCAAGCCCCGGCCGCAGCGCCGGGCATTACTTCGGGAGGCTGAGATGATCCTACGCGTTGCATTGCTCGCCATGATCGCCTGTGGCCTGGCCGGCTTCGGCACCATCGTGTGGATGGTCATGCCCCATGGCGACGCCGCCGTGGCCGCCACTTCGCCCGTGACCAAAATCAAGGTGCTGGTCGCCACGCGCCCGCTTCGCCCCGGCTCGCTGTTGAAGTCCGACGACGTAGGCGCGCGCGAGGTGGACGAGGACAAGCTTCCGGCCGGCTACATCGCAGACGAGACGAATGCGCGGCGCGGGCTGGTGGGCGGCATGATCCGGCGGACGCTGACCCTGGGCGACGTGATCTCGTCGGCCGAGGTGCTGCGCCCGGGCGACCACGGGTTCCTGGCGGCCGTGCTGCGGCCTGGGTTCCGGGCCGTGACGGTCGCGGTGGACGCGGTGTCCGGCACGGCCGGGCTGATCTGGCCCGGTGACCGGGTGGACGTGATCCTGACGCAGTCGATGGACGAGCTCGGCGCCGGGCGGAAGTTCGCCGCCGAGACGGTGCTGCGCGACGTACGGGTGATCGCGACCGACCAGCAACTCGTTCAGGGAGCCACGGGCGTGCTCGACACCGTCCCGGCGCGGACGATCACGCTCGAGGTGTCGGGGCAGACGGCCGAGATGGTCCAGGTGGCGACGCGGCTCGGCAAGCTCTCGCTCGCCGTGCGGTCGGCCGAATACGGGCCTTCCGTGGACAAGGACGGCACGACCTGGGCCGGCGACGTGAGCGGCGCGCTCGCGGCCTCGCCCAACCGGCCGGTGATCAGCACGCTGAAGGTCCACGGCGGAGCGACCGACAGCAAGGAGTACAAGTTCTGATGGACACGCTCGCTCGCCGCAGCCGCCGCATGGTCTGGCTGCCTGCTCTCCTCGCCCTGTGCTGGCCCGGCCTGGTGGCTGCAGAACTGATGCCGTTCGATCCGGACGCAGTGCGGGCCGAGAGCCTGCAGCCGCCTGGCGCAGCGGCAACGCCCGCGCAGAAGGCCGGAAAGGGCGCCAGGTCGTCGGACCGCCCGTCCGGCACGAAGCAGGCCAAGTCGGACCGCGCTACCGGCACGAAACAGGCGTCGGCGAAGCGCCTGGGGGGCAAACCACAAGCATCCTCGGACCGCACCGCCAGCGCGGCGGACGAGGCGGCAGAGGTCCAGGCCATGGCGCAGGCGGCGGCCGGGCTCCAGCCCTACACCGGCGAGGCCGCTGCCGTGCCGAAGTCCGCGGCGGCCGACCCGAAGCCAGACCCGCTCGAGCGCATGGTTGCGGCAAAGCATGCCTCGACGGAGCGGCCGGGCAAGGAGCTGAGGGAGCCTGCGTCGATGGCGCGGCCGGTCGAGCTGAAGGAGGGCGGGTTGGGTGGACCGCTGGCCGGCAAGGAGCCGGCTGCCGGGCGCCAGTCCGTTTCGCTCGAGAGCGGCAATGGGCGGGTGATCGCCCTGCCGGCCCCGGCGGCCAACGTGTTCGTGGCCGATCCCCGCGTGGCCGAGGTGCGCCCGGCCAGCACGAGCAGCCTGTTCGTGTTCGGCGTGTCGCCAGGGCGGACGACGATCGCGGCGATGAACGCCGAGGGGCAGCCGATCGTCCAGTATGAGGTGACGGTGCGGCCCAGCACGTTCTCGTCCGCCGAGGCGGAGCTTGCGGTGAACCGGCTGCTGCCCAACAGCCGCGTGCGGGTCAGCCCGCAGGCGCGCGGGCTGCTGCTGACGGGCAGCGTGGTCAACGCGGCCGATGCGGCGCGGGCCGTGAGCATCCTGAAGGGGTTCGTGGGCAAGGAGGACCAGGTCGAGAACCAGCTCTCGGTGCAGAGCTCGGTGCAGGTGAACCTGCGGGTCCGGGTGATCGAGATGAACCGCAATGTGACGCGGGCGCTCGGTGTGGATTGGCAGCAGATGGCAGGCAGCCTGGGCCGTTTCGGCGTGACGTCGGCGCTGACGTCGGGGCTGGGCGCGCTGCCCGGCGCCTCCACCGTGGGCAGCCTCCTGATCGGCAGCCGGGACGTCAACGCGCTGATCTCGGCGCTGGCGCAGGACAACCTCGTGCGCATCCTGGCCGAACCGAATCTGACCGTGATGAGCGGCCAGGCGGGCAGCTTCCTGGCCGGCGGCGAGTTCCCGGTGCCCGTGGGCCAGGCGCTGGGCGGCATCACGATCGAGTTCAAGAAGTTCGGCATCTCGCTGGCGGTTGTGCCGACCGTGATGTCGGACGGGCGCATCAACCTCAACGTGAGCCCCGAAGTGAGCCAGCTGACCGACCAGGGCTCGATCAAGCTCGCGGTGGGCAACAGCACGATCTCGATCCCGGCGCTGACCGTGCGGCGGGCGCAGACGAGCGTGGAGCTGGGCAGCGGCCAGAGCTTCGCCATCGCCGGCCTGCTTCAGGACCAGCTGACGCAGGCCTCGACCGCGGTGCCGCTGCTGGGCGAGATCCCGATCCTCGGGTCGCTGTTCCGCTCCTCGAGCTTCCAGCGGCAGGAGACCGAGTTGGTGATCCTGGTCACGCCCTACGTCGTGCGGCCGGTCGACGATCCGTCGAAGCTTCACACGCCGGCGGAAGGGTTCACGGCGCCGAACGACCTCGAGCGGATCCTGCTGCTGCGGCAGTCGGGCCAGCCGGCCGGGGTCTCGCGGGCGAACGCCGGGGCGCGGATCCCCGGGGCGGCCGGGTTCGTCGTGCAATGAGTGGGGACAGGGAGGCGGCAATGGCGCGGATCGTGGCTGGCCTGATGATGGTGGCTTGCGTGGCGGGGTGCACGGAGACGGACCCCTACCACCGTGAGGGCATGTGGAAGCCGACCGGGGTGAACACGCTCAACCTCGCGTCCATGCTGGATAACCCGAACGATCTGGTGCGCGGCCGCGGCGCCCGCGGCACGCCTGGGGTGGAAGCGGCGTTGGGCGTGCAGCTCTACTGGGCCGACAACCCCAAGCCGCTGCCTTCGACCACGTCGCGTTCGACCAGCGTCTACTTCGGTGGCGGCGGCGGCGGCGGCGGCGGGGGGTCACGCTGATGCCGCCGCTCGACGACACGCCAGGGGGCGCGGGCACGCTCGACGAGGTCCGGCACGATCGGCCGAACTGCCTTGCCTTCCTGGCCGACGCGGCCACCGAGGGCGCGATCCAGGAGGGGCTCTCCGACCTCGTGCCCGGTGGCGTCGAAACCCGGCGCGGCGGCGTGAAGGCGGCCATCGCGGCGCTCCAGAAGCTTGCGACCCCGCGGGTGCTGATCGTGGACCTCGGCGGTGAGGACAGCCCGCTTTCCGCGCTCGAGGCGCTGTCGGACGTGGTGGAGCCGCAGGTCTGCGTGCTGGTGGTGGGCGACCTGACGAGCCTCGACTTCTACCGCGAGGTGACGCGCGGCGTCGGCGCGATGGAGTATCTGGCCAAGCCGCTGACGCGCGAGCTGGTGGCGCGGCACTTCGGGCCGCTGGCGCAGGGCAGGGCGCCGACCGGGGAGGCTGCGTTGGGCGGGCGGATGGTCACCGTCACCGGCGTGCGCGGCGGGGTGGGGGCCACGACGGTCGCGGTGAACCTCGCCTGGCATTTCGGCATGTCGGCCCGGCGGCACACCGTGCTGCTGGACACCGACCTGCACTTCGGCACCGCAGCGTTCCTGATGAACGTGCCGCCCGGGCGAGGTCTGTCGGCCGCGCTGCAGACGCCCGAGCGGATCGACGCGTTGCTCGCCGAGCGGGCCGCGCACCCGGTGAGCGACCGGCTGCACCTGCTGTCCACGCAGGAGCCGCTGGGGGAGCTGGCAGACCCGCACGCGCCGGGCTCGGCGGAGATGCTCGCCCAGGCGTTGCGGCGGCGTTACAACTTCGTGGTGGCCGACGTGCCGTTCCGCCCGCTGCCGCTCAACCGGGACCTGCTTGACCTCGCGCATCGCCGCGTCCTGGTGCTGGACCCGACGCTGGCCAGCGTGCGGGACGCGCTGCGGCTGATGGCGATGCCGCCCGGGCCGCTGCAGCAGGGGCGGCCGATCCTGGTGCTGAACCGCCAGGGGCTGCCCGGCGGCCTGACGAAGCGGCTGTTCGAGGATGCGATCAAGACCAAGGTCGACATCACGATCAACGACGCGCCGAAGCCGATCGGCCAGGCGGCGACCCTGGGACAGCCGGCCGCCTCCGTGCGTGGGCCGTTCCAGCAGGCGATCCGGGAGCTGTCGGCCCTCGTGGGTGGCCGCGGGCTGCTGGATGGTGCCGAGGAGGACAAGGACACCAAGGCGGGCAAGAAGGGCGGGCTCATGCGCCTGTTCGGGAAGAAGGCATGACGCCGGCCTTCGGGCGTCGCCGTCAGGAGGGGGGTGCGCCCGCTGCCCCCCCGGCCGCCAACGACGTGGCCGACGCGCCGCGCATCACGGCGCCGCCCGAGGCGATCGTGGAGTTGCGGCAGCTCTGCCTGAGCCAGCTCGAGCCCAGCACGGTGGCGATGCTGAGCCCCGAGCGGCTGGAGCGCGAGGTGGAGCGGCTGATCAGCGAGCTCGCGACCCAGAGGCGCATCCAGCTGAACGCCCGTGAGCAGCGGAGCCTGGCCACCGAGTTGGTGCACGACATGATCGGCCTCGGGCCGCTCGAGGTGCTGCTCGAGGACCAGACGATCAACGACATCATGATCAACGGCCCGAACCGCGTGTTCGTGGAGCGGCTGGGCAAGGTGGTGCTGAGCAACGTCGTGTTCCGTGACACGGCGCACCTGTGCAACATCTGCCAGCGCATCGCGGTGGCCGTGGGGCGCCGGGTGGACGAGAGCAGCCCGATGGTGGATGCGCGTCTGAAGGACGGCAGCCGGGTGAACATCGTGTTCCCGCCGCTGGCGCTCGACGGGCCGTACGTGTCCATCCGGAAGTTCAGCAAGAAGTCGATCGACTTCGTCAAGCTGGTCGAGTTCGGGGCGCTGACGCCGCAGGTGGCGCGGGTGCTGGAGCTGAGCTCGGCCATCCGGCTCAACGTGATCATCTCGGGCGGCACCGGCTCGGGCAAGACGACGCTGATGAACGCGATGAGCCGGCTGATCGGGCAGGACGAGCGGGTGCTGACGGTTGAAGACGCGGCCGAGCTGCAGCTGCAGCAGCCGCATGTGGTGCGGCTGGAAACCCGGCCCGCGAGCCTCGAGGGCCGCGGCGAGGTGAACCAGCGCGACCTGGTGCGGAACGCGCTGCGGATGCGGCCGGACCGGATCATCATCGGCGAGGTGCGCGCCGGGGAGGCGTTCGACATGTTGCAGGCCATGAACACGGGCCATGACGGCAGCATGAGCACGATCCACGCGAACACGACGCGCGACGCCCTGACACGCATCGAGAACATGGTGCAGATGGGCAACATGGGCCTGCCCTCGAAGGCCATCCGCCAGCAGATCGCAGGCGCGGTGAACCTCATCGTCCAGGTGGAGCGGCACCGGGACGGCGGCCGGCGCATCACGCAGGTGACGGAGGTGTGCGGGATGGAGGGGGATGTCGTGACGCTGAACGACATCTTCCAATACGAGATGCAGGGCATGGGCGCCGACGGGCGCATCCGCGGCACCTACCGGGTGAGCAAGGCGCGGCCGAGCTTCATGTCTCGCCTGGTGTATTTCGGGCTCGAGGCGGAGTGGATGAAGGCGCTTGAGGGTGAACTCGCATGATGGGCGTGCTGCTCGTGGCGGCACCGGTGCTGCTGCTGCTGATGGCCGGCGCCGCCTACGTGCTGCTGCGCACGAGTGATGCCGAGAAGCTGGTGGCCGCCCGGATCGAGCAGGTGACGCTCTCGACGCGGCCGCGGGCGGTGTTGGCGCTACCCTCGATCACGCGGAAGGACATGCCGGCCAAGCCGGGCCTGTCCGAGAAGTTGACGGGGCTGTTCGGCTTCTCGCTGGCCCGCAAGGACCAGTTCACGATGGCTTGGCAAGTCGTGATCGGGATCGCCGCCGGGCTGGGATATGGCGCCAAGATGTTGGCCGGCGGCCTGCTTGGGGACATCTCCTGGCTCGCGCTGCCGATCGTCACGGTCGTGCTCAGCCGGTCGATCTTCAACACCATGCGGCAGAACCGGGTTCGGCTGCTCCGGGCTCAGCTCCCCGATGCGCTCGGGCTCATCGTGCGCGCGGTGCGGGTGGGCGTGCCGGTGACGGAGGCTCTGCGCGCCGTGTGCCGGGAGAGCCCGACGCCGACCTCGATCGAATTCGACCGGCTCGCGGACCAGATCTCGATCGGGTCGCCGATGGAGACGGCGCTGCGCCAGATGGCAGCGCGCAACGACCTGCCGGAGTACGGGTTCTTCGCGGCCGCGCTCGGCCTGCAGGCCCAGACGGGCGGCGGCCTGAGCGAGACCCTGGACCTGCTCGCCGACGTGACGCGCAAGCGGGTCGCGATGCAGGCCCGCGGCCATGCGCTGTCCGCCGAGGCACGCACGAGCTCGATGATCCTGGGCGCGCTGCCGGTCGTGGCCGGGCTCGGGATGTATTTCGTGAACCCGGACTACGCGGCGATCCTGGTGGTGGACGAGACGGGGCGGATGATCCTGGGCGCAGCGGTGCTGTCCTTGTCCACGGGGATGTTCGTCATGCGGCAGATCATCCGGGCGAGCTTGTCGTGATGGGCGGGCAGCAGGATTTAGTCATGAGGATTTCGGCATGAGCTTGGGCCTTCTGCTCGGCGTGGCGGCGGTGAGTGCGGTGATCCTGATGATCGCGGCGCTGCTGATGCTGCGGGTGTCGGACACGGACGAGGCGTTGACGGCGCGGTTCGAGGCGGCGCGGGGCAAGTGGCAGCTGGCGGGCTCGCGCGAAGCGGCACCGAAGGCCAGCAACGGGGCGGGTGCGCTGGCAAGCCAGGCGGTGGCCGGGCTCGGGCAGCTCGTGATGCGAAGCGGCATCCTGCCGGGCCGGACACGGGCCGAGCTGCAGCAGACCCTCTCGGCAGCGGGCTTCCGCGGGCCGAACGTCATGGCGATGTTCATCGGCAGCAAGCTCGCGATGCTGTTCGGGCTGCCCGTGGCCGGGTGGTTCGTGGCGCAGTATTTCGGCTTGTCGGGCAACAATGCGCTCGTGGCGGTGGTGGTCAGCGGGGTCGTGGGGCTTTTGGCGCCGGACAACATGATCAAGCGCAAGCGGCAGAACTATCTGGCCAAGATCGACGACGGGCTGTCGGACGTGCTCGACCTGATGGTGATCTGCGCTCAGGCCGGATTGAGCCTCGAGCCTGCGATGAGCCGCGTCGCGGTCGAGTTGCGGCGTGTGCATCCGCAGATATGCGACGAGCTCGAGACCACGGTCCGGGAGCTCGAGATGCTGACCGACAGCGCGGCGGCGCTGGCGAACCTGGGCAGGCGCACCGGGCTCGAGAGCCTCATGCGCCTGACGTCGACCCTGTCGCAGACGATGCAGTACGGCACGCCGCTGACCGATGCGCTGCGGACCCTGTCCAACGAGATGCGCACGGCGGCACTGACGCGGTTCGAGGAGCGCGCGGCGCGCTTGCCCGTGCTGCTGACGCTGCCGATGATCGCATTCGTGCTGCCCTGCGTCTTCATGGTGGTGATCGGCCCGGCGGGCATCCAGATTGCCCGAGGGATCTCGTGAGCGAGGTGCTGCGTCATGGGGCTTCCGCTTGACCGGCCGAGGGTCTATCCCAATCGCGTGTTAGTGATTGATGGAGTCGGGTCATTGCGCGCCGTCGCTGCCGCCGTGCTGCTTTCGGGGTTGCTCGCCGCTTGTTCGAGCGGGCCGCCGTCGCTCGATGGGCAGCCTAGCCTGTCCACGGCCCGGGTCGCGCTTGTGGGCGGATCCCCGGACCTTGCGCTCTCCATCTGCACGAACCTGCAAGCGCGCAAGCAGCGAGATACCTCGGTCATGGTGTGCCGAGCAGACTCACTGGTGGCCATGGGGCGCTCGGCGGAGGCGGTCGACGTCTACCAGTCGGCGCTGGCGATCGAACCTGGGCTGCCGGAGGCGAGGCTGGGGCTGGGGCGGCTGCGGCTGGCCAGCGACCCGGCGGCGGCCGAGGCCTACTTCCTTCAGGTGATCGCAGCCCAGCCTCGGAATGCCGTTGCGCTCAACAACCTCGGGATCGCGCGTGACCTCCAGGGCCGGCACTCCGATGCGCAGCTCGCCTATGGCGAGGCGATTGCGGCGGACCCGGACAGCCGGCCGCCGCAGGTGAACCTCGCTTTGTCCCTCGCGATGAGCGGGCGGGCGCGCGAGGCGGTGCGGATGCTCCGGCCGATCGCGGAGCGGCCGGAAGCGACCCCGCGTGAGAGGCACGACCTCGCGGCAGTGCTCGCGATGGAGGGCAAGCCGGACGAGGCGGCCCGGTTGCTGAGGCCGGAGCTGGACGGGGCACAGTCGGACGAGGCCGTCACAGGCTACAGGTCGCTCCCGTCAAAGTGATCGTCCGCTTGGTGCCGTGTTCGAAAATGTTGGTCAAAAACAACCATTGCTAGCTGGTGCCTGGAGTCGTCAGGGGGGGTTGGACCTGTGGACGAAACTCGGAAAAGCATGATTCTCATGACAAATCTCGGTGTTTCGTTGACAGCCTTTTAACGCCTAAAAAGTCAAGTAAATATTGGCTAATTCAACTTCTCTGCTATCTTCATCCGGAGATGTCCTGCCTGGGAGCAGATTGATGCACGTTTCCAACCCCGACTCCGATGGTGTTCTGGCCAACCCGCGTGTGTTGCTGATCGAGGACGACGAAGCGGTTGCGCAGGCGATGGTGCGCGGGATCGAGCGGTCCGGGATGAACGTCGCGTGCGCCGGCACGGGCGCGAAGGGGATGGCGCTCAAGGCGAGCTTCAACCCGGACGTCGTGCTGGTCGACCTGGAGCTGCCGGACACGAACGGCGTGGACCTGATCTCCTGGTTTGCGGAGCAGCGCACCTGTGGCGTGATCGTCGTCAGCGGCATGGGCGAGGAGGCGGACCGGATCGTCGGCCTCGAGCTCGGGGCCGACGACTACATCGTGAAGCCGCCGCGGATGCGGGAGATGATCGCGCGGATCCGTGCCGTGCACCGCCGTGTCAACCGGCGGGAGGAAACGAAGCTCTCGCCGCGGCAGCGGGACGTGTTCGTCGTTGGGCCCATCCGGATCAACGTCGTGTTGCGGAGCGTGACGATCGCCGATGGGACGCGGCTGCAGCTCACCTCCGCCGAGTTCACCCTGCTGGAGGTCCTGGCGGCGGCAGGCGGCCAGACGGTGTCGCGGGACACCCTGTCGGAAGCCGCCCTGCGGCGGCCGTGGCGCCCTGAGGACCGGAGCGTCGACCAGCTCGTGTTCAGCCTGCGTCAGAAGCTACCGCTCGACGACAACGGCGCCACGCTGATCCACAGCATCCGGGGCGCAGGCTACCTGCTCCGCGCGCCCGACGCCTGACGGTTCACACCGTCGACCCGCAGATCGTCGTCGAACAGCACGAGCGTGCTGATCGACGCCGGGTCGATCGTGAGGCGGTAGAGGTGGTCGAGCGAGAGGCCCAGCGCCGGGGCGAGCACCGCCTTGATGATGTCCGCATGGCTGACGACCACCACCGTGTCGGCTGGCCACGCACGGCGTAGGCTGGCGAGTGCGAGCAAGGCGCGGGACTGGGCCTGGTGCATCGTCTCCCCGCCTGGACATGCCGCGAGGCTCCGCAGGCGGTTCCAGGCGTCCCAGGCGGGGTCGGTGCCCAGCGCGTCGAACCTCTGGCCCGTCCAACGGCCGAAATCGATCTCGTCGAAGCCGGGTTCGATTGAGACTGCGAGGCCCAGTGCGGCGGCAATCGGAGATGCGGTCCCGCGAGCGCGCTCAACCGGGCTCGTCACGACGGCCGCGACGGGCTCAGACTGGAAATGTTCAGCCAGCGCCTTCGCCTGCGCCCCGCCCTCCTCGCTGAGCGGCACGCCCGACATGCGGCCGGCCAGTGTATGCGGGAGTAGGCCGTGCGCGGCGTGCCGCACGAGGTGGATCGTGGTCGGCGCGGCGCCC
This sequence comes from Acetobacterales bacterium, assembly GCA_038229135.1. Taxonomy (GTDB): domain Bacteria; phylum Pseudomonadota; class Alphaproteobacteria; order Acetobacterales; family Acetobacteraceae; genus JBBROS01. The sequence continues at coordinate 14,400 of JBBROS010000004.1, forward strand.
ATGGGCCTCAGTCCGCGACGGCAGCGCTCGAGGCAAGAGGCGTGGGCGGTCCGTCCTGGAAATCCGCATCCAGTCGCGCGTCCCACAGTTTTGCCCCGCCGGTCAGCCCGGCGTCGTTCGAGATCACCCGTACGTCGGGCGGCAATGCGAAGTCGATGATCCGGGCATCGCCGCCGCCGATGTAGAGCGTGTCCCAATTCACCAGCGTGCGGAGCTGAACCAGCATGCGCTGCACGCGGCGGCGCCAGCGCCCCTTGCCGACCCGTTGCAGCGCGGCGACGCCCAGATACTCGTCGTAGGTCTTGCGCCCGCGAATGATGTGCTGGCTCAGTTCGAGATGCGGCGCGAGGCGGCCCTCGGTGTAGAGCGCGAAGCCGACGCCGGTGCCGAGCGTGATGACGCATTCGAGGCCGCGGCCGGTGATGACGCCGAGGCCTTGGACCGTGGCGTCGTTCAACATGCGGACGGGTCGCCCGAGGCGGTCGGCCAGCACGCCGCCCAGGTCGTAGCCGGCCCACGTCGCGCTGCCGAGGTTTGGAGCCGTGAGCACCTTGGTGCCGCGGACGACACCCGGGAAGCCGACGGAGACACGGTCATAGTCGCCCAAGCAGTGGGCGAGGCCGATGAGTGCGGGCACGACGGCCTCGGGCGGGGCGGGGTGCGGCGTCTCGATCCGGGCGCGGGAGCCGATCAGTGCACCGGCCTGGTCGAGCAGGCCAGCTTTCAGCCCGGTGCCGCCGATGTCCAGCGCCAGCGTGATGGGGCCGCGGGTTTTGGCTGCGGCTTGCCCATCGGCCGGGGTGGGGGCGGGGGCGGGGGCGGGGGCGTCCGGGGTGTGTGTCATGCGCGCTCCAGCGTTCGGATGCCGGCGGGGCTGCCGACGATGACCTGCGTCGCAAGGCCGATGAAGAGGCCGGTTTCGACCACCCCCGTGATGGCCTTGAGCCGGCCCTGAAGGGCAGCCGCGTCGGGAATGTCGGCGAAGGCGCAGTCCAGGATGTGGTTGCCGCCGTCGGTGCGGAACGGGTCCTCGCCGCCGCGGAGCACGGGGTCCGCGCCCGCTTCCCTCAGGCGCGCGGCCGTCACCTGCCAGCCGAAGCGCACCACCTCCACGGGCAGGCGGACGCGGCCGAGGGCAGGGACGAGCTTGCTGTCGTCCACGATGACGATCATCCGGCGGGACGCGGCGGCCACGATCTTTTCCCGCAGCAGCGCGCCTCCCAGGCCCTTGATGAGGTCGAGAGTGCCGGTGTCCACCTCGTCCGCCCCGTCGATGGTGAGGTCGATGCTCGTGTGCGTGCTGAAATCCACGAGCGGGATGCCGAGGCTCGTGGCCTGCTGGGCGGTGCGCTCGGAGGTGGGGATGCCGACCACGCGCAATCCTTGGGCGACGCGGCGGCCGAGTTCCTCGACCATGAGCGCGGCGGTGGACCCGGTGCCGAGGCCGAGCACCATGCCGCTTTCGACGCTGGCCAGGGATGCGATGGCGGTGAGGCGCTTGGACTGCTCAGAGGGGCTCATAGCTGGCCCATGATGGTGTCGACGATGGCGAGCGGCCCCGGCAGGACGGACACGGTGATGGGCCGCTCCTCGGGGCCGGGGGGCTCGAGCGTGTCGAACTGACTGTCGACGAGGGTGGACGGCATGTAGTGCAGCGGGCGGGCGGCCTGGCGGGCGCGGATGGTGGCGCGGTCGCCCTCGAGATAGACGAGCCGCACGCCAGGCCGGGGGCCGATCAGCACGGTGCGGTAGGCGCGGCGCAGGGCGGAGCAGGCGAGCACGCCCTGCAGCCCGGCGGTGCGCGTCGCGTCGATCCAGGCGGCCATGGTGGCGAGCCAGGGGGCGCGGTCCTCGTCGTTCAAAGGTTGGCCCGCGTGCATCTTGCGGACGTTGGCGGCCGGGTGGAAGTCGTCGGGCTCGGCGAAGGCCCAGCCGAGGCGCCCGGCAAGCAGCCCGGCGACCGTGCTCTTGCCGGAGCCGGACACGCCCATGACGACGAGCACGGAGAGGGGAGGGGTGGCCTGCATCGGCCGCACGATAGCGGGCTGGCGGGGCGGCGCCAGCCCTCGCGCTATTCGGCCGCCTTGGCCACCTTGGGCGTGTCGAAGAAGCGGGTCTTGAGGCCCTTCTGGTTCTCGTAGATGGAGCCGCCGAGGTCCGCCGGGGGCAGCGGGAGGCGGACGGGCACCTGTGTGAGGCGGGGCGTGAGGCGGGGCGTGAGGCGGGGGACGGTGCTGTCCGTTGGGCCGGTGGCCATCAGGGCGTCGTAGGCCTCGATGCCGGGGGGGAAGCCGAGGATGGGCCACGCATCGGCGGCGCGGAACTGGAACAGGAGGAGGCGGCGCTCCTTGGCCGAGATGTTGGGGGCCGAGCCGTGCACGGCGCGCACGTGGTGGATGGAGATGGAGCCGGCGCGGCCCAGCAGCGGCACGGCGGTGGCGTAGTCTACGTCGGCCCGCGACGGGTCCATGGCGCCGCAGAAGCGGCCATTCGCGTGGTGGTCGAACACGGGGCCCTTGTGGGACCCGGGGATGATGAGGAGCGGGCCGTTCTCGAGCTCCATGTCGTCCATCATCACGCCCACGGCGCAGAGGTCGTCGTTCGTGTGCGGGTAGAAGGCCCAGTCCTGGTGCCACTCCACGGCGGCGCCGAAGCCTGCGGATTTCAGGTTCAGCTTGGCCGTGTCGAACCGGATGGCGGGGCCGATCAGCGGCGCGAGGGCGGCGAGGATGCCGGGGTGTCGGACGAGGCGGGCGTAGGCGTCGTGGTAGAGGTGCGGCGTTTTGAGGCGGCGCACGCGGGGCTCGGCGGCGGAGTGGCTGTCCTCGAGGTCGTAAAGGTCCGTGTGGGTGGTGAGCGGGCGGGCGGCCTCGACGAAGCCCTCCGTCACGCTCCGGAGTTCGGCGAGTTCGGCGGCGCTCAGTACGTCCGGCACCACGATGGCGCCGACGCGGTCGTATTCTTGGATTTGCGATTGGGTCAGCATGGGGGCCTCCTTACTTGTAGTAGCGGTTGGCCTGGCGCACGGCCTGGCGGATGCTCTCCTCGGCGCTGGTCTCGCCAGTGGCGACGCGCGCGAACATGTCCACCAGCACCCAGTCCGCCAGCACGGACCCGGCGGCGGCGTTCACCGGGCCGGCCCAGCCATCGTTGTAGGGCGTGTCCATGGCGCCGCGGAAGAAGGCGAGCTTGGGGTCGGACGCCCATACGGCACTCTCGGCGTAGGCCCGCAGCGGCTGGGACCAGTAGCCGAGGCTCCCCGTGAGCCACGGGTCGTATTGCGGGGCCTCCATCATGAAGCGCAGGTAGTCGCGCGCCGCGTTCGGGGCGCGGCTGTGCTTCATGACCATGGCGTTCAGCACGAGGGCCGTGACCGGGCTTTTCGGTGCGGCGCCGAAGGGCATGGAGGCATGGTCCATGTCGGCGGCCACCGCGGCCTGCTTGGCGTCCTTCGAGGTTTTGGCCGCGTAGTAGATGCTGACGCCGTTCTGCGTGAGCCCGATCTCGCCGGCGGCGAAGGCCTGGTTGTTGCTGGCGCCGTTCCAGGACATGGTGCCCGGGATCATGGTTTCCTGCAGGGCGCGGCTGTAGTCCAGGGCGGCGCGGGCCTCCTTCGTGTCGAGCGTCACGCGGCCGTCCTCATCCACCAGGCGGCCGCCATGGGACCAGAGCAGCCAGTTGGCGTAGTTCGGCGCATCCCCGGGGGCGTGGCTGAGCGGGAAGCCGCAGGGGTGGCCGATGCGCTTGAGGCTGCGGCAGAGGGTGAGGAACTGCTGCAGGTCGTTCGGCACGGCGTCGAACCCGGCCTCCTTAAGCCAGGACACGCGGTAGTTCGCCGGCCCCGCGGTGCCGCCCATGGGCAGGCCGATCCAGTCCTTGCCCTTCCAGGCGCGGCCGTAGAGCGTGGCCAGGTCGTACCAGCCGCCGTATTTGCGGCCGAGATACTCGGCGATGTCGGTGAGGGGGATGACCTTGTCGGCGTAGATGTGCGGGTCCGGCCCGAAGCCCAGGATCACGTCCGGCCCGGCCCCGGTGTTGGCGGCCACGGCCACCTGTACGGGCATGTCGGCCCAGGCGACGTAGTCCACGCGGACCTCGACGCCGGTGCGCTCGGTGTAGGCGCGGCTGTTGGCGTTGAACACGGCCTCGTCCGGGTCCACGAACTTGGCCGGGCGGAGGACGCGGAGTCGGGCGCCGGGCTCGGGGCGGAGGGCGAGGTCCGGCACGTCGGCGATGGGGATGGCGGCGCGGGCCGAGCCGAGGCCGGCGAAGGACGCGGCGGTGAGGGCTAGGGTGCCCCGTCGAGTGATGGGGTGCATGAGGAGGTCTCCCGGGTGCGGTCTTGGTGCCGCGGCGAGAGGGTAGGCTTGTTACGGGGGTGGGTGGTAGCGTTTTGGGGGGCGGTTGGGCCTCGGTATAAACCTCTGCGAGCCCGTAAACACTGTCGGACAGGCTCAGACGGCGGCGTCGGCCAGCTGCCAAATGGGGCCGATTATAATGAAGGCCACACCACCAGCCAGCCTCCGACCGATCGGAGCGGCTGGCTTTTATCGGAGAAGTTGATGAGCAAGTCAACCAAGTCAAAATTGTTGTTCGAGCAATTCTTGTATTTTCATAACGTGCATTTCAGTCGCGTCCCAGAAGGAGCTGACCGTCGTCCCGACTATCTGATCAACATTGGAGATACAAGCGTTTTATTTGAGATTAAAGAGCTGACCCACGACGACGATTTTGCGCGAGTACCTTTTGTAGTCACTTCCCGGAAGATTGGGGACCACATTCGCGCCAAGGTCAGCGAAGCACGTTAGCAAGTCCAATTTGGCGCAAAGAACGGGGTTCCCTCGATCCTTCTCGTGTTTAACAAGGGGAACTATCCGGTTGGCGTAGCACGGGCCAACCGCTAGTGTTTTCTCACTGACGAGGGACACGACGCCATGGCCGGCAAGTTCAACATTACGAACCCGATCTTTCACGACGAGGACGCGGCCCGAGCGCACCTCGAAGAACTGCTTTGGCCCAATGGTCCGAACTGCCCCCGTTGCGGCGTCATGGGCAACCGGATCACCAAGATGGAAGGCAAAAGCACAGGCCGGGCGTCTATAACTGCAAGGATTGCCGCAAGCCTTTCACCGTCACCGTTGGCACCGTGATGGAGCGGTCGCACGTCCCGCTAGCGAAGTGGGTCTTAGCTGCTCAACTGATGGCTTCCAGCAAGAAAGGCTTTAGCGCCCACGAGCTACATCGCCTTTTGGGCACCAACTACGAGACGGCTTGGTTCCTGTCTCACCGGCTCCGCGAAGCTGCAGTTGATCCCAAGGCCGGCCCGGTTGGCGGCGAGAACAAGGTTGTGGAAGCCGACGAGACCTACATCGGCGGCAAAGAGAAGAACAAGCACGCCAGCAAACGGAAACCCGGCACGCAAGGCGGCAAGGGTAAGATGGCCGTCGTGGCTCTCGTGGAGCGGGAAGGCGAGACGCGCAGTTTTCACGTCGCCAACGTGACCGCCGCGACTCTCCGTCCCGTCATGGTCAAGCACGCCAGCCGCAAATCATACCTGATGACCGATGAGAGTTCGGTCTACCCTAAGATCGGAGAGGAGTTTGCCGGGCATGGCACCGTGAACCACTCGACGGGAGAGTATGTGACAACGGGCGGTTTCAAGCACACCAACACGGTGGAGTCTCATTTCGCGCTCATCAAGCGCGGCATTTACGGGACGTTCCACAACGTGAGCGAGGCTCACCTTCACCGCTACCTTGCCGAATTCGATTTCCGAGCCAACACGCGAACCATCAGCGATGCGGAGCGTGCGGCGCTACTGTTGCGCGGGGCCAAGGGCAAGCGGCTTATGTATCAACAACCTCGTGCAGCCTCGAGCAGCTAGGCAGAAGGCTCGGGCGTTTCAGAGGTGGAAGGCGTCTCGCGATCCTGGCTGATGGCTTTCTCGCTCCGGTCGCGCTTAGGGCGCGGCTGGGGTGGAGTGCGTAGCAGGTTCAACAACAGACTTTCGCGGCGCCGCTGTTCGTCAGGTGTGAAAGTTGTCTGATCCATGAACTCCATTCCCAATCCGCGCCGGGTGTTTCCTGCCCCAGGACGCTGCATTTGGTGCATGCCGGGCAAGGAGAACCGGCCGGTTGGTGAAGAGCATATCATCCCGCGGTCGTTTGGAGGCAACTTGATCCTGAAAGAGGCAAGCTGCCTAAAGTGCGCTACCATCACGAGCCGGTTTGAAACAAAGTGCCTTAACGGCATGGTAGCGACAGCGCGCTACCACATGGGAATAGACAGTCGGGGACGAAAAAACCGCAGCAAGGCACCGGTGCAATTCATTACCGACGATGGAAAGCAGCGAACGGTCGCCGTTCCGCTGGAGGATCATCCGGCCGTTCTCATCCTCCCCGTAATGCCCATGCCTGGAGCTGCGCTTGGATTGGACTTTCGACATAGCCAACCAGTCGCGATTAGCGTGGCGATCATTCCGGTCATATCTGACTTTACCCGCCGCGCTGCGGCGTTTGGTGACAGAACAATCAACCTAACGAGGGGACTGGACGCCCTTTCGTCCTATCGGCTGATCGCAAAGATCAGTCACGCCTTTCTCTGCGCCGAGATCGGCATCGACGGTTTTATCCCACAGGTGCAGCACATCGTTAAAACCCATACCGCTCTCTTCGCGGACCACTTCATCGGCAGCATCAACGGGAGCAGCGCGGCTCAGGGAAACACGCTGCACGAAATCAGCCTTGCGCCGTCCATCTTCCAAGACGAATGGGAGCTTCTGGTTGTGCAACTACGCCTGTTCGCGCACTTGCCAGGCACGCCGACCTATCTCTCAGTCGCAGGGCGACGAACGCGCTCCTAATGCAACCTTGATTGACGCCTGTTCAGCCATCATGCGCCGCGCGACCCAATAGTAAGTGTCGCGCTGGAATTCATTCAGATCTTCCCAACGCGCGGGCTCTTCCGGCGGGTCGAGCCTTTCGAGTCCCTCAAACATCGTCTGAGCGAGGTGGCTGATAGCGTTTTCGATTTCCGGCCTGTCACGCATAGAAACCTCTACTTGTCGAAATTTGCTACGTTAACCGGATAGTTCCCTTAACAAGCTTGATCCCATGCAGATGTTCGGCACGGAGGAACACGACTTCCGCGCCGCTATGTACGGCAATTGGACGCTCGACCTCAGTCGCGACACGGGCGCCATTCAGAATAGTTACCACGGCCGAAACGCGTCACTTCGGGTTGGCCGCAATACCTCTTTTGGCGCGGTTGGATTGCTCCACTGCCGGTCAGGTGCCCTGTGCGTAACATTGCACGAGAATCTCTCTGCGCTTGTACAGTTCCATTCGTCTCTTTGCCGGCCTGTTTCGAGGTAATACGATACAAATGTGATGCACCAATATGTTGACCAAATAAATACGATGTCCAGCCTTCGAGTCCTTCGGCCTTAACTAGACTCTTCATTGCTGACTTCTCAGACTGAGCAAAGGGGGCTGTCCGTAACGCATGGAACCTGGCCATCGCAATTAGCTGCGGTTGTGTCTGCTTGCAAGCGTTCTAGCGAGGCTGTGCGTGGCGTAGTTGGACGCCAAGCTGCCTGCACACTAACGTCCGACCTGCTGCACGACGTGAAGAGTGGAAGTGTGAATTGAGAGCCGGGCTATATATTCAGCAACAAGCGGTCGTCATGCAATCGCCGCGGCGTCCAGCCACCAGAGCAGCTCACCCCGAGGCGTGTAAAGCGAGGCCGGCAACGCCGCGTCCCGTGCCCGAACCCGAGCAACCACCTCCCGCTTTTCCGCCCCGGCGACCAAGAACGCGGCGGCGCGGCAGCTCTCGAGGGGGGGCCAGGTCAGGGTGATGCGGGTGGGTTCGCCTGGGGGGGTGACGGGGAGGGCCCAGGTGGTGCGTTCCTGGAGGGCGGGGTCGTTGGGGAAGAGGCTGGCGGTGTGGCCGTTGGTGCCGAGGCCCATGAGGACGAGGTCGAACAGGGGGCGGGTGAGGTTGTCGCCGTGGAAGGCTCGGAGGAGGGCTTCGTAGAGTTCGGCGGCGCGTTCGGGGGTGATGCCTGTGGTGGGGATGGGGTGGATTTGGCCTTCGGGGGCGGGGACGTGGTTGAGCATGGCTTCGCGGATCATGCGTTCGTTGCTGCGCTCGTCCGTGGGGGGCACGAAGCGTTCGTCGCCCCAAAACCAGTGGATGCGGTCCCAGGGCATGCGGGAGCGGTGGGGTTTGCGGGCGAGGGCTTCGTAGAGCAGCTTGGGGGTGGAGCCGCCGGAGAGGCACACGGCGAGGCGACCGCGGCTGGCGGCGAGCGTTTCGGCCATCCAAGCGGCGGCGGCTTCGGCGAGGCTCGCCGGGTCGGGGGCGACGATGTCCGTCATCCGGCGACCGGCGCGTAGCGCACGCGGGGGAGGATGAGCGTGTCGATGGCGTGGGCCCAGCCGTCTTCGTCGTTGCGGCCCGTGGTGGCGGTGGCTTGGGCCTGCACGTCGGCCGGGCCGTTGCCCATGGCGACGGAGTAGCCGGCTACGCGGAACATCGGCACGTCATTGCCCATGTCGCCCAGCACGGCCACGTCCGCCACGTCCACCCCGGCGATGCGGGCGAGGGCCTGGACGGCCTCTCCTTTGTTTGCGTGGGCGTGGGTGAGGTCCAGGTAGTAGGTCTGCGAGCGCTTGGCCGAGGCGCCGGGGCCCACGAGGGCTTGCAGCTCGAGCTCGACCGCCTCGAGCAGCGGCGCGTCGTTGGACACGCCGACGAGCTTGCCGACCTGGTCGAGGTAGGGCGTGAAATCCGGCACCACTCGCTCCTGGAACCGGACGGTGCGGCGCTCGTGCTCCACGTGCGGGCCGGCCGGGTCGGTGATGAGCCATTCGGTCTGGGTGAAGAGGAAGATGGACACGCCGCGCCGGGTGAACAGATCGATGGCGGCGCGGACGTGCTCGCCGGGGACAGGGTGCCATTCGAGCATGGCGCCGTCCGGCGCCACCACGGCGCCGCCGTTGAACCCGGCGATCGGGCCCGTCAGCTTCAGCGCATCCACCACATATTGCATGCCGCGCGGGGGCCGCGCGCTGACGAGGGCCAGCTTCACCCCGGCGGCCAGCAAGCGCCCCGCGGCCTCGACGGTGCTGGGCGCCACCGACTTGTCGGCCAGCACGATGGTGCCGTCGATGTCGCTGACGACGAGCTTCACGCTCATGGCAGCCGCAGCCAGTGCCGCCCGTCGCGGTCCAGCAGGCGCTCCGCGGCCTCGGGGCCGTGGCTGCCGGCGGCGTATTCGTGCACCTTCGTGTGGGCGCGCTCCCACGTCTCGAGGATCGGCTGCACCGCGGCCCAGCCGGCCTCCACGTTGTCGGCGCGCTGGAACAGGGTCGCGTCGCCCATCATCACGTCGTACAGCAGCGTCTCGTAGCCGGTGCTGCTGGGCGCCTTGAAGTAGTCGGCGTAGCGGAAATCCATCGCGACCCCGCCGAGGGCCAGCTTGGGGCCTGGCACCTTCGCGCTGAGGTTCAGCGTGATGCCTTCGCTGGGCTGGATGTGCAGCACCATGACGTTTGGCGTCAGGCGGTCCACGGGCGTATCGCGGAACATCGCATAGGGTGCCTGCTTGAAGTGGATCGCGATCTCGGTGCGGCGGATCGCCATCCGCTTGCCGGTGCGGATGTAGAACGGGACGCCGGCCCAGCGGAAATTGTCGATCTTGAGCCGCATGGCCACGAACGTCTCGGTCGTGCTGTCGGGCGCCACGTCCGGCTCGCCGCGGTAGCCGGGCACGTCCTGGTTCTTGATGCGACCGGCCGTGTACTGGCCCCGCACCACGTCCCGCTCGGCGCGCATGGCGTCGAACGGCTTGATGGCCTGCAGCACCTTGGCCTTCTCGGCGCGCACGGCGTCGGCGTCGAACGTATTGGGCGGCTCCATCGCGGTGATGGCGAGCAGCTGGAACATGTGGTTCGGCACCATGTCCCGCAGCGCCCCGGTGGGCTCGTAGAACCGGGCGCGCTCCTCTACGCCCACCGTCTCGGCGGCGGTGATCTGCACATGGTCGATATAGAAGCGGTTCCACAGCGGCTCGAAGATGCCGTTGCTGAAGCGCAGCGCCATGACGTTCTGGACGGTCTCCTTGCCGAGGAAGTGGTCGATGCGGAAGACCTGCGTCTCGCTGAGGCGGTCGAGGATGAGCTTGTTCAGGGCCTGCGCGCTTGGCAGGTCGTGGCCGAAGGGCTTCTCCACGACCACGCGGCGGAACCTCCCCTCTTCCTCCTTCATCAGCCCGGCGTCCGAAAGCTGCTCGATGATGGGCGCGAAGAAGCGCGCAGAGACGGCGAGGTAGAAGACTGCGTTGCCCGGGATCTGGTCGGCGAGGGCTTTGTAGGCGGCCGGGTCGGTAAAATCCCCGGTCACGTAGTGCAGCCGCCTCCGCACCCAGCCCCAGGCCTCGTCGTCCAGCCGGTTCGCGTCGAACTCGCCCCCCTTGTCGGCCACGAAGCCCTGCATCGCCTTGGTGATCGTGGCGCGGTAGGCGTCGTCGGTGTTGGCGTTGTGGTCGACGGCCAGGACCTGGAAACCGGTGTCGAGCAGATGCGCAAGCTGCAGGTTGTAGAGGCTCGGCATCAGGAGGCGCCGGGTGAGGTCCCCCCCGGCGCCGAATATCACGAGGGTGACCGGCGGTGCCGTGGGTGCCTGGGCGAGCCCTTCGGCACCGGAAAGGCGGCCGGGGAGCGGGGCGTTCTGGTCCATCCTAGGATCTCTCGATCTTCGCTTCGGCGTGGCCTCCAAATTGAGCGCGCATGGCCGAGAGCAGCTTGTCGGCGAAGGTGTGCTCGCGGCGGCTGCGGAACCGGGCAAACAGGCTGGCGGACAGCACCGGGGCCGGCACCGCCTCCTCGACTGCGGCCTCCACGGTCCAGCGTCCCTCTCCCGAGTCCGCCACGCCGCCCTCGAAGTTGCTGAGCGTCTCGTTCTCCGCCAGCGCAATGGCAGTCAGGTCGAGCAACCAGGAGCTGACCACCGAGCCACGCCGCCAGACCTCGGCGATGTCGGCGACGTTCAGCTCGAAACGCTGGTCCTCCGGCAGCTCCGTGCTGTTCTTGTGGTGCAATATGTCGAAACCCTCGGCATAGGCCTGCATCAGGCCGTACTCGATGCCGTTGTGCACCATCTTCACGAAGTGCCCGGCGCCCGCGGGTCCGGCATGGATGTAGCCCTGCTCGGCCCGCGCATCCCGCCCATCGCGGCCCGGGGTCCCTTCGATGTTGCCGCGGCCTGGCGCCAGCGCCTGGAAGATGGGGTTCAGGCGGTCCACCGCCGCCGTGTCGCCGCCGATCATCATGCAGTATCCGCGGTCGAGCCCCCAAACTCCGCCGGAAGTTCCGACATCCACATAGGTAATCCCCTGAGGCTTCAGCGTCGCGGCGCGGCGAATGTCGTCCTTGTAGTAGGTGTTGCCGCCGTCGATGATCGTGTCGCCCACGTCCATGAGGCCGGCGAGCTCGTTGACGGTCGCTTCGGTGATGGCCCCGGCGGGGAGCATGACCCAAACGGCGCGGGGCGGCGCGAGGGCCTTGACCATGTCGGCCAGGCCGCCGACGCCCTGGGCGCCCTGCTCGGCGATGTGCTCCACGGCGGTGGTGTTGCGATCGAACACGACGGTGGTGTGGCCGGCCCGCATGAGGCGCAGGCTGATGTTGCCGCCCATGCGGCCTAGGCCGACGATGCCGAGTTGCATTGGCTCTGCTCCGTTAGGTGTTGATGAAGGCCAGAGCGCGGCCCAGGCCCTGCTGGGGCCTGACGCCCCACACCCCGATCATTGGAGGGCCTTGGCGATCCGGGCGAGCCCAGCCTCGACGTCGGCCCCGAGATGCACCCGCAGCGCCCGCCGCCCGCGCTCGGCGAGCACGTCGAAGTCGCCCCGGGCCTGGGCGGCCTTGACGGTGCCGAAGCTGTATCTGGCGCCGGGCACGGGCAGGTCGGCGGCGTCGTCGGCGGTGATCTGCAGGATGACGCCGCTGTTCGGGCCGCCTTTGTAGGCCTGGCCCGTGCTGTGCAGGAAGCGCGGGCCGAAGCCGACGCAGGTGGCCACGTGGTGCGCGTCCCGGATGTGGGTGCGGAGCTTCGCCAACGTCGCGATGGTGGCGGGCTTGCGTTCGACATAGGCCAGCAGCGCCACATAGTCGTTGGCGGCCGCACGGTTCACGTGCGCCCGCAGCGTGGCGTCGAGGCCCCCGTGTCCGAGCGCGGCCGCGTTGGCCGGGTCGGTGAACAGCTTGATCCCATCCTCCTCGAGGATCGGCGTTTCGGGTGGCAGGTGGCCCGTCTCGGCATAGGCGTCCGTGAGCTTGCGCGTCTCGATCTTGCTGGCTTCCACGTCCGGTTGGTCGAACGGGTGGATGCCGATGACGGAGCCGGCGACGGCGGTTGCGAACTCCCACAGGTAGAAGGCCTGGCCAACCGCCCCGGGATTCGGCAGCGTGAGGCGGACCACGGGGTGCCCGGCCGCCTGGAGCGCGGCGAGGGCCTGGTCCAGCGCCGGGTCGCCCACGGCGGCGAGGGTTAGGAAGGCGAACAGGCGGTCGTTGCCATAGACACCGGGGGCGCCGAGCGGCTCCTGATCCACGGGGACGATGCCGTGGCCCTGCTTGCCGGTGCTTTCGGCCAGCAGTTGCTCGAGCCAGGCGCCGACGTCCTCCAGGCCGGGGCCCGCGACGATCGTCACCTTGTCCCGCCCGGCCTTGGTGGCGCAGCCGAGGGCGATGCCGAGCTGCACGCCCGGGTTTACGTCGGGCGGCGTGCCGGCGGCGCAGGAGCGGACCATGAGCGCGGTGGCATCGAGGAACGCCGTGAGGTCGAGCCCCATGGCGGCGGCGGGCACGAGGCCGAAATTGCTCAGCACGGAGTAACGGCCGCCGATGCTGGGGTCGCCCATGAACACGTGGCGGAAGCCGTCCTGCTCGGCCACTTGCTGCATCTTGGAGCCGGGGTCCGTCACCGCCACGAAGTGCTGCCCGGCGCGGTCGCCCACCGCCTGCTGCATGCGATCCCAGAAGAACGCCTTCATGATGTTCGGCTCGAGGGTGGAGCCGGATTTGGAGCTGACGATGCAGAGGGTGCGCGCCAGATCGACCTTGGCCGCGACGGTGGCGATCTGCTGCGGGTCCGTGCTGTCGAGCACGAGGAGCTCGGGGAAGCCGGGTTGGCGTCCGAAGGTTTCGGCGAGCACTTCCGGGCCAAGCGAGCTGCCGCCCATGCCGAGCAGCAACACGTGGTCGAAGTCCCCCTGGCGCACCTCGTCCTGGAAGGCGAGCAGCCGGGGCAGGTCGGCGAGCCGGTCGTCCACCACGCGTAGCCATCCGAGCCAGCTGGCTTCGTCGCCCCCGGTCCAGACCTTGGCATCGCTGGCCCAAAGGTCCCTCAGACGGCCCGTACTGCGCCAGGCGGCGCGCGTTGCGTCGGCCTCGAGGGCAAGGCTGTCCGGGAGATGGAGGTCGAGGCGAAGCAGCCTGTCGCCCAGCATGGCGCGGCGCTTGGTGGCAACGGTGCCGAGCAGGCTGTCGGCGGCTTCGGCGAACAGCTTCACGCCGTCCTGCACGAGCTTCGTGGTGACACCCGGCAGGTCGAGCCCGGCGCGTTCGGCGTCGGCCAGCACCTGGCGCGCGCCGTCCAAATCCTCGGCGAGGCTCTCGCGCAGGCGCCCATGGTCGCGGAAGGCGTCCATCGTGGCGGGCGGGATGGTGTTGACGGTGTCGCGGCCGATCAGCTCCTCGACATACAGCACGTCGCTATACGCCTTGTCCTTCACGCCGGTGCTGGCCCAGAGAAGACGCTGCGGCAGCGCGCCCTTGGCGGCCAGCGCCTGCCAGCGAGGCGAGGCGACGAGGCCGAGATAGGTCTGGTAGGCGAGCTTGGCGTTGGCGATCGCCACCTTGCCGCGCAGCTTCTTCCACTCCGGGTGGCCATCCTGGACGAGCTGATCGATCTTCTTGTCCATCACCGCGTCGATGCGGCTGACGAAGAAGCTCGCGACGCTGGACAGGCCTGCGATGGGGTGCCCCGCCGCCACCCGGTCCTCGAGCCCGGCGATGAACGCCTCGGCCACCGCCTCGTAGGCGGACTGGGCGAAGAGCAGCGTCACGTTGATGTTGATGCCGTCCGCAATCAGCGTGCGGATGGCGGGCACGCCGGCTTCGGTGCCCGGCACCTTGACCATGAGGTTCTCGCGCCCGACCGCCTTCCACAGGCGCCTTGCTTCGGCGATGGTCTCGTCCGTGCGCAGCGCCAGGTAGGGGCTGACCTCAAGGCTGACGTAACCGTCGACCTTGTGGGTCTCGTCGTACACGGGCCGCATGCGGTCGGCGGCCTGTTGGATGTCCTCGATGGCGAGCGCCTCGTAGATGTCGAGCGCGTCGTGGTCGCCGCCTTGAGCCATGACCTCGAAGCCGGCGTCGTAATCCGTGCCTTCGCCCATGGCCTTCTGGAAGATGGCGGGGTTGCTGGTGATGCCCTTCAGGCCGTCGCGGTCGATGAGCTCCGGCAGGCCCTTGCTGGTGAAGCTGCGCTGGATGAAGTCGAGCCAGGGCGACTGCCCGAACGCCTCGAGGGCCTTGAGCGGGTTCGCGGTGTGCACGGGTGTGTCCATCGTCGTGCTCCTCTAGCGCTTGGCCTGGGCGCGCGCGGCGTCCAGGACCTTTTCGGGCGTGAAGCCGAACTTCTCGAGCAGCCGTGCCGCCGGGGCGCTGGCCCCGAAGGTGTGCATGCCGACGATGGCGCCGCCGGTGCCGGCGTAGCGGTCCCACCCGATCACGGTGCCCTGCTCCACAACGACGCGGCCGCGGACGCCGTCGGGCAGCACGGCTTGGCGGTAGGCCTCGTCCTGCATCTCGAAAAGCTCCCAGCTCGGCATGGACACCACGCGGGCGGGGATGCCCTCGGCGGTGAGGGCCTCGTAGGCGCTGACGCAGAGGCTGACCTCGCTGCCGGTGCCTATCAGGATCACGCGCGGCTCGGGGGCGCTCGCCAGCACGTAGGCGCCGCGGGCCACTCCGGAGGCCGCGGCGTAGGTGCTGCGGTCGATCGTGGGCAGCGCCTGGCGGCTGAGCGCGAAGGCGACCGGGTGATGCTTCTGGAGCATCGCCACGCGCCAGGCCTCTGCGACCTCGTTGGCGTCCGCCGGTCGGATCGTGATGAGGCCGGGGATCGAGCGCAACGCCAGCAATTGTTCGATCGGCTGGTGGGTCGGCCCGTCCTCGCCCACGCCGATGCTGTCGTGGGTGAAGATGTAGATGACGGGCACCTCCATGATCGCGGCGAGCCGGATGGGCGGCTTCATGTAGTCCATGAAGATCAGGAAGCCGGAGGCGTAGGCGCGCATGCCGGAGAGGGCGATGCCGTTCGCCACGCTGCCCATGCCGTGCTCGCGGATGCCGAAGTGCATGTTGCGCCCGGTGGGGCTGTCCGCCTGGAAGGAGCCGGCGCCCTCGAACGTCATGTTGCTCTTGGTGCTGGGCGCGAGGTCTGCGGCACCGCCCAGGAGCCAGGGCACGTGCGGGCCGATGGCGTTCAGCACCTTCTGGCTGCTGTCGCGGCTGGCGATGCCCTTCGGGTCCGCCGGGAACACGGGGATGTCCGCGTCCCAGCCCTGGGGCAGCTCGTGCGCGTCCATCTGGTCCAGCTCGGCGGCCAGCCCGGCGTGCTCCGAGCGATACCGGGCGAGCATCTGTGTCCACTCCTTGCGAAGGGTGCCGCCGCGCATGCCGAGCTTGGCGGCGAAATGCTCGCGGACGCCTTCGGGCACGTAGAACTGCTTGTCCTCGGGCCAGCCGTAGAAGCGCTTGGCGGCGCGGACCTCCTCGTCGCCCAGCGGCTCGCCATGGGCCTCGCGCGTGCCCTGCTTCTTGGGCGCGCCGTATCCGATGATGCTGTGGACCACGATGAAGGTCGGGCGATCAGCGATGGTCTGCGCTTCTGCAAGCGCGCGGGCGACGGCCCCCGTGTCGTTCGCGTCGTCGACATGGATCACATGCCAGCCATAGGCGGCGAAGCGGGCGCCTACGTCCTCGCTGAAGGCCAGGTTGGTGCTGCCCTCGATGGTGATGTGATTGCTGTCGTAGATCCACACCAGGTTCGAGAGCTTCAGGTGCCCGGCCAGGCTCGCGGCTTCACCACTGACGCCCTCCATCATGTCGCCGTCGCCGCAGAGCGCGTAGACACGGTAGTCGTAGAGGGAAAAACCAGGCTTGTTGTATCGGGCAGCGAACCAGCGCTGGGCGATGGCCATGCCGACGGAGTTGGCGACCCCCTGTCCGAGTGGGCCGGTCGTGGTCTCGACGCCCGAGGTGTAGCTGTATTCGGGATGCCCGGGCGTCACGCTGTCGAGCTGGCGGACTTGCTTGATGGCCTCGAGCGGCACGGCCTCCTCGGCGGTCGGGCCGTGTTGGCCGAGCTTGCGCACGCCCGTGAGGTGCAGCAGCGCGTACAGCAGCATGGAGGCGTGGCCGACCGAGAGCACGAAGCGGTCGCGGTTGGGCCAGGACGGGTCCGTCGGGTCGTAGCGCAGCACGTCCTGCCAGAGCGTGTAGGCCACGGGGGCCAGGGCCATCGGGGTGCCGGGGTGGCCGGACTTCGCCTTCTGGACGGCATCCATCGCGAGGGTGCGGATAGTGTCGATGCAGAGCGTGTCGATGCTCGCGACGTCGGAGGATGGGGCGTCGGAGGTTGGGGCGTCGAATGCCGTGGTCTGGTCTGCCATGTCGTCCTCCAGGGGCCGCGCAAGTCGCTCCGGTTTGTGTCGCGGCGCTCGTCGGGCTGTCTAATGAATGTTGTTCACGGTTACCATTCTTCGGAAGTCGAGGCGCCCTGCCGTGCGCGCCGTTCGGGGTGTCTGCACACCCCCGCTCCCCATCGTTCGGCGCCTCTCGTAGCTTGCAACGAGAGGAAGCGCCATGCCCCCGGATGTGTGGCGGGGGGCGTTGCCCGCTTCGTGATGCGCGTTCCGGGTGCATGGCGGCGAGGCCGGGTTGACCGGCCGGTGATGGGGCGCAACGATCATGGGATGAACGAACCCTCCGATGCAATGATCGACGAGATGGCGGCGGCGTTGAGGATCGCGCTGCGGCCGGAGTGGCGGGACGGGGTGCGGGCGAACCTCGTCATCAGCTTGCGGCTGGCTGGCGTGGTGGGCGAGATGGCGCTGGACGATGAAGCGGACCTGGCGCCGGTGTTCCGCGCATGACCCCGGCCCAGGCGCTGCAGCGGATCGAGGCGAGTACGCTCAATGCCGTGACGGAGATCGTGCGCGGCCGCACGGCTGGGCCGGGGCCGCTGTCCGGCGTGCCGTTCGGGGCGAAAAACCTGTTCGACGTCGCGGGACTGCCGACGCGCGCAGGGTCGCTGATCAACCGGGAGCGGGCGCCGGCCGTGCGGGACGCGCCTGTGGTTGCAAGGCTCGGGGCGGCAGGGGCCGTGCTGGTGGCCGCGTTGAACATGGGCGAGTATGCCTATGATTTCACGGGCGAGAATGTGCATGACGGCAACTGCCGCAACCCGCACGACCCGGAGCGGATGTCGGGCGGCAGCAGCAGCGGCTCGGGTGCAGCCGTGGGCGGCGGGCTGGTGCCGCTGGCCCTCGGGTCGGACACCAACGGCTCCATCCGCGTGCCGGCGAGCCTGTGCGGGGTGTTCGGCCTCAAGCCGACCTACGGGCGGTTGACACGGGCCGGGACGTTCCCGTTCGTCAACAGCCTGGACCATGTGGGGCCGCTCGCGCGCGACGCCCGGCTGCTCACCGATGCCTACAACGCCATGCAGGGGCCGGACGCGGATGACCCGGCCTGTGCGCAGCGCCCGGCGGAACCCGTGACGGAGGGCGCGATCGAAGGTCTCCGGATCGGCATCGCGGGCGGTTTCTTCGAGCAATATGCCGGGCCGGAGGCTCGGGATGCAGTGGCGGTCGTGGCCCACGCGCTGGGCTCCACGCGCCGGGTCGAGATCGAGGCGGCCGGAGTGGCGCGGGCGGCGGCCTACGTCATCACCACGGTGGAGGGCGGCAGCCTGCACCTGGAGCGGCTGCGCACGCGCCCGCAGGATTTCGACCCGGCCACGCGGGACCGGCTGATCGCAGGCTGCATGGTGCCGGGTGCGCACTACGTCCAGGCGCAGCGGTTCCGGCGCTGGTATCGGGAGCGGGTTCTGAGGCTGTTCGAGGAGGTGGACGTGATCCTCGCGGCGGCCACCCCGCAATCGGCACCGCTGATCGGGCAAGCCACGATCGAGCTGAACGGCGAGACCGTGCCGGCGCGCGCGACGCTCGGGGTGCTGACCCAGCCCATATCGTTCATCGGGCTGCCCGTGGCGGCCGTGCCGGTGGTGCGGCCGAGTGCCCCGGGGGCGATGCCGATCGGGGTCCAGGTGATCGCCGCACCCTGGCGGGAAGACGTGGCGCTGCGGGTCGCGCTGGCGCTGGAGCGCATGGGCGTATCGATTTCGCGCTAATCCCCCGAGGCGTGCGCGGCCTCGTGCGGGGGCGCGAGCACCCGGGGGCGGGCCACGGCGAGGATGGCGAGGCCGAGCAGGGCGGACGCGCAGGACCCGACGAAGACGGCAAGCTTCACCTCGTCGCCGCGCGGGGTATGGCGAAAGGCGAGGTCTCCGATGAACAGGCTCATGGTGAAGCCGATGCCGCAAAGTGCTGCCGCGCCGAACAGCTGGAGCGTGGAAACGGTTCGGGGCAGCCGCGCCCAGCCGAGGCGCGAGGCGCCCATGGTGGCGGCGAACACCCCGATGGGCTTGCCCAGGAGCAGCGCCAAGGTCGTGCCGATGGCGAGCGGGTCGGTGAGGATCCCCAGGGGCAGCGTGTCGAACCGCAGCCCGGCGTTCGTGAGGCCGAACAGCGGGAGGACGCCGAACGACACCCAGGGCACCAGCGAATGCTCGAGCCGCAGTGCGGGCGACCTGCCTTGCCGCTCGCCCATCGGCACCACGATCGCGAGCGCCACCCCGGCGAGGGTGGCATGAACGCCGGAGCGGAACACGAGCGCCCACAGCAAGGCTCCGCCCACGAGGTAGGGCCAGAGGCTGCGCACGCCGAGCCGATTGAGCCCGAACAGCCCGAGCCAGACGATCGCCGAGGCGCCGAGGGCCAGGCCGTCGAGGTCTCGGGTGTAGAAGAGCGCGATGATGATGATGGCGCCCAGGTCGTCGATGATGGCGAGCGCGGTGAGGAAAACCTTCAGCGCAACCGGCACGCGGCTGCCGAGGATGCTGGCTACGGCGAGCGCGAAGGCGATGTCGGTTGCGACCGGGACAGCCCAGCCGCGCATTGCGGCGCGGTCCCCCCAGTTGAACGCGGCGAAGATGAGGGCCGGCACCACCATGCCGCCGAGCGCCGCGAGGGCCGGGGCGGCGAGGCGCCCGCGGCCGGCGAGCTCCCCCCGGGTGATCTCGCGCCGCAGCTCGAGACCCACGAGCAGGAAGAACACGACCATGAGCCCGTCGTTCACCCACAGATGTATGGGCATCCGCTCGTAGGGGATGGGCGGCTCCCAGCGGAGTGCCGCGAGGTAGGCGGGGGCGGCAGCGGAGTTGGCCAAAGCCACGGCCGCGACGGCCGACACGATGAGCATGATGCCGCCCGCCGTCTCGGACCGCAGGAAGCGCAGCATGGGGCCGAGATGGCGGCCGAGGCGGACGGCGAGAGGCATGGAGGACGGCTCCGGGATAGGACGGTGGCAGGCCCTTGTCGTGCCTACGCGCAGCAACGCCCCTCGGGGCGCGGCGTTCATTGGGGTATGGCGCATCCCTTGCAGGCTCAAGAGCATTCGCGGCACGTCTTCGGGAACCCCGGCCGGGACGCCGGCGCGGCGTGGGACGAAGCGGTCCGGCGCGGGGATTTCCGCGCTGCCTGGGCCGTGTGCGATGCGGTGCTGGCGGCGCGCGATCCGGCGACGAGGGACGCGGCAGGGGTGCCCTACCACGAGCGCTGGGTGTGGGACGGGACATCGCCGGACGGACAGGCGGTGCTCGTGCGGTGTTATCATGGGCTTGGCGACACGCTCCAGTTCAGCCGCTACCTGCCTGCGCTGCGCGCCCGGGCGGCGCATGTACGGCTCGAGGTGCAGCCGGAGCTGGCGGGGCTGCTGGCGGGCCTGGCGGACGAGGTGGTGCCGTTCGACCCAGCCGCCCCGGGGCCCCCCAGGACCTGCACGCTCGAGATCATGGAGCTCGGACATGCGCTGCACCTGGCGCCACCCGCGCCCACGCTGCGGGTGGATGCGGCGCCTACGGACCGGGTGGGGCTGTGCTGGGCGGCAGGGGGATGGGATGCGCGGCGCACGCTGCCGGCCAGGCTGCTTGCGCCCTTGCTCGAAGTGGCGCCCTGCATCAGCCTGCAGCGCGGCTCAGCCGCGGCGGAGGGTGCGGCGCTCGGGCTCGAGGACCCGCTCGCTGGCAGCATGGACATGGTGGCGACGGCCGGGCTCGTGGCCGGGCTTGCGGCGGTGGTGACGGTGGACACCATGGTCGCGCACCTGGCGGCAGCGCTGGGGCGGCCCACGCTGGTGCTGCTGCCGGAGCCTGCCGATTGGCGCTGGGGGGTGGGGGCCTGCTCGCCATGGTATCCGGAGGCACAGCTCTTCCGGCAGGCGAGCCCCGGCGAGTGGGGGCCAGCCGTGGCTGCGATCCGTCGGGAGTTGGCTCGGTCGAAGGTTCATGGAAACCTTTCGGCAGTTGGCACGTAAGAACGATTCCATGCCCGACGGAACACGACCCACTCCGGCCCGCGCCAATGCCCTGTCCAGGCGACTGCGGATCGTCGTGTTCGGCCTGACCATCACGTCGTCCTGGGGCAACGGGCACGCAACGACCTACCGCGGCCTGGTGCGCGGCCTGGTGGACCGGGGGCACGACGTGCTGTTCCTCGAGCGCGACAAGCCCTGGTATGCCGAGAACCGCGACCTGCCGTGCCCCCCCTACGGCACCACGGTGCTCTATGACGGCCTGGACGGCCTCGCGTCCTGGACCGATGCGGTGGCCCGGGCGGACCTTGTCGTCGTCGGCTCCTACGTCCCGGAGGGGGTGGCCGTGGCGGAATGGGTGCAGCGCACCGCACGCGGCCTCGTGGCGTTCTACGACATCGACACGCCCGTGACCTTGGCGGCGCTCCAGCGTGGGCGTTGCGACTACCTCACGCGGGGGCTGGTGCGCGGCTTCGACTTCTATCTCTCGTTCACGGGCGGCCCGACCTTGCGGGAGCTGGAGCAGGCCTACGGCGCACGGATGGCGCGGGCGCTCTATTGTTCGGCCGACCCCGAGCTCTACCGGCCCGACCCGGCGGCAATGCTTCGCTACGATCTCGGCTACCTCGGCACCTACAGCCCCGACCGGCAGCCCACCGTGGACGCGCTGCTGTGCCGCGTAGCGCTGACCCTGCCGTCCCGCCGGTTCGTCGTCGCCGGGCCACAGTACCCGGCCGAGATCGACTGGCCGGCTGCGGTGGAGCGGATCGAGCACCTTGCGCCGGACCTGCACCGCGGCTTCTACTGCGCCCAGCGGTTCACCCTGAACGTCACCCGCGCCGACATGGTGCGGCGGGGCTGGAGTCCGAGCGTGCGCCTGTTCGAAGCGGCGGCATGCGGGGTGCCGATCGTGAGCGATTGGTGGCCGGGGCTCGACAGCCTCTTCAAGCCGGGCGTGGAGATCCTGGTCGCGCGCAACACTTCAGAGATGGTGTCGATCCTGGAGACGACGCCCGAGGCGCAGCGCCGCGCGATTGCGGAAGCGGCGCGGGCCCGGGTGCTGGCGGCGCACACGGGCGCCCACCGAGCGGCGGAGCTGGAGGGCTACGTGGCCGAGGCCCTCGCACGACGGGCGATCCCGGCATGAGCACGCTACATTTGGTGGTGTTCGGCCTGTCCGTCAGCTCCTCCTGGGGCAATGGGCATGCGGTGCTGTGGCGTGGGCTGATCCGCGGGCTGCTCGCACAGGGGCATCGGGTGACGTTCTTCGAACGCGACGTGCCCTACTATGCCGAGAGCCGAGACCTCGTGGCGCTGCCCGAGGGCGGGGAGCTGGTGCTATACCGGGACTGGGCCGAGGTGCTGCCCCGGGCGCGGCAGGCGCTGGCCAGTGCGGATGTCGGCATGGTGACGAGCTACTGCCCGGACGCGCTGGCCGCGACGGTGCTGGTGCAGGATTCCCGCGTGCCGCTCCGCTGCTTCTACGACCTCGACACGCCCGTGACGTTGTCGCGGCTCGAGGCCGGGGAAGACGTCGGCTACGTCGGACCAGACGGCCTGGGTGGGTTCGACCTCGTGCTGAGCTACACCGGCGGCCCGGCGCTCGATGCGCTGCGGGACCGGTTGGGCGCTCGGCGCGTGGTCCCGATCTATGGCTCGGTGGATCCCGGGCTGCACCGGCCGGCGGCGCGACGGACCGAATATCGGGCGCTGCTCTCCTACATCGGCACCTATGCCGCGGACCGCCAGGCAGCACTCGAGGCGCTGATCGTGCAGCCGGCGCGGCTGCTGCCGGAGGCGCGGTTCGTGATCGCCGGCTCGCAGTATCCCGAGGGGTTCCCGTGGACCGCGAACACCTGGTTCGTGAGCCACTTGCCGCCGCCCGAGCATCCGGCCTTCTACAGCTCCAGCCGGCTCACGCTGAATGTCACCCGCGATGCGATGGCGCGGATGGGCTGGTGCCCGAGCGGGCGGCTGTTCGAGGCGGCGGCCTGTGGGGTGCCGATCCTTTCGGACCAATGGCCGGGGCTCGAGGCGTTCTTCGAGCCTGGGCGGGAAATCCTGGTCGCGTCCACGACGGCCGAGGCGATGGAGGCGCTTGCGCTCGACGACGGCGCGCTGGCGCAGATCGCGGCGCGGGCGAGGGCGCGCGCGCTGGACGAGCACAGCGCCGCACGCCGGGCGGCAGAGATGGTGGCGGCGTTCGAAGGCGCCTCCGTGCGGGAGACGGCCTGATGTGGGGCATCATCCCCGCCGCCGGGAACGGCACGCGCATCCAGCCGCTGGCGTTCAGCAAGGAACTGCTACCGGTTGGCTCGCGCATCGATTCGGGCGGGACGGAGCGGCCGCGGGCGGTGAGCGAGTACCTCGTCGAGCGCATGGTGCGGGCCGGGGCGGACAAGATCTGCTTCGTGATCTCACCCTGGAAAAGCGACATCCTGCAGTATTACGGCGGGGCGGTGGGTGAGACGCATATCGCCTACGTGTGCCAGGCGGGTGCGGTCGGGCTGTGCGACGCGATCTTTCGTGCCCTGCCTCTGATCGGGCCGGACGAGCCGGTGATCGTGGGGCTGCCGGACACGGTCTGGTTCCCGGCCGATGCGCTGTGCGAGCTGCCGCTCGACCGCCTCGCGTTCCTGCTGTTCCCGGTGGAGCGGCCGGAGCTGTTCGACGCGGTCGACTGCGACGAGCAAGGGCGTGTGCGGGAGATCCAGGTGAAGTCGGCGGAGGCGCGGACGCATTGGATCTGGGGCGCGTTCCGGATGCCCGGGCGCACGCTTCACGCGCTGCATGCGCTGTGGATCGAGCGGGAGCGGCGCGACGAATACATCGGCACCCTGGTCAATGCCTGGCTCGCGCTGGGCAATGAAGCATGGGGCGTGCGGGCAGGGGAGAGCTACGTGGACGTGGGCACCATCAACGGATACCGGGAGGCGATGCGCCTGCTGGGCGGCCATGCGGCCGAGCCGTCTCCAGCCCCGCTTGCGCCGGACCGTGGGCCGGCGCCGCTCGTGCCGGAGCGGACGCGATGAGCTGGACGCCAGACGCGATCCGGGCCCGAGCGGAGGCGCTCGGCCCCTGGTTCCACAACATGGAGCTACAGGGTGTCCGGACGGCCCCGGAGCATTTCCTTGGGGATTACCCACGGGTGAAATGGGACCGGTTCCGGGATGCCCTGCCGGCCGACCTGACGGGCAAGACCGTATTGGATATCGGCTGCAACGCCGGCTTCTACAGCATGGAGATGAAGCGGCGCGGGGCGTCCCGGGTGCTCGGGCTCGATTTCGACGAGGATTACCTGGCCCAGGCGCGGTTCGCGGCAGAGGTCGAGGGCGTCGACGTCGAGTTCCAGCAGTTGAGCGTGTATGACATTGGTAGCTTGCAGGAGCGGTTCGACGTCGTTTTCTTCATCGGCGTGCTCTATCACTTGAGGCACCCGCTGCTGGCGCTCGACTTGATACATGAGCATGTCGCCAAGGACTTGCTCGTATTTCAGTCCATGCAGCGTGGATCGAACGAGATCATGCCCGTGGCAGACGATTATCCGTTCGAGCGGGCAGAGCACTTCGACGACCTCGGCTACCCGAAACTGCACTTCATCGAGCGCAACTACGCGCATGACAACACCAACTGGTGGGCGCCGAACCGGGCCTGCTCGGCAGCGATGCTGCGGGCGGCCGGGTTCACGATCGAGAGCAACCCGGAGGACGAGGTTTTCATCTGCCGCCGGGGGGCGCTCCCCGATGCCCGATATGGCGCTGTGTACCCGGCTCGAGGAGTGGCCTGAGATGCTCGAAGCGGCGATGATCTGGAACGAGCCGAACAACAAGAGCCATTGGGATTTCGAGAACGATCCGGGCTGGGCGACGTTTGCGCGGATGACGAGCCTGGCGGGCCAAGCCATCGCGGCCGAGGCGCCCGGACTGCCGCGCGTGCTGGGCGGCATCAGCCCGATCGACCCCGACTTCATCCGCGTGCTCGATGGCCACGGGGCTCTGGCCGACCTCGATGCGGTCGCGGTGCATGGATTCCCGCTCGATTGGAACCACTGGATGCTGGAGGAATGGCCAGCAAAGCTCGACAGCATCCGCGCGGTGACGCCGTTGCCGTTATGGGTGAGCGAGGTTGGCATTTCGACCTTCGGCGCCGAGGAGGTGCAGGAATGGGGCTTGCGGCGCACGGCCGAACTGCTGCGCGGGCAGGCGCCCCGGGTCCACTGGTATAGCCTCTACGACCTTCCTGCGGCCTGGCCCGCGACCACGCGGCATCGGGAGGCCGAGGGCAGCTCATACTACCGGCACTTCCACATGGGCCTGTATGACGAACACGGCCGGGCGAAGCGTGCGGCCAAGATCTTCCACGAGTTCGCACCCGAGATCGGCATCTGCCAGTGGTTCCACTTCGAGGACCACCGGTTGCACGACGCCGTCCAGCGGCTGCGTGACCTGGGCGTGACCTACCTCCGCACGGGCCTGAGCTGGGCAGACTACTACCGGCCGAACGCGCTCGACTGGTTCGACACTCAAATGCGGGCGCTCGAAGGCTTCAAGGTTACGGCGACGTTCTGCTTCACGCCGGAGGATCGGGGACAGTGGCCGCACTACACCGCGGTGCCGAAGCAGCCGGAAGAGTTCGCCGCGTTCTGCGCGGAGATGGTACGGCGCTATGCCCCAGGGCGGGCCGACCCGGTGCCCGCGCTCCAGACGGCGACGGCCTAGGCCGATGCTGGCCGCGCTCGCGTCCCGCCGAGTGGTCGAGGGGCGCGGCGCGATCGTGGTGGCGCACCCGGACGACGAGACGATCGCGGCCGGCGCAAGCCTCGGGCTGATGCCGGGTCTATTGCTCGTGCATCTGACGGACGGGGCGCCGCGGCGGCTCGGGGATGCTTCGCGGGCGGGATTTTCGGATCCGGCTGCGTATGCCGCTGCCCGGGAGGCGGAGTTGCAGGCGGCGCTCGAGGTCGGCGGCGTGCAGCCGCGCCGGGTGCGCTTGGGCGTGCCGGACCAGGACGTCTCGCTTCACCTGGGCGCGGTGCGGAACCAGTTGGACGCCTTGTTTGCGGCGCACCAGGTCGACTGGCTCCTGACGCATGCCTACGAAGGCGGGCATCCAGACCATGACGGAACGGCCTGGGCCGTGCACGCGGCGGCGCGGCGGCGGAGCACCCCGGTGTTCGAATTCGCGGGGTATCACGCGGCGGCGGGCGAGATGGTGGTGCAGCGCTTCCTGCCCGGGCCGTCCGCGACTGTGGCCGAGCTCGGCGAGATCGAGACGGCACGGAAGCGGCTGATGCTGGACGCCTTCCGCACCCAGGCTGGCATCTTGGGCCTGTTCGACCCCGCCGTGGAGCGCTTCCGCCGCGCGCCCGACTACGACTGGTCGCAGCCGCCGCATGCAGGCGCGCTGAACTATGAGCGTTGGGGGTGGGAGCTGACGGGCAAGCGCTTTCGCACCCTGGTGGCGGAGGAGTCTGCATGCGTCCACTGACCATCCTGAGCGTGGCCTATCCGCTGGCGCCCGTGGGGCCGGATGCCGTCGGCGGGTCCGAACAGGTGCTGAGCGCGCTCGACCACGCGCTGGTGGCGGCCGGGCATCGCTCGCTGGTGGTGGCGAGCGCTGGCAGCGTG
Source organism: Acetobacterales bacterium (assembly GCA_038229135.1). Taxonomy (GTDB): domain Bacteria; phylum Pseudomonadota; class Alphaproteobacteria; order Acetobacterales; family Acetobacteraceae; genus JBBROS01. Next base: position 40,756 of record JBBROS010000004.1, read on the forward strand.
GTGGCGGGGGAGCTGCTGCCGATCCCGGCATTGCCAACCGGGCGGACGCTCGGGCACGAGGATGCGGAGCTGCGCCTGGCCGCGATCCGGACGCGGATGGACGAGGCGCTGGCGACGCGGGACGTGGACGTGGTGCACATGCACGGGCTCGATTTCTACAAATACCTTCCGCCGCCCGGGCCACCGGTGCTCGCCACGCTGCACCTCCCCCCCGACTGGTATCCGCCCGAGGCCCTGGCCCCATCGCGGCCCGACACATGGGTGAATTGCGTCTCGGCCAGCCAGGCCGAGCGCATGCCCCCCGGCGCTGGTCGGATCGTGCCGCCGATCACCAATGGCGTCGCGGTCCGACAATTGGGAGCGGTGCGTCCGCGCGTGGAGCCATATGCGCTCATGCTGGCACGGGTGTGCCCGGAGAAGGGCCTGCACCTGGCGCTCGAGGCGGCGCATGCGGCCCAGCGGTCGCTGGTGATTGCAGGCGCGGTGTTCCCGTACAAGGATCATCTCGACTATTTCGAGGAGCGGGTGCGGCCCTTGCTGGACCGGCGGCGTCGATGGGTGGGGCCCGTGGGGTTCACGCAGAAGCGGCGGCTGCTCGCGGCGGCGCGTTGCCTCGTTGTGCCGAGCCTGGTGCCCGAGACGAGCTCGCTCGTGGCCATGGAGGCGGCGAGTTGCGGAACGCCCGTGGTGGCGTTCCGCATCGGGGCGCTGCCGGAGGTGGTGGAGCACGGGCGCACCGGGCTGATCGTGGACGACCTGGCCGGGCTGGTGGCGGCGCTCGATGCAGTGGGGTCGATCGACCGTGCGCTGTGCCGGGCGGTCGCGGCGCAGCGGTTTTCGCACGAGCAGATGGCGGCGGCCTACATCGCGCAATACCGCCAGCTTGCCCGGAGCCCGGCGCTGCGCAATGCGGCCTGAGCCGAGCACACGATCGAGCGTTGGGCTGATCGAAGACACGGCGGCGTTCGCGGCCCTCGAACCCGAATGGGATGCGTTGTGGCGGGCGACGGAGGGGGCGTGCCCTTTCCAGCATCCGGCCTGGTTGCTGCCCTGGTGGGGCGCGTTCGGCACGGCCCGGTTGCGCGTGGCGTATTGGCGGGCGGAGGGGCGGCTCGCCGGGCTGTTCCCGGCCTATGTGCTCGAGGAGGCGGACGGGCCGAAGCTGCTGCCCGTGGGCGCAGGCACCACGGACCATCTGGACGCGCTCGGGGCCGGGGCGGAGCCGATGCTGCACGCCGTATTGGACCGGGTGGGGAGCGAGGGCGTGCGCCGGGCGGACTTGATCGACGTGCCGCCCCGGTCGGGCCTGCCTGGGACGGCGGTGCCGCCAGGTTGGTCTGCAGCTTGGGCCGAGGGGGCCGCGTGCCCGGTCGCGCCGACAGGCGCCATTCCGCCCGGCGTGGCGCGGAAGCTGCGGATGAACCGCAACCGGGCGGGGCGCGCAGGCGGGTGGGCCGTGCGGGAGGCGGGTGCGGCGGGGTTCGAGACGGTGGTGGCGCTCCACCAGGCGCGTTGGGCGGCCGATGGCGAGCCGGGCATCCTGGCCGACATGGCTGTGCTCGCGTGCCTGCGCTCGGTGATGCCGCGGCTGGAGGCGGCGGGGTTGCTGCGTCTGGCCGTGCTCGAGGTGGCCGGCGTCGCGGCCGCGGCTACGCTTGCGCTGCTGTCACCGGGGCGGATCTGGTTCTATGCCACAGGTTACGATGCCGAACAGGCGTTCGTGAGCCCGGGGACGCTGCTGTTAGGGGCCATGCTGGAGCAGGCCGCGGCGGAGGGTCGGCCGGACGCGCATTTCCTGCGGGGGCAGGAAGGCTACAAGTACGCCTGGGGCGGGGTAGACCAGATGAACCGCGACGGGCGATTCACCCGGGTGTGATCCGCCGCGGCGAGGTGATCAGCGGCGCAGCGCGGCATCGAGGCTGAACCGCCCGCCGCCGGCCACGACGAAGGCGAGGAAGCCGCCTGCGATGGCGGCATTCTTCAGGAACTGCGTCATCTGCTGCTGATCGGCGAAGTTTCCGTGCCCGATCACGGCAGTTGCGAGCGTGAAGACGCACAGGATGAGCGCCATGGCGCGGGTCTGCACCCCGAGCAGGAACAGCACGCCGACGAGGAGCTCGACGAGGACGGCCACCCAGTAGGCAGCAAAGGGGGCCGGCACGCCGATCTTGGCAAAGTAGCCCTGTGTGCCCGCGCCGTTCATCAGCTTCATCCAGCCGGACAGGATGAACAATGGCGCGGCGAGAAGGCGGCCGAGCAGGAGGGCGGGGTCGAGTGTCATGTGTCGTGCCTCGTCTGGTTACAGCGCGAACGCAATGGTTCGGGTCAGGTTCCGCGCCGTGCGGCAGGACGCGGGCGCAAGGCGTTGGCGGTGATGGCGCCAACCGCGCCGAACAGCATCATGGCGGCCATGGGCAGGGGCGTACCGTCGGTGAGGACGCCCACGGCGATGCCGGCGATGGCGGCCAGCGTGAACTGCAACATGCCCATGAGCGCGGATGCGCTGCCGGCCTGGGCGGCGTGGCGGGAGAGGGCGCCGACGGTGGCGTTCGGCATTGCGAACCCCATGCTGCCCATGGAGAGCATGACGGAGCCGACGATGAAGGCCGGGCCGAGCCGGAGCAGGGCAGCCAAGACGAGGAGGATGCCCGCGGCGAGGAAGGCGTAGAGTGCACCCTGCAGGACGCGGCCGGAGCCGAACCGGGGCAGGATGCGCGGGTTGATCTGGCTCGAGACGATGAACATGCCGGCGCTGAGGCCGAACAGCATGGCATACTGCCCGGGCGTGAAGCCAAAATGCTGGATGAACACCGGGGCGGATCCGGCGATGTAGCTGAACATGCCGAACATGCCGAAGCCGCCCGTGAGCGCGTAGCAGAGGAACACCCGGTCCCGCCCCACGGCCAGGAAGCGGGCCGCTATGCCGCCCAGGCCGAGCTTGACGCGGTGCGCCGGGGCGAGGGTGTCGGGCAGCAGCCACCAGGTGAGGGCGCAGCATATGGCGCCGTAGAGCGCCGTGACCCAGAAGATGGCGTGCCAGCTGAACCACCCGAGCACGAGGCCACCGAGGCTCGGTGCGAGGATGGGGGCGGCCCCCATGACAAGCATGAGGCGGGACATCAGTCGCGCGGCGGCGTGCCCGTCCGCCAGGTCCCGCACGATGGCGCGGGGGATGACCATGCTGGCCGAGCCCCCGAAGGCCGCGATGAAGCGGAGGGTGGCCAGGGAGGCGAGGTCCGGCGCGAGCGCGCACCCGGCGTTGGCCAGTGTGTAGATCGCGGTGCCGACGATGAGCGGCCAGCGCCGCCCGTAGCGGTCGGCGAGGGAGCCCTGGGTGATCTGCCCGATGGCAAGGCCGGCGAACCAGGTGGCGAGCGTGACCTGCGCCGTGCCGACCTTCACGCCAAACGATGCCTCGATGGCGGGGAAGGCGGGCAGGTACATGTCCGTGCTGAGCGGCCCGACGGCGGTGAGGAAGCCGAGGAGGATGGGGAGCCATGTGGGGTAGGCCATGGCGCGCAACATGGCAGGTTTTGTGCGGTGCGGCGAAGGGGCCATGCGACAGGCAGGGGTGCGAGGGAGTCCGTGTGGCCATCCCTTCCGTAGGAAGCCGCTGTAGCGCTTCGCCCCACCTTCGGCATTGCCCGGACACGCCGTGATCCCGGAAACCGGCAAGCGACGTCCAGGCCCGGACAGCGATGGATCGCTTCGCTACGCTCGCAATGAAGGGCGGCAGCGAACCGGCAACGGAGAAGGATCAGTCAGCTCTTCTTCGCGACGTAGCTCCCCGGCGCATCCTCGATCGCGGGCAGCTTGCCTTCGCCGGGCACGCGGGCCGGGACTTGGGTGTCGTCCAGAGCCGTGACCCAACGTTGCCAGTCGGGCCACCAGCTGCCGGCCATCTCGGTGGCAGCGGCCAGGAAGGCTTCCGGGTCGGTCGGCAGCGTGTCGTTGGTCCAATGGCTGTACTTGCCACCCTCGGGCGGGTTGACCACGCCGGCGATGTGGCCGCTGGCCGCCAGCACGAAACGGGTCGGGCCGCTCAGCAGCTGGGTGCCGCGATAGGTGCTCTTCCACGGCGCGATGTGGTCCTCCCGGGTGGAGAGGAAGTAGGCGGGAATGGTGATCTTCGAGAGGTCGATCGGGCGGCCTGCGAGCGAGATGCCGCCCGGCTTGCAGAGCAGGTTCTGCTGATACATGCGGCGCAGGTAGAAGCTATGCATGGCGGCTGGCATGCGCGTGCTGTCGGCGTTCCAATACAGCAGGTCGAACGGGAAGGGCTCGTTGCCGAGCAGGTAGTTGTTGACCACGAAGGACCAGATGAGGTCGTTCGCGCGCAGCATGTTGAACGTGCCGGCCATCTCGCTGCCATCGAGGAAGCCGCGCTTGTGCATCTTCTCCTCGAGCGAGCGAAGCTGCTCCTCGTCGATGAACACGGCGAGCTCACCGGCCTCCTGGAAGTCCGTCATGGTCACGAAGAAGGTGGCGGACTTGATCCGGTCGTCACCCGCATCCGCCATCCAGGCCAAGGTGCTCGCCAGCAGCGTGCCGCCCAGGCAGTAGCCGATGGCGTTCACCTCGCGCTCGCCGGTCGCCTGCTCGATGGCGTCCAGCGCGGCCAGGTAGCCCTTCGTCATGTAGTCGTCGAACGTCGCGGCCGAGAGCGCCTCGTCCGGGTTCACCCAGCTGATCATGAACACCGTGTGGCCCTGGCTGACGGCCCAGCGCACCAGGCTGTTCTTGGGGCGCAGGTCCAGGATGTAGAACTTGTTGATCCAGGGCGGCCCGATCAGCAGCGGGCGCTTCAGGACCGTGCCCAGGCCGGGCTCCGTGCTGGGCGAATACTGGATAAGCTGCATCAGATCGTTCTGGAACACGACCTTGCCCGGGCTGATGGCGATGTTCTCGCCAAGCTTGAACTGGTCCATGTCCGTCATCTTGATCGAGAGCTTGCCGCGGCCCCGCTCGAGGTCGGACAAGAGGTTGTTGAGGCCGCGCAGCAGGTTCTCGCCGCCGGTCTCGGCGGTCTTGCGGAGCACTTCCGGGTTGGTCAGGAGGAAGTTGCTCGGGCTCATCGCATCGATGAACTGGCGCGAGTAGAAGTCGACTTTTTGCGACACCTTGGGGTCCAGCCCCTCAACGTGGCCAACCACGTCCTGCACGTAGCGGGCGCTGAGCAGGTAACTCTGCTTTATGAAGTCGAAGACCTCGTGTTCCTTCCAGGCCTCGTCCTTGAAGCGGCGGTCCTTCGGGTCGGCCTGGATGACCGGGTCGCTCTCCATGCCCCACATCCGGCGCGCGGTGTTCTGCCAGAGCGTCATGTAGTCCTGCCAGAAGCCGATCTGGGCCTGGACCATCTTGGCCGGGTCCTTCATCAGCTGGGTCGTCATCTCCATGAAGGCGCCGCCGATGTTCAGCGGATCGATCTGCGGCATCTCGTGGGATTGGCGGTTCAGCCAGTCCGTGACGAGGCGCTGCGAGCGCTCGGCGATGCCGGCCATGGAGCGGCTGAGCTCCGCGGGATCGGCGAGCTTGAAGCCAGCATTGGTGAGGTCGTTCTTCCCGGGGTCGGCCATCGTGACGCTATCCTTTCCGACCGGTGCTCCCGCGCGCTATGTGGGCGCGAAGAGGGCCGGTTAGATGGTGATGTTCGTTGAGCGGATAGGTAGGCGCGCGGCTTCCGCGCGGCAAGCGGCGCTCGCGGGGGCGCTGCTATGCCTGGCTGGGTGCGGCGGCGTGGAGCGATTCTACAGCAGCAAGCTGCCGCTCGAGACACCGATCGGGTGGTGGCACGACCTGCAGGGGGGTGTGATCGCGGACGAGCGGCCGCCTCCTCCCGGCATCGCGGACCCGTATCCCAACCTGGCCAGCGTACCGGCGCGGCCCACGCCGATGGACCCGGCGACCCGGCGTGCGCTTTCGACGCGCCTCGCGGCCGAGCGGGACCAGGCGACGCGTCAGGCAGCCCAGGACCCGATCGTCCCGCCCAAACCGGCGCCGGCCGCGCCCGCGCTCCCCGCCGGGGCCAAGGCATCGGCCGTGCCGGAGGCGCCGCCACCCATGGCGCGGATCGAGGCGGCCGAGAGCGCGCCGCCGCCGCCCGCGCCCCCGAGCCCAGCCGCACCGCCGGCGCCGCCCTCGATCCAGGCCGCTGCGCAGCCAACGCCACCACCGCGCCGGGCTGCAGCAACACCGAACGCCGAGCCCGTCGTAAGCGGCCCGGTGCCGGCCTTGCCGACCGCAGTGCCGCCCTTGCCGTCGCTGGCCGGCATCCCGGCCGCGACCACGCAACCCGCGACACCCAGGCCGCGGCCGCAGGTGGATGCGGCGTTCGTGCCGGGCTCGGCCGTGCTGCGGCCCGAATCGGAGGCCGCCCTGAGGCAGCTCGCGGCAAGGCGCGGCGGCGGCACCGTGGGCGTGCTGGGCGGGGGGGACGCAGGCTCCGCACTGCCGGACAGGCAGGCAGAGGCCCTGCCCCTGGCATGGCGCAGGGCGCGGGCGATCCAGGACACGCTGGTAGCGGCCGGGGTGCCGACGGCCGCGTTGCGCGTCGACGCGGCGGCGCTGGCTCGCGGCGGCGTCGCGCGTCTGATAGATTGACGGAATCGAGATAGAGCACCCAGCCATGGCCGAAGAGTTCCATCGTATCCGCCGCATGCCGCCCTACGTGTTCGCCGAGGTGAACGGGGCCAAGGCCCGCGCCCGCGCCGAGGGCGAGGACATCATCGACCTCGGCATGGGCAACCCCGACGGCGGCACGCCCGCACACATCGTGGCCAAGCTGGTCGAGGCCGTGCAGGATCCGCGGACGCACCGCTACAGCACGAGCAAGGGCATCCCGGGCCTCCGCCGGGCACTCGCCGGGTATTATGAGCGGCGGTTCGGCGTGGAGCTGGACCCGGAGACGGAGGTGGTCGCGACGCTCGGCAGCAAGGAGGGGCTGGCCAACCTGGCTTCGGCCATCACCAGCCCCGGCGACACCATCCTGGTGCCGAACCCGAGCTACCCCATTCACCAGTTCGGCTTCATCATCGCCGGTGCCAGCGTGCGCAGCATCCCGGCCGTGCCGGACGCGACCATGCTGGAGGCGCTCGACCGGGCGGTGCGGCACTCGGTGCCGAAGCCGACGGCGCTGATCGTCAACTTCCCGAGCAACCCGACCGCCTACCTCGCGGACCTCGATTTCTACCGCGAGGTCGTGGCGTTCTGCCGCAAGCACGAGATCTACATCCTGAGCGACCTCGCCTATGCCGAGATCTATTTCGGCGACGTGCCGCCGCCTTCCCTGCTGCAGGTGCCGGGTGCGAAGGACATCGCCGTCGAATTCACGAGCCTATCGAAGACCTACTCCATGCCCGGCTGGCGCATGGGGTTCGCGGCCGGCAATCCGAAGCTGATTGCGGCGCTGACGCGCATGAAGAGCTACCTCGACTACGGCGCCTTCACGCCCATCCAGGTGGCGGCAACCGCGGCACTGAACGGCCCGCAGGACTGCGTGGCCGAGATGCGGGCGCTCTACAGGGAGCGGCGGGACGTGCTGGTGCAGGGGCTGCAGGGCGCGGGGTGGGACGTGCCGAGCCCCGAGGGCAGCATGTTCGCCTGGGCGCCGATCCCGCCGCGCTATGCGCATCTGGGCAGCGTGGAGTTCAGCAAGCTGCTGCTCGCCCGCGCCAAGGTGGCGGTCGCGCCCGGCATCGGCTTCGGCGAGCACGGCGACACGCACGTGCGGATCGCACTCGTGGAGAACACCCAGCGGCTGCGCCAGGCGGTGCGGAACATCCGCGGCTTCCTGCAGACGGACAGCAACGTCGCCGAGGCCACGGCGGCACCGGCCGTAGCCGAAGCAGCGGAGTGAGGCGATGAGGATCGGTGTGGCCGGCCTCGGCACCGTTGGGGCCGGGGTGGTCCGGCTGCTGCGGGACAACGCCGCGATCGTTTCGGCGCGGGCGGGGCAGTCCATCGAGGTCGCGGCCGTGTCGGCGCGGGATCGAAGCCGGGACCGGGGCGTGGCGCTCGAGGGGCTGACCTGGTGCGACGATCCAGTGGCACTCGCGACGCTGCCCGGGCTCGATGCGGTGGTGGAGCTGGTCGGCGGCAGCGAGGGGCCGGCGCGGCAGCTCGTCGAGGCGTCGCTGGCGGCCGGGCGGCCGGTGGTGACGGCGAACAAGGCGCTGCTGGCGGTGCACGGCGCGGCGCTCGCCGCCCAGGCGGAGGCGGCCGGGGTGACGCTCGCGTTCGAGGCGGCGGTCGCTGGCGGCATCCCGGTGATCAAGGCGCTGCGGGAAGGGCTCGCGGGCAACCGGATCGACCGGGTGGCCGGCATCCTGAACGGCACCTGCAACTACATCCTTACCACCATGCGCGAGCAGCGGCGGGAGTTCGCGGACGTGCTGGCCGACGCGCAGGCGCTCGGCTATGCCGAGGCGGACCCGGCGTTCGATATCGACGGCATCGACGCGGCGCACAAGCTGGCGATCCTCGCGGCGCTCGCGTTCAACAGGCCGGTGGATTTCGGCGCAGTGCACGTGGAGGGAATCCGCAGCGTGTCGGCGCTCGACATCCAGCTCGCGGGCGAGCTCGGCTACCGCATCAAGCTGCTGGGCATCGCACGACGCACGGCGGCTGGGATCGAGAGCCGCGTGCACCCCTGCATGGTGCCCGAGGCGGCGCCGATCGCGCGGGTGGACGGGGTGTTCAATGCGGTGGTGGCCGAAGGGGATTTCGCCGGGCGCGTGATGCTGGAGGGCAGGGGCGCGGGCGCCGGGCCGACGGCGAGTGCCGTGGTGGCGGATTTGATCGACCTCGCGCGCGGCCGCTCCACGCCCGTGTGGGGTGCTGCGGGCGAGGAGCTGACGGCGTTGCCCAACGTGCCGATGATGGCGCATGTGGGCTGCTACTATCTTCGCCTCATGGTCATGGACCGGCCGGGCGTGATCGCCGACGTGACGGCAGCGCTGCGGGACGCGGGCGTGAGCCTCGAGAGCATGCTGCAACGCGGGCGGGCGCCCGGTGAACCGGTCCCGGTGGTCCTGGTCACGCATGAGACGTCCGAGGCCGCCATGCGGGCGGCGCTCCGCACCATCGCGGCGCTGGACGCGGTGCAGGAGCCCCCGGCGCTGATCCGTATCGAACCCGGCTGAGAAGCCCCCGAATGGAGAAGTCCCCATGGTGAACACCCGCCCCGAGATCGGGACCGACCGCAACCTGGCGCTGGACCTGGTGCGCGTGACGGAGGCGGCAGCCCTGGCCGCCTCGCGCTGGATGGGCCGCGGCCGCAAGACCGAGGCGGACGGCGCTGCCGTCGAGGGCATGCGGCGCGCCTTCGACAGCGTGGCCATCGACGGCACGGTGGTGATCGGGGAGGGGGAGATGGACGAGGCGCCGATGCTCTACATCGGCGAGAAGGTGGGCGCGGGCGGCCCGGCCATGGACATCGCAGTGGACCCGCTCGAGGGCACGAGCATCACGGCCAAGGGCGGGCCGAACGCGCTGGCGGTGGTGGCGCTGGCCGAAGCCGGGCACTTCCTGCATGCGCCGGACATCTACATGGACAAGATCGCGGTGGGCGGCGGCCTGCCGGAGGGCGTGGTGGACCTCGATGCGACCGTGGCCGAGAACCTTCGCAACCTGGCCCGGGCGAAGAAGCGGGACATCGGGGACATCGTGGTCTGCATGCTCGAGCGCGACCGCCATGCCGAGCTGCTCGCGCGGTGCCGGGAAGCTGGCGCGCGGTGCATGCTGCTGGGCGACGGCGACGTGGCTGGCGTGATCGCGGCGGCGCTGCCGGAGGGCGGCATCGACATCTTCATGGGCAGCGGAGGCGCCCCCGAGGGAGTTCTCGCGGCCGCGGCTTTGCGCTGCATCGGAGGGCAGATGCAGGGTAGGCTGCTGTATGAGGACGAGTCGCAGCGGGAGCGGGCGCGGGGCATGGGCGTGATTGACCCGAACAAGAAATACGCGGCTGACGAGATGGCCCGCGGCGACGTGATGTTCGCGGCCACCGGCGTGACGTCGGGCGCCATGCTGCGCGGCGTGCGGCGGTTCGCGGGTGGTGCCTACACGCATTCGATGGTGATGCGCAGCAAGTCTGGCACCGTCCGATACATCGAGGCGCACCACAACTTCCAAACCAAGACATGGCAACCGGAATAGACGTCCGAAGCAGCCTGACGGGTCGCCGCTGGGTGCAGCGGGAAGCCGAAGACCGGGTGTCGCTCGGCATCGCCCAGCGGCTCGGCGTGCCGGAGGTCGTCGGGCGGCTGCTCGCCGCGCGGGGCGTCGGGCTGGAGGCGGCGGGGCATTTCCTGGAGCCGACGCTGCGCGCCCTGCTGCCGGACCCTTCGGCGCTGGTGGACATGGACGTAGCCGCCGAGCGCCTGGCCCGGGCCGTCCGGCAAGCCGAGACAGTGGGCGTGTTCGGCGACTACGACGTGGATGGCGCGTGCAGTGCCGCGATCGTCGCCACCGTGCTGCAGGGGCTCGGCTGCACCGTGCACACGCATGTGCCAGACCGGTTGCTCGAGGGCTACGGCCCCAACCGCCCGGCGCTGCTCGGGCTTGCGGCACGCGGGGCGTCGCTGGTGGTGTGCGTGGATTGCGGGACGGCGGCGGCGGACGCACTCGCCTGCCTCGAGGGCCGGGCGTGCGTGCTGGTGCTGGACCACCACGTGGCCGAGGGCCCGCCACCCCCGGTGCTGGCGACGGTGAACCCGAACCGGCTCGATTGCGGCAGCGGCATGGGCGGGCTCTGTGCCGCGGGGGTGGCGTTCCTGACCATGGTCGCACTCGTGCGGCATCTGCGGCGGGAGGGCTTTTTCCAGGGGCGCGCCGAGCCGGACCTGATGGGCCTGCTCGACCTGGTCGCGTTGGCGACCGTGTGCGACGTGATGCCGCTGACGGGGCTGAACCGGGCGTTGGTGGTTCAGGGCCTGCGCGTGATGAGCAGGCGCGCGCGGCCGGGGATAGCGGCGCTGCTGGATGCGGCCTCGGCCCACGCGCGGCCGAGTGCGATGACGTGCGGGTTCGCGCTGGGGCCGCGCATCAACGCCGCCGGGCGGATCAGCGAGGCTGGGCTTGGGCTGCGGCTGCTGCTGACGGAGTGCCCCATCGAAGCCGCCGGGCTCGCGGCGCGGCTGGACGCGACCAACCGCGAGCGGCGGGAGGTGGAGGCGGGCATGATGGATGGCGCGCTGGCCCAGGCGGCCGCGCTGGATGGGGCCGGGCACGCGGCGTTGCTGGTGCACGGCGAAGGCTGGCACCCGGGCGTGGTGGGCATCGTCGCCGGGCGCCTCAAGGAGCGGCACAACCGCCCGGCGCTGGCCGCCGCCCTGGTGGACGGCGTGCTGAAGGGCAGCGCGCGTTCGGTGAAGGGCATCGACCTTGGGCGCGCCATCATGGCCGCGCGGAGCCACGGGCTGCTGCTGACGGGCGGGGGCCACGCGATGGCGGCAGGGTTCAGCCTGCGTGCGGAGCGGGCGGAAGAGTTCCAGGCCTTCCTCGACGAGCGGCTGGCCCATGCGCTGGACCTGCCGCGGGCGGCGGACCTGGAGGTGGCCGGCGCCCTCAGCGTGCGCGGCGCCACTGTGGAGATGGCCGGGCACCTGGACCGCCTGGCGCCGTTCGGGCACGGCAACGAGGAACCGGTGTTCGTGCTGGCGCGGGCGCGTGTGGTGCGGGCGGACCGGATCGGGAAGGACGGCAACACGGTGCGGGCGCAGGTGGAGGGCGAGGGTGGCGGGCGGTTGAAGGCGATGCTGTTCCGCGCCGATAGCAGCCCCGTCGGCCCGGCGCTGCTCGAGCGCGGAGGCCCACTCCACTTGGCCGGGCATTTGCGCGCCGAGGAGTGGAACGGCGAGGTGACGGCGAGCTTCTTCATCGCCGATGCGGCTTTGGCTTAGGAAAGGGCGTTCGATGCGGATCGCAGTCTTCCAGTTCGCGCACGAGACGGTCACATTCCTGCCCAACGAGACGACGCTGGCCGACTTCGACGACGTGCGCGAGGGCGAGGCGCTGCTGGCGACGGACCCGAAGGGCTACATGGGCGGCTTCGTGGCAGTGGCGCGGGAGCATGCGGACGTGGAGCTCGTGGGCCTGCGCTCGCCGCTGTGGCCGCGCACCGGGACAGGCTCGGGCTGGATCACACAGGAGGCGTTCGAGCACTTCGTAGGGTCCATGGAGCGGGAGCTGTCGGCGCTGGCGCCGTTCGACGGCGTGTACCTGGCGCTGCACGGCGCCATGGCGGTGCGCGGTGTGGCCCGTCCCGAGGCGGAGATCGCGCGCCGGGCGCGGGCGGTGGTGGGCGCGGGCGTGCCGATCGCGGCGACGTTCGACCCGCATGGCAACGAGGACGCGGCCTTTCTCGAGCATGCGGATCTGGCGTTCTGCGTGAAGTATTTCCCGCATTACGACATGCGCCTGCAGGGCGAGCGGGCTGCGCGCATGCTCGTCCGCGCCGTGCGGGGCACCTACCGCCCGGTGCACGCCACGGTCGACGTGCCGATCCTGGCGCCTACGGTCGTGATGTGGACGGGCGCGTCGCCCTGGTCGGACCTCGTGCAGCTCGCCCTGACCTGGGAGGCGCGCGAGCCGGACCTGTTCGTGAACGTGTTCTTCGGCTTTCCGTGGGCGGACGTGCCGGATGTGGGCATGCACATCCAGGCCTTCACGAACGGCGACCAGGCGCTCGCGGACCGGGTGGCGCGGGACCTGGCCGAGACGGCCTGGCGCTGGCGGGAGCGGCTGCTGGGCTCGACGGAGCTGCTGCGGATGGACGCTGGCGTCGCGCGCGCGCAGGCGGCGGTGGCGGCCGGGCAGGGGCCAGTCGTCCTCGCAGACTACAGCGACCGCTCGGGCCGGGCGACGTTCCTGTTGGAGGCGCTGCTGCGCGCCGGGGCGGCGCGGACCCTGGTGGTCACGATCGCCTCCCCGGAGGTGTTGGCAGGGCCGCTCGCCGTGGGCGACGCGTTCGCTGCCGCGGTGGGCGGACGTAGCGACGAGTCCGCCGGCGCACCCGTGATGGTGCACGGCACGGTGCTTGGCTTGCCCGAGCCCAAGACCGGCCAACGCTGGGCCTGCATCGGCTTCGGCGAGGGCTGCGTGCTTGTGCTCAGCCCGTTCCTCATCCAGGTGCTCGAGCCGGCCGAGATCGCCGCCCTCGGCCTCGACCCGGCGGCGTTCGACATCATCGCGCTCAAATCCCGCGTCCACTTTCGCCGGGGCTTCGACGACAGCGGCTTTGCGCCCACCATCCTGCTGGTGGAACCGGATGAACCGCACCTCGGCACCGCCCGGCTCGAGGCGCTGATCTATGAGGCGGTGGAGGTGGGCCAGTATTACCCCTACGCCCCCACCGCAAACCTTGACCTTCCGCCGGCGCGCGGCTAGGCAGCGTCGGCCCGTCCCGTTCGTCTAGAGGCCTAGGACACGGCCCTTTCAAGGCTGTAACACGGGTTCGAATCCCGTACGGGGCACCAGCGCCATCAGCTGCTAGGGGCTGGCAGGGCCTGCAAGTAGTCGAGCGCCGGGAGGCTTGGCAGGAAGAAATATTCGCCGCCTGCAAAGTGGATGAAGGTTGCGACCGAGGGCCGGCTGCGGAGCGGGTCGGTGGGGATCGTGAACCGGCCGGCCGGGCCCATCAGCGGGTCCGTCTCGTCGAGCAGGGTCGCGAAGCTGGTGTTGAGCATCCAGGTCTGCTGCACGAACTCGAATTGGCGAGCGATGTCGGTGTTGATGCACATGAACAGCAGGCCGCGCTCGGCGCCGTCGTCGTGCCTTGGGTCGGCGATGGCCGGGCCGTATTTGCGGCCGCGCCGGAGCATGCGGTGGTTCTGCGCGGCGGCGAGTAGATCGGGGCCGGCGGCGTCGTTCGGGGCGAGCCCGTCGCGTGGGTTGGCGCGGCGGATGTGGGAGCCGAGGGGGCAGCCGAGCCCGTGCCGGTCGGTTGCGAGGAAGGTGAAGTCGTTGCGCGGCTGGCCGTCGACCGGGCTCAGGGCACCGCCGGGCACGAGCACGTCACCGTCGAGCGTGCGGCCGACGACTTTGCTGGCAAGCCACTCGGCCCCTTGATGATTTCCGGAAAGGGTTTCGGCGGCACGGTCCATGGAGGCCCAGAAGGACGCCACATCCTGCCGGAGTTCGCGCACGACCAGGTAGCTGCCGTCGAGGCCCAGGTTGCGGAAGCCCTCCGGCGCCGCGTCGGCCCGCAGCATGGCGGAGCGCTCGTCGGCGAGGACGATCGGGCCCTGCGCCGGCTCTCCATGCGCGTTCACGTGGCCGATCAGCACTTCGCCGGCCGGCACGCCGTGCAGCTTGTCCTCGGGGAACGGCGCGCCATCGCGGGTGACGATCGGGCCGCCGAAGGGGACGGGTTGCGACATCCCGTCGGCGAAGCCGAAATGCTCGCGGGCGCGGTTCTCGCCGTCGAAGCGCAGGGAGAGCTCGATGCGGCGGGCGAGCCTCACGCCTGCGCCCTCGAGGCAGGCGAGGGCCGCCTTCTCCGTGGCGGCGAGCGCCGGGCTGTCGGCAGCGTAGAGCAGCAGGATGGCGTGCACGGTGGCGGGGGTCGTGGTCGGGGTTGGGTCCGTCGGGTCCGGATTGGCGTCGGGCACGTTGGCGCTCCAGGCCGGACCGCCGTCGACGACGGTCCCGAGCTTCGGCAGATCGCTCAGGCGGCGCTTGCGGTCGATCTGGTGCATGCCCTCCTGGAAGGGCGTGGAGAAGCTGCGGAGTGCGGCGTCGTCGAGGCCCATGGCCTGCAGGCCGGACACGGTGAAGGCGATGGCGGCGCCTAGGTCCGCCTTGCCGAGCGCGGGCGTGATCGGGCGCACGGCGCGCAGGGAGGCGAGCCATGCGCCGCCGCTGCGTTCGGGAAGGGTCAGCAGCAGCGCGCACCCTTCCGGGAGGTGCGCGAAGGCACTGACCACGAGGCCCTGCGCGAGCGGCGCGTGCTCGGCGTCGAGCCGCCAGGCGCCGACATCGGGGCGCGGGGCGTCCGTCATAGATCCATCGCCCATGCGGCGGCCTTTCCTGGGTCGAGCGAGGCAGCCCGTAGCCCGTCGGCCACCCTGGCCTGCCGCTCGATCTGGTTGACGGTATAGCCCTTGTAGCCGCTGTACCAGAACAGGCTCTCGGCCATGGAGTGGCGCGCCCAGGCCTTGAACTTTCGGCCCTGGCTCGCGCCGTCCTGCACCAGGTAGCGCGTGGGCGGAAAGCCGATGCCGCTGGTCCAGGCCAGGGTCAGCCCGGTGTGGGCCTTCTCGATGAAGTCGTCGAGGTAGCTTTCCCAGCTGCCGTCGAAGTTGCTGAAGAACATTAGGCGGGAGCGGTTGCTGACGAGCGCCCAGTGGGCGAAGTGGATCGTGCGCATGCTGCTCAGGTAGCCATCGCGCGCCGATACCCGGAGGTAGAGGCTAAGTACGGTGAGCGCGACCGGCAGCAGCATGGCGCGGAGCACGCCCGGCTTGATGTGGACGATGCTGCCCATGTGGTTCTGGGTGATCCGATCCTCGCGCCGCGCCATGGCGCGAAGGGCGGCCTCGTCGCGGGGCGGTGCGTCCTGCGCCGGGTCGCCCTGCTCGAGGGTTCGAACCCAGGCGAGCAGGCCCGCGAGGAGGGCGGCCATGACGCCGACGCCGATGAGCAGGTGCAGGCCGAACCCGCGGTGCGGCAGGAGTGCCATGCCAAGGAGCGTGCCGGGCAGGAGCGCCACGACGACCAGAAGCAGCACGAAGATAGCCAGCCTTGCGTAGTCGGCGAGCGACTCCGCGGGCGGGATGCGGGGCGGGGCCTGGCGGTCGAGGCCGAACTCTGCCTGCAGCTGCGCCCGGAGCAGGCGGTGCAGGTCGGCCGGCGCCGTGCCGGGCGGGACGTCTCCACGGTCGAGGATGGCCTGCACGGCCGTGAAGGCGGCCCCGTCCGCCACGATGCGGGCGCGGTCGAGGCCGCGGTTGCCCTGGTGGCCGACGATCGGCGCTACGCTCAGCGCCTCCAGCAGCTGGGCCATGGGAGCGCGCGAGCCGGCGCGCGTGACGGCCTGGAACAGGGCGGCCCGGCCATCACGCGGGGCCTTGCCGCAGCGTAGGACGGCCCGCAGCTCCTCCCCGAACGCGCGCTCGAACTGCTGCCAGAACGGGCCAGGCGCGCCGTCGAAGTTCGCCTCGATGACGAGCACCGGGTCGTACTGCGCATCGGGGAAGACCGTGATCGACATGAAGTGCAGCAGCGGAAGGGCCGAGGCGAGTGCGCTGTAGGCGGTCTCGAGCTCCTTCTGCTGCTGCTCGAGGGCGGTGATGCGGACCCGCACTTGGGCCACGCTCTCCGGCTGCAGCTCGAGGATGACGCTTCGGATGGACTGCATGGGCGGGCGGCCGGATTGCGATACGGAATCGTTACAATGACGGCTGGCACGGCCGGTAGTGAATTCGTGCCGGCCGCCGTTCGCAGCCGGCAATGGTGCGGCGAAGGGCCGGCCTCGCCCAGTGGACGGGCTCCTTGGTGGCATCCCGTTTTGCCGAGTTGCGGGCGTGTGGCGATCGGGCCGAGGGATGACGGCTGATGGCGGAGCATGGCGCCGCAGCCGGCGCTTGCGACCATCGCGCGGCTCCTGTCGCGGGCCGGGCGGGCAGTGCAGGGTGCACGCCCTCTTGCGCCGGGGCGCGTGGAGTGGTCTTTCGGCGCCTCTCCCAACCTGGACCGCTCAGCATGACCGATACATCCACGATCCCCGCCCCGAAGAGCTACGGCCGCACGCGCCCGAAGGTGCCGGCCTTTGCCCGCTACGTCGGCACGTCCGCCTGGCGCAGCAACAAGCGGCGCGTGCGGGAGTACTACGCGCACCTGGCCGCGCAGAAAATGGCAGGGCACGCGCCGACCGCCTGACGGCCCAGTCTGGCCGCGGCGGTCGCGCCGGCGGACAGGGCGGAGGCCAACTATCTTGCAAGGGTGCCTAATGGCACTTGCCTGCCCGGTCGGGGGTTGGCCGGGCAATGCGGGGCGCGAAGCTTGCCTTAGTTGACGGCGAAGGCTTTCGGCTCACGCCTCCGCTGTAATCGCTCTGAAGGTCGTGGGGGCTGCGGGCCGCTTGCCTTCGAACCACCAGCGGGCCGACACATCGGCCATGCGGAAGCCTTCGTGGCCGATGCCGGGGACGTCGAGGAGGGCCCAACCGAACGGGGCGTTTCGCCGGGCGGCTTCGGCGCGGCCGGCTGCGTAGTAGGCGTGGGCGCGGGCGTGGCGGTGGGGGCCTTGCGCGAGGGCGGCCTCGTGCTTGGGCAGGTTCGGGGCGTCGGTCTGGTTGTCCTGGTCGCCGGCGAAGATGGTCATCGGGCAGGCGAGCAGGCGGAGGAGGGCTGCGTCGTCGAGGTCGAGGCCGCCCAGGCCCTGCGGGTAGGGCTGGTCCAGGCTGGGCCAAGTGTACCAGCCGGCATTGGCGGCACCGAGCGCCTCGAACGTGCTTGTGTCGTGCAGGGATGCCACGCGGTGGACGAACTGCCCGCCAGCGGAGTGGCCCCAGAGATGGGCGCGTGGACGGGTGGTGATGCCCTCCGCCCGGAGCTGGGCGAACAGCAGGGCCGGCACGCGGTTCGACCAGGCTGCGCGGGGGCGGACGGTGCCGTCCTCCTCGCGCACGTGGCCGTCGTTGTAAAGACGTGCGAGTGGCCAGGCTTCGTCGCTGAAGGTGGGGGCCACGATCAGCAGGCCATGGTCGTCGGCGGCGGGGATCCACGCATCCCGATACTCGTCCCCGTTGCGGCCCATGCCGTGCTGCACGAGCACCACGGGCGAGCCCGGGCGGTGGCTGGCGGGGCGGTAGCATTCGAGCGTGATGGGGCGGCCCGGGCTGTGCGGGTCCTCCCAGGCCAGCGCCGATCGGCCATGCGGCAGGACGAGGCTCATCGGGCGGCCTGCACGATGTCGGCGGCGCGCGTGGTCTGGTCGGCCCGGCCCTGCACGCGTAGCCCGGCGCGGGCCGCCCATACGGCCCCCTCGAAGTGCAGCGGCACAACAGGCATCTGCTCCAGCGCCCGCCCGCTCGCCTCCCGCAGCAAGGCAGCCCGGGGCTCGGGGTCCATCGTGCCGAGCGCCCTGCGGACCACGGCGTCGAATGCCGGGTCCGACCAGCCGCCGTAGTTGCTGGTGCCGATGCCGCCCGCGTTGTCCATCGTTGCCAGCCAGATGCGGAAGAAGCCGAGCGTTTCGGAGGCGTTGGTGGCCCAGCCGCCCATCGCCACCGAGAACTCCCGCTTGGCCCGGCGCGGGAAGAAGCTCACGGCGGGCAGCGTGTCCAGCGATGCCTTCACGCCCACGCGCTGCCATTGCTGCACGATGGCCTGGGCGAGCGGCCCGTCGTTCACGTAGCGGTTGTTGGTGGCGTGCAGCGTGAGCACGAGCCCGTCCTTGTAGCCGGCCTCGGCCAGCAGCGCGCGGGCGCGGGCCGGGTCGAAGGGGAGGGCGCCGGCACCGGGGATGGTGCCGGGCAGGCCGGTTGGCAGGAATTGCGCGGCGGGGAGCGCCACGCCGTCCATGATGCGCTCGACCAGGGCCGTGCGGTTGATTGCGAGCGAGAGGGCCTGTCGCACGCGAGGGTCGCGCAGCGCGTTGGGGCCGGTCACGAAGGGCGAGGGGTCGCGTGCCACGTCGAACTGGAGAAAGAGCAGCCGCAGGGTCGCGGCCTCGGCGATGGTGAAGCGCGGGTCGGCGCGGAGGCGCGGCAGGTCCGCGGTGCCGGGTGCCTCGATCACGTCCACGTCGCCGGCCAGCAGCGAGGCGAGCCGGGAGGCCGGCTGCGTGATGGGCCGCAGCACCACCTCGGACCACGGTGCCGGGCTGGGCGCGTGGGGGTTGCGGGCGAGCACGATGGCCGCGCCCCGCTCGTAGCGGACCAGGCGGTAGGGGCCGGTGCCGATGGCCGCCCCACCCTGGATGAAGTCGGCCGCGCCCGGCCAGCCCTCGCCGCCGCCGCACGCATCGTCGGCGCTGAAGCGGCGTTCGGCGGGCATCAGGCTGCGCGGCATGGTGGCGAGCGAGGCGAGGTCCGACAGGAGCAGCGGCTCCGGCTCCTTCGTGCGGACCACGAGCACGTCCTCGCCCTCGGCCTCCACGCGGTCGAGCCGTCGCAGCGTGGCGGAGAACGAGCTGACGAGCTCCTCCTTGTTGTTGAGGATGCGGCACCAGGTCGCCACCACGTCCGGGGCGCCGAAGGGGGCGCCGTTGGAGAACCGCACGCCGGGGCGGAGCGAGAACCGCCAGGTGAGCGGGTCCGGCTGGGACCAGGCGGTGGCGAGGGCGGGCACCACGCGCCCTTCCGGGTCGGTGGCGGTGAGCGCTTCGAAGATGTGGTCGCGCAGTGTGGAGTTGGGTGCCATGGCGAAGTGGTGCGGGTCGGCCCCGTCCGTCTCGGCCGCCATGCCGATGCGGAGCGTCTGCGCCAGAGCGGGGGTGGCCAGCAGTGTCAGGGCGAGGCAAAGCGCGCGCATCGGGAAGCTCCGATCGGGGTGAGCCACGATCCGACGAAGCCGGTGCGGACGCAAGCATGTGCACCGATGTGTCCGAACGCTTCGGCACGTGTTCCGGCCTCGATTGCCCAAAGGCGTCGGGGCTGCTACACGCGGTGCACGGTCGGAGCGTAGCGCAGCCTGGTAGCGCATCAGTCTGGGGGACTGAGGGTCGTGGGTTCGAATCCCGCCGCTCCGACCAGTCCCCCGATCCTTCAGACGCCTGGAGCGTTCGTGGTTGCCGGCAGCGTCTCCGGGCGGAGCGCGATCGGCGGCATCGTTGCGGGGCCGAGGTCCACGTTGATGGCCTTCGGATAATCGTTGTTCGCCCCCGTCGCGGCGTCCACGCCGAAGCCGATGAGCCCGCCGATCAGCAGGTTGCCGAACGTCCATCCGTTGAACGTGGACGCCACGGTGGTTGCCGAAGTCTGGTAGCCCGGCTTGTTGCAGGTCAAGTCGAGGGCGTTCTTGCTCCGGCTGACGGACAGCTTGCCCGGCGTTGGATTGATGACGCCGACGGACGCTCCCACACGGTCCACCGTGCAGGTTGCGCCAGGCGGGTTGGTAGACACGGAAACGTCCTGACTGCCGCCGTTCACGACTGTTGCGCAGCCGGATAGAAGAAGGGCAGATAAAGCGCAGGTTACTCGAAGCATACTCGTTCCTCCAAAGAACGAACGAAGCTCGCCTGCCAAATCAGAGCTGCCTAGAGCGGATTGTATTTGATCCTAGCGAAATCGTGAGCTTTGTGAACTATCGGCCATGCTGATGCCGGCGTGCCACACTCGGGCGCCGACTACAGCCCGTCCGGCAGCAGCACCGTTGCCACGGCCTGGCATGCAATGCCTTCGCCGCGGCCCGGAAAGCCAAGGCGCTCCGTGGTCGTGGCCTTCACCGAGATGCGCCCTTCTTCGACGCCCAGCAGCGATGCCACGCGGGCGATCATGGCGGGGGCGTGTGGCGTGATCTTGGGGCGCTCGCAAATCAGCGTCACGTCGGCGTTGGCCAGGCGCCCGCTGCGTGCGCGGATCCGTTCGGCGGCGTGCACCAGGAAGCGGGCGCTGTCGGCGTCCTTCCAGGTAGCCTCGCTCGGGGGAAAGTGGCGGCCGATGTCGCCCTCGGCGAGCGCGCCGTAGATGGCGTCGCACAGCGCATGGATGCCTACGTCCGCATCCGAGTGGCCGGCCAGGCCGCGCTCGTGCGGGACGGTGATGCCGCATAGGATGAGCGGGCGGCCGTCCGCGAAGGCGTGGACGTCGAAGCCGCTGCCGACGCGGGGGCTGAGCGCCGCGCCGAGAATGCGTTCGAGCCGCACGAGGTCCTCCGGGTAAGTGAGCTTGATGTTATCCTCCGAGCCGGGCACGAGCGCCACCGCATGGCCAGCGGCTTCGAGCAGGGAGGCGTCGTCCGTCATGCCCGGGCGGGCGCTGGCGTGGAGCGTGCGGAGCAGGGGGTAGTGGAAAGCTTGCGGCGTCTGCGCACGGTAAAGTCCGGCGCGGGGCACCGTGGCCTCGATCAGCCCGGCCTCCCCGCGCTTCAGCGTGTCCACCACCGGGGCGGCCGGGATGGCGCCGGGAGCGGTCTCGAGCGCGGCGACCAGGGCGGCGACGGTCCCTTGCGGGATGAACGGGCGGGCGGCGTCGTGGACGAGCACGATGTCCGGCGCATGCGGCGCGAGGGCCTCGAGGCCGAGGCGCACGCTGTCCTGTCGCGTGGCTCCGCCCGGCACGGCAGGCAGGGTGGCGAGCCCGAGGAGCGCGGCGGCGAGGAGTGCCGGGTCGCCGACGGGGAGCACGAGGCCCTCCCGCAGGAGCGTCTCTGCAGCCCACCAGATGACGGGCCTGCCCGCGAGCGTGGCAAATTGCTTCGGCTGGTCGGCGCCGAAGCGGCTGCCGGTGCCGGCGGCGACGAGGATCGTGGCGATGCGCATGCGGCGCTGCATGCGGGGTTGGCCTGCAAGCGTCAAGCATGCGGAACCGATTGCACGCGCGCCCACGATCCCGTAATCCTGCCCAAATGATAGGCAGCGCGATCGAACAGAAGCAGCGCGGGCTAGCGGCCATCACCCTTGGCGGCGGGGCCCGTGCCGTGCACATCGAGGAGCCGGTGATCCTGGCACCCATGTCGGGGGTCACGGACCTGCCGTTTCGGCGGCTTGCGAAGAAGCATGGGGCCGGGCTCGTCGTATCCGAGATGATCGCCTCGTGGGCCATGGTGCGTGAGAACCGGACCACCATGCGGATGGCGGAGGTGGATGGCTCCGGCGGCCCGGCCTCGGTGCAGTTGGCCGGATGCGAGCCGGCGGCGATGGCGGAAGCGGCGCGAATCGCGGTGGGGCATGGCGCGAACCTGGTCGACATCAACTTCGGCTGCCCGGTGAAGAAGGTGGCCGTGGGCCAGTCTGCCGGCTCCGCGCTGATGCGGGACGAGGCGGCGGCAGCCCGGTTGCTGGAGGCCACCGTGCGGGCGGTGGACGTGCCGGTCACGCTCAAGATGCGCATGGGGTGGGACCATGCGAACCTGAACGCGCCGTCGCTTGCGCGTATTGCCCAGGAAGTAGGCATCCAGATGGTGACGGTGCATGGCCGCACCCGGCAGCAATTCTACACCGGGGTAGCCGACTGGCGCTTCATCGCGCAGGTGAAGGCGGCGGTGCGCATCCCCGTGATCGCAAACGGCGACATCCTCACGGAGGACGACGCGGCGGCGGCGCTCGAGCAGTCGGGGGCGGACGGGGTGATGATCGGGCGCGGCTGCTACGGGCGGCCCTGGTTTCCGCGCCAGGTCGCGCAGTTCCTGATGACGGGCCAGCGCCGGGCGGAGCCGACGCTGGCCGAGCAGAAGTCGGTGCTGCTGGAGCACTTCGAGGCCATGCTGGTGCATTGCGGCGCCGAAGCGGGCGTGCGCGTGGCCCGCAAGCATGTGAGCTGGTATTCGCGTGGCCTGCACGGGTCGGCCGAGTTCCGGGCGGCGGTCAACAAGCTCGCAGGTGCCGAGGCGGTGCGGGCGTTGATCAACGACTTCTACGACCGGCTGATCGATCTGCCGCCCGAGAGGCTCGCGGCATGAGGGGCGCGCTCGCCCGAGGCCGCCTGGCGTTGGTGGAGAAGCTGACGCCGCGCGCCGCCCCAGGCCCGATCGACGCCATGGCTCTACTGGGCGCGCTGCCGGTCCCGATGGTGCTGCTCGGCCCCGACAACAGGTTCCGCTTCGCCAACCAGGCCGCTGAGCAGTTCTTGGGGCTGAGCATGCTGCAACTCGGGCAAATGACGCTCGAGGCGCTGCTGCCGCCCGACAACCCGGTGTTTGCGCTGCTCGAGCAGGTGCGGAACCACGGTACCACGATCTCCGACCACGACCTGGCGCTCGAGAGCCCGCGGCTGCACAAGCGCGGCATCGCGGTGCAGGCGGCGCCGCTGCTCGAGGAACCGGGCTCGGTGGTGCTGACGTTGCAGGACAGCTCGGCCGCGCGGACGCTGGATCGGCAGACCGCCTTCCGCGGAGCCGCCCGGAGTGTCACGGGCATGGCGGCCATCCTTGCGCACGAGGTCAAGAACCCGTTGAGCGGCATCCGAGGCGCGGCCCAGCTGCTCGAGGCAAGCGTGTGCGAGGCCGACCAGGAGCTGACGGTGCTCATCCGCGACGAGGCGGACCGCATCCGGGACCTGGTGGACCGCATGGAGGTGTTCGGCGAAAAGCCGATCGAGCGCAGGGCGGTGAACATCCACCGCGTGCTGGAGCATGTGCGCCGCCTGGCGGGCACCGGGTTCGCGAGCCCGCTCCGCATTACCGAGATCTACGACCCGAGCCTGCCGCCTTGCTGGGGCAATCGCGACCAGCTGGTGCAGGTGCTCCTCAACCTGGTCAAGAACGCGGCGGAGTCGATCCTGTCGGACCCGGACATGGTGCATCGGGGCGGCGGCGAGATCGTGCTCACCACTTCTTACCAGCACGGCGTGCGGCTGGCCGTCCCCGGTGGCGGACAGCGGCAGCATTTGCCGCTGGTGGTCACGGTGCGGGACAACGGCCCGGGCATCCCGGACGACATCCGCCCGCACCTGTTCGAGCCGTTCGTCACCAGCAAGCCCGCCGGCAGCGGCCTCGGGCTCGCGCTGGTGGCCAAGATCGTGGGCGACCATGACGGCCTGATCGAAGTCGAAAGCCGCCCGGGCCGCACCGAGTTCCGCCTTAGCCTGCCCGTGATGACCGAGGCCGAGGCGGACGCCGCCTGAAAGTAGCACCCATGACCTTCGCCCGATGACGCTCCCTACCGTTCTGATCGCCGACGACGACCGCTCCATCCGGACGGTGCTGACCCAGGCGCTGGGGCGCTCCGGCTACCAGGTGCGCTGCACCGGCAACGCGGCGACGCTGTGGCGCTGGGTGGAGGATGGCGAGGGCGACCTGGTCATCACCGACGTGGTGATGCCGGACGAGAACGGGCTCGACCTCATTCCGCGCATCCGGCGTATCCGTCCCGAGCTGCGAATCGTGGTGATGAGCGCGCAGTCCACGCTGATGACGGCGGTGAAGGCGGCGCAGCGCGGCGCCTTCGAATACCTGCCTAAGCCCTTCGATCTAAAGGAGTTGCTGGCCGTGGTGGGCCGCGCTCTGGCGCAACCGGCCGCACCGGGCGACACGCCGGCGCCGGAGCCGAAGGACGCCGAGGAGCGGCTGCCGCTGATCGGGCGCAGCGTCGCCATGCAGGAGATCTATCGCAGCATCGCGAGGCTCACGACGACGGACCTGACCGTGATGGTCAATGGCGAGAGCGGCACGGGGAAGGAGCTGGTGGCCCGCGCGCTGCACGATTACGGGCGCCGCAGGACCGGGCCGTTCGTGGCCATCAACATGGCCGCCATCCCGCGGGAGCTGATCGAGAGCGAGCTGTTCGGGCACGAGCGAGGGGCCTTCACGGGCGCCATGAACCGTGCACAGGGCCGCTTCGAGCAGGCGGCCGGCGGCACGTTGTTTCTCGACGAGATCGGCGACATGCCGGCCGAGGCGCAGACCCGGCTGCTGCGGGTGCTGCAGGAGGGCGAGTTCACGACCGTCGGCGGGCGGCAGCCCATCCGCGCGAACGTGCGGATCGTGGCCGCGACGCATCGGGACTTGCGCCAAGCCATCCGCGGCGGGCAGTTCCGGGAAGATCTGTTCTATCGCCTGAATGTGGTACCCATCCGGCTGCCGCCGCTGCGGGAGCGGCTGGAGGACATCCCGGTCCTGGCCCGGCACTTCCTCGAGAAGGCGCGGGAGGGCGGGGCAGGCGCCAAGTCGCTCGATGCGTCGGCGCTCGACCGGCTGCGGCAGCATCGCTGGCCGGGCAACGTGCGCGAGCTCGAGAACCTCATGCGGCGGCTCGCCGCCCTCTACCCGCAAGAGTCGATCACCGGAGACGTGATCCACACCGAGCTCGCGGACCCGGGCAGCACGCCCGCCACCCCGGCGCATGCGGGCGCGCCGGAGCCCCTGGCGCTGGCCGTGGAGCGGCACATCAAGCAGTTCCTGGCCGCAGCGCGCGATGGGCTGCCGATGCGCGACATCTACGACCAGGTGATCGCCGAGGTGGAGCGCCCGCTGATCCAGATGACGCTCGCGGCCACCCGCGGCAACCAGATCAAGGCAGCCTCCATGCTCGGGCTCAACCGCAACACGCTCCGCAAGAAGATCCGGGACCTGGACATCCCGGTGGTGCGCGGCATCGGCTGATGCCGGACAGCTTCTCCTCCCCCACACCCGGCAGCACGCCCGGGAGCGCGCCCGGCAGCACGCCCGGCGCGCCGGCACTCTCGCTGCTGCGCCGCGCCACGAACCTGGTGCTGGGCAAGCTGGTCACGCTCGTCCTGGCGGCGGGCGCGCTGGCGCTGGGGGTGGGGACGTTCGTCGGGCTGGCGGGCGGCGTGTCGCTCTCGCTGCGGCCCAACCTCGTCTTTGCCATGGTGCTGGCCAACCTGGTCGTGCTGCTGCTGCTGGGTGCGGTGCTGGCCGGGCGGATCACCCGGGTCTGGGCGGATCGGCGCCGCGGCTCGGCCGGCTCGCGCCTGCACGTGCGGCTCGTGTGGCTGTTCAGCGTGGTGGCCGTGACCCCAACCATCGTCGTGGCCGTGTTCGCGACGGCGTTCTTCAACCTCGGCATCCAGTCCTGGTTCAACGACCGGGTGCGGACCACGCTGAACGAGAGCCTCGAGGCGAGCCGCGGCTACCTCGAGGAGCATCGCAACAACATCCGCGCCGATGCGCTGCAGATGGCCTACGACCTGGCGCGGGCCGGGCAAATCCTGGCAACCGACCCGGATACGTTCGGGCAGATACTGCAGACCTGGACGGCGCTGCGGGGGCTGACCGAGGCGATCATCTACGAGCCGGTGACGAACCAGGTGGTGGCAGGCGTGGGCGCCATGGCCGGGTATGGCGTTGAGCCCGCGCCGCGGGAGGCAACGGACTTCGCGCGTACCGGAGAGGTGGCGGTGATCGGCAGCCCCGATGAGAGCCGGGTGCGGGCCGTGGTGCAGCTGAACTCCACGCCGACGCTGATGTTGCTGATCGGGCGCAACGTGGATCCGGACATATTGGGCCACATGGTCCGCACCGAGCAGGCGGTGGCCGAGTATCGGCGGCTGGACGAGAACCGCTCGGGGCTGCAGGTGACGTTCGCGCTGATCTTTGCGCTGGTGGCGCTGCTGGTGCTGTCGGCGGCGGTGCTGCTGGGGCTGGTGCTCGCCAACCAGATCGCACGACCCATCGGGCGGCTGATCCAGGCAGCCGAGCGGGTGCGCGCGGGGGACCTCGGGGTCCGGGTGCCGGAGATCCAGAGCCAGGACGAGGTGGCCGGGCTGAGCCGGGCCTTCAACCGCATGACGGGGCAGCTGGCGGCGCAGCGGACGGAGCTGATGGACGCCTACAGCCAGATCGACGAGCGGCGGCGCTTCACGGAGACGGTGCTGGCAGGTGTCTCGGCCGGCGTGATCGGGCTCGACGCGGAGGAGCGGGTCGAGCTGCCGAACGCGGCCGCGGGCGAGCTGCTGGGCATGGATCTCATGCGCGCCATCGGGCAGCCCCTGCGGGAGACGGTGCCGCAGTTCGCGCCGCTGCTGGCCGAGGTGGCGGCCACGCCCGACCGGCCGCGCACGGCGGAGGTCGAGATCGGGCCGCAGCAGCGCCGGCGGACGCTGCTGGTGCGGATCGTCAGCGACAGCCGCGGCGGCGCGGCGCGCGGCTACGTGGTGACGTTCGACGACATCACCGAGCTGCAATCGGCCCAGCGCAAGGCCGCCTGGAGCGATGTGGCGCGCCGGATCGCGCACGAGATCAAGAATCCGCTGACGCCGATCCAGCTCAGCGCCGAGCGGCTGAAGCGGCGCTTCACGCGGGAGATCACCTCCGACCCCGAGACGTTCGCGCAATGTGCGGACACCATCGTGCGGCATGTGGGCGACATCGGGCGGATGGTGGACGAGTTCTCGGCCTTCGCGCGGATGCCGCAGCCGGTGCTGCGGCCGGAGGACGTGGGGCGGATCGCACGGGAGGCGCTCATACTGCAGCGGAGTGCCCGGCCCGAAATAGAATGGACGACGCACATCCCGGACCGGGGCCCGATGGCGCAATGCGACCGGCGTCTGTTGGGCCAGGCGCTGACGAACCTGCTGCAGAACGCGGCCGACGCCGTGGGCATGCGGCCGCGCGCGCCGGGCGAGCCGGCCGGGCGGATTGCGATCCGCGTGACGTCGGAGGGCGGGTTCGCCGTGATCCGCGTCGAAGACGACGGCGTGGGCCTGCCGGAGGGGGACCGTGCGCGGCTGACGGAGCCCTACGTGACACACAAGGTGAAGGGGACCGGTCTCGGCCTCGCGATCGTGAAGAAGATCATGGAAGACCATGGCGGGCGCCTCGAGCTGGACGACAGGGCGCCGGCGCCGGGGGCCGTCGCGGCACTCGCGCTGCCGCTGATTGTGCAAGCCGTGGTTCCAGCCTAGATCAGCGCCGATGGCCCAGGACATTCTCATCGTCGACGACGAGCCCGACATTCGGATGCTCATCGAGGGCGTGCTCGAAGACGAAGGCTACGCGGTGCGCCAGGCGGCCGACAGCGACCAGGCGGTGGCCGCGTTCCGGCACCGCCGGCCGTCGCTCGTGATCCTGGACGTGTGGCTGCAGGGCAGCCGGCTCGACGGCCTCGGGATATTGCAGGCCTTGCACGCCGAAGAGCCGCACGTGCCGGTGGTGATGATCAGCGGCCATGGCACGATCGAGACGGCGGTCACGGCCATCCAGCATGGCGCCTACGACTTCATCGAGAAGCCGTTCAAGTCCGACCGGCTGCTGCTGATCGTGCGGCGCGCGCTGGAGGCGGCGCGGCTGAGCCGGGAGAACGCGGAGCTGCGGCTGCGGGCCGGTTTCGATTCGGAGCTGACGGGCAGCTCGCCCGCCATCCAGCTCCTGCGCGCCGGGGTGGAGCGCGTGGCGCCGACCGGGAGCCGCGTGCTGATCAGCGGCCCGGCCGGCAGTGGCAAAGAGGTTGCCGCGCGTATGGTGCACCAGCGTAGCCGCAGGGCGGACGGGCCGTTCGTGGCGCTGAACTGCGCCACGCTCAACCCGGCGCGCTTCGAGGAGGAGCTGTTCGGCGTGGAGGTTGGCTCCGACCCCAACGCGCAGCCACGCCGCGCGGGCGTGCTGGAGCGGGCGCATGGCGGCACGCTGCTGCTGGACGAGGTCAGCGACATGCCGCTCGAGACTCAGGGCAAGATCGTGCGCGCCCTGCAGGACCAGACGTTCGAGCGCCTGGGCGGCACCAGCCGGGTGAAGGTGGACGTGCGGGTGCTCGCGACCACGAACCGCGACCTGCAGACCGAGATCGGGGCCGGGCGGTTCCGGGAGGACCTGTATTACCGGCTGGCCGTGGTGCCGGTGAAGATGCCGTCGCTGAAGGAGCGGCGAGAGGACGTGCCGGACTTGGCGAAGCACTTCATGGAGCGCTCGGCCGAGACGTCCGGCATCCCAGGGCGGGAGCTGTCGACCGACGCGCTGACGGCGCTGCAGGCCTATGACTGGCCCGGCAACGTGCGGCAGCTCCGCAACCTGATGGACTGGCTGCTGATCATGGCGCCCGGTGGCCAGGGGGACCCGATCCGCGCCGAGATGCTGCCGGCCGAGATCGGGCAGGGAGCGCCGGCGCTGCTGAGCGGCGACACGTCCGCGGACCTCATGGCGCTGCCGCTGCGGGAGGCACGGGACCTGTTCGAGACGCAGTATCTCCAGGCGCAGCTGCTGCGGTTCGGCGGCAACATCAGCCGCACGGCCGGGTTCGTGGGCATGGAGCGGAGCGCACTGCACCGGAAGCTGAAGCAGCTGGGCGTGAACTCCGACGACCGGAACGACAAATGAGCGTGCTGCGGCCGGCGCTGGACCCTCGCAGCGCGGGGTTCCAGGCCAATGCCGCGCGGATGCGGGAACTGGTTGCAGCACTGCGGGACGCCACGGCGGCGGCGGCGCTGGGAGGGGGCGAGGCGGCGCGGGCCAAGCACACGGCTCGGGGCAAGTTGCTGCCGCGGGACCGCGTGCAGGGCCTGCTGGACCCGGGCAGCCCGTTCCTCGAGCTGAGCGCGCTTGCGGCCGACGGCATGTATGGCGGCCAGGTGCCCGGCGCCGGACTCGTTTCGGGCGTCGGGCGTGTGTCCGGGCGCGAGGTCGTCGTCGTCGCCAATGATGCGACGGTGAAGGGCGGCACCTACTTTCCGATGACGGTGAAGAAGCATCTGCGCGCGCAGGAGGTGGCCGAAGCGAACCGGCTGCCCTGCGTCTATCTGGTCGATAGCGGCGGGGCCAACCTGCCGAACCAGGACGAGGTCTTCCCGGACCGGGACCATTTCGGGCGCATATTCTACAACCAGGCCCGGATGTCGGCACTCGGCATCCCGCAGGTGGCGGTCGTGATGGGCAGCTGCACCGCGGGAGGCGCCTACATGCCGGCGATGTCGGACGAGAGCATCATCGTGCGTAACCAGGGCACCATCTTCCTCGGCGGCCCGCCGCTGGTGAAGGCGGCCACGGGCGAGGTGGTGACGGCCGAGGAGCTGGGCGGCGGTGAGCTGCATAGCCGCGTCTCTGGCGTGACAGACCACCTGGCCGAGGACGACGCGCACGCACTCGCGCTGGCCCGGCGGATCGTGGCGAACCTGCACGGCGTCAAGCCCACCGTGGCGGATGTCGCCGAACCGCGTCCGCCGCTGTATGCGGGCGAGGAGCTCCACGGCGTCGTCCCGGTCGACACTCGGGAGCCCTACGACGTGCGGGAGCTGATCGCGCGGCTGGTGGACGGGTCGGAGCTCGACGAGTTCAAGCGGCTGTATGGGCCGACCTTGGTGTGTGGCTTCGCGCGGCTCTGGGGGTATCGGGTCGGTATCATCGCGAATAACGGCATCCTGTTCAGCGAGAGCGCGCAGAAGGGGGCGCACTTCATCGAGCTCTGCGAGCAGCGCGGCATCCCGCTCGTGTTCCTGCAGAACATCACCGGGTTCATGGTGGGGCGGAAATACGAGAGCGGCGGCATCGCGAAGGACGGGGCGAAGATGGTGACGGCCGTCGCGACGGCCCGCGTGCCGAAGTTCACGGTGGTAGTGGGCGGCAGCTTCGGCGCCGGCAATTATGGCATGTGCGGCCGTGCCTTCTCGCCGCGGTTCCTGTGGATGTGGCCCAACGCGCGCATCAGCGTGATGGGCGGCGTGCAGGCGGCGAGCGTGATGGCGACGCTGCGGCGGGACAATGTGGAGGCGCGCGGCGGCACCTGGTCGGCGGACGAGGAGGCGGCGTTCCGGGCGCCCATCGAGGAGCAGTATGAGTCCCAAGGCAACCCGATGTATGCGACGGCGCGCCTGTGGGACGATGGCGTGATCGATCCGGCCGACACGCGGATGGTGCTGGGGCTCGGGCTCTCGGCAGCGTTCAACGCGCCCGTGCCGCGGTGGGATGGTGAGAAGGCGGGCTTCGGCCTGTTCCGGATGTGATCCGCACGCTGCTGATCGCGAACCGGGGGGAGATCGCGCTCCGCATCATCCGCACGGCGCGGCGCATGGGTGTGCGGACCGTTGCGGTGTTCTCCGAGGCGGATGCGCGGGCGGCGCACGTGGCGGCGGCGGATGTGGCGGTGCCGATCGGGCCGGCGCCGGCGCGGGAGAGCTACCTGTCCATCCCGCACATCATCGAGGCGGCGCGGCTGTCGGGGGCGGATGCGGTGCATCCGGGATACGGGTTCCTGAGCGAGAATGCGGGTTTCGCGGAGGCGTGTGCCGAAGCCGGGCTGGTGTTCGTGGGGCCGCCGTCCTCTGCCATCCGGGCCATGGGCAGCAAGTCGGCGGCCAAGGCGCTGATGGAGGCGGCCGGCGTGCCGTTGGTGCCGGGCTACCACGGGGCGGACCAGGACCCTGCGCTGCTCGCAGCCGAGGCGGCGCGGGTCGGCTATCCCGTGCTGATCAAGGCCAGCGCGGGCGGCGGTGGCAAGGGCATGCGGATCGTGGCCGAGCCCGGCGCCTTCGCGGAGGCGCTCGCTGTGGCGAGGGGCGAGGCGATGTCGGCCTTCGGGGACGACCAGGTGCTCGTCGAGCGCTATCTGACGCGGCCGCGGCATATCGAGATCCAGGTGTTCGCGGATGCGTCGGGCCAGACCGTGAGCCTGTTCGAGCGCGACTGCTCCATCCAGCGGCGCCACCAGAAAGTGGTGGAGGAGGCGCCGGCACCGGGCCTGTCGCCCGAGCTGCGGGCGCGCATGGGCGAGGCGGCCTGCGCGGCGGCCCGGGCGATCGGCTACGTGGGCGCCGGCACGGTCGAGTTCATCGCAAATGCAGATGCTCCGGAGCAGTTCTTCTTCATGGAGATGAACACGCGCCTCCAGGTGGAGCACCCGGTGACGGAGATGGTGACCGGGCTCGACCTGGTGGAGTGGCAGCTGCTTGTGGCGAGTGGGGAGAAGCTGTCGAGCACGGAGCCGCGGCTGCAGGGCCACGCGATCGAGGTGCGGCTGTACGCCGAGGATCCGGCGCGGGACTTCATGCCAGCCGTGGGCCGCATCCACCATCTGCGCTGGCCGCGGATGGGCCGGGCGGTGCGGATCGACAGCGGCGTGCGCGAGGGCGATGCCGTGACTGTGCATTACGACCCGATGCTGGCGAAGCTGATCGTGCACGACGCCACGCGCGAGGGGGCGGTGCGGCAGCTGCGCCGGGCGCTGGCCGCGACCGAGCTCCTGGGCGTGCAGACGAACCTGGCCCTGCTGCGGCGCATCGCGGCGCACCCCGACTTCGCTGCCGGCGCGGTGGATACGGGCTCCATCGGACGGCACGAGGCGACGCTGCTGGCGCCCTCCGAGCCAGCCCCGTTCGTGGCCCTGGCCGCGGCCGCCGCGCACGTTCTGGCCCGGCCCGGCACGCAGGCATCCGGCGACCCGCACTCGCCCTGGGGCAGCACGAGTGGCTGGCGGATGAACGCGCCCGGGCAGCGGACGGTGACGCTGGAGGAGGGCGGGACGGCGCAAGCCGTCCAGGTGCAGTGGGGTGCGCACGGCCCCACGCTCGCGCTGCACGACGAGACGGCAGCGCTGCGGGACGGTCGCCTGGTCATCGACGGCGCTGCGCTCTCGCCGAAGGTGATCGAAGGCGGCGGCGGGATCACGGTGCTGCACGGCGGCGAGGCCTGGACGTTCGTGGAGCCGGACACGCTTGCTCCACGCGACGGCGTTGTGGAGGGTGGGGACCGATTGGTGGCTCCCATGCCGGGCCGCATCGTGGTGGTGCAGGCCGAGCCGGGCCAGACGGTGGCGCGCGGGACCGTGCTGGTGGTGCTGGAGGCGATGAAGGTCCAGATGCGGCTCACGGCGCCGCGCGACGGGGTGGTTTCAGCCGTGTCAGCGGTTGCCGGGGCGCTGGTGGAAGAGGGGGCGGAGCTGGTGGGGTTCGAGACCTCTACCCCCTCCCGCGGGTGAGGGCCGGGGTGAGGGCACGGGCGATGCGGGCGCTTGTTCGTCCGTGTGGCCGGACCCTCACCCCCACCCTCTCCCAGGGGGAGAGGGAGCAGGGTCACCCCTTCATCAGCCAGCACTGCGCGGGCGGCAGGGTTAGGGTCACCGCCGTGCCGACAGGATGCATTCTGCCCGATGCGGCCTGTACCGGGATCGGGTGGCCTGCGACCTCCACGGTGTAGTCCACGTGCCGCCCGGCGAAGGCGGCTCGGGCGATGGTGCCATGCAGCTGGTTCGGGGCGCCGGGTGGCGCATCGAGGCGGACGTGTTCGGGGCGGATCAGGAGGAGGGTGCCGGCGGGGTCGCCGCTGGCCAGCAGCGGGCCGAGGGAGGTGTCGACGCGCAGGAAGGTGCCTTCGGGGCCGCGGACGGTGCAGGGGAGGAGTTCGGCCAGGCCCAGGAAGCCGGCGGTGAAGGCGTGGGTGGGGCGGAGGTAGAGGTCCTGGGGGGTGGCGAGCTCGAGCACCTCGCCATCTCGCATGAGGGCTACGCGGTCGGACAGGCTCATGGCCTCTTCCTGGTCGTGGGTCACGTAGATGGCCGTGGTGCCGAGGCGCTGCTGCAGGTCCCGCAGCTCGGCGCGCATGCGTTCGCGGAGGCTGGCGTCGAGGTTGGAGAGGGGTTCGTCCAGCAGCAGCAGCTTCGCGCCGCGGACGGCCGCGCGGGCGAGGGCGACGCGTTGCTGCTGGCCGCCGGAGAGCAGGCTGGCCGGGCGGCCTCCGAGGCCCTCGAGACCCACCATGGCGAGCGCCTGGTCCACGCGGCGCGCGCGCTCGGCACGGGGCAGGTTCTGGGCCTCGAGCGGGAAGGCAATGTTCTGAGCGACGCTCATATGTGGCCAGATCGCGTACGATTGGAACACCATCGCAATGTCTCGCCTGTTCACGGGAACGGTTCGGCCGGCGCCGAACACCGGTGCGCCGTCGATGGCGATGCGGCCGCCATCCGGTGTCTCGAGGCCCGCGATGCAGCGCAGGGTGGTCGTCTTGCCGCAGCCGGACGGGCCGAGCAGGGTGAAGAACTCGCCCGGCGCCACGCGGAACGACACGCCGCGGACACCCGCGCCGCCCTTGCCGTAGCGTTTGACGAGTTGCTCGACCTCAAGCATCGACGGCTCTGCGGCCCACCAGGCGGGAGAGCAGCAGCGCGCCCAGCACCGCCAGCACGAGCCACACTCCCACCGCCGCGGCCCGGGTGGGCTCGCCGCCTGACCAGTAGTCCCACAGGAGTGTCGGCACGGTCATGTTGTCGAAGGAGCGGAGCAGCAGCGCCGACGACAGCTCCCGCAGCGCATGGGCCAGCACCCAGACCCAGGTGGCCGCGAGGGCCGGTGCGACGAGGGGCAGGGTGACGCGGCGCAGGATGCGGGCCTCGCTGGCGCCGGAGGTGCGGCCGGCCTCCTCGAGTTCCGGGTGGAGCTGGATCATGCTGCCGCCGATGAGGCGGGTCCCGAACGGCAAATATTGCGTGGCATAGGCGATCACGATGATCCAGATGGTGCCATAGACGGGCAGGATGGGCCCGGTGGCGAGGTAGAGGTAGATCAGCGCGACGCCGATCATGACGCCTGGCACCGCGATGGGCGCGAAGGCCAGCGCATCCAGCACGGCGCCGCCCGGCACGCGGCGGCGGACGACGAGCCAGGCGACGAGGCCGGCCAGCGCTGCGACGGCGGTGGCCGCCACGAGGGCGATCACCACGGAGTTCCACGCCGCCTCCGCCACTTGGCCGTTCGCGAGGAAGTCGCGATGGTTCTCGAGGGTGAGCAACGCGAGTGCGGCGCGGGACGGGGCGACCTGGTAGGGCATGAGGCTCGACCAGACGAGCACGCTCAGCGGCAGCACCACGGCCACCACGAAATAGGCCGACACGCAGGTGAACACCGGCCAGCGCAGCGTCCCGAGCGGCATTGGCCGGGCGCGGAAGGCTTTTCCCCCGACCGTGCGGAACGCGGCGGCCCGTCGCGTGGCTCGGCGATACAGCGCGCCCAGGGCCAGCAGGATGGCCAGGAACAGCACCGCGAGCGCCCCCACCTTGCCGTATTCCGGCACGCCGCCCGGACTCTCGCTGATCCAATGGAACACCTGCGTGCTCAGCACGAAGCGCCGCACCGGCAGCCCGAGCGTGCCCGGCACGTCGAATACGACCAGGCTCACGATCATCATGAAACACGCCGCGGCCGCGATGGCGGGCAGCAGCAGGGGCAGCACGATGCGGCGCAACACGCGCAGGCGGGAAGCGCCCGAGGCGAGCGCCGCTTCCTCGAACGACGGGTCCATGTTGCGGCAGGCGGGGGCCAGCATCAGCACCGTGGTAGGCACGAGCGACAGGCCCTCGACGAAGACCATGCCGCCGAGGCTGAACACGTCGAACGGGGCGGCGGATAGGCCCAGCGTGTCCTGCAGCACGCGGTTCAGCACGCCGATGCGGGGGCTGGCGAGCATCGTCCAGCCGATGGCGAGCAGCACGGGGGGCGTGGCCATGGGCAATATCACCAGCGCGCGGAACAGGGCGGCGCCGGGCAGGTCCGTGCGTTCGATGGCCCAGGCGAGCAGGGTGCCGAGCACCAGCGCCACCGCCGTCGACCCGGCGGCGAAGGCCAGCGTGGTGCCCAGCAGCTCGGGGAAGCCCGGCGCCAGATAGACCGCGGCGAAGTTGGCGGTGGTGAACCCCGGGTCGAGTGGGAAGCCGCCGGGTCGGACGGCGCTGAGCAGCACGAGGCCGAGCGGCGCCGCGACCATCCAGCACAGCAGGAGGCCGAGGGCGAGCGCGACCGCCCGGTCGAGCGTCATGTGGCGCCCGTCACTTGGAAGGGGCGGCCTGGCCGGTTTGGCGGAGGATGGCGTCGTAGCGCTCGATGAGCGGCAGGGTGGCGTCGGCGTCCTCCGGCTTCTGCTCGACGCTCGTGTGGCCGGCCAGGAGCTGCGCCGTCCTGGTGGCTGCGATCAGCGGGTTGCCGCGCCCGGTGGCGGCTTCGTAGGCCAGCGCGCCCTCCTCGGTGGCGAGCCACAGCGAAAAGAGCTTGCCGCCGGGTCGGTTGCGGCCGGCCTTGGGCATGAAGCTGTAGAGCGAGCTGATCGGCGCGGGCTCCGGCACCAGGTAGCGCAGCGGGGCGCCGCGGCTGATGGCGGGCAGGGCCGCGTGGTAGATGCCGACCCCGGCCGCGACCTCGCCGGCCGCGACCTGCTGGGCGAGGGGGAACGTGCTGGGGAAGAGGAAGGGAAGCTGCGCGCTGAGCCGCCCGAGATAGTCGGCGACCCGCTCCGGCCCCCACAGGGCGGCCAGCGAGACGAAAGGCTCCGTCCGCTGCCAAACGCCGATGCGGCCGCGCCAGCGTGGCTCGAGCAGCGCGTCCCACCCCGCAGGCGCCTCGGCCTCCGGCACGAGCTTGGTGTTGCTCAGCAGCACGAAGACGGAGGCGGTGGCGAGCAGGGAATAGGGCGTGGGCGCCATGGACGGGGTGGCGCCGAGGGCGGCCCAGTCGGCCCCCTCGAGCAGGCCGCGCTGGGCGAGCGGCCAGAACACGCTGGCGCTGTTGGTGGCGACGTCGGCGGTGCGGGCGCCGCCCTGGCTTTCCTGGATGATGCGGGCGCTCATGGCGTTGCCGCCCGAATCGCGCACGTGGCGGAGCGCGATCCGCGGGTAGCGGCGCCCGAACGCGGCGGCGACCTGGTTTGCGAGATCGCTGGGCGTGCTCTCGTACCAGATCACGGGCCCGAGCCCGGCCGCCTCGGTTGCCAAAGCGTCCACCTGGGCGCGAGCGCTGCGGCCGAGCAGGAGGGCGGGCGCGGCGAGGAGCATGGTGCGGCGAGTGGGCACGGCGATTTCCTCCGGCATGACGCTTCGGTCACTAAGTATTTCACGCTAGACGCGGTGCCGGGCCGTTGCAATCCGGGGGCGGCCTTGGGACAGTCTGTCCAACAGGGAGGACCGTCATGCGCATCCCCACCAGCAACGCCGAGATCAACGCATCCCGCACGCGGAGGGGACTGCCGGGCAAGGTCGCGCACCCGCCCGCCACTCTCGCCGAGCAGGTGCAGGCGCACGACAACTTTCACCGCGTTTTCGCCATCCGACCCGGCGACCACGTGCTGATGCTGGCCGACCCGCTGATCGACCCGCGCGTGGCCCAAGCGGTCCAGGGCCTGGCCCGGGCGCGCGGCGCCACCTTCGAGATGTTCGTGGGCGAGAGCACCCGCTACACCGAGGTGCCGGAGGCGGTGCGGCCCATCCTGGAGCGCGCGACATTCGTGGTCAGCACCTGGTTCGCCTCGGTGTTCGACCCGTTCTGCAAGGCGCTGCGGCGGCAGAAGGGGCAGCGCTGGATCAAGATCACCTTCTTCCGCGACTGGGACCTGCTGAACACGGCCCAGGCGCGCTTCCCGGTGGACGTGCTGGGCGCCATCGTGCGCGGCACCAACCGGCTGTTCCCCGACGCGGGCGACTTCGACCTGCGTTTCACGGACCCGCGCGGCACGGATTTCCGGATCCCGTTCACGGCCGAGATGCGCACGCGGATGAAGGCGGACAACCGCTGGCGGGGCCATTACATCGCCGACGAGGATGGCTGCTATGTGCACTGGCTGCCAACGCACGGGCCGAACGTGTGGGAGCCCTACATGATGGGCCCGGATTACGACGCAGATCGCGGCACCGGGCCGCGCGTTGGCTTCAGCGGGATCATCTACCCGCAATGGGCGGTGGGGTTCGACAGGCCGTTCGAGGTCAGGCAGGGCGAAAAGCGCGTCGGCGTCGAGTTCCAGGACGACCGGGTGCACGCGATCCATGGCGACGGCGAGGCGGCGGAGCTGTTCCGCGGCTTCCTCGTCGGCGGCACGATAGAGGAGATCGGGCTCGGGCATAATCCGCAGGCCCCGCGCTTCGACATCTACCCGGCCGGCCCCAACTCCCCCGGCGCGCTGCATTTCGGCATCAACGGGCTCACCCCGTCCCGCGACCTGCTGCGGCGCATGCCGGATTGGGAGGAGCCGCACGTGCACATGGACCTCGTCACGTTCGACACGACGCTTGTGGCGGGCAACCGGCGGCTGATCACCGATGGCTGGCTGCACAGCCTCGAGGACGAGGAGGTCGTGGCGCTGGCGTCGAAATACGGTGATCCGGTGGGGCTGCTGGAGGGCTTCCCGGTCTAGCAAGGTTTGACAGGGCGGGCGGGGGAGTGACATATTTCTGTCACACAACGAAAGCTCCGCCGGTCCCATGGTCATTGCCGCCGACATGGATTTCCGCGAGTTCGCGCGCCAGGTGGGCACCGTGATGGACTACCCGGCCGGAAGCGCGATCTTCTCGGAAGGGGATGCGTCGCGGTCGATGTACATCGTGCTGAAAGGCGCGGTGGAGGTGAGTTCGCATGGCCGCGTGATCGAGGTGGTGCAGGCCGGGGACGCGCTTGGGATCGTGGCGCTGCTCGACGACCAGCCGCGGACGGCGACGGCCCGGGCGTCCCAGGCGGCGGAGCTGGCGGTGATTGATGCGCGGAAATTCCGCTACATGGTCAAGGAGATGCCGAATTTCTGCTGGTATGTGATGAAGGAGCTGTCGCACCGTCTGCGGAAGACGAACGCGCTGCTCTAGGTCCAGTGCGCGACGTCGGCAGGGACCGAGTGCGAGTTGCAATTGCGAATGAGACGCAGTAACTGGGGCACTGAACAACACGGACGATTCCCGATGCTCACGCGCCGAACCCTGCTCTGCGCCTCCGTAACCCTGGCCGCCACGCGCGCACATGCGCAAGCGGCCGAACCGATCCTGGTCTACAACGCTCAGCACGTGAGCCTGACCAAGGCCTGGGCGGAGGGGTTCACGGCCGAGACGGGGACCAAGGTCACCCTCCGCAACGGCAGCGACACGGAGCTGGGCAACCAGATCGTGCAGGAGGGCGCCGCGTCGCCGGCCGACCTGTTCCTGACGGAGAACTCGCCTGCCATGGCGCTGGTGGACCATGCCGGGCTGTTCGCGCCGTTGCCGGCCGACCTGCTCGGGGCCGTGCCGGCCGCCTACCGGCCCTCGAACGGGCACTGGGTCGGCATCGCAGCGCGCAGCACCGTGTTCGTCTACAACAAGGACAAGCTCTCGCCCGGCCAGCTTCCGGCGTCGATCATGGACCTCGCCGGCCCCGCCTGGCGCGGCCGCTGGGGCGCATCGCCGTCCGGGGCCGACTTCCAGGCGATCGTCAGCGCCGTGCTCGCGGTCCGCGGCGAGGCCGAGACGCTGGCCTGGCTCAAGGCGATGAAGGCGGGCGCAGTCACGTATCGCGGCAACGGCACGGTGATGAAGGCGGTGAACGCCGGGCAGTCCGATGGCGGCGTCATCTATCACTATTACTACTATGCCGACCGCGCAAAGACCGGGGAGAACAGCGACAAGGTCGGCCTGCACTACTTCCGCAACACGGACCCGGGGGCGTTCGTCAGCGTCTCGGGCGGCGGCGTGCTCGCCAGCAGCAAGCGGCAGGAGGGGGCGCTCGCCTTCCTACGCTGGATCGCGGGCAGGGGCGGGCAGGACATCCTGCGCACCGGCGACTCGTTCGAGTATGCGGTGGGCAACGGCGCCGCGTCCAACAAGGCGCTGGTGCCCCTCGCCGAGCTGCAGGCGCCCATGGTCGATCCGGCGAAGCTGAACGGCCGGAAGGTGGCCGAGCTGATGACGCAGGCCGGGCTGCTCTGACCGCCGTCTCCACGGCCTCGGCGTTCACGGCGCGGTTCGCGGCACCCGGCGTCGCGATGCGGGCCACGGCCCTGCTCGTGTCGCTCGCCAGCCTCGTCCCGCTCGGCTTCGTCGCCGCCGTAACGATACAGACGGGGTGGGCAACGGCCTCGGCCCTCATCTGGCGCCCCCGCGTGGGCGAGCTGATGCTGAACACGGTGCTGTTGGTCGGCTGCACGGTGCCACTCAGCGCGGCGCTCGCGGTGGCGCTGGCGTGGCTCACGGAGCGGACGGACCTGCCAGGGCGACGGGTGTGGGCGTGGCTCGCGGTGGCGCCGCTCGCGATCCCTGCCTTCGTGCACAGCTACGGCTGGATCAGCGTAGCCCCGGGCCTGCACGGGCTGCCGGCGGGGGTGCTGATCTCGGTCGCGGCCTATGCCGGGTTCCTGTATCTCCCGGTCGCGGCGGCGCTGCGGCGGCTGGACCCGGAACTCGAATACGCCGCCGCGTCGCTCGGCCTGCCGCCGGGGCGCGTGTTCCTGCGGGTCGTGCTGCCGCAGTTGCGGCTGGCCATCTGTGGCGGCTCGCTGCTCGTGGGGTTGCACCTGTTGGCCGAGTACGGCCTGTTCGGAATGGTGCGGTTCGACACGTTCACGACCGCGATCGTCGACCAGTTTCAGTCCTCCTACAACGGCCCGGCCGCCAACATGCTCGCCGTCGTGCTGGTAGCGTGCTGCATGGCGCTGCTCGCGTTCGAGGCCTCGGCGCGGGGCGGCGCGCGGTATGCGCGGCTGGGTGCGGGGGCGCCGCGCGCGCCGGCGCTGGCCCGGCTCGGGCGCGCGCGGATCGCCTGGCTCGCGCTGCCCGTCCTCTTCAGCGCGATCTCGGTCGGCGTGCCGCTGCTGACGCTCGCGCGCTGGCTGGTCCGGGGCGGCGCGGGGGTGTGGCGCTGGGGCGAGATCGGGGCGGCGTTGGGGCAGACGCTGTTGCTCGCGGGGGTGGGCGCGGTACTGACCACCCTCGCCTCGGTCGCCATGGCCTGGCTTTCGGTCCGCGCGCCGGGCCGGCTGCAGCGCCTGCTCGAGGCCGAGAACTACCTTGCTGGATCCCTGCCGGGCGTCGTCGTTGCGCTCGCGCTGGTGACGGTCACCGTCCACGCGGCGCCGATCTATCAGACGGCGGTGACCATCCTTGCCGCCTACGTGCTGCTGTTCCTCCCGCGGGCCATGCTGAGCCTTCGCGCCAGCATCGCCCAGGCCCCGGTGGAGCTGGAGCAGGCAGCTGCCGCCCTGGGCCGCTCCCCGGGGCGGGCGTTGTGGGCGACCACGATGCGGCTCGCCGCACCCGGCGCGGCCTCGGGCATGGCGCTGGTGGCGCTCGGCATCACGAACGAGCTGACGGCGACGATGATGCTGGCGCCCAACGGCACTCAGACGCTGGCGACGATGTTCTGGTCCTACAGCTCGGAGATCGACTACGCGGCCGCTGCGCCGTATGCCTTGATCATGGTCCTGTCCGCGCTCCCCCTCACCTGGTTGTTGCACGCCCAGTCCCGACGCGTCGCCGGCCGGTGAAGGACGCGCCCGCGCACCTGCTTCTGGACGGGGTCCAGAAGCGGTTCGGCGCCGTGGTGGCGCTGGACGGCGTGGGCCTTCGCGCGGCGGAGGGGAGCCGCACCGCGATCGTGGGCCCGTCCGGCTCGGGCAAGACGACGCTGCTGCGGGTGGTCGCCGGGTTCGAGGCGCCGGATGCCGGCAGGATCATGCTGGGCGATCGGGTGATGGCTGAGGGTGGGACGTCCGTGCCGGCATATCGGCGGGGGATCGGGGTGGTGGCGCAGGACGGCGCGCTGTTTCCGCATCTGGATGTGCGGGACAACATCGGCTTCGGGCTGCCGCGCGACACGCCGGGCCGGGAGGCGCGGGTCGCGGCGCTGATGCGCATGGTGGAGCTGGACCTGGCGATGCTGCATCGGCGGCCGGACGAGCTGTCGGGTGGGCAGCAGCAGCGTGTGGCGCTGGCCCGTGCGTTGGCCCGGCAGCCCCGGCTGATGTTGTTGGACGAGCCGTTCTCGGCGTTGGACACCGGGCTGCGGGCCAGCACAAGGCACGCGGTGGCGGAGGTGCTGCGCCGGGCGGGGATAACGACGGTGCTGGTGACGCACGACCAGGCCGAGGCGCTCTCGTTCGCGGACCAGGTGGCCGTGCTGCGGAATGGCCGGCTGGAGCAGGCGGGCACGCCGCAGGAGGTGTATTTCCGCCCCGTGAGCCGTGCCGTGGCCGAGTTCCTGGGGGACGCGGTGGTGCTTCCCGCGACCGTGGCGGGCGGCGTGGCCGAGTGCGCGCTGGGGCGCGTGGCGGTGGCCCGGGATGCGCCGAGCGGAGCGGCGACCATCATGTTGCGGCCGGAGCAGATCGGGCTCGAGCCCGACACGTCCGGTCTGGGCGAGGTCGGGGCGTCGGAGTTTGCGGGCGCCGCATGCACCTATGTCGTGCGGCTGTTGGGGGCTGCGGGCGCGGTGTTGACGATCAGGCAACCGGGGACCCTGGCGCTGCAGGTCGGCATGCGCGTCCGGCTCGTGGTGTCCGGCACGGCGCACATGTTGGGGGATGGCGCGCTTTAGGCCCCTGTCCGCCGCGGGTTGGCCATGGCCGCTCGCGGTGACGGAACACCAAGGGCTGCTTCAGTCGGACAGGATCGCTTGCAACTGCTCCGCCAGCGCACCGGGGCCGGCCTGCCGGGCGCCGGAGGCCCCCGTGCCGAGGTAGCGGGCCGCCACGTCCGGGCTAGCGAGCAGGTCCGCGCCGCTTCCTTCCAGGACGATGGCGCCGTTTTCGAGCACGAGGCCGCGGTCGGCGATGGCCAGGGCCGCCCGGGCGTTCTGTTCGGCCAGCAGCACGGCGATGCCCCGGTTGCGGAGGCTGCCGATGAGGGCGAACACGTCTGCCACCAGCATCGGCGAGAGGCCGAGGCTGGGCTCGTCGAGGAGCAGGAGCCGGGGCCGGGCCATGAGGCCGCGGGCAATGGCAAGCATCTGCTGCTGGCCGCCGGAGAAGCTGCCGGCGGGAGCGTCCAGGCGGCTGGCCACGTCCGGGAAGGGGCGCGCAGGCGGCGTCGATGCGCGTGTCGAGGTCCGTGCGGTCGAGCCAGGCGCCGAGGCGGAGGTTCTCGCGGGCTGAGAGGCCGGCGAACACCTGGCGGCCCTCCGGCACGTGCACGATGCCGCGGCGGACCCGCTCGGAAACGGATAGGCCGTGCATCACGGCACCCTCGAGCCGGATGGTGCCGGCGGTGGGGCGGAGCAGGCCGGAGATGGCCTTCACCAGCGTGCTTTTCCCCGCGCCATTCGCGCCGACCAGCGCCACGACCTCGCCCGGGGCGACGGCGAGCGACACGGCCCGGAGCACCTCGGTGCGGCCATAGCCGGCGTGGAGCCCGTCGATCTCGAGCAGCGCTTTCATGCCGGGGTGCCGAGATAGGCGGCGATCACGGCCGGGTCGGACTGCACCTGGGCGGGTGGGCCGTTCGCGATCACGCGCCCAGCGTCCAGCACCACCACGCGGTCCGCCACGCCCATGACGAGGCCCATGTTGTGCTCCACCACCAGCACCGTCACGCCGCCGGCCTGCACGGCGCGGAGGAGGGCGGCGAGCTCGTCCGTCTCGGCATCGTTCAGGCCGGCTGCGGGCTCGTCCAGCAGAAGCAGCCGGGGGCGGGCCATGAGGGCGCGGGCCACCTCGAGCAGCTTCTGTGCCCCGATCGGCAGGTCCGGCGCGTGGGCGTCGCGGTACCGGGCGAGGTCCAGCAAGGCCAGCAGCGCCTCCGCCTGGTCCCGCAAAGCCCGCTCGGCCCGGCGCGCAGCCGGTGTCCAGGCGGCATAGGCCAGCACCCCGTGCCGCGTGCTGCGATGCGCGCCGGCCATGACGTTCTCGAGCGTGGTGAGCCCGGGGAAGACGCGGGCCGACTGGAACGTGCGGACCAGGCCCGCGGCAGCGACGTCCGGTACCTGGTCCATGTCGATGCCAAACAGCGCGCGCCGCCCGGCGTCGGGGCGCAGCAGGCCGGTGACGAGGTTGAACACGGTCGTCTTGCCGGCGCCGTTCGGGCCGACGAGGGCGGTCACGGAGCCTTGCTCCACGGTGAAGCTCACCGCCTGCGTGGCGTGCAGGCCGCCGAAGCGCTTCTCGAGGCCGGTGACCTCCAGCGCGTTCATGCGCGCCGCCGGAGCAGGCGCACCAGCAAGCCGAACAGGCCCTCTGGCAGGCGGAGGAAGAACACGACGAGCAGCAGCCCGACCGCGAGCGTCTTGTAGGTGGCGAGCGACTGGCTGAGCTCGGGCAGCAGAGTGATGAGCAGCGAGCCGAGCAGCGGGCCGATGACGGTGCCCTCGCCGCCGACGACCATCATGCTGACGAGCTCGAAGGAGCGCGCGGTGCCGACCATCTCGGGGCTGAGGAAGCGGAAGTGGAAGGCGAGCAGCCCGCCCGCGAGGGCGGCCGTGGCGGCGCTGAAGGCGAAGGCGGCGAGCTTGACCCGGACCACAGGGATGCCGAGGGCGGCTGCCGCCAGCGGGTCCGTGCGGATGGCCTGCATGGCGCGGCCGAACGGCGAGGCGACGGCGCCGGACACGCCCGCCACGAGGAAGGCGGCGATGCCGAGCACGAGCCAATAGGTGCGGGCGGGCGTGTCGAACTCGAAGCTGCCCAGGGAGAAGGCCGGGATGCCGACGAGGCCGGAGGGGCCGCCGGTGATCTCATCGAAGCCGATGACGCAGCTTTCCACCAGCAGCCCGAAGGCCAGGGTCGCGAGGGCGAGATAGAGGCCCCGGAGCCTGAGCGTGACGAGCGAGAGCACCATGGCGCACGCCACGGCGAGCGCTATGCCGGCGACCAGGCCGAGCGCCGGGGGCGTGTCGTAGGTGACTGCGAGCCACGCCGCCGTGTATCCGCCCAGCGCCATGAAGCCGCCCTGGCCGAGGCTGACCTGGCCGGCATAGCCCATCAGCACGTCGAGCCCGACCAGCGCCACGTAGAGGATGAGCGCGATGGCGAGCGAGGAGAGGAGATCGGGGCTCTGCACCACGAGTGGAAGCGCTGCGGCGGCAAGGAGGAGTGCCGCGCCGCCCCACCCTGCCCGGGCGGCCGGCAGGCGGGCCGCATGGGCCCATACGCGCGCCTCCGTGCGCACGTCCTCGCGCCGGGCCGGGCCGGCGCCGAGCAGGCCACCGGGGCGGAGCACGAGCACTGCGAGCAGCAGCCCGAGCGCGAGCGCCGAGCTGAACAGCGAGCTGACGTAGGCGGTGCCGAGCTGCTGTGCCACTCCCAGCAGCAACCCGCCCGCGATGGCCCCGGGCAGGCTTCCGATGCCGCCGATGGCGACCGCAATGAATCCGCTGACGGTGAAGAGGCGCCCGGTGTCGAACTGCAGGCTGGTGGCGGGCGCGATCACGATGCCCGCGAGTGCGGCCAGCGCGGCGGCTAGGGTGAACGAGAACAGCATCATGCCCGGAACGCCGATGCCCATGAGGCGCGCGGCCTGCGGGTTCTCGGCGCAGGCCCGGAGGCCGCGGCCGAACTCGGTGCGGGCCAGCAGCACCCACAGCCCGGCGATGACGCCCAGCAGCGCCACGGCCACGAACGGCCCCTGGTTCGGCACCAGCACGCCCCCGACCCGCCAGGGCCGCTCGCTGCCGAACGCCGGCAGAGCGTAGGGCTGGCTGCCCCACACGAGCAGCATCAGC
This sequence comes from Acetobacterales bacterium, assembly GCA_038229135.1. Lineage (GTDB taxonomy): Bacteria > Pseudomonadota > Alphaproteobacteria > Acetobacterales > Acetobacteraceae > JBBROS01. The sequence continues at coordinate 85,658 of JBBROS010000004.1, forward strand.
CCCTCCAGCAGGGTCAGCAGCCCTGCCGTCAGCATCAGCATGTTGCTGTTGGACAGGCGCGAGAGGCCCGGCACGAACGTCGTGGCCCCGATCAGCGCGCCGGCCGCCGCGGTGGCGAGCACGGCGCCGGGCACGGCGGCCCAGACGGGCAGGCCCCAGCCCACCTGCAGCGTCCAGGCCATCAGCGCGCCCAGCACGCAGAAGGCGCCCTGGCTGAGGTTGATGATGCCCGTCACACGGTGGACCAGCGAAAAACCGAGCGCTACCAGCGCGTAGATGGCGCCCTGCATGACGCCGCCCACGAGGATCTGGATGAAGGTGGCCAACGGGTCAGTCCAGCGGCGCGCCTCTCGGCCTGCTCACCGGCACCCAGCGCAGGGCGGCGGCGTCCCACCGGGTCACGATGACGCTTTCCAGGTCCAGGCCGCGCTGGGGCAGGCGCTGCATGTCGTAGAGGCCGTTCACGCCCGCGAAGTCCTTGGTCCGCGCGATGCGCTCCCGTAAGGCGTCGGGCGTGGCGTCCGGGCCCACGTCGCGGAGGGCGGCGACGATGAGCATCGCCGGGTCCCAGCTGAAGGTGGAGCTGGCGTCGGGCTTGGTGGGGCTGTTCTGGTAGGCGGCGAAGAACCGGGCCTGGGCGGCTTCGACGTCCGGGTGCAGCGTCTTGCCCTCGTGCGGGGGCCACTCGGCGCTCGGGATGTAGAGGTCCTTGGGGAGGAAGGCAGCGAAGGCCTGCATCTGGGCATAGGTCATGTTGCCGTTCGTGGTGCCCACCGGCAGCTCGAGCCCTGCGGCCGTGATGGCCTTGAACACGGTGCCGACGGCACTCCCGGTGGACCAGGCGATGACGGCCTGCGGGTCCGCGGCCTTGATGCGCTCGATCTGCGCGGCGGCGCTCACGTCGGTCGGGTTGAAGCGCTGCTGCTCCACGATGGCCATGCCGGCCTGGGCGGGCTGGGCCATGAGCTCGAGGATGTTGCGGAGCGCATCCTGGCCGCTCGCGTCCGTGCTGGTGATGAGGCCGATGCGGGTGATGCCCTTTGCCTTCCAGTAGGCGAGGAGTGCGGCAGCCAGGTCCTTGGTGGAGACCCCGGAGCTGAACAGGAAGCTGCCGGGCTCGGGGTAGATGCCCGGCGAGAAGCAGTAGGTCACGGGGCCGCGGCGGACGAGCGGGGCCATGGCGTTGCACATGGCGACGAGGCCCGAGCCCATCAGCACGTTGGGCTTGGCGGCGAGCAGGCGGGTTGTGATCTGGACGGCCACCTGTGGGCTGCTCTGGTCGTCGTGGAAGGCAAAGCGGACGGGGCGGCCCTGGACGCCGCCTTGTTCGGAGATGACGGCCTCGGCGCGCTGGAGGGCGATCTGCTCCTGCTGGCCGAGGAACGAGCCGCCGCCGGTGAGGGGGAGCACGACGTTGATCGTGACCGGCTCCTGCGCCGCCGCCGGGAGGGCCAGGAGCAACAGGGTGGCGAACAAGCGCAGGAACATGGGGCCTCCCAGGAGCGGTCGAAGCCGCGATTGGTTAGGAGCCTAACCGTCTGCGGCGTGGCCGGGCAAGGTGGTGCTCTATCGACCTGACGGCCGGGCTGGTGCAGACTCGGGCCCATGTCGCAGCGCAAGCACAGAGGGCCCGACCTGCCGCTGGACCACAGCGTGGGCTACCAGGTGCGGCTCACGCATCGGCTGATCCAGCGGGAGCTGGCGGTGCGGATCAGCCATCACGGGGTGACGCTCGGGATGTGGTATTTCCTGCGCGTGCTGTGGAACGAGGACGGGCTGACGCAGCGCGAGCTGAGCCGGCGGATCGGGACGATGGAGCCGACGACGCTGAGCGCCATCATGGCGATGGAGCGCGAGGGCATCGTAGAGCGGGTCCGGAACGCGGAGGACCGGCGCAAGATCAACATCTACCTCACCGATCGCGGGCGCGGGCTGCGGGCGCAGCTGCTGCCGGCGGCTATCGCAGTGGTGGACAAGGCGCGGGCCGGGTTGTCGGGGGCCGAGGTCGAGACGCTGCTCGGGCTGCTGAAGCGCGTGCAGGCGAACATGGAGGCCGAGTGATGCCGTTGGTCCGGATCGAGGCGGTGCAGGATGCGGCGAGCGGGCGATATGGGCTCGAGATCTACCACCCGCACGACGCGGAGCGGCCCTTCGTGACCACGGCGCCGCGCTATGCCAGTGCCGCCGCGGCGGAGCACGATGCGATCGCGACCCTGGCGGCGGCGGCGAGTGGCCAGCCGTAGCCGGACGCTGCCTGTCACCATCGTCATCGCGAGCCGAAGGCGTGGCGATCCAGGGGCCGACGGGGCTGCTCTGTGCGACTCCCGGATCGCCACGCTCCGCTCGCGATGACGAAGACCATTCTTGAGCCGGCACTTGGCCTTAGGGTGCTCCGCTGCGGCTCAAGGCAGCGCGATCTCGCGGCCCGAGCGCGCGCTTTCCTGCATGGCCAGGCAGACCGCCATCGTCTGCATGCCCCACGCGCCGGACTGGAGCGGAGGCTGGCCTTCGCGCACCGCCGCCCATAGGGCGTCGATCACCTCGGCGCGGGCGACGTCCGGTGCTGGCAGTGCCTCGAAGCGGCGTTCCTCGCCGTAGATCATCACCCCGCCGGGCATGGGGCGGAGGTCGGCGTGCTCGCAGCTGACGAGCACGGGGCCGAAATGGTTGTAGGCGGCGGGCGTGGACGGGAGCGGAGCTTCATCTGCGCCGAAGGTGCGAGCGTCCTTGAGGGCGGCTTCGGCTTCGGGGGACACCCCCTCGAGGCGGGCGCGGGCGGCGCCGTAGTCGGCCGGGTCGCGGGGGTGGCCCATCTCGCCCATCCAGCCCATGCATTCGTCGCTGTCGAACCGGCCGTGGCCGCCGTAGGTGAGGCTCGCGAAGGCGCCGCAAGCGAAGCCGATCAGGGCGCTGTAGGCGCTCTCGGTGCGGGCCGCGCGTCCCCACCCCGTGGCGTGCGCGCGGACGGTGCGGGCCGGGCTGCCGACGAGCAGGCGCACGAGGTCCACCTGGTGTGGCGCCTGGCTGACCAGGACTCCGCCGCCCTGGGCCGTGTCCAGCTCCTCCGGGCGGCGCGGGCGGTCGAGCCAGTCGGTGTGATTGGCCGCGTGCACCATCCGCACGGCGCCGAACCGCCCCGTTTCGATCATGGCGCGGGCACGGGCGTAAGGGCGGTCGAAGCCGTGGCTGTGGCCCACGATCAACGCGACCCCGGCCGCATCCGTCGCGTCGATCATGGCCTGGCACTCCTCGAGCGACAGCGCCATCGGCTTCTCCACGAGCACGTGCAGCCCGGCGGCGGCCGCGGCGCGCACATGGGCCAGATGGTGCTGGTGCGGGGAGGCGACGTAGACGGCGTCCAGGCCGGAATGGACGCAGAGAGCCTCGACGCTGTCGAAGGCCGGGCCATGCTGCTGCGCGAATCGGGCCCGGGCGGCGGGGCGTGGGTCGGCGGCGGCGGTGAGCGCCACCCGTTCGTCCAGCACGAACGTGGGCCGCATCAGCATGAAGGCGCGCCCGAGGCCGATGACCCCGAGCCGGATGGGCCTCACGCGTCCAGGACGAGCAGGGATCTGGCCCGGGACACGCAGACCATCATGTTGAAGTTCCGCTCGGCGGGCGTCAGCACCAGGTCCCGATGGTCCGGGTCGCCCGCGATCACACGCGTCCGGCAGGTGCCGCACGTGCCGCTCTCGCAGGAACTGGGCACGGTGGCGCCATGCGCGCGCATTGCCTCGAGGATGGTCGTCCCGACCGCTACCTCGAACATCGCGCCCGACCGGGCGAGGCGAACGGGGAAGGGCACGTCCTCGGCCCGTGGTGCGGCGAGGCCGGTGCCGAAATCCTCGAAGTGGAGTGCGCTCGATGGCCAATGGCCGGTCATGTCGCGCACGGCGGTCATCAGCGGGCGGGGGCCGCAGCAATACATGTGGGCGCGGCTCGGCGTCTCGAACACGGGCCACAGGTCGAACGCCAGGTCGGGGTCGCCCTCGTCGTGGTGGAGGGTGACATGGGGCGCGATCGCGGGGTCGGACAGCTCCTGGAGGAACGCGGCCATCGTCGGGGTGCGGGTCAGGTAGTAGAGGTGGAAGGGCGGCCCGCCCGTCGCGACCAGGTGGCGGATCATTGAGAGGATGGGTGTGATGCCGATGCCGCCCGCGACGAAGACGTAGGCGGGGGCCGGGACGAGGGCGAACTGGTTGCGCGGCGCCTGAACCCGGAGCGTGTGCCCGGCCTGGACCTCGTCGACGAGGCGCACCGAGCCGCCCCGGCCGGCCGTGTCGCGCTTGACGGCGATGACGTAGCGGTCGGTCTCGGCGGGGTCGTTGCACAGCGAGTAGGTGCGGGTGGGGCCGCCGGGCAGGTCGATGGCGATGTGGGCGCCAGGCTCGAAGCCGGGCAGGCGAGCCCCGGCCGGATCGCGAAGCTCGAACAGCTGAATGCCGTGGGCTGCGGGTTCGGCTCGGGTCACGCGGAGCTCGAGAATGGGTGCGCTCTCCATCTGCCGTCTCTCCTGGCCGCCACGCGGGCCAGCTTGCAAGGCCCTCGAGGGGACGATAAACTTAGGAAGCTAAGTGATCAAGGGAGTCCTGCGATGCTGACCCATCAGGAGAACGTGCTGCTGACCCGAGTCGAGGGCGACGCGCCGATGGGGCGGCTGATGCGGCGTCATTGGGTGCCGGCGGTGCTGTCGGAACAGGTGGCCGAGCGGGACGGCGCCCCGGTGCGGGTGCGGCTGTTCGGCGAGGATCTGGTGGCGTTCCGCGACACGGACGGGCGGCTCGGGCTGCTGGGCGAGTTCTGCGCGCACCGCAAGGCGTCCTTGGCGTTCGGGCGCAACGAGGAGTGCGGCCTGCGCTGCCTCTATCATGGCTGGAAGTTCGACGTGGACGGCAACGTGCTCGAGATGGCGAGCGAGCCGAAGGAGAGCGGGTTCGCGGACCGCGTGAAGCAGAAGGCCTACCCGGTGCAGGAGGCGGGGGGCTTCGTGTGGACATATATGGGCCCGCCCGAGCACATGCCGGCCTTCGAGCCGCCGCCGTGGGCGCCGACCGGGGCGGAGCAGGTTTCCATCGTGAAGATCGATTTGCAGTGCAACTGGGCCCAGATCATGGAGGGCCAGATCGACAGCGCCCACAGCTCGAGCCTGCACTCGTCGGACATGCGCCCGGCGCGGGTGGCGACAGCCGGCGCGCTCGACACGCACTGGACCCGGCCCAGCACGGACAAGTCCCCCCGCATCCAGGTGCAGGTGACCGGTTACGGCATGCGCTACGCTGCGATCAGGCGCCCGATCATGAACGCGGCCACCCAGGACTACGTGCGGATCACCACCTTCGTCGCCCCGTTCATGGCGCTGATCCCGCCCAACGCATCCTACAACGTGGCGAGCGTGATCGTGCCCAAGGACGACGGCGGCAGCTACTTCCACTTCATCGCCTGGGGAGAGCCCTCGAGCTGCGTGAGCACCGCGGCCTGGCGCAAATTCTGCGTCGCCGAACCCGGCGTGGACCTCGACGCGCAATTCCGCCCGGCGCTGCGGCATGCGCATAACGACTACCTGCAGGACCGTGCGGCGATGAAGGGAGGAAGCTTCACCGGGTTGCCCGGCATCCCGAACCAGGACATCGCGATGTGGGAATCGATGGGCCGCATCGCCGATCGCACGAGCGAGCGGCTGGGCGCGTCCGACATCGCGGTGATCCAGTTCCGCCGCATCATGCTGGATGCCGTGGCGCGGTTCGAGGCGGGTGCCGCGCCGATCGGGCTCGGCGACGAGCGGATCCCGCAGGTGGCGCTTTGCTCCTACCAGGGGCTCGTGGCCAAGTCCGAGGACTGGCGCGGGCTCGGCGCCTCACCCGAGGAGCGCCGGGTGCTGGTGGGCATGGAGGCGGACGAGACGGAGCTGCTTGTGGCCGCGGCGGAGTAGGGCGCGACCGGGGCGCTCCGCGTCGCTTGAGAGTGAGGTATGAGGCGGTGTCCCGCTACGCTAGATTTTGAATGCTTCGAGCGTCTCGCGCGCGAAGAGCTCCTCGGGGGCCAAGTGTCGGTGCGAGAGGCCCTGCTCGTGGTGGTAGCGCAGGAAGGTCTCGAGCACGTGGCGGTTCTTGCCGAAGCCGTAGCTCCACCAATCGTCGCCCATCTCGCGCCGCGTCTCCTCCACGGCGGCGATCTGCCAGGGCAGCATCGTCTTGAGCGCTGCCGTGACCATGAGGCCCTCGTAGGTGAGGCGCTGGCTCTCGACGAAGGCCTTGTAGAGGCTTTGGGCCACCCACGGCGCGCGCTCGTACACCGAGCGGCGGAGCGCCACCACGTGCATGATGGGGAAGATGCGGGTGCGCTGGAAGTATTCGCGCTCGACGGGCACGAAGTCGGGGAAGAGGCGGCGGACGCGGGCGGGCTCCGAGTAGAAGGTGCTGGGCGCGCGGGCGGTCTGGAAGGCGTCGAGCTCGCCATCCGCCAGCATGCGGGCCAGCGTCTGGTCGGGGCCGATGGGCTGCAGGCGGATGCGCGGCGGCAGGTCGAGCTTCAGCTTCTCGATGCGCCCCGGCTCCTCCTCGCCGCCGCTGAAGTAGCTCGGGCTGTCGTGCGGCACGCCGAACTCGTCCTGCAGGATGCCGCGGATCCAGACGGGGGCCGTCATCTGGTATTCGGGTACGCCGATGCGCTTGCCCACCAGGTCCTGCGGGCGCTCGATGCCGGCTTGGGCGTTCACGTAGATGCTGGAATGGCGGAAGAAGCGGGACGGGAAGGCGGGGATGGCGATGAAGGGCGGGTCCTCCCGCTGCAGCGTGACGCAATAGGAGCTGAGCGACATCTCGGCCGCGTCGAACTCCTGGAAGCGGGCCATGCGGAAGAAGATCTCTTCCACGGGCAGGCTGAGATAGGTGAGGTCGATGCCGTCGACCGGGACGGTGCCGTTGGCCAGCGCCTGGGTGCGATCGTAGTCCCAGCAGGCGAGGGTGATGGGCAGTCGGGCCATGCGGGCCTCCTTCGTGGTGGCCGGAGGCTAGTCCGGTGTCCGGTCGCGTCAACCGCCGACGGCGCGGCGGAGCCGGCGGCATAGCCCATCGGTGGCAGCGACGGCGGCCAGGATGAGCAGGATGATGAAGGCGACCTCGGGCCAGTCGTTCAGGCGTGCCCGACGGGCGCCGAGGAACGGCGCGAGAGGCGGGAGGTGCGGTTGCCGTGCCGACCCGGGCGGGCCAGCATGGGAATCGGAGGATACGCCATGGATGAGCACCCGCGCATGCGGCCGGAGCAGTTGCGCTCGGCCCGCTGGTTCGGCCCGGCCGACCTGCGCAGCTTCGGGCACCGCAGCCGGGCGATGCAGATGGGTTACGCGCCGGAGGAGTGGGCCGGGCGGCCGGTGATCGCGATCGTCAACACCTGGTCGGACCTGCAGCCCTGCCACATGCACTTCAAGACGCGGGTGGAGGACGTGAAGCGCGGCGTGCTGATGGCGGGCGGCTTCCCGGTGGAGTTGCCGGCGCTGAGCCTGTCCGAGAGCTACCTGAAGCCCACGAGCATGCTGTACCGCAACATGCTGGCGATGGAGACGGAGGAGCTGCTGCGGGCGCACCCGGTGGATGGCGCGGTGCTGATGGGCGGCTGCGACAAGACGACGCCGGGGCTGCTGCTGGGCGCCACTTCGATGGACATCCCGGCCATCTTCCTGCCCGCGGGCCCGATGCTGCGCGGCAACTGGCAGGGCAACACGCTGGGGAGCGGCAGCGACAGCTGGAAGTATTGGGACGAGCTGCGGGCCGGGCGGATCACGGACCAGGACTGGCTGGGCGTGGAGGCCGGGATCGCGCGGAGCTACGGCACGTGCATGACGATGGGCACGGCGAGCACCATGACGGCGATCGCCGAGGCCGTGGGCATGGTGCTGCCGGGAGGGTCTTCCATGCTCGCCGCGGATTCGGGCCACATACGGCTTGCGAGCGAGTGCGGGCGGCGGATCGTGGGCATGGTGTGGGAGGATCTGCGGCCCAAGCGGATCCAGACCCGGGAGGCCTTCCTCAACGCCATCGTCGTGGCCATGGCCATGGGGTGCAGCACGAACGCGATCATCCACCTGATCGCGATGGCGCGGCGGGCCGGGCAGGATGTGGGGCTCGAGGATTTCGAGCGGGCTTCGCGGCGCGTGCCCGTCATCGGGAACGTGCGGCCGAGCGGAAATGCTTATCTCATGGAGGATTTCTACTACGCCGGTGGCCTCCGGGCGCTGATGGGGCGCCTGCGGGAGCATCTCGATCTCTCGTGCCTGACCGTCACGGGGCGGAGTTTGGGCGAGAACATCGAGGGCGCGGCGGTGGTGAACGAGGACGTGATCCGGCCGCTGTCCAACCCGGTGTACGGCGAAGGCTCCTTGGCCGTGCTGCACGGGAACCTGGCGCCCGATGGCTGCGTGATCAAGCCGGCGGCGATGGACCAGCGCTTCCTGAAGCACCGTGGCCCGGCCGTGGTGTTCGACGATTACCCGAACCTGAAGAAGGCAGTGGACGACGACGCGTGGGACATCACTGCGGACCACGTGCTGGTGCTGCGCAACGCCGGCCCCCAGGGAGGGCCGGGGATGCCGGAGTGGGGGATGCTGCCGATGCCCAAGGCGCTCCTCAAGCAGGGGCATCGGGACATGCTGCGGCTGAGCGACGCGCGGATGAGCGGCACGAGCTACGGCGCCTGCGTGCTGCACGTGGCGCCGGAGAGCTGGGTGGGCGGCCCGCTCGCCCTGCTCCACACCGGCGACATGGTGAGCCTCGACGTGGATGCTCGCAGCATCCGCATGGAGGTGGACGACACAGAGCTGGCCCGGCGCCGAGCCGCCTGGGTGCCGCCCGCGCCGCGCTACGAGCGGGGATATGGCTGGGCGTTCAGCAAGCACGTTCAGCAGGCCAACGAGGGCTGCGATTTCGATTTTCTGCGCACCGACTTTGGCGCCCCTGTCCCGGAGCCCGTGATCTACTGATGGACGAAGCCCTCCGCTCGACCTTGCGCGGCGTGAGCACCGCGACCCTCGCCACCGCACTGTTCAAGCGCGGCTTCCGGCGGCAGATGCTGCAGGACGTGCACCCGCTGTCGATGCCGAAGGGCGGCAGCATGGTGGGCCCGGCCTACACGCTGCGCACCATCCCGGCGCGGGAGGACCTGAACACGATGGAGGCCTTCCGCGACCACCGCCACCCGCAGCGCCGGGCCGTGGAGGAGTGCCCGCCCGGCCACGTGCTCGTGGTGGACAGCAGGCGGGACCCGCGGGCGGCCTCGGCGGGCGGCATCCTCGCCACGCGCATGATGGTCCGCGGCGTGGCCGGCATGGTGACCGATGGCGGATTTCGGGACTCGGCCGAGATCGCGGCCCTCGCCATGCCCAGCTACCATTGCCGCCCGGCGGCGCCGACGAACCTGACGCTGCACCACCCGATCGAGCTGCAGGTGCCGATCGGGTGCGGCGAGGCCCCGGTGTTCCCGGGCGACATCGTGGTGGGGGATGCGGACGGGGTGATCATCCTGCCGGCGGGCATCGCGGCCGCGGTGGGCGCGGAGGCGGCGGAGATGACCGTGTTCGAGGATTTTGTCACTGAGCTGGTGCAGGGTGGGGCGCGGACGTTCGGGCTGTATCCCCCGACGGACGAGGGCAACCTCGTGCTGTTTCAGGAGTGGCGGGAGAAGGTGGGGCGCTAGCGATGCGGGTTGCGGTGGTGGGGGCGGGGTTGGCCGGGCTGGCCTGTGCGGCGGCGCTGCAGGCGGCGGGCTGCGCGGTTGTGGTGTTCGACAAGGGCCGGGCGCCGGGCGGGCGGATGAGCACGCGGCGGGTCGCGACGGCCCTGGGCGAGGCAACGTTCGACCATGGGGCGCAATACTTCACGGCTCGGGATACGGGGTTCCGCACGGTGGTGGAGGGCTGGGCGGCTGCGGGGCTGGCGGCGCCGTGGCCTGCGGCCGGGCCCGAGGCCTGGGCCGGCGTGCCGGGCATGAACGCGCCCGTGCGCCAGATGGCGGCGGCGCTGGACGTGCGGGCGGGCGTGCCCGTTGAACGATTGGCACGGGACGGGGCGGGATGGCTGGTCGGCGGCGAGGCATTCGACGCGGCGGTGCTGGCCGTGCCGTCCGAGAACGCGGTGCCGCTGCTGCAGCCCTGGGCCCCTGCATTGGCGGCACGTGCGACGGCCACGCCGGCCGCGCCGTGCTGGACCGTGATGGCCGCCTACGCCGAACCCCTCCCGTTCGAGGCGGACGTGCTGCGGGAGGACGGCCCCATCGGCTGGGCCGCGCGCAACAGCGCGAAGCCGGGCCGCTCGGGGCCGGAAGCGTGGGTGATCCAGGCCGGGCCGGACTGGTCCCGCGCGCAGCTCGAGGCCGAACCGGCCATGGTCACGACCATGCTGCTCGAGGCATTGGCGAGGCGGGCCGGCCTGGCGCTGCCCGATCCGGTCCATGTGGCAGCGCATCGCTGGCGATACGCACGCTCAGGTGCCGCAGGCGAGGGCCTGTTGTGGGACGGAGGGCTGCGCCTGGGCGTTTGTGGCGACTGGCTGCTCGGCCCGCGCATCGAGGCAGCCTGGCTGTCCGGGCAGCGCCTGGCCGCCGCCATGGTGGGCAGAGATGGCGGCCGAGCCGGATGACGCGCCGGCTGGATGGCGCTTAGCCGAACCCGGGCGGCCATGCGCTTGGGAAAGGCGTTGGGTCATGCGCCGGGAGGTTGGGGCTCCGCCGTGGCCAGGCGGCTGCGGTTGGCCGCGATGACCTCGCGGAGCCGCTGCTCGACATCCCTGGTGTGGTAGGGCTTGGCGATCACGGCACTTCCGGCGAACTGCTCGGGCAGCACGCTCGAAACGTCGTATCCGGTGCCGAACACGAACGGGATGCCGCGCACCCGGAGCGCTGCCGCGACATCCCAGGACGTTTCGCCATCGAGGTTGACGTCCAGCAGGGCCGCGTCGAACTCCTCGGACCGGGCGAGTGCGAGCGCCTCGGAACGGCGCGTCGCCGGCCCGACCGTGATCCAGCCGAGGTCGTCGAGCATGGCCTGGATGGCCATGACGAGCAGAAAGGAGTCCTCGACCACGAGGATGCGTAGGGCTTCGGGAGGGGCCGCTACCGCTTCCTTTGCGGCTCCTGCGCTCCCCGCTCGTGCATCCGGACCGTCCGGCTGCGCATCGGACGACGTGACGGACGCTGCGGGCAGGAAGACATCGCACACGACGCCGGTGCGCAGGTAATGCATGACCGCCTGACCGCCGGTTTCCATGGCCAGCGCGCGCTCGATGAGCGTCGAGCCGAAGCCGCGGCGCTTGGGCAGCTCCACGGGCGGCCCTCCTGTCTCGGTCCAGGACAGTTCCACGCCGCCGTCGTCCGCCTTACGCCAGCTGACCGCAACACGCCCGCCCGGCGTGGTGAACGCGCCGTATTTGGCCGCGTTGGTCGCCAGCTCGTGGATGGCGAGGGAGAGCGAGAGGGCCGATTTCGGCGTCAGCAGCATCTCGGCCCCGTCGAGGCTGACGGCCAGGTGTCCATCGGCATAGACGGTGAGCTCCTCGCGAAGCAGCTTGCCGATGGAGACGCCCTCCCAGCGGCTCTGGGACAGGAGGCTGTGGGCCTTGGCCATCGCCTGGATGCGGCCTTCCAACCCCTTGACGAAGCCCGTCAACGAGTCCGCGTTACGGCTCGTCTGGATCACGAGGGCCTGGATGTTGGCGATCGTGTTCTTCACTCGGTGGTCGAGTTCGGCCATGAGGAGCTTGTCGCGCTCGACCGTGCGCCTGCGCTCCTGTGCCGCGGCATTGATCCGGCGCAGCACCACGTGCAGCAGCGAGACGCGGAGGTCGAATGCCGCATCGAGGTCGGCTGGGGACCATGGCAGGCATCGTCCGCGTACGGTCTCCTTCCACACCTCGAACGATTTGCGCGGGTTGAGCCGGTCGCCATTGGGGCCGCTCGTCAGCAGCTTCGTCGGTTCACCCGCCCAGCTGGACGTGCCCAAGAGCTCCGGGCGGAACCAGATGATGAAGTCCGACAGCTCTTCCGATACCGAGATGACGAGCACGCCGGAAGCGACGTCGGCGAAGGCCGTGGCGGGGGGCCACACCTCGCCCAGCCTGTCGGTCGAGAACACGCCGTCGCTCTTTGGCACGTGCGTGTTCAGCCATTCGATCAATGACTGGATCTGGCCCTGGCTGGGCGTGGTGCCCAGGAAGGTCAGCTGGCCCTTGACGCTGACCGCGACGCCACCGGACAGCTTTCCGTCGGCAGCAGGCGACCCGCATTGGATGTAGTCGAGCAGGTTGGGCGATTCCTTGGTCAACCCGACTGCGTAGTCGTCCGCGCCGGCCAGGTTGAGCATGAGGTTCTGGAGCACCATGCGGCTCGCCAGCCGCTCGTCGAACTGCTCGCCGTTCTCGCGGGCCTCGAGCTGGAGCGAGAACATGGAGCCGAACAGCTCGCATATGGCGCGCAGGTGCCGTGGCAGGATGCGTGGGCTGTAGTGATGGCAGGCGATGAGGCCCCAGAGCTTGCCGCCGCGGATGATCGAGATCGACATCGAGGCGTCGATTCCCATGTTCCGGAGGTACTCGCGGTGGATGGGCGACACGTCGCGCAGGATCGCCTGGCTCATGTCCAGCGGCTCACCGGTGCGCGGATGGTTTGCCGGGGTCAACGGCGCCGCGTCGTAGTCGACCTGGGTGATCAGCCGCAGCCAGTTCTTCACGTACAGGGCGCGTGCCTGCTGCGGGATGTCGGCAGCCGGGTAGTGCAGGTCCAGGAAGGGTTTGAGATGCGGCTCCCGGCTCTCGGCGATGACCCAACCCGAGCCATCCTGCATGAACCGATAGACCAGAACACGATCATAGCGGGCCACGTCGCGCACCCGCTCGGCCGCGAGGTGGCACAAGGCCTTGAGCGAAGAGGACTGATCGAACCCGCGGACCATCTCCTGGACGCCGGAGAGCGGGTCGGCGGCGAAGCGGTCGTTGGGGTCGGCGGCCTCCAATTCGAGCACCAGCGACCCGGCGCTGCGGTGCAGGCTCGCGTCGAGCGGCAGCCCGGCGATCACGCGCATCTGCGGATCGAGCAGGTGGCGCGGCTTGACGAGGGTGAGGGCGGCCGCGAGCCCGCGCAGGTTCTCGATCTGGTCGGGGCGGAACAGCACCGACGCCGGTTGTCCGAGCAGTTCCAGGAGGGGCACGCCCAGCAGGCGGTGCGTATCGCCGGCCGCCTGCAGCACCTCCAGCGTATCGGCGTCCAGCACGAGCATGGCGCCGTGCGGCAGGATCGCACCCGGGATGTGGATCGGCTCCCGGTCGCAGGTCGTGACGTCGACGGAAGGCATCCCGATGCCGGGGTCAGCCATGCGGTCAGCCATGCGTCGAGGTGCTCCAACCGTTCATCCAGCGTTCGAACGCGGCGAACGTCTCCGTCGTGCCATGGACGATGTCCGCGCGCGCGGACGGGCTGGACGGGGCTGCCGACAACCGCGCCAGATAGGCTCGCCACGCCTCGCCCGTCCCGGGACCTCGGCCGATGAAGAAGCACCGGCCCGATGTCGAGTCGATGCCGAGAAGCCGGTCCAGGCTGCGCGCCAGACCACGGCCCCCCAGGGCCGACCCCTCGGCCACATAAAGCGCCCCAAGCCTGGAGTGTGCCGTATCGAGCCATGGCAGATGCGGGCACTTGGGCACTGCATCGAGCGGCCCGCCCTGGCCCAGCGCCTCCAGATCGTCCGCAAGCCAGACGCTACGGTCCGGTTCGAGGCAGGCAGCGGCCTCGAACGGCAGGTAGAAGCCGTAGAGGCGAGCAACGAGTTTTCGGTAATCCTCGAGACTGATCGACGCATCCTGGATGGCCGCGAACCCGGCATGCCGGTGAAGACGTTCGTGAACGCCCCGGGTCGCTGCCCGGAGGACGTCGTGCAGGGGTGGGTGCGCCGTCCCGGCGTCGGCGGGCGGGCGGACCGATCGTCCGATCGGTAAAAGGTGGCGCGTGTCGGAGACGCCGCTTCCGCTCAGGGTGAACAAGTCGACATGCTGGTCCATCTAGGCACGCCCTGCGATCCCGTTCGACATGCAGGACCCCGCCATTGCCGGGGCGCATACGACATGGTGACTGCTCGGTAGGGCGCACCCGGGGGCGGCTTGCTCGGCGATCGTGATCAGGGGGCGGAGGGCATCAGGAGTTGCGAGCATTCACCTGCATAAGGCCGATCGGTAACATTATGCAGCAATTTGCTATCACGAAGCCGTAGTTAGGGTAGCACTAACTCTACGCCGCCCCGGCATCATGAGCGCTACGCCGCGAGCTCGGCCAGCGACCGGTTCGCCCTTGCCACCACGGCGTCGAACAGCACCTGCGTGCCGGCCGCGGCCTCGTCCTTCGTGATGCTCTCTGCCTCGTTGTGGCTCAGCCCATCCTTGCACGGGGTGAAGATCATCGCGGTCGGCACGTGCCTGGCCACGTACACCGCGTCGTGCCCGGCGCCGCTGACGATCTCGCGGGAGGTATAGCCGAGGCGGGCGGCGGCCTGGCGGACGAGGTCGACGCAGGCCGGGTCGAAGGGTTGGGCGGGGATACGGAAAAGCTCGGCCAGCACCAGGTCCACATTACAGTCGCGGGCGACGAAGCCGGCGTCACGGGGAAACTGGGCGGCGATGCGGACAATCTCTGCCTCGTCGGGGTGGCGGAACTCGACGCTGAAGCGCACTTCGCCGGGGATCACGTTGCGGCTGTTGGGCAGGACCACGAGCTGGCCCACGGTGCCGCGGCCGTCCTCGCCGCGGGTGCGCATGGTGCGGTCGACGAGGTCGATCACGCGGGCGGCGCACACCAGCGCGTCGCGGCGGGTGCTGGGGGGCGTGGTGCCCGCGTGGCTGTCCTGACCGGTGGCGACGGCGTCGTACCAGATCTGCGCCTGGCCGCCGGTGACGATGCCGATCTGGCGGGCCTCGCGCTCCAGGATCGGGCCCTGCTCGATATGCAGCTCGAAGTAGGCGTCGGCGGGGAACGGACGTGCGGGTTCCTGCCCGCGGTATCCGATGGCGTCCAGCGAGGCGCCGACGGTGTTGCCCTCGAGGTCCGCCAGCGCCTCCGTGGCAGCCTGGTCGTACACGCCGGCCCAGACGCCGCTGCCCATGAGGGATTTGCCGAAGCGGCTGCCCTCCTCGTCCGTCCAGTTCACCAGCTCGAGCGGCGCCTCCGTCTCGATGCCGAGGTCGTCCAGGCTCCGCATCAGCTCCAGCCCGGCCATCACGCCCAGCGCGCCGTCGAACTTGCCGCCGCTCGGCTGGCTGTCGAGGTGGCTGCCGAACAGGACGGGCAGGCGCGCCGGGTCGCGGCCGGGGCGGCGGGCGAACATGTTGCCCATGGCGTCGATGCGGACCGTGAGGCCCACGGCCTCGCACAGGATGCGGAAACGGTCGCGGCCCTGCTTGTCGACGGCACCGAGGGCGAGGCGACGGACGCCGCCCTTCGGGGTCGCGCCGATCTGGGCCATGTCCATCAGGCTGTCCCAAAGGCGCACCGGGTCGATCCGCTGGTTCGTTCTCGCGTCGTTCATCATCCCGTCCGTTGCCGCCCTGCTGCCTGGAGCGCAGAGTAGGGCATCGCGAAAAGGCGGCAAGGAGACGTTATGGCAAGCGACTTGGACGCGCCCGAGGTATGGCAGGCGCGCGTGGACCTGGCTGCATGCTTCCGCATGGCGGCGCGGATGGGGCTGAACGAGGGCATCTGCAACCATTTCTCGGCCATGGTGCCGGGGTCGGACGAGTTCTTCCTCGTGAACCCCTACGGCTACGGGTTCGCCGAGATGACCGCGTCCCGCCTGCTCGTGTGTGATTTCGAGGGGCGGGTGGTCTCGGGCGAGGGGGTGCCGGAGGCCACGGCGTTCTTCATCCATGCGCGCGTGCACCTCCGTGTGCCGCGCGCGCGCGTGGCGCTGCACACGCACATGCCGAACGCGACGGCGCTGGCCATGCTCGAGGGCGAGCCGCTGGCCTGGGCCGGGCAGACGGCGCTGAAGTTCTGGGGCCGCACCATCGTCGACGAGCACTATAACGGGCTGGCGCTGGACGAGGCGGAGGGGGACCGGATCGCAGCCAGCCTGGGCGATGCGGACGTGGTGTTCATGCGCAACCACGGCGTGATGGTGGTGGGCCCGACCATCGCGAAGGCGTGGGACGATTTGTACTATCTCGAGCGCGCCTGCGAGGTGCAGCGGCTCGCGCTCAGCACCGGGCGGGCGTTGAAGACGGTGGCGCCGGAGGTTGCGGAGGCGACCGCGCTGCAGATGCGCGGGGAAGGCGACAGCGCGCGCCTCCACCTGGAGAGCATGAAGCGCATCCTGGATCGCAGCGAGCCGGACTTCCGCCAGTGAGGCTTCTTCCACTGCTTCTGCTCACCGGCTGCTCGCTGATCGACCAGCAGACGTTCAACCCCCGCGCGGGTGAGCCGCCCGTGGTGCCGGCGCCGCCGGCGACCGTCGTCGCTCCTGTCGTGCCCGGGCCGGCGCCGTTGCTCGTCGTAGCGGCGGGTGCCGTGCCCTCGAGCTATGCCGGGCCGCTCGGGATGGCGGTTCAGGCGGCCCGGGCGCGCAAGGCCGAGGTGATCTTCGACGTGGTGGAGATGCAGGCGCCCGACGTTGCCAGCGAGACGGTGGGCGGCCAGGCGGCCGCGGTCGCGCGGGCCATCGTGGCGCAGGGGGTCGTCCCGGGCCGCGTGCGCCTCGCGGTGCGGCCGGATGCGTCGGCCACCCCGCGCGAGGTCCGGGTGTATGTGAGATGAGCGACGCGGTGATCCGGCCGTTCCTGCGCTTCTACAAGCCGCATCTGAAGCTGCTCGCGCTCGATTTCGGGGCGGCTGCCGTGTCCGGCATGCTCGAGCTCGGCTTCCCCATGGCCGTTCGCGCGTTCATCGACCACCTGCTGCCGCAGCAGGATCTGCAGCTCATCGGGCTCGCGGTCGCCGGGCTCATGCTCGTGTATGTGGCCAATGCCGGGCTGATGGCGGTGGTGACGTATTGGGGCCACGTGCTGGGCATCGCGATCGAGACGGAGCTTCGCAGGCTCGCGTTCGAGCACCTGATGCGGCTTTCCTTCCGGTTCTACGACAACGAGAAGACGGGCGTGCTGGTGGGGCGGGTGACGAAGAACCTCGAGGATATCGGCGAGGTGGCGCACCATGGGCCGGAGGACCTGCTGATCGCCGTGCTCACCTTCCTCGGCGCCTTCGTGCTGATGCTGCTGGTGAGCCCTCTGCTGGCGCTGCTGACGGCCCTCGTCGTGCCTGGTGCCGGGTGGGTCGTGGCGCGCTACGGCGGGCGGATGCAGGCCAACTGGCAGGCGCAGTTCCGTGGCATCGGCGCCTTCAATGCGCGCATCGAGGAGGCGGTGGGCGGCATCCGCGTCGTCAAGGCGTTTGGCAACGAGCGGCACGAGGAGGCGCTGTTCGCGCGGGACAACGCGACCTACCAAACGGTGAAGCTCGGCGCCTACAAGCTGATGGCCATGGGCACCACGCTGAACTACCTCGGCATGCGTGTGGTGCAGGTGGTGGTGATGCTGGCGGGCGCGCTGCTGATCGTGCAGGGGCGGCTCAGCGTAGGCGATTTCGTGGCCTTCCTGCTGCTGGTGGGCGTGTTCTACCGTCCGCTCGACAAGATCACGTCCGTCATCGAGACCTACCCGCGCGGGATCGCCGGATTTCGCAGCTTCATGGCGCTGATGGCGACGGCGCCCGAGATCGTGGACCGGCCCGGCGCACGGGACCCGGGAGCGCTGCGCGGCGAGGTCCGGTTCGAGGGCGTGCGGTTCGGCTACGGCACGGGGCGGCCAGTGCTGAGCGGGTTCGACCTGCACGTGCCCGCCGGGGAGACGGTGGCGCTCGTGGGGCCGTCGGGGGCGGGCAAGACGACGGTGTGCTCGCTGCTGCCGCGCTTCTACGAGGTGGAAGCGGGCCGCATCACGATCGACGGGGTGGACGTCCGGGACATGACGCTGGCCGGGCTGCGCGGGCAGATCGGGATCGTGCAGCAGGACGTCTTCCTCTTCGCCGGCAGCCTGCGGGACAACATCGCCTATGGGCGGCTGGGGGCCACGGAGCCCGAGATCGTTGCCGCAGCCCGGCGTGCGCGGCTGCAGCAGCTGATCGCCTCGCTGCCGGACGGACTCGACACGCTGGTGTGGGAGCGTGGGGTGAAGCTCTCGGGCGGGCAGAAGCAGCGCCTGGCGATCGCGCGGATCTTCTTGCGCAACCCCCCGATCCTGATCCTGGACGAGGCGACGAGCGCGCTGGACACCGTGACCGAGGCCGCGATCCAGGAGGCGCTACAGGATCTGTCGGTGGGGCGCACGACCCTCGTGATCGCGCACCGGCTCGCCACGGTGCGGGGTGCCGACCGGATCGTGGTGGTCGACGCAGGCGCCGTGGTGGAGCAGGGCACGCATCGGGAGCTGCTGGCGGGCGAGGGGGCCTATGCGCGCCTGCATGCGGCGCAGTTCGCCGCGGTGGAGGCTTGAACGGCTCTCGCCCGAGCGGGGCGGGCCGATTACAGCGCCCGTGCCTGGGCGACGGCGCGTTTGAGTTCCTCGAGCGTGGCGGCGCCGGCCAGCAGGCGCTTGCCGATCACCATCGCTGGAGTGCCGTCGATGCCGATCTGTTGGGCGAGCTCGAGGTTGGCCTGGAGGCGGGCCTTGATCGAGGGGTCGTCCATGTCGCGGAGCAGGCGGCCGCCATCGAGGCCCAGGCGATCCGCGTCGGCGCGGAGGCTGTCGCGGGTGCCGGGGCCGGCGGCCATGATGGAGTTCTGGAGCTTGAAGTAACCGCCCTGGCGCTGGGCGGCGAGCAGGGCGCGGCTCTCGAGCTGGCTCGCCGGACCGAGGATGGGCAGGTCCTTCACCACCACCCGCACCTTCGGGTCCAGGCGGATGAACTCGGCCAGCACGGGCTTCATGCGGCGGCAATAGGGGCAGCGCGTGTCGTAGAACTCGATGATCGTCACGTCCCCGAGCGGGTTGCCCATCACGGGGTCGGCGGGGTCGATCAGCTTCGGCGCGAGCATCGTCAGCACGTCGCCCGTCACCTTGTCCTGTCGGCGCGCCTCGTCGGTCTGCAGTGCGGCGAGGGCGTCGCGGAGGATCGAGGGGTCCGTGCGGAGGGTCTCGCGCAGGAGGCCGACGACCTCCTGGCGCTGGGCCGGGCTGAGCGTTTGAGCGCCGGCGGGGAGCGCCAACAGGAAAAGGGCGAGGACCAGGACGGGGAGGGAGCGCATGACCGCGATGTAGCATCGGACGGCGTCCGGTTGAAGCGGGGCGCGAAGGCCGCTATGGCACGCGCTGGTTTTGCGAGAGGGTTCGCCTGTGGGCTGCAAGCTGTCGATTAGGGTCGCCGTCCTCATGACGGCGTTGCTCTCCGGCACGGCCTGCTCGACGGTGAATGCGGTCAAGGACACGTTCTTCGGCGGCTCGTCCCCGGAAGCGGCAGCCGAGCGGCTGACCGGGTTCATCGGTGCCGTGGTGGCCGACGAGCCGCGGGCGGCGCTGGCGGGGCGGGAGGTGCTGGCGCTGGGCGGCTCGGCGGCGGATGCGGCCGTGGTCGTGGGGTTCAGCCTGGCCGTCACGCTCCCCAGCCGCGCGGGCCTCGGTGCCCAAGGCGCTTGCCTCGCGTACGACCCGAAGCGGGACGGACCGGGCTCGGGCAGCCCGGAGGTCATCCTCTTCACCGCACCGGCCACGCCCACGCCGGCCGGGGCCGATCGCCCGGCGGCTGTACCCATGTTGGCGCGTGGGCTGTTCGCGCTGCACGCACGCTACGGCAAGCGGCCGTTCGAGGGGCTGCTGGCAGGGCCGGAGCAGATGGCGCGGTTCGGCGTACCGGTGTCGCGCGCGCTCGTGCGGGACATCGCGCCGCTCGCGGCCTTGCTCGCGCAGGATCCGAGTGCGCGGGCCGTGTTCACGCCCAAGGGCGCCGCGCTGGCCGAGGGTGGGCAGCTGCAGCAGCCTGAGCTGGGTGCCACGATCGCCGGGTTCCGAACGGCTGGCGTGGGGGATCTGTATCAGGGCGCGCTGGCCCGCAAGCTGGAGGCGGCGAGCCGCATCGCCGGTGGGCCGCTGACGGTCGACGGGATGCGGGGCGCCCTGCCGCGGACGGGCGGCGCGCTGACGGTGCAGGCCGGGCGGGACCTGGTAGCGTTCCTGCCGCCGCCGGCGGATGGCGGGCTGGGCGCGGCGGCGGCGTTCCAGGCATTGCAGAACAATCCCTCGGATGCTTCGGGCGCGCAGGCCCGGGCGGGCGGCGCCGTTTCCCGCTGGCGCGCGGGGGCAGGCGACCCCGCTGCCATCCTGGCCTCGGGCGGGGCTGGCGCGCTGCCCTCCTCCGGCGCGGGCACGGGGTTTGCGGTGCTCGACCGCGACGGCAACAGCGTCGTCTGCTCCGTCAGCATGGGCAACCTGTTCGGCACCGGGCGGATCGCCCCGGGCACGGGCGTGCTGCTCGGCGCCTCGCCGTCGGCCTATGGGCAGCCATTGCTGGCCGCCGCGCTGGCATATAACACCAACGTCCGTGGCTTCCGCGCAGCCGTGGCCGGCTCCGGGCAGGAGGGCGCGCCGCTGGCCGTGGCGGTCGGCATGAACAATGCGCTGCGGAGCACGGCGGCACTGCCGGCGGCGGTGCCGGAGCCGGGGCGGGCCAACGCCATCGCCTGTGCTCGCTACCTGCCGGACAACGATGGCTCCTGCACTTGGGCCGTGGATCCGCGGAGTTCCGGCCTGGCCGCGGCCGGCAACTGATGCTGAAAATGGGGCGGGGGGCGGAGGCGCCGGCCTTCCGCGTGATGGACGTGATCACGGCCGCCAATGCGCGGCAGGCCGCCTTGCCGCCCGGCGCGCCGCACGTGATCCGCATGGAGGTCGGCCAGCCCGGCACCGGGGCGCCGGCGGGTGCCGTGCAAGCTGCGCTGGCAGCGCTGCAGGGCGGCGGCACGCTCGGCTACACGGAGGCGCTGGGGCGGCCATCGCTGCGCGCACGCATCTCCCGACACGTCGCCGACTGGTATGGCGTCGACCTTCCGGCCGCGCGCGTCGCGGTCACGACCGGGGCCAGCGGCGCCTTCCCGCTCGCCTTCCTTGCGGCGTTCGATCCGGGCGACCGTGTGGCGCTGGCCGCTCCGTTCTACCCGCCCTACGTGAACATCCTAGTCTCGCTCGGCCTGGTCCCCGTCGTGCTCGAAGCCGGGCCAGACACACGGTATCAGCCGACGGTGGCGATGCTCGAGGCGCTCGACCCGCGGCCGGCCGGGCTGATCGTGGCCAGCCCGTGCAACCCGGCCGGCACCATGCTGACACCGCACGAGCTCGAGGCGCTCGCCACCTGGTGCCACGCGCACGGGGTGCGGCTGGTGTCCGACGAGATCTACCATGGCCTGCACTGGGCGCACCCGGTCGCGACCGCGAGCGCCTACAGCCCGAGCGCCATCGTCATCAACAGCTTCAGCAAGTATTTCAGCATGACCGGTTGGCGCGTGGGCTGGATGGCGCTGCCGGAGGACCTGGTGCGCCCGGTGGAGCGGCTGGCGCAGAACCTGTTCATCTCCGCACCGCACATCAGCCAGGTTGCGGCCGAGGCGGCCTTCGAGTGTGGCGCGGAGCTCGAGGCCAACGTGGCCGCGTACCGTCGTTCACGCGACCTGCTGCTCCAGGCGCTTCCCGGAGCGGGCTTCCCGCACGTGGCAGGGGCCGATGGCGCGTTCTACGTGTATGCGGACGTAGGCCACCGCACGAACGACAGCCTGGATTTCTGCGCCCGCATGCTGGACGAAGCCGGCGTGGCCGCCAGCAGCGGCGTGGATTTCGACCGCACGCGGGGCCATCGCACGCTTCGACTCAGCTATTGCGGGCCGGAGGCGGATATGGTGGAGGCAATGCGGCGGTTATCCTCCTGGGGGTAGGCCCCGCCGTCGCCGGCGGGGCCATCCGGTTTCAGGCGCTCAGGTCGTAGCGGTCGAGGTCCATCACCTTGGTCCAGGCCTTCACGAAGTCGGCGACGAACTTGTCCCCGGCGTCGTTGCAGGCATAGACCTCGGACAGCGCGCGGAGCTGCGAGTTGGACCCGAACAGCAGGTCCACCCGCGAACCCGTCCACTTCAGCTCGCCCGTGGAACGGTCCCGGCCCTCATACACGCCGTTGGCGTGCAGGTCCGGGTTCCACACCGTGCCCATGTCGAGCAGGTTGAGGAAGAAGTCGTTCGTCAGGCTCTCGGCCCGCTCGGTAAGGACGCCGTGGCGGGACTGGCCCGCGTTGGCGCCGAGCACCCGGAGGCCGCCCACCAGCACCGTCATCTCCGGCGCGGTGAGCGTCAGAAGCTGGGCGCGGTCGACCAGCATGTCCTCCGGCGACAGGCGATACTGCGTGGCCTCGTAGTTCCGGAACCCGTCGATCCTGGGCTCCATCACGTTGAAGCTGTGGACGTCCGTGTTCTCCTGCGAGGCGTCCATGCGGCCGGGCCTCACCGGCACGTCCACGGCATGGCCGGCATTCCGCGCCGCCTGCTCGATGGCTGCCGCGCCGCCGAGGACGACGAGGTCGGCGATCGAGACGCGCTTTGCAGCCTGGCCGGCGTTGAACTCGGCCTGGATCCGCTCCAGCACGGCAAGCACGCTCGCGAGCTGGGCGGGCTGATTCACCTCCCAGTCCTTCTGCGGCGCGAGGCGGATACGCCCGCCATTGGCGCCACCCCGCTTGTCCGACGCGCGGTAGGTGGCGGCAGCGGCCCACGCCGCGCCCACGAGCGCGCCGATCGAGAGACCAGATGCGAGGACGCTGGCCTTCAGGCTCCGCATGTCCGCCGCATCGATCACCGGGTGGTCGAGCGCCGGGATCGGGTCCTGCCAGAGCAGCTCTTCGGCCGGAACCTCGGGGCCGAGGTAACGGCTGCGCGGCCCCATGTCGCGGTGGGTCAGCTTGAACCAGGCGCGGGCGAACTCGTCGGCGAACCGGTCCGGGTTCTCGAGGAAGCCGCGCGACACCTTTTCGTACGCCGGGTCGACGCGCATCGCCATGTCGGCCGTGGTCATCATCGGTGCGTGGCGCTTCGTGGCGTCATGCGCGTCCGGGACCATGGTGTGGGCGGCCGGGTCCTTGGGGGCCCACTGGTTGGCGCCGGCGGGAGACTTCACGAGGTCCCACTCGAAGCCGAACAGGTTCTCGAAGTAGTTGTTGTCCCACTTGATCGGGTTCGCGGTCCAGGCGCCCTCGATGCCGCTGGTGATCGTGTGGTCGGAGTGGCCGCTGCCGAAGGTGTTGCGCCAGCCGAGCCCCTGCTCCTCGACCGGGGCGCCCTCGGGCTCGGGGCCGACATGCTGCGAGGGGCTCGCGGCACCGTGGCACTTGCCGAAGGTGTGGCCGCCAGCCACGAGGGCCACGGTCTCGACGTCGTTCATCGCCATGCGGGCGAAGGTCTCACGGATGTCGTGGGCGGAGCCAGCCGGGACCGGGTTGCCGTTCGGGCCCTCCGGGTTGACGTAGATCAGGCCCATCTGCACGGCGGCCAGCGGGTCCTCGAGTTGCCGCTCGCCGCTGTAGCGCTTGTCGTCGAGCCACGTGTTCTCGGGGCCCCAATAGATGTCCTCCTCGGGCTCCCACACGTCCGGGCGGCCGCCGCCGAAGCCGAACGTCTTGAAGCCCATCGACTCGAGCGCGACGTTGCCTGTGAGCACGAACAGGTCGGCCCAGGAGATCTGGCGGCCATACTTCTGCTTGATCGGCCACAGCAGGCGGCGTGCCTTGTCGAGGTTGGCGTTGTCGGGCCAGGAGTTGAGGGGCGCGAAACGCTGCTGGCCGGAGGAGGCGCCGCCGCGGCCGTCGGCCGTGCGATAGGTGCCGGCGGCGTGCCAGGCCATGCGGATGAAGAACGGCCCGTAATGGCCGTAGTCGGCCGGCCACCAGGGCTGGCTGTCCGTCATGAGCGCGTGCAAGTCCTGCTTGAGGGCCGCGTAGTCGAGCGCCCTGAATGCTTCGGCATAATCATAGGTCTCGCCCATCGGGTCGACCATCGTCGAGTGCTGCGACAGGATCTTGAGATTGACATGGTTGGGCCACCACGTCTGGTTCGACATCTTGAGCACGACGGCGTTCTTGTCGAGCCCGCCGGGATGCTTGCCGCCCTCGGCATGCATCACGGGGCAACCGCCGCCCGAACTCGTCTGCGCCGAGCTTCCCTGACCGTGTCCGTCCATGGATCGTCTCCCCTGAATGTGGGCCAGCCCCGGTGCGACCGCCGCAGGCCCGAAAACCGCCATGAGCTTCTACCCGAGACACCGCAATAAAAGAAGTCCTCAACTTCTAATCGCCGTGATAGTCCGGCGCTATGAACAGCCCGGCGATGAACCTGCGCGACCTGACCTACCTCCTGGCACTCGCCGAGCACGAACATTTCGGCCGCGCCGCCAAGGCGTGCGGCGTGAGCCAGCCCACACTCTCCGTCCAGCTGCGCAAGCTCGAGGAGCTGCTGGGCGTCACGCTGTTCGAGCGGGCCAGCAAGCGCGTGACGCCGACGGCGGTGTGCGAGCGGCTGATCGGGCATGCCCGGGCGGCGGTGGCCGAGGCGGAGGCGATGCTGGCGGTGGCGCGCACATTGCGGGATCCGCTGGCCGGGCGGTTCCGGCTCGGCATCATCCCGACGCTCGCGCCCTACTTGCTGCCGATGGTGTTCACGCCGCTGCAGGAGGCGCTGCCTTCGCTGGAGGTGGAGCCGTGGGAGGACCAGACGGCGGCGCTGCTGGCCCGGCTGCGGCAGCACGAGCTGGATGCGGCACTGCTCGCCACCGAGGTGGACGGGCCGGACCTCGTCAGCCGAGCGCTGTTCGAGGAGCCATTCCTGGCCGCGCTCCCGCCCAACCATCGCCTAGCCGGCAGCCCGGTCGTGGACGAGGCGGCGCTCGCGCCGGACATCCTGGTGCTGGCCGACGGGCACTGCCTGCGGGACCAGGCGCTGACGGCGTGCGGCCAGGCGAGTGCGACGGGGGCGCTGCGGGCAGCGAGCCTGTCCACGCTGCTGAACATGGTGGCGGCCGGCTATGGCACGACGCTGATCCCGGCGTTGGCGGCTGGCGCTGCCCAAGGGGCCGGGCTGGTGCTGCGCCCGCTCGCGGCGCGGGCGGGACGGACGGTGCGGATTGCCTGGCGCGCGCACTTCCCGCGGCTCGGCGCGGTGCGGGCGGTGGGCGACGTGTTGGCGGCGCGGCTGAACACCTGGACGGCCAGGCAGGGGTGCGCTGGCTCCCGCGCTTGTGAGCGCAGTCAGCCCCTTTGAAGCCGGTTCCTGCGGTCATTATACTTACGGTCCAATCCGGTCCGGCCTTGCTTCCTTTGGCCGGGGCGCCACGTTGCCGTCTCTGATTTGGCGAGGAACAGCGCATGGTGGATTTGGCGACGGACGGGCCCTTGGTGATCGTGGGCGCCACGGGCGCGATCGGCGGGGCGATCGCCCGGCGCGCGGCCGCACGGGGCCAGGCGCTGCATCTGGTGGCGCGGGACGCCGGGCGGCTGGCGGCGCTGGCCAGCGAGTTGGGCGCCACCCATGCCCTGGCGGATGCGCTGGACGGAGCGGCGCTGGCTGCGGCCGTGCGGGCGGCCGGCGAGCGGATCGGCGGGCTGGCCTACTGCGTCGGGTCGATCAAGATCGAGCACCTGGACCGGGCGACGGAGGCGGACTTCATCGACGCGTTCCGCCTGAATGCGGTCGGCGCGGCGCTGGCGGTGCAGGCGGCCTCGGCCGGGCTGCGGGCGGTGCCGGGGAGTGCCGTTGTGCTGTTCAGCACCATCGCGGTGCGGACCGGGTTCCAGGGGCACACGGTGATTGCTGCGGCCAAGGGGGCCGTGGAGGGGCTGGCGGTGTCGTTGGGCGCGGAGATGGCGCCGCAGGTGCGGGTGAACTGCATCGCGCCGAGCCTGACCCGCTCCGGCATCGCGGCCCCGCTGCTGCGCAACCCGGCCATGGAGAAGGCGCTGGGCGGGGCGCACCCGATCCCCCGCCTGGGCGAGGGGGACGACGCCGGGGCGCTGGCCGACTTCCTGCTTTCGCCGGCAGCCGGGTGGATCACGGGGCAGGTCATCGGCGTGGATGGCGGACGGTCCACGCTGCGGCCCAAGGGCTGAGCGGATGGGCGTGCTCCGGGTGGTGCTGGGCGACCAGGTGAGCCGCGGGCTGTCGGCCCTCGAAGACCTGGATCCCTCCGAGGACGTGGTGCTGATGGCGGAGGTGCTGAGCGAGTGCACCTACGTGAAGCACCACCCGAAGAAGATCGTGCTGGTGCTGAGCGCCATGCGGCACTTCGCGGAGGCGCTGCGGGCGGAGGGGGTGCGGGTCGAGTACACCACCCTCGACGACCCGGCCAACACGCAGTCCCTCCGGGGCGAGCTCGCGCGGGCCGTGGCGCGGCACCAGCCCTGCCGCGTGGTGGCGACCGAGTGCGGCGAGTATCGGCTCGAGCAGGACATGCTGGGCTGGCAGGCCGCGTGCGGCGTGGAGGTGGAGGTCCGCGACGATCTGCGATTCCTGTATCGCCGCCAGGAGTTCCGTGCGTGGGCCGCGGGGCGCAAGGGGCTCCGTATGGAGTTCTTCTACCGCGAGATGCGGGCACGGACCGGGCTGCTGATGGATGAGGGGGAACCGGCGGGGGGGCAATGGAACTACGACGCCGAGAACCGCAAGCCGCTGCCGAAGACCATGCGCCCGCCCGCCGTGCCCGGCTTCCCGCCGGACCGGATCACGCAGGAGGTGATGGAGGTGGTCGCGCGCCGTTTCCCCGACCATTTCGGCGATGTGGACGGGTTCGCGCTGCCCGTGACGCCGATGGACGCCGAGCGGGCGCTGCAGGACTTCGTGCTGAACCGCCTGCCGCTGTTCGGGGACTGGCAGGACACGATGAAGGCCGGCGAGAGCACGATGTATCACGCGCTGATCAGCACTTCGCTCAATACCGGCCTGCTGGACCCACGGCACGCCTGCCAGGTGGCCGAGGCGGCATGGCGCGCAGGCCGGGCGCCGCTGAATGCGGTGGAGGGGTTCGTCCGGCAGATCATCGGTTGGCGGGAGTATGTGCGGGGCGTGTATTGGCTGAAGGTGCCGGAGTATCGGAGCCTCAACGGCCTGAACGCGACCCGGCCGCTGCCCGCGTTCTACTGGACGGGCAAGACCCGCATGAACTGCCTGCACCATGCCATCACGGACACGAAGCGCCACGCCTACGCGCACCACATCCAGCGGCTGATGGTGACGGGCAATTTTGCGCTGATCGCCGGGCTGCACCCGGACGAGGTGGACGAGTGGTACCTCATCGTCTTCGCCGACGCGTATGAATGGGTCGAGATGCCCAACGTGCGCGGCATGGCGCTGCACGCGGATGGCGGGATCATGGGCAGCAAGCCCTATGCGAGCTCGGGCGCCTACATCAACCGGATGAGCGATTACTGCCGCGGCTGCCATTACGACGTGAAGTCCGCCACGGGGGAGCGTGGGTGCCCGTTCAACGCGCTGTATTGGGACTTCATCGCCCGGCACCGCGACAAGTTCGCGCCCAACCCGCGGATGAGCATGCCGGTGCGAAGCCTGGAGAAGATGGACCCGGCGCGGGTCGCGGCTATTCGGGAGCGGGCGGCGGGGTTCCTGGCGGCGATGGATGCGGGGGAGGGGGTGTAAGTCTTCGATGAACATTGCTGCGCTGCACGTATGAAACATATCTAATGTTGCTTTCGCACTTGATCGCCTGCGCTGATTTACTCTTAATCCAGAGTAGGTCAGGGCATAAGCCCGGGGGGCGTGGGTGACGAAGCGACGGTGGAGGGGTAGGGCAAGGTGGCTTACCTGGCCAGTTGTGGCGGCCAGCGCATGGGTTGGCGTGGTGAGCAGTCCGGTGAGCGCTCAGACCGGAATACCATCGCCGTCACCTATGGTGGTGATCGACACAGGGCAGCGCACCTATCGGGTTCCGTATGCATATCTTAATTTTAGGCCGCCTCAGGATCGGCTCAACCAAGTGAACAAGTGGGCAAATTTCAGCTTTGCTTTTTGGATGCCCGACGGGCGACCAGTAAAGGGCGGGGATGCGGCAAGTCTTGTGCTGGTCCGCCCAAGTGAGCCGGGCCAACCGCCACCCGGGCCAAACGAGTACATAGTCTGGTTTACGCGAGTGACACCCTGGAGTGACCCCGATGCGGGCCGGCAGCCTAGTGAACAGTTGGCCAATTACCTTTCTGGTGGCGCGAACAACTATAAGTTCTCCGAGCAGAATGGCATGTTAGCAATTGAGCCAAAGTTTGGATCGGCTAGTAATTTCGATTTGTTTTTTGGTATCCAACGTGTCCGATCCGACATCGGTATCACGATGCTTCTTTTGTGCTCCAAAAGTGGGCCATTTGTAGTTCAGGCACTCTGCGCCGGGTCAGGCTCAAGTCGCAACTTGTCAGTCACCTACCAAATCGTATTGCCTAAGGACAGAATTGACCAAGGGCTTCAAGCCCATGAAGTCGGATCGGTTCTCCTGCAGACCTGGGCAACGGAGTAGAAAGGGATGAACATGGCGTTATCACTTTAGACCGAAGAAATTACAAGATTGGCTGTGATAACCAACAACTTCACCGGCAACTACGGGCAAGCTTATCGAGCTATCAGTGAGATGCTGAAGGACCCGAGCCGTGTAGGCTCTGTCGACGACAAGACCGCATATTGGTTTCGTAATGATCCCGACATCAATGAGAACAATCAGTCTAGCCGTGCCAACGTCTTCATACGAACCGCGACCGCAAGCGGCTTGGCCCGTGACGGGGTCACGCCCACAGATACGCTTCTTCAATCAATCTCGGACAGGATCGGCGCGCGGGTTCTCGCTGACATCCAGTTGAACGGCGCCATACCCAACGCCGACAAATTAATCGATACGGACATCAGTGTCGCGACACGAGAGTTCGGCATGACCATCGGAGGCTGGGGTGGCTCTTTCTATTACTGGAACAGCGCTTATCGCGACCCTGCGACAGGTGCGGCAACGACGGTTGGAGCCTACATTCAGAGCCACACTGCGGAGCTGGAGAAATTCATCTCGGTGAACGCCGAAGCGTCTGTCAAATCGCTCGGGACTGGGCTGTTTCCCTCCGGATCGATCCCACCGAGCTACGAGGCTGACCTCAACGCCAGCCGCCAAATCTACAACACACTTTCCGGCTTGCGGAACCTGGCTGGCTCCGATGTGCCTCCATCTCTTCAGGCAGCTATTGTAGGCCGTGCACTTGATGGAGCGACTGGTGGCTCGTTCGTGGGCAGCACACGGGTCATTGACGGTTGGGTCTATCAGGGGAGGAACGGCGACGGCACCTCCGTGTGGGAAAAGCTTGTCCCAGCGCAGCAGACATTGATGGGCGACTCGGCTGGGTCACCGACTGTCTTGGTGGCCGACCCCACGACGTCCGCAGCCCTCGATGAAAGACGCCAGATTCGTCTTGACGCCGTGAGCCGTACTCGGGCGGATGCCGGGCCTGACCGCGAATTCGACGTCGCGACCGATGGGACGGCTCGCATCATCACCGCATCCGGGCGCGACGAGGCTCAAACAGAGTACAGCGGTGACAACAGGGTCAAGGAGGCAATTTACACGGCACACGGGGCAGACGGCTTCGAGACCGTCGTCGACAAATCCTATGGGTTGGGCGACGGCAAACTCGAGGCGGAGTCGGTGGCGTTGCTGGATGGCACGGCCCACGAAACGGCTTGGGCGAACGTCGCGTTCTCTGGAGCCAGCGGGCCGAGCGAAGGCTTTGCGGTTTTAAACTTGGGAGCCGAACTCACCCTTGCATCCGCTGCAGCCGGGGTCGGCGCAACGATCAATGGCTTCAAGACGACAGTCCGCCTGGGAGATGATGCCAACGTCCAGATACAGGGCGACTACGTCTCAACGTATGTCGGTGCACGCGCGTTCGGCACTGTCACTGGCACGAACGATGCGCTGCACGTGGATGGCGATGGGGGCTGGTTCAACGTCAAGAATACGGGCGCGGGGACCATCGCCGTCACGCTAGACGGGTTGAAGGACTATGTAGGTTTGCTCGGGGGCGCTGGTTACTGGATCGCGTCGAACGGCGCTTCTGGAAACCACATCGCGACCACGGCCAACACCTCGTTCAACGCGACGGGGTCGAACATGCTGATCGACGTGGCGTTGGGCAACGTGGCAGGGGTTTCGGGTGGGTGGAACACGGTCAACACGGCGGCGAACAGCCTCGTATGGCTTACTGGCACTAACGGGCATTACGACACGGTGTATGCCCATGGTGACATGGCGAGCGGGACTACGTTCACCAAGCGGCAGGCTGGCGTGTCGCTGGACTACGACACGCAAGCCAACTTGGCCGGGGGCGCGGCAAGCGTGCACGTGGGGGCTGGGGCCACGCTCGGGCTGCTGAATGGAAGCGGCTATGAGGTCGTCAGCGCAAACGCGACGGTCAACACGGCGGCGAGCACATCGTTCACGCTGACGGGCGACAGCAACCGGATCGGGCTCGGGAACGACAGCACGCTGACTGCTTACGGGGCCGCAAACACGGTGGCACTGAGTGCCCATGACAGCGTTGCCGTGGTGGGTGACAACAACGTGGTCGGCATCGGCAGCTACGGGCTGGTCGGCCTGTCCGGCCTTGGTAACCAGGTCTGGAACAACAACGAGGGGAGCACGGTAAACCTCATCACCGGTGCGACAGCCTCCAACTGGGGCACCAACGGGAACATCGGCATCCTCGGGACGGGGATTGCCCTGAACACGACTGGCGAAATCATCAATATGGTCTCTGGTGCCGCCTTCGACCTGGGAGGTGGGAACGACACGATCAACCTGACGGACAACAACTATGTTGGGCTGTGGTCGGGCACTGGATACAACGTGACCCACGATGTCGCGACGGACAACGTCAACTTCTACAGCGGTACGAATGGTACCGTGGGCGGGACGGGCGGCGCCATTGGGATCGTCGGGACCAACGTGGCCGTAAATGCGAACGACAGACGATCAATACGGCCGACGGTGCCGCTTTTAACCTTGTCGGCAGCTCCGACACGTTGAATCTCGCCGCGAACGTGTGGGCGGACCTTCGCGGAACGGGCTTCATCGTGAACAACGACCTTGCAGGGGACAACGTGAACCTCGAGGCCAACAGTTCGGCCTACGTCTACGGGTCCGGCGGGCACATCGGCATCGCTGGGCTGAACGTGCAGCTCAATGCGTCGGGAGAGAACATCGACACGGTCGCGGGTGCCTCGTTCAACCTGAGCGGCAGCTACGATCGGGTGAACCTTGGCAGCAACACCTCTTTGGGCTTGCTGGCGGGCATCGGGTCCGTGGTGACTGGGAACGACGACCAGATTGCGACACTCGCGGGCACGTCGTTCGAGTTGTTCGGTAGCCGGGACACGATCAACCTTGCCGTCACGGGCGGGAGTGCGCAGGTGACCTTCGACTCCGGAAGCAAGGACGAGATGGTCTACGCAAACGGTTCGTCCATCAGTGCGCAGGGCAACACCTCGTTCAACCTAAGCGGCAGCGACGACCGGGTGGACCTCGCGACCAATGGTGGCAGCTCATGTTTGGGCGTATTGTCAGGACACAACATTGACATTTATGGCGATCACAGCACGATAAACACTCTTCCCGGAACCTCGCTCAATCTCCATGGGAGCACGACCAGATCGGGCTTGCCGTGACTGGCGGCGGCGGATCGACCTTGGATCTAAAGAGTCGGACCGGCGACATAGTGAACGGCAGTAATAATAAGATTACAGTCGAAAGTGGAGCCGCGGCCGAGATAGTAGGCGCGAACGACGAGATACACGTAGATCGAGGTGGAACCTATACGTCCATGCTGTCAAACGCGCTAAAGATACCTTCCACTCGTCTACAGGCTCAGAGTACTTGTCCTATGAAGACATCGTTTATCCCAACGGCGATTTCGAGCGAATTACCTCGTTTGCAGACGGTGTCCGATTTGGCGAGGTCTGGAACGGTTCTCGCACGAACACCTGGAATAAACTGGATATAGTCTGGCACTATTCGAAAGACGGTAGCGGCAACGATGTCGGTGAAGGACAAGTCGATCACACAAAGGAGGTGTTTGCAAATGGCAGCTACAGGACAATCGCATATGCTCCGACCGGAACTCACGGCGTCGTCTCTGCGAA
This sequence comes from Acetobacterales bacterium, assembly GCA_038229135.1. Taxonomy (GTDB): domain Bacteria; phylum Pseudomonadota; class Alphaproteobacteria; order Acetobacterales; family Acetobacteraceae; genus JBBROS01. The sequence continues at coordinate 117,864 of JBBROS010000004.1, forward strand.
CGGCCAGGCCCTGTGGTATACAAAAGCGGAACAAAATTACGACTCGAATGGCGCGTGCCTGAAAACAATTTACTCGGATCAATACGGACCATTTCAGATAAAACTCAGCAACGACGCTTCGGCTAGCCAATTCATATTCGCTGGGGGGCAGGCGTTCAAAACCGAAGCGTGGTTGGCATCGAAGTATTCCGCGATTAACTCAGATGCGCAGGGTCGGTTCACATACGGTGGACCGGACCAAATCGGGGGCTGGTATCAGCCAAATACTGCCGGTTTCAGCAACTATCAGCCAAGTACCGGAACAGGAGGCGTGCCGACGGGTCTTGGTTTCAGCTATAGATTTGGCGGAGGCACGGGCCTGTTCTTCAACATCTCAGGTGGGGGTAGTAGTCTCTAGGGTATTGCTGGTTTCAGCATCGCCATCTAGCTAAACGCCCTCACCCCAGCGCCGGCAGGTCGATCCAGCTGAGGTAGCCACCCTTGCCGGCGCCGGTGTCGAGGAAGATGGCGGTGCCGCCGGCCGCCCCTTGGCGGATGTAGGGGCGGCCATCGGTGCTGCGCTGGTCGTGGCCGCAATAGACGGTGAGGCCGTTGGGGATGCGGTCCACCCAGCGGAGGACGCGTTCGGGGTAGCCGTCGGCTGCATGCGGCCGGTGGTTTCGCCGTACAGGGCGCTGGACATCATGGGGCTGATGCGGCCGAGCGCATGGGTTGGGCGTTCGTCGAGCATGCCGGGTTGGAAGAAGCCGTGATCGTCGGCGCCGGGCAAGCCAGAGCGAAAATCGTCGCTGGCGTGGCGGCAGGCGAGCGCAGTGCCGCATTCTTCACGCCGCAGTCCGACCCGCACTGCGGGCGGCCTCGAACGGCGGCGCACGGGAACACTCGAAACCTTTGCCGCACGGATTGATGCGCTGATTACTCGCCTGATCCGAGTGTGTAACGCGGCCTCGCCGCTGTATTGATGCAGGTCAGAACAGTCCGGCGTGCGATCGGCACCAGCACGATAATGCAGGTTGCCGTGTTGGCCTATTCAGACTCTCCTGGGCGCCGAGAGGACGCGGGCCTCACGAGGGGGGAAACAGAATGGCGCTGAAAATCGGCGTATGCATCGCGGCCGCGTTGGTGGTTGCGCTACCCACAATGGCGCAGGCCCAGACGGAGGCGGTGTTCGACCCCACGCCGCCCAAGGCCGGGTTGCCCAAATCCCCGTTGGTCGGCACCGCGCTCGGGCCGGTGGTGCGGGTCGGGCAGGAGTTGCTGGCGGCGGGGGTGTTGCCGCGGTTGCGCTACGTGCAGAGCTTTGCGGCCAATCCGGTCGGGGGCATCACGCAGGGCACCGACACGTCGGGTGTGGTGATCTTCGGGGCCGATTTCGACATGCAGCGGATTGCGGGCATTCCAGGCGCGCGGGTCCACGTTTCGTTCGCGCAGTTTTACGGGCATGAGCTGGCGACCGACCACATCGGGGCGCGGACGAAGGTGCAGTCGTTCTACTATCCAAAGAAGCAGTTCGAGCTTTCCGAGCTGACCTGGGAACAGCGCTTGTTCGACGACCGGGTGACGGTCGTCGTCGGGCGGGCGAACGCGACGGGGGAGTTCGCGCGGTCCACCTATGGGTGCCGCTTCCAGGGCGTGGCGGACTGCCCGTTCGAGCTGACGCAGGCGGTTGGCGGGTTTCCGGGGTTCCCCTACGTGAACTGGGGCGGCCATGTACGCTACAATCCCACGCGTGCGATCTACGTGAAGGCCGGGGCGTTCGAGACGAACTCGGTCCGCAACACCAACAGCGGGTTCGAGTGGGGCCTCAACCGGAGCACCGGCTATGTGCTGCCGTTCGAGGTCGGATACGGCACCGAGTATGCGAACGACCCGTATCCGCGCCATTTCAAGCTCGGTGGCTGGTACAACACGGCCCCTTATAACGATCCGTATCTGAACACGGCCGGGCGCTCACGCGGGACGTTCGGCGGCAGGCCGCTGCCGCATGGCGGGGGCCGCGCGGGCGTGTATGCGCTGGCGGACCAGGTGGTCTGGAAGCCGGAGCCGTTGGGCACGCGGGGCGTGGCCGTGTTCGCAACCGCCGGGCTGCCGTTCGATGGACGGCAGTTGTTCTCGTTCCAGGGCGTCGCGGGTGGCATCTGGACCGGGCCTTTCGCGAGCCGGCCTGCCGACTCGATCGGCTTCGAGGCCACCTACCTGCGTATCAGCAACAAGGAGAACGGGTTCCTGAACGACTTGCTGCGCAAGGCGCGCAGCCCGACGCTCGAGAGCCGCAACCAGTTCATCTTCGAGCTGAACTACAATGCGCGGCTGGTCGAGGGCATCTTCCTGGCCGGCAGCCTGCAATATCTGGTCAACCCGGACAGCATCAGCCGGACCAGCGCGCCGTTCGCACCGAAGGACGCGCTCGTGGTCGGGCTCAAGCTGTCCGTGGGCGTGAACGAGCTGTTGGGGCTGCCGACGACGCTGCCGCGGTGACGGCGTCTGTAGGGCTTGGCGAGCGGGAAAGCCCTGGACAACCGCCTCCAGCCCAAGCAGGATTTGGTCAAGAAGAAAACGGAGGGATCGCCCATGGGACGTTCAATTGCCGGCCTGCTGCTCGCAACCACGTTGCTTGCTGGACCGGTCCTGGCGCAGACGGTGGCACCGGTCGATCGGGGTTCGGCCCTGTTTGGCCGTCCGGAGAACCCGGATGCGGTGAAGCTGGCGCCCGTGACGCCCCCGCCGTTGCCGACCCCGGCCGCGCGGCTGCCGCTAGCGAAAATGAAGGTGCCGGAGGGTTTCAAGGTCGAGGTGTTCGCCTCGGGCATGCCGAATGCCCGCTCGATGGCTATCGGCCCGAAGGGCACGGTGTTCGTGGGCTCGCGCCTGGTCGACAAGGTTTACGCGGTCAGCCAGGTGAACGGCGCCTCAGTGGTGAAGGTTATCGCGACGGGGCTGCATCGGCCGAATGGCATCGCATTCAAGGATGGCAACCTGTACGTGGCCGAGGTGTCCAAGATCTGGCGCTACGACAACATCGAGGCGAACCTCGACACACCGCCCAAGCCTGTCCTGGTCTATGACGACCTGCCCAAGGACGAGGCGCATGGTTGGAAGTTCATCGCGATCGGGCCGGACAACAAGCTGTATATGCAGATCGGCGCGCCCGGGAACATCAACCTGCCTCCAGAGACGCATGCGCAAATCAGGCGGATCGACCTCGATGGCAAGAACGCCGAAGTCGTCGCTCGGGGCGTGCGCAACTCGGTCGGGTTCGATTGGAGCCCGGTGACGAAGGATTTCTATTTTACGAACAACGGGCGGGACTGGGTGTCGGAGGACATTCCGGAGGACACGCTGCATCGTGTAGCAGCCGGGTCGACCACGGCACCGCATTTCGGGTTCCCTTACTGCCACCAGGGCAACTTCACGGACCCGGAGTATGGCTGGGGCCGTTCCTGCAGCGAGTTCACGCCGCCCACGGCGCTGATGGGCGCGCACGCGGCGGTGCTCGGCATGCGCTTCTACACGGGCGGCCAGTTCCCGGCCGCCTACAAGAACGCGATCTTCATGGCCCGGCACGGCTCGTGGAACCGGACCGTGAAGATCGGCGGCGACATTGTGGTTGTTAAGCTTAAGGATGACGGGTCGTTCGCTTCGACGGAAGTCTTCATGACGGGGTTCCTCGAGGAGAACAAGTATAATGGCCGCCCGGTGGACGTGCAGCAGATGCCGGACGGGTCCATGCTGGTTTCCGACGACTGGAACGGCGCGATCTGGCGCGTCAGCTACGCGAAGTAGCGTGCGGGCAGTCCTTGTCACCCTGGCGCTGCTCGCAGCGCCAGGGTGCCTCTCGTTTCAGGCGGTTGCGGCCCAGCCTGTGCCTTCGCAGCCTCCAGCCGTGCAAACAGCGGAGCAGCGGCTCCCGGTCTGCCTCGCCTGCCACGGGGCGCAGGGGGCGTCCGCCTTACCGGGCGTGCCTTCTCTGGGAGCTATGCCGGTCGATTTCACACTCATCCAGCTTTATCTGTTTCGCGAGAAGCAGCGGGTCGTCGCGCCCATGAACACGATGGCTGAAGGGCTGACCGACGACGATCTTCGGACATTGGCCGACGCCATCGCAAAGCTGCCTCCACCGCTGCCGGGCCCCGCCCTCACGGCGGCCGAGCAGGAGCAGGGCATGGCGCTCTCCCAGCAATATCGGTGCAATTCGTGCCATGGCGCGGATTACGCCGGGCGCGACCAGATGCCGCGACTTGCCGGGCAGCGCGAGGAGTATCTGGTCAAGGCGTTGACGGAGTACAAGAGCAACGCCCGCCCCGGCTATGACCCCGCAATGAATGCGGTGTCGCAGGAAGTGAAGGCGGCTGATATCGCGCCCTTGGCGAGGTATCTGTCGCGGTTTCGATGACGCTCGGCTGCGTCGGTCACAGCGTGCCAGCGGCCTGACTGCTGGGCGTCAGGGCTCGCTTCCGAGCGGGGCGTCAGTGTGCCGGAGCGCTCGGGGCCAGCGCAGGCAGGTCGATCCAGCTCAGGTGGCCGCCCTTGCCGGCGCCGGTGTCGAGGAAGATGGCGGTGCCGCCGGCCGCACCTTGGCGGACGTAGGGGCGGCCATCGGTGCTGCGTTGGTCGTGGCCGCAGTAGACGGTGAGGCCGTTGGGGATGCGGTCCACCCAGCGGAGGACGCGTTCGGGGTAGCCGTCGGGTTGCATGCGGCCGGTGGTTTCGCCGAACAGGGCGCGGGACATCATGGGGCTGACGCGGCCGAGGGCGGGGGTTGGGCGTTCGTCGAGCATGCCGGGGTGGAAGCCGCCGTGGACGAAGGCGCGGTTGCCTTGGGTGAGCCAGGCGGGGGCGCGTTCGATGGCAGCGAGAGCTTCGGCGCGGAGGGGGTCGTCCATCTGGGCAATGGTGGCAGCCAGCGCCGGGTCCATCCGCACGCCGAGGCCGCTGAGGGCGCGGCCGAGCTTGCGGTCGTGATTGCCGAGCACGAACAGGCCTCGCCCGGCCTCCATCAGCTCGAGCATGAGGCGGATGGTGCCGGCGCTGTCCGGGCCGTGGTCGCTGAGGTCGCCGAGTTGGACCACGAAGCTGTCCGTGCTGGCGGCAGCGCGGAAGGCGCGGAGATCCCCGTGCACGTCGCCCACGATACGGAGCGGGCGGTCTCGCGGAAGGGCCGGGAGGGCCAGCGCGGCGGCGGCGGCCGGGAGGGCATCGTCGAGCTTCACGCCGCCTCCTCCACTTCACCGGGCTCGCGCACCGTGCGGCGGTAGGCCTCGAGCGCGCGGGTGCGGCCCAGGGCGAGGTCCACGATGGGGGCCGGGTAGGTGGCGCCGATCCGCACGCCGGCGGCGGTGAGCACCTCAGCGGGCGCCGACCAGGGGGCGTGCAGCCACCTGTCGGGCAGGCGGGCGAGCTCGGGGACGAAGCGGCGAACATAGGCGCCGTCCGTGTCGAACTTTTCGCCTTGGCTCACCGGGTTGAACACGCGGAAGAAGGGCTGGCTGTCGATGCCGCAGCCGGCGATCCATTGCCAGGAGGCGGCATTGCTGGCCAGGTCCGCGTCCACCAGCGTGTCCCAGAACCAGGCCTCACCCTCCTGCCAGGGGTGCAGCAGGTGCTTGACCAGGAACGAGGCGGCGATCATCCGGACGCGGTTGTGCATCCAGCCGAGCTGCCAAAGCTGGCGCATGCCGGCATCCACGATGGGCACGCCGGTGCGGCCGTGCTGCCAGGCGTCCAGCTCGGGCTTGGCGCGCCGCGTAGGGAGTGCGGCGAAGCGGGGGCGGAGCGGCTGCTCGGGCAGGTGCGGGTTGTGCCATAGCAGGTAGGCCGCGAACTCGCGCCAGAGGAGCTCGGAGAGGTAGGTCTCGAGGCCCTTGCCGCCATCCCCGGCCGCACCCACGGCGGCATGCCACACCTGGCCCGGCGAAAGCTCGCCCCAGTGAAGCGGTGCGGACAGCATGGAGGTGCCGGGTTGGCCGGGGAGGTTTCGGCCGATATCGTAGCCATGGACGGCGCGGGCGACGAAGGCGGCCAGGCGCTCATGCGCGGCGGCCTCGCCCGGCACCCATGTGGTGCGGAACCCGGCGGACCAGTCCGGCTTCGTGGGCAGCAGCCCCCAATCTTCGAGCCGGTCCGAGGGGAGGTTCGGGCCCGGGGGAAAGCGATCCGGTGCGGGCAGCAGCGGGGCTGGATGTCCGCGGGCGCGGAGCCCGCGGGCGAAGGGGGTGTAGACGCCGTAGATACCGCCCGTCTTGGTGCGGATGGGCTCGAGGTCAAAGAGCGTGCTCGTTCGGTGCCAGCGGAAGGCGCCGGGGCGGGCCCGGTCGAGCTCCGCCTCCACCGTGCGCGCCCACGGCTCGTGCATGCGGCCGGCGAACACGGTGGTGGCGCCAGCCTCTTCCATGAGGGCGGGCAGGACTTCGATCGCGCGGCCTCGCCGGAGGAGCAGGCTGGCACCTCGTGTCGCCAGATCGCGCTGGAGGGATACCAGGCTGTGGTGCAGCCACCAGCGGCTGGCGCCACCCAGGGCCCAGGTGCCGGGAGCCTCGTCGTCCAGCACCTGAACCAGGATCAGAGGGCGACCGCTCGCCGCGGCCGCATGCAGTGCGGCATGGTCGGCGAGACGCAAGTCCTGCCGAAACCAGACGAGGGCCGGGGCCTGCGAAACGTCTTGCAACCAAGGCTCCCCTAACAAACCACATGCTTATGTGTGTGTTGGGAGGCCTTGTTCAATTGTGGCGCCGGGGAGGCGGCGGTGAAACTTGCGCTTAGCGCTCCTCCGCCCGGCGCGGCTGCTCCTCAACGCCGCCTTGTTCGTCGCGGTGGCGGAGCTGGTCCCGTGTCATCGGCGTTTCGCGCCACTCGCCCTGGTCCGCGACGGAGCTGCCGGGGAACTCGCCGAGGTTCTCCTGGATGGCGGCTTCATCCACCCTGTCGGGGCTTTCGATCGGCAGCTGGGCGATTGCACCGGCCATCTCCATGCGGACGAGTTCGTCGGCGCGCTCGCGGTAGTCGGCCATGTCGCCGGTGTGGCCGGCGGCCTCGAACAAGGCCTTTGCCCGAGCCTCGATCGCGGCCGTGCGTTCGGGGGTCGTCTCAAGCGGGTTGTCGCTCATGCGTATGCTCCATCGAGTCCGTGCAGGGCTAAGCGCTGGCGGGGGAGCGCAGTTTCACACGGGCTCGAGAGGATGGTGCTCTGGCGGTGCGTCCACGACGATGGGGTCGCCGGGGCGGATTTGGCCACCCTCGAGCACGATCGCCATCACGCCGGCCTTCCGCACGAGCCGGCCTTCCGTATCCCGGTCCAGGGTCGCGGCCATGAGGCCGGGGCGGAAGCGGTCGAGCTGGGCGCAGGGGTTGCGGAGGCCCGTGACCTCCAGCAGCGCGGTACCGACGCGGAGGCGGGTCCC